>JAFTXJ010000018.1 GCA_017461625.1 Clostridia bacterium
GAAAACAAAAAATCCGTCACATAGACAGCACAAATAGCGGGAAGACATTTCATCCTCTCGCACAGTTTGCACTGAAACTATGTAACGGCTTAAAGTTTAAGCACTGATTGTCCGTATGTTGCTGACCGAGTATCGGACTATACATTTTCGGTCAGATAATATGTGTTGGCATAAAGCCAATAAGTAAAAAAATATGTGTTTCAGATTATATTCAGTTGTTGGGTAAATACATTATTTACCAATTTACCATTATACAGAACATTTGTTTGTCAAGAACTTTCTCAAAAAAGAAAAGGTGGTGTCGGTTTTTGCCGACACCACGCTTCATTTATACTGTTAACTTTTACTCAACCAACCCATATTTTACTTTGATACGGTCCATTTTTTCAAGCATTGGTTCGGCAGCGAGCATAATGAATATAATTGTTCCAAAGCCGTGTACCAGGTCCATAGGAAGTCCTGAAATGTAATATGCCATCAAGGCTTTAACTGTTATTGACTGTGACGAATACATAAACATTGATGCAGGGTTCATTATTCCGCCGTAAATAACAACAGCGGCAAATGCACCGAAAACGGCAAGGGAAACCCGTGTTCTGCGAAGCCATCCTTTTTTGAAAAGAATTCCTGCAAGAAAACCTATAATACCCATTGCAAACATCTGCCATGGAGTCCACGGTCCTTGAGAGAACAGCATATTTGAAAGAAGCATTGTAACGGCTCCTACAAGGAATCCCGCTTCTCCGCCGAAAGCTACACCTGCGATTATTGTAAGTGCAAGAACTGGCTTAAACTGCGGAAGCATAAAAAAAAGGCTTCTGCCTGCTATTCCGATTGCACAAAGCACAGCGATTGTCACAAGCTCTCTTGCCTTAGGCTTTCTACCCTCAAACACGAGAACAAACGGCAACATACACTCTAAAAGCACAAGCAGTGCGACAATGTTATACTGTCGGTTGTCGAGATAAAAAATCCCTGCAAATATGGTCAGCGGGATAAAGAGCAATATAGCAACAGATGCCACAATTGTCCGCTTGCTTAAGTTCCGTTTTTCTTTCTGTGTCTGCACTATAAGCGGCGGTTCGCTCCGTCTTCCGATTACAATCATAAACACGGTAAGAGCAACAAACAAAATCCCGTAAAGCCATAATTGGTTTTTACCCGCTTCACTTATGCCCGAAGAATTTATAAGTGCTGATAAATCGGTAATTCCCGTTGCATAGAAAAACACAGCCAATGAAATAAGCCCTGATGCTGCAGCAAGAATTTTACGCCATAGTTTAAGTGGTTCAGGCTTGAAATTTACACTTCTCGGGGCAGGCTCAGGCAAAAGTGTTATTTCATCCGCACTTTCTTTTTTCTTAATCTCTCCGCCACAGCAAGCAATGATTTCATCAACCGTTATCGCATTGGGAATGAGGTGCCTTGCCATACGGTTTGCAGATGTTGTGTAGAAGTTATTACCTGAGAAGAACTCACGGGGAGTGCCTTCTGCGACAAGATTACCGTCAAAAAACATACCGCATCTGTGTGCATATTCTGCACAGAAGGTCACATCATGGCTGACCATAAGCACGGTTACGCCCTGATTTGTCAGCTTACCGATAATATCTGCAAATGTTACCTTGAATTCTGCATCAAAGCCTTTTGTCGGTTCATCGAGAAGAATTATATCGGGTGCGGTAAGAAGAACTTTTGCAAGTGCAGTTCTTTGCTGTTCACCGCCTGAAATGTCATAAGGGTGTCGGTCAAGAAAGTCAGTCAGCGAGCAAAGACTAACCACACGGGCAACCTGCTCATCCTTTTCTTTCTTTGTGATTTTTACATTACTTAGAGCCTCATATAAATCCTCACGCACAGTTCTTTTCACAAAAAGCGCCTGCGGATTCTGCGGTAACATTCCAACCTTACCGTTTGCTTTTACATTACCTCGGTAAGCCTTGCGAAGTCCCGAAATCACTTTCAGCGTTGTTGTTTTACCTGCACCGTTACCGCCGAGAATTGCATAAAATTCACCCTTGTGCAGAGTGAGAGAAAAGCCTTTTATAACATCGGGCAGGTCTTTTTCGTATCTAAACCATATTTCATCACACTCAAGTGTTATTTCGTCAGTATATGTATGCGCTTTTTCCCTTTCAAGGGTACGAAGTGCTTTTTCTTTGCTTCTTTCAGTCAGGAACTCACTGCCGTCACGGACTGTCAGAGGACAAGGAAGATTTGTTTCAACGCCTGCCCACACTCTCATCGCTGTCGGCATAGCAAGGAACATTCCGTTGTCCTTATCACGAAGATGAAGTCCCACTTTTTCGGGAGAATCATCACTGATAATTTCACCTTTCTCCATAACAATAACTCTTGTTGCAAATGGAAAAGCTTCTTCAAGTCTGTGTTCGGTAAGAATAACCGTTATACCGAGCTCACGGTTGATTTTGCCGAGAAGAGCGAGGAAATCAGAAGCGGCAATAGGGTCAAGCTGTGCTGTAGGTTCATCAAGTACAAGTATCTTCGGATTCATACACATAACCGAAGCAAGGCTGAGAAGCTGTTTCTGACCTCCTGAAAGCTCGGTTACATTCTTATAGAACCAATTTTCAATACCGAAGAATGCTGCAACCTCTGCCACACGTCGGCGGATAGTCGGTGTATCAAGCCCGAGGCTTTCAAGTCCGAAAGCAAGCTCGTGCCATACCTTATCGGTTACCACCTGATTTTCGGGAGACTGAAGCACAAAGCCTATTTCCTGCGCCTGTATTCTCTCGTCAACCTCATTAAGTGCTTTGCCGTTAAACAGAATTTCACCGTCGAGCACACCGTGAGGTGTAAGGCAGGTTTTGAGGTGACGCAAAAGTGTTGATTTGCCGCAGCCTGACGGACCGCAGAGAATCAGAAATTCACCCTGTGATACATCGAAGGAGATATTACGAAGAGCTTTGTTTTCCTGCTCGGGATATGCGAAGCTTACATTTCTGAAACTGAAGTTTTCCATTTTCTCTCCTCCTTGTAGTTTAATATCACGGGTGTAATGCAAAGTGCGGAATATACACAATAGAAAGGTATTGTTGTCATATCAAATGCAGCATAACGAATATCCGGGAAATATCTGAAGCCGAAAGCGTTAAGCAAAGTCCCCTCAATGATAAACAATCCACAGAAAGAAAGCCATATAAGAGCGTATTTGTCTCTTTCTTCAAATCGATAAATTGAAAAAGCAGTTCTGCCTTTTAGTCCGTATCCGCGGCTTTTCATACTGTCAGCAGTTTCAATGGCATTTTCAAGCGACCATGTTATCATAATTGAAAATATGTGAATTGCCGTCTTTGTCCTTTCGAAAAGGCTTCCGTTCGACACATCTCTGCCGATGCTTCTTTGCGCTTCAGTGACAGTCTGCATCTGCGATTTGAATTTAGGAACAAATCTTAAAGACATACTCAGCACAAGTGACAAAGCAGGAATAACCTTGCCGAAAAGATAGATAAACTTGTCCGTTGTCATCAACCTGTTAAAGGACGAAAACCACATCAGCGTTGTAATTATCATCACGCCTGCAGAAAATCCGTACAGAATGCTCTCCAAGGTAAGTGGATTGCCATTCGGAAAATACAGCAGAGTTGTTGCACCCTCGTGATTGAATGCAGGGTTGATAAATGCAGTCAGAAGCACCGTCGGCAGACAGTATTTCAAGAGAAATATCACGCTTTTCTTCCCATTTATACTTACTGCATAAATAACAGCACACACGAGAGAAATCCCTTGTGCCAACGGGTGTGTCAGCACAAGAGAAAAGCTTATCGTAAATCCAAAATATATTAAATTTATAAAAGGATGATATTCTAAAAATGAATCTCTCATAAATTTTACCAAGTTCCTTCACGACCGACATCGTTACCGAGGTCACATGTATAACGCCATTCCACTTTTTCGCCGTCTGCAAGCTGATAACGGGAGCAACCATAATTGGGATACCATCCGTTAACACGGTACATCCATCCTGAAAGCTCACCGCAGTCAAATTCATAAAGATTGTTTATGCCTTCGATATAGGCACTGTTATAAACAGGTGTCCATGAGGATTCCATATGTATGTTATTTTCCTTACAAACACGCTGAAGCACATCGTAGACCGATTCACCTTCATAGAATGCCACCTTTGTGGGCGGTAAAATAACACCGTCTGAAGGTACCAGATGACGTTTATCAGGATCGAGGTCAGAAAGGTTATTCAGGATTGTTGAACATTCAATGGAAAAGATGCAGGTATATGTCTTTTTGTTGTTGATTTCCTGATTTTCAGGCTCAACAGGCATAGGCTTCCCTTCGGGTACAGGGTCAGTGTCATACTTATCCTTTCCTGTTGCAGTACCGTCAGAATAAACTCTGTCATCAGAGTTCTGCACACCTGAAAGATATTTGTCTTTTTCGCTTGAAACAGAATCATTTTCTGTCGGATTTGTATTTTCTGCAGTGGTGTCTTCTGTATATTTTGTTTCATCGGGTAAAATTTCAATTTCACGAATAATCTTGTTTACAGATATATTCAGAATACTTGTTTTACTTCCTGTTACAGAAACAGAATAAACACCCTTGCCGCCGTTAAAAGCGGTTGCACTGTCTGCTGACCATTTTTCTTTGATATGAATGGAAAGTAAGGCGGGAAAGCCCAAATCCTTCGTTTCGGTAAAATTGACCTTTATGCCTTTATCTGATTTGTTCAGGACAACGGATAAATTTACATCCTTTGTTTCATTGATGTCACTGCCGAAAACAGTCCATTCGTATTTAATATCATTTGATGAACCTGTGAATGTGGCGATAGCGTTTTCGTTTTTGACTTTATCTAAAACACTTTTCTCAACAATACCGTTTTCCGGAATAGCTATGGGTTCATTAAGGTTAACCTGTGTGAAATTACCACTGCAGGCTGTAGTTGTCATAAGAAGCACGAAGGCTAATATTAAACATATTATTCTTTTCATTTTAATCTCCTATAACAATTTTGCCGTTTCTGACATTAAGTGTACCGGTTGTCATTGCCAGACTTTGTGTTTCGTCTGATGCCGCAAAAACAGCATCTTCGAAAACAAGGTCACATACATCGCCTTTGCGAAGACTTCCTCTGAAACGGAATTTCAGGCGAAGCACAACATTGTCGTCCTTTGCAAGCAAGTCTTTGTCAAACGCATTCTTTCCGCCTGTTGTGTCAAGGTACATAATGTTGATTTTACCCGTTTTGTTGCATTGAGTCGGGTTACAGCTCCAGTCCGGTAGTCTTTGTTCAATCTCTTCACCGTCATTACGGATAAAAACGTTACCTTCTTCTATACCTATAAACTCAAGCTTTGACGGGTCAAATACAATGCTCATACTTGCAGCCGGATATTTAGCTTCACCGAATGATGATATTGTCACGTCGAGGGTGATTTCATCTGTTTCGGAAAGGCTGATTTTCTGCGGAGTTTCTATTGTAAGTGTATGTTTGCCGAACGGGTTTTCACCGCAGAATGAAAAAAGGAGAAACAGTATCAACAAAAGCAGTAAAACGCCGATTGAGATACCAATTTTTATTCTCTTTTTTGTTTTCGGTTCCAATTTGCTTTTACTCATATTCATTCTCCTAAGAGGGGTGGGCGTGTCAGTCCCACCCCTTAATAATCAGTTAGTTATTAGCTGTAATAGTTGCTGCCTTTGTAACAACGATGTATTCACTGCCGTCTACAAACGCTTCAACGATACCGAGAGCATCAAATGTATTGATTCTGCTGTCACTGTTCACATTGAGGGCGAGAATCTTGTCATCTGACGGTGCATCTGTTTTACGAAGCCAGGAATCAACTGCACCGAGTGCATCCTGTGCATTGATTACTCCGTCACCGTTTGCATCGCCGAATATGATTTCATCAGCGTTGTCATCAGAGAGAACAAAATTCTGCTTATCAACGAACTTCGCCATATCAATTGAAGAATCAACAAGTGCAACGTAAGTTGAAATACCTGTTTTATCAGAAATTTCTGTGCTGTACTTGAATTCATAACCGTTGATGCCGTCGTTGTAGTTGAGCTTTGCACCGGCCTTTGCACCGACAACTGCTACTGCAACGGCCATTTTCTCCGAGGGGATAAGGTCAACATTATCACCAACATAGAGACACATTGCACTATAAGAAACACCTGTTACAACATTTACCGTACCGCTTGCATCCGTAATGTCAACGATAATCATAGAGTTTTCATCCGAAGAATCTGAATTGAGTTTAACGGACATTCCGCTGATGTTAAAGCCAAGCTTGTCGCCTGCAGTTACGGAATCGACACGGAAAGTAATTGTGAAAAGAAGTGCCGGGAAGGTGGTTCCGCTTACTGTGATATCGCTATGGTTGTTAGCGTCAAAGTAAACTGCACGGAGCTTACCTGTGCTTTCTTCAACATTGTAATTTACCGTTCCGCCCGAAAGACGGCTTTCGGCTGTAACTGCCGTAACTGTAAGACCTTCGGGAACATTCATAATAAAATCAATAAGCTTGTAGCCTGCGTTGTTATCCCACTGGTCAATGCTGATTGTTGCGTTGAAAGTTTTGCCGACCTCATCGGATATTTCAGCAGGAAGCCCGAGAGTTGCTGTCATCTTACCTGGAACGATTTCAACATTTTCATCAAATGCAACATCAGACATATCAAAAAGATTTGTTTTGTTATTTATAAAACGCTTGTAGGCAACAAGAGCGTAGCAAGATTGGTCAGTAGCCATACCGTTTGCATCTGCGCCTGCAATATGTTCAAACTGCGCCTTATCTTCAAGATAATGGAGAAGCAGTCCGTCAACAACAGATTTTCCGTTCTTTACAAAACGGCTGTCGGTATCAGGATTGATGCCCCATGTTGTGCAGGCAACGATTACCCATGCACAGCTTTCAGAGCATTCACTTCCGCCCGATGCAAATGTACCGTTTTCGTGCTGTATTTCAGAAAGACAATCAAATGCTTTTTCACAAGCTTCAGCTACAGCTGTCTGATTGCGATAGGGATACAAAGCCTGAAGCGCCATACCCGTAACATCAGGGTCAGATGCGTAAGTCTTGTTTGCCTGTAATGCCCAACCGCCATCATCATGCTGAAGTGAGAGGATGGAATCAATACACTGCTGACGGATGGTTTCATCGCTTGTTTCATAGTTGCCCGAATCCAACGCGATAAGTGCCCATATCGTACCGTTAAGACCCTGCTTTTTAACCCAATCAAAACCGTTCAGGCTGTATGCTTCAACAAGATTCCAATCACCAACAGCAGTTGCATCCTTACCGATAGATGAAAGTGCAACAATCAAACGGGAATTTTCTGTTGATTTATTTGTGTGGAGTGCACCGTTCATATTAACCGATGAAGCTGTTTCATTTACTGTTGAAACAATACGGTTGTAGTAATCATTAAAATAAGTGCTGTTCTTTTCAAAATATTCACCGCGTGCCAGACTCAACACTGTCCATTCACCTGCGTCAGTACCGAAAGCAGGTTCTTGTACTGTATCAGCAAGCTGTGCCATTGTAGCATTAAGCACAGCGCTTACATCCTGAGGCTCACGGGGAGCATCCGCCGATGTAACTGTTACCTCTGCATAGCCGGGAGCAGAAACGATTGAATCGGGATATTCGTTACCATAACCTCCGTCAACCCAAAGATACCATTTTCCTGCAGATGGGAAAGTGATAGATGCACATCCGCTGTCATCTGTTGTTACACTTCCCGTTTCATTATAGAGTGCTTTACCGTAATGTACTTCATAATCAGGTATTTCAAAGAAAACGGAATTGTATTCATAATCCTTTGTGCCTTTAATAAGCTTGATGTCGCAAGCTTTGGCTGTTTCTGTGGTGTAAGAATGTGTTACATCACCGTTTGCATCAGCAAAATAATGAAAACCGTAAGCCGAGTCCTGATAGAAATCCCAGCTTGTAAAGCCTGCAAGGTCAATAAAGTCGCCTGCTTCAAGAACAATCTGGTCAGAAGTTGCACCCCATCCTCCGCTTGCAAGAGGATACTGACCGTTCAGATAATAGTTGAGGTTTTCGTCTCTGCCGAAAAGACCGCCTGCAAAATATGAGCTACCGGGACTACCTGTAAAAGTTACCTCGCTCCAATCACCGCCGTAAAGCTCTTCGTGAGCGAAGATAATAAGCTGTAAAGCGGTAATATCATATTCTCCGTCACCGTCTTCGTCATAAAGATATTCTGAAAGACCGTATTCATTCAAATCAACAGATTTAAGTGTTTCAAAGGATACGGGAATATAAGCAATAGGTGTACCGCTTTGGTCGTTGGTATATTTATCATCATAGCTTACAGAGATATAAACATATTCGCTTTCTGATGCAACAGACATAAGTGGTGTTGCTGTTAGCAGCATTGCGATGGCGAGAATAACGCTTAAAATTCGCTTTTTCATTATTGAATCTCCTTTTTGATATTTTTCTTTTTGTTTTAACCGAAAGTATTCTGTTCTTTCGGTTCGGTTCTGTGTTTCTCCAACTTCTGTCGTGCAGAAACAGTTTGGTTTTTGGAGCTGATAGTTGCCCTTTTTCTCTTTTTGGATTTTACAGGAACAGGTTTCGCTTCTTTTAATCCGGCAGCTTCCAACGCCCTTGGCCAAGGACCTAAGAAGGCTTTGATTCGTGACCGTGTGGGTTCATCAAAATCATCCTTTTTGGGCAATCTTCCGAGTTCCTCAGCTTTTCTTTTCAAAAGTTCTTCCGCCCAGGACTTTTTCTCATCTGATGTCACTTGTCAAACCTCCTTTACAAAATAAAAAATACCCTTTCAACCAAAAAGGTCAAAAGAGTACAACAGATTAACGCGGTACGACAACAATAACTTCGGACTGCACAAAATAAAAAAGAACGCAATCCAAAATCTACCATACTACGATAAATCGGTTGCACTCTTCTCACCAAAGTTGTGTTGAACCTAAAAAGACACGGCAGGTGTTCTGACTTAAGGAACAGATATCAAAGCAGATTATAAACCGCAGAAATGCAGACAATAACCTGATTTTCAATTCCAACACAGTAATGGCGGTTGTTCAGGATTCGAACCTGATTCCCTTTTACATCTACTCAGCTTACAACTTTTCAAACCGTATCTTCTCATATCAGTATTAAATTTTTATATATTGTAGCATAGTTGACAAGTTTTTTCAATATATTAGCTTAATAATTTTTTAACGAACTTTTGCAAAGCCGTAAAAAGCAATAAGACGGCAAGGAAAAACACCAAGCCGTCTTGTTATAATTAATTACATATTAAGTTGTTTGTGACAATCTCTCTTGCCCTTGCCTCTATATTTTGCACACGGCACACCCATTCCATCTGATTTTCCTCTTTCAGGTGTTCTGTAACACCTTCAGCTTCTTTCATTTGCTCAACTAAAGTATCAAACATATCTCGTGCCTGATTTTCAATTTCAGCACAGTGCTGATATAGTTTTCCTTGTGCAAGTAGTGTTGTAAACAGCACCTTCTTGTGTTTTAGAAGTTCGTCTTTATGTAACATACCCCACTTGCCGAGAGTAATGTTTGCTTCTTCGGGTGGTAAAATGAGGTTTGGGATTAAATAATCACCAACCTGACGATATTGGATTGTGTTTTGATTTGACATAAAAAGTCCTCCTTTAAATTTTGTACTTTTATTGTACTAATAAAAGGAGGGTTTGTCTAATGTGCAAACACAAGAAAAAGAGAGAAGCCGAAACTTCTCTCTGATTTTCTTTCCTTGCAACGCCCATAAGTTAGAATTTTAAAATTACTGCCTTATGTGGCATCAGCAAATTCGGTTGCTTTTTTAATGCCCGTTTGCGGGATTGTCAATAATCTTCCCTTGCTCATCAATCCGAGTTCCGTGGCAAGGGCAATCCCAGGAATGCTCAGCATCATTCCATTTAAGCGCACAGCCGAGGTGAGGACATCTTTTGGTAGAAAAGGACAACAAATTGCTCACCGTTTCAAAGCCATTTACCAAAAGCTGAGGCTTAAGCACACTTCTTGAAGGGTCAAAAATATGAGCAAAATCATTATCCTTTTCTTCAATCATATCACACAAAAGCTCTGCCGCAACCATTGCGCCTGTCATTCCCCATTTATTAAAACCGCTTGCAACAAACAGCCTTTTCGTGTGCTTTGAATACTTACCGATATACGGAATATCATCAAGACTCATACAATCCTGAGTTGCCCAATGAAACTTTTCGCTGCTTTCAGGGTAATTCACCTTAACAAAGTCCCTGATTCCTTGCCAGTTACCGCCGTTTTTACCTGTTCTGTGATCGCCGCCGCCCACAATCAGACAATCAGCGTAATTGCGAAAAGACATTCCCTTTTTGCTTTCATCAACATACATTCCACCCACATCGGGAGCGTTTTTGAGGGCAACAGCATATGATCGGTGTTGATAAAGCTTAAATGAAAATCCACCGTGTTTATTGATAAAAGGAAAATGAGTTGCAACCACCACGTTTTTTGCTTCTATTCTGCCAAAATCCGTAACAGCAGTGTTACCTATCATCTCTTTGACAAACGTGTTTTCATAAATATTCAAATTTTTGCTGATGTGAGCAAGAAATTTTAAAGGGTGAAACTGTGCCTGATTTTTAAACTCAACTGCACCGACAGTGTCAAAAGGTAAAGGCAGATTTTTGCAAAAATTTGCCAAGTAACCGATTTTATTTAAAGCATCAAGTTCCTTTTCAATTTTTCGTCTGTCATCAAGAGAGTACACAAAATTATTTTTCACCTGATAATCACAGGCAATTTTTCGGCAAAGGTCGCTGTATTTTTTAAAGGCGTTCTGATTTGCCTTAAGATACGTTTTTGCACCGTCAACACCAATGTTTTTTACAAGCTTTTGATAGATCAGCCCATGCTGAAAAGTTATTTTTGCAGTTGTGTTGCCTGTGACCCCACTGCAAAGAGTATTTTTTTCAACAAGGATGTAGTCAATATTTCTTTGATGCAAAAAATATGCCGTCAGCAAACCTGCAATTCCGCCGCCGATTATGAGAACATCGGTTTTGCAATCACCATTCAGATGTCCAAAGTGAGGCATAATATTACCGTCTTGCCATAATGATTTCACGCTACCACCTCAAAGGTAGTGTTTGAACTTAATCAAATGTTATGCTATAATATCAAAAAACAGTGGGGCGATTTTATGAAATTTTGTTGGACCGATTATGACCCTGTTAAAATGAAATTTGTTGAAAAATGGCTTGATAAAAAAGCCGTAAGATTTACCGGTATGGATGATGGTTGGGAAGATTTTTATGAATATTGGAAAAATAAAAAAGACACCGTTCTTAACCAAAACTACTGGTGCAAGATTGTGTCTGAAAACGAAGTTCCTTTTGGAATTGTCGCAATAAGTTTTCATGCAGATTCCTTTTTAATTATGGAAATGCTCATTGCCCCCAAAATGCGTAACAAGGGAAAAGGCACGCTGCTTATCAAAGACCTTTTAGAAAACAGCGGACAAATTCTCGGCAAAGCAATCCATAAAGCAGAGGCTGTAATTTACCCGAGCAACAAGGCTTCACAAAAGTGCTTTGAAAAAGCTGGTTTTGCTATTAAACAGGTGCACGATGACGGTGATGCTATCGATTACATTTTTAACAAATAAAGCTCCCTCGAAAGGGAGCTTTTATTATTGCTTGTCTTCTGCCATTTCTTCCAGGTATTCATCAAAGGTGATTTCCTTATCATAGAAGCTACCGGTTGTTACATCAATAATTCTTGTGGCGATTGTCTGCACAAACTGGTGGTCGTGAGAGGTAAACAAAACTGTTTCAGGGAACTTGATAATTCCGTTGTTAAGGGAAGCGATTGATTCCAAATCAAGGTGGTTTGTTGGCTCATCAAAGAGTAAAACATTAGCCCCTGAAAGCATCATTTTACAAAGCATACAGCGAACACGCTCACCGCCTGAAAGCACCTTCGCTTTTTTGGTAGCTTCTTCGCCTGAAAACATCATTCTGCCAAGCCAGCCACGAACATCAGATTCAAAAATCAAATCTGAATATCTTCTCAGCCAATCAATAAGGCTATCCTCACAGCCGTCAAAAAACTCAGAGTTGTCACTGGGGAAATATGACTGTGAAGTAGTCACGCCCCACTTAAATTCGCCCTCATCAGGCTCCATTTCACCCATAAGAATTTTGAAAAGAGTTGTTTTTGCAAGGCTGTCAGTGCCGACAAATGCAACTTTTTCTCTCGGCTTAATTGTGAAGCTTACGTTATCAAGCACCTTTCTTTCACCGATTGTTTTAGAAATTCCGCTAACGGTAAGAAGGTCGTTTCCAACTTCTCGGTCAGGCTTAAAGTCAACAAACGGAAAACGTCTTGATGAAACAGGAATATCTTCAATAACAAGATTATCAAGAAGCTTTTTACGGCTCGTTGCCTGCTTTGACTTGGAAGCATTGGCACTGAAGCGTGCAATGAAATCCTGCAATTCCTTTTTCTTAGCTTCTGCTTTCTTATTCTGTTCACGCAGTTGACGCTGTGCCATCTGTGTATATTCATACCAGAAGTCATAGTTGCCCACGTACATTGCAATTTTACCAAAGTCAATATCAACAATATGGGTACAAACTTTATTTAAAAAGTGACGGTCATGGGAAACAACAATAACTGTGCTGTCAAGCTCAATCAAAAACTCTTCAAGCCAGCTGATTGCGTCAATATCAAGGTGGTTGGTGGGCTCGTCCATAAGAAGAATCTGAGGATTTCCGAAAAGAGCCTGTGCAAGAAGCACCTTAACCTTCATCGCATCGGTCAGCTCGCTCATCTGAAGATAATGAAACTCATTGGTAACACCAAGTCCGTTCAAAAGAATTTCTGCATCACTTTCGGCACTGTAACCGCCCATTTCTGCAAATTCATCTTCAATTTCACAAACTCTGATACCCTCCTCTTCAGTTAAATCAGTTTTAGAATAAAGGTCATCACGCTCGTCCATGATTTTGCAAAGTTCCATATTTCCCATAAGAACGGTGCGAATTACTGAATATTCATCAAATTCAAAGTGATTCTGCTTCAAAACAGAAAGTCGCTCACCGGGGGTATATATAACCTCGCCTTTATTCGGCTCAATTTCACCTGAAAGAATTTTTAAAAAGGTTGACTTACCTGCACCGTTTGCACCGATAAGTCCGTAGCAGTTGCCTTTGGTGAATGCCATATCAACATTTTTAAAAAGCTCTCTGCCACCGTACTGAAGTCCTACATTAACTGTGCTTATCATTGGTTTTTGCTCCTAATCTTATCTTAATTGAATTTATTATTCGATTTTTCCACCTGATTGCAGGCAGAGTGATTTTATATTTTTTAAAATACATATTGTTTAATTTCAGCACCTTGCCGTTTCTTTCAACAGCTTCAAGAATGCCCAAAATCACTGATTTATCAACAGTTTCCGTTGTCCATTGGCTATCCCCTCGCAAGGTGATTTCACTGCCGTTTATTGCAACAATTCTGTGAAGAACAAGCCTTCCGTTAGCTCTTTTATAAAGAACTATATCCCCTACCGCAAGGGGATTTTGAATTTCAGAAATAACTACGGTATCTTCACAGTCTTTGATAACAGGCTCCATACTTTTTCCCGATGCCGTAATTCTGACTTTACCGCCTGAGGATAAAACCTCTTCAATCACAGGCGACATTTCTTTTAAAGAAAGAGTGTCACTCAATTATATCCGCCCTTTCAAGGGTTGAGATAAATTCTTCAACATCTTTATTGATTTCATCAGCAGTCACATTGCATTCTTTTGCAAGGGCAACAATTATCTCATCTTTTTCTGCACCCTTTTCGATCATTCGCCATATGAATTTTGCTGTTTCATTCACAGTGATAATTCCCTGAAAATCCATACCTGCAGTTGAAACCACTATGTTCATTCCGCTGACCTCACGCAATTTGTATTCAGGTTTAATTTTCATCAGAATCACCCGTTTCTTCAATAATAATTTTGCCGTTTATGATTTTAAGCTCTTTGTTGCATACACTCAAAGCAGCTTTTTTGTGAGTGATAATCAAAAGAGTTTTATCATTAAGCTCTCTGAGGTTTTGAATAAGCCTTTTTTCTGTTGCTTCATCAAGGGCAGAAGTTGCTTCATCAAGCAAAATAATCGGTGCATCATAAAGAATTGCCCTTGCGATGGCAATTCGCTGGGCCTGACCTTCCGAAAGACCAAGACCTCTTTCACCAAGAATAGTATCAAGCCCCTGCTCAAATTCATTTATAAATTCATCGCAACAGCTTATTCTGATTGCTTTGTCAATATCCTCTTTGGTTTTTTCACTGTTCATAAATGTGATGTTTTCATGAACAGTGCCGGACAAAAGCAAATTGCCCTGAGGCACATAAGAAAACAACCTGCGTGTTTCTTTGTCTGCTTTTCTCTCACCATTTCCGCAAAGCAAAATTTCACCGCTTTGAGGCGAAAGAACACCCATCATAAGCTTAAACAAGGTACTTTTTCCGATACCGGATATACCGGTCACAGCAACAAAATCACCTTTTCTAATTTCACAATTTGTATCTTTAAAAACAAAATCACGATTATATTTAAAGGTGACATCCCTAACTTTTATTGAACGGAGATTTTTATAAAATTCATTAATGTTATCAATTTTTTCACCGGAATACGGTTCATCGGTCAGATTTTCAAACTCCATAAGCCTTTCAACCGAAGCAACAGTTGCATAAAATGACGGCAAAATGCCTGAAAGTGAAGCCAAGGGACCTTGAATCTGATTAACAAGCTGTAACACAGCAGACAATTCACCAATATCAATAAATCCGTTATAAACTCGATACCCGCCCCAAATGATTGCAAACAGATGTCCTGCACTGAAAACAAGGTTAACACCGCTGTTGGCAAAAATGCTCACCGTGGCACGCTTAATTCTCACACGGTAGTTCTCATTCATAAGCTCATATGCCTTTTGGCAAATGCGATCATAAGCGTTGAACACTTTAACAACCAACACTTCGCTCACCGATTCTTGCATAAAAGAACGAACCTTACCGTCAGATTCCTGACTCTTTTTATGGATGTTTTTCAGATATTTTTTAAACAGCCTTGAAAAGCCGACAAGGATCCCGCCGCCTGCAACGAAAACTATGGTAAACACAGGGTCAAAGCTGAGCATAATCAAAACAGCAACCACAAGACGAACAAGCAAAGTAATCAGCCTTGGCAAAAGTCCCATTATGCCGTCAGTGACCACATTAACATCGGAGGTAAGTCGGTTCATAATTTCACCGCTGTGAAAATCGGTGAGCTCGCTATAATCTTTTTTGAGCACCGTTTCAAAAATATGACCTCTCAGGCTCATTTCAATTTTAGCCTTTGAGCGTTCAAAAATGTTTCTGCTGATAATTTTAAAAATGAACTGAACAGTTAAAATAACAGCAAGAATAACAGCACCTTCTGCAAGCAGGTCTGCATCACGATAAGTGGCACCGTTCACTATGCTTTTTGTGCCGAATGCCGACCACACACCTGCAAAAGCCAACACAACGCTGAGCACCCCGTAAAACGTTACTCCCTTAAGGTGTTTTTTTGATACGCGGTACATCCATTTAATGGCTGCCATATCCTGATGTCGGTTTCTTTTTTTCATAAATTCTCCGTTATTTCATCTTATCATAAGCCATTTTAACGGCTTCATCACTTGTATCACAAAACATCGCATAGAAGTTTATGCTTTCAAGCACGTCCTCTGCTCTTGAACAAAGCAAATCCATTTTGCTTTCATCATCAGGGCGAATTGTCTGATTAAAAAGAGGTGACATTGCCGATTGAGTATTCAGCTTTTCAATACGGTTCTTTCCCCTGTCTAAAAAGCAAATTCCTTTAATGGGATAACCCTTGTTGATGCTTATGTCATTTTTACCGCTGAAAGGTGTGCCAAAGGCAAAGTACTGACCGTTAACTTTTCTTATAGCCGGCTTATCATCGTTTATGATTTCAGCGTTTTCAAACACCCTGAGCCACCCCTCGGTGTGTGTGGATTTACCTGTTCCGCTGGGGGCAGAAAATAAATATGCTTCGCCATTAAGCTCAACTGCAGATGCGTGAAGCATCATACCGTCAAAATTCAGCAGTTCCTTGTAAAAAGCCGCACCCATACCGATATACTCAATCTCTTCGTCAGTAAGGGTGGGGAACTTATTTCGCCTTGAAATATAATAATCTTCACCTAAAGAAAGCTTGATTTGTGCCTCTTTTTCATCGCAAATATATTTCTTGCTTCTGCTTTTCAAAAGGTCAAAACGGCAGGAATATTCCGCAGTTAAGTCTGCAATTTTATACACTGCCATTTCACCACTTCTTTCAGAACAGAAATAATCAGTTTATTTTAACATTTATATGTAATAAAGTCAAATAAAAAGCGGTATCACCATTGGCAATACCGCTTTAAAATTATTCCTGTGAAAAAACGAAGTTATCGTTTTCGTATTTGCAGATATATTTTTGACCTGAAGTTATCGTTGAATCAAGCATTTTTTCACTCAATGGGTCTTCAATTTTGGACTGAATGGCTCTTCTCAGTGGTCTTGCACCGTAAACCGGGTCAAAGCCTTCATCAGCAATTTTAGAAATTGCACTGTCATCAAACTCAATTTCAATACCCAAGCCTTTTGTGCGTTTGCGAAGTGTTTCAAGCATTCTTGAAGCAATTTCTTTAATATCGTCTTTTTTCAGCTGTTCAAATACGATTATATCGTCAACCCTGTTAAGAAATTCGGGTCTGAACAGCTTTTTAAGCTCACCCATAACGGCATCGTGAATTTTGCTGTCAGAGAGTGCACCACCGTTATCATCGGCATTAAACCCGAGTGATTTACCTGCACCACCGCTTATAAGCTTTGCACCAACATTTGAAGTCATAATCACAACGGTATTTTTAAAATCTACTTTTCTGCCCTGTGAATCGGTAAGCACACCGTCATCAAGAATTTGCAAAAGCATATTGAAAACATCAGGATGAGCTTTTTCAATTTCATCAAAAAGCACCACGCTGTATGGCTTGCGACGAACTTTTTCGGTGAGCTGACCGCCTTCATCATAACCGACATAGCCGGGAGGGGAACCTACCATTCGTGAAACGGTATGCTTTTCCATATACTCTGACATATCAAGCCTTATAAGTGCATTTTCATCACCAAACATTGTTGCTGCTAAAGTTTTGCAAAGCTCAGTTTTACCCACACCTGTAGGACCGAGGAAAATAAACGAGCCTGTTGGTCTGTTGGGGTCTTTGAGCCCTACACGACCGCGACGGATAGCCTTTGCAATGGCAGAAACCGCCTTGTTCTGACCCACCAATCTGCGATGCATTTCTTCTTCCAGATTGAGAAGCCTTGTACTTTCTTCCTGCGTGAGCTGAACAACGGGGATGTGTGTCCACTCTGACACAACAGCCGCAATATCTTCGGGGGTTACTTCCCCTTTCATTTCGCAGTTTTTGCGGTTCCAGCTTTCCTTGGTTTCGTCAAGCTTTTTCTGAAGCTCTTTTTCTTCGTCTCTCAGCTTTGCGGCAAGCTCATAATTCTGACTGTTTACAGCAGCAGACTTTTCATCTGACACCGATTTAATTTTATCTTCAAGTTCTTTGATATTTTCAGGAGGAGTAAAAGCACGAAGTCTGATTTTAGAAGCTGCCTCGTCAATCAGATCAATAGCCTTATCAGGCAGATACCTGTCAGTAATATATCTTGATGACAAATGAACAGCCGCCTCTATAGCCTCGTCGGGGATTTTTACATTGTGATGAGCTTCATATTTATCGTGAAGACCTTTGAGAATTTCGATTGCTTCCTCTTGGGTAGGCTCACCTACCACAATAGGCTGAAAACGCCTTTCAAGAGCAGAATCTTTTTCAATGTTTTTGCGGTATTCTTCAAGGGTTGTTGCACCGATAACCTGCATTTCACCCCTTGCCAAAGAAGGTTTGAGAATATTGGCTGCATCAACCGCACCCTCGGCTGAACCCGCCCCCATAAGGGTATGCACTTCGTCAATGAAAAGAATTACATCGCCCGCTTTTGTTACTTCATCAATGGCAGCTTTGATACGTTCTTCAAAATCGCCACGGTATTTTGTGCCGGCAACCATACCTGTTAAATCAAGTGAAATAATTCTTTTACCTCTGAGTAATTCAGGCACTTCATCGGTTGAAATTTTAAGAGCAAGCCCCTCGGCAATAGCAGTTTTACCGACACCCGGTTCACCAATTAAGCAAGGATTATTTTTGGTGCGACGGCAAAGAATCTGAATAACTCTGTTTATCTCATTATGCCTGCCGATTACAGGGTCAATTTTACCCTGACGTGCAAGGTCTGTTAAATCTCTGCCGAACTGCTCAATGGTCGGAGTTTCACTCTTTTTGCCCTGCTTATTCTTATCCCCCTGGGCAGAGCTTGCAGAAGCAACGCTTTTTGAAATTTCATTGATAATTTCATTAGGTGAAATACCGTATTTTTCAAGAATGTTCATTGCAAAACAGCTTGAATCTTTGGCGATGGCAATAAGGATATGCTCAGTGCCAACATAAGAATGATTCATTGAACGGGCGGCAGCAATTGCACTTTCAATAATCTGTTTGCTTCTGGGAGTAAATTCATTTGGTGAAAGCACTGTGGGAGTACCTATACCAACGGTTGTTTTAAGTGTGTTTTCCACAGCAGAAGCACTTACACCCTTAGTGGTTAAAACTGTGTGTGCAACACATCCCTCAACGCTGAGCAAGCCCACAAGAAGGTGCTCACTGCCGATATAAGTGTGTCCTAAATTTTCAGCCGATTCAATGGCATCGTTTAACGCTGTGTTTGCTTTTTGTGTGAAGCCTGTGAATTTATACATTCAGCACCTCTCCTTTATTTAATTTATCATATCCGTTTTTATGCAAAAATCTCTCTTACTGCATCAGCTCTGATAACATCACGCTGATAAGCTGTCAGTTCTTGATTTTCACGGGCTTTAATAGTTGCAGGCTGAACGCTGTATGTGAGTTCGTTAAGCTTTTTCATATCAAAATCAAAAACTCCGCTTCGTGCCCCAAGACGAATTAAAGATGAAAGCTCCATAAATTCATCACAGGTGAGCATTCTTGCATACTGCAAAATTCCTCTTGCTCGCCAAATTTCGTCAACCTGAGCCGGGTTTTCAAGCAAGCTTTTTGCAGCCGCCCTCTCCTGAGCCACAAGCTGAAGGGTAATTGACTGCAAATTATCAAGAGCCTCCTGCTCAGAAATGCCAAGAGTTATTTGATTGCTCAGCTGATAAATTGCACCTTTAGGTGAGCTGCCTTCACCGTGAGCACCTCTTATAACAAGCCCTAATTTAGATACGGTGGAGGCCAGTTTTCCAATTTGGCCGCACTTTGTGAGTGCAGGAAGATGAAGCATAACGGATGCTCTCATTGCCGTGCCGAGGTTTGTGGGGCACTGAGTAAGATAACCTATTCTTTCATCAAAAGCATAATCAACACCTGACGAGATAATGTTATCCACTTTATCGGCAACATTGTATGCCTCTTTAAGTGCAAGACCTGACATCATAACCTGAAGCCTGATATGGTCCTCTTCACAAAGCATAATACTGATTGCTTCATCATCCGTCAGCACAAGTGCACCGTCGCTGTCGGTTGCAAAATCGGGGCTTACAAGGTGTCGCTCTGCCAAAGACACAGCCTGAGCCTTGGTGAGTGTGGATGTTTCAGTGTAAGAAAAATCCCAATATTTTTGTGAAAGAAGTATGTCTCTTACCTTTTCGCAAACTTCTTTTTTCCCCTCTTTTGTGAGCTTGCAAGGGAACGGGTATTCATCGATATTTCTCGCTAAACGAATTCGTGTACTTAACACTATATCCCCTTGTTCGCCACTTTCTATATACCATTTATTCATGTCCAGAAACCTAACCTTTCATTGAAACTCAAGCAAATATCTAAAATTTTAGATTATTCACTTTCTAATTCCTTTATCTTATCTCTGATAACTGCCGCTTGCTCAAATTCCTGCTTTTCAATAGCATCTGCAAGCTCTTTTTTTAACTGTTCAATCGGATTTTCCTGTATCTCTTTTGCATGTATAACCGTTGATTCAACAGCAGAAACCTGTTTGCCGTTGTGCTTGATTCTTCCGTGAATCCTCTGAATTGACGGCAACAATTTATCATAAAAAGTTTTATAGCATTCACTGCAGCCAACCTTGCCGCTTCTTACAATATCGCCAAAGGTGTTGCCGCATTTCTGACATCTGGTTTCAACAGGTGAAGCTAATTTCTGCACAGTATCCCCCAAAAAGCCGCCAAAAAAATCATCAAGGTTTAAACCAAATCCTGAAAACATATCGCCGTAACCAAGGTGCTGTGCGCAATCTGCACAAAGATGCATTTGTGTGGTATCCCCATTCACAACTCGCCTGATGTGAGTTGTTGCCTCATTTTTTCCGCAATTCTGACAAAGCATATTCATCTTCCTTTCTTAACTGTTGATAATAATATATTTTTAAAAATTGACGCTCTTACAGTGTCACGCAACGGCAAGCTGACCTCTCTGAGGCACTTGTCGCTTGTTGCAGCTAAAGCCGCAACCGAAACCTCATCGCTTAAAAGATTCTGATAATTCAGGTTGCTTATATGTGCCCGGCATGTGGCTTCATCTGCGTGGCTGCCGATGCTGTTGACCACATGCATAAGAGCCGAACCTTTATCATAACTTACACGTGAAATCCTCACATATCCGCCACCGCCTCGCCTGCTCTCTACAATATAACCGTGTTCAGGCGTAAATCTTGACGAAATAACGTAGTTGATCTGACTAGGCACGCAACCAATTGTCTGAGCAAGCTCGTTTCGCTGGATTTCCGTAAATCCGTCACTCTCAAGCATTCTGAGAATCATATTGGCTATTTCATTGCTCATATTCATAACATCATCTCACTTTTTGATTTTGACTTTCTTTGACTTTGACTATATTATAGCATTACTCAAATAAAAGTCAAAAAGTCAAACAAGGTCAAATTTCTTCGTTTTTATTGTAAACTCTAAAATATCACTTGTTTTCTCAATTTTTTTAACTTTTTCTTAATTTTTCAGACATTTTAAAAAATTAAAATACACACAGAAAAAGTTTGACCTTCATATTATGCTAACAGGGAACAAAATTTACAAAAATTTCCCGCAAAATCTTACTATTATTTTCTTATATAAATAATACCTATATTAGCGAAAAAAATATTGCAAGAGAGGTAAAAGTGATGTATAATGTAAATGTATATTTTAAAGTAGCGAAAATTTCGCATTTTGGAGGGAAGTTTAATGGAAGCCTATCTTGATAACAGTGCTACAACACCTGTCTGCCCCGAAGCTATTGAGGCAATCAACAACACATTAACCAAATGCTGGGGCAATCCGTCTTCTCTGCATTTTGGCGGAATAGAAGCTTCTGAAGTGCTTGAAAATGCAAGGCACTCAATTGCCAAAAAATTATCTTGTGAAGACAGTGAAATTTTCTTCACATCAGGCGGAACCGAAAGCAACAACATTGCCATTTTCGGTGCTGCTCACGCATACCGCCCCAAGGGTATGAGAATTATCACCACTTCAATTGAGCACCCCAGCGTTGAAGAACCGATGAAACAGCTTGAAAAAGAGGGTTATGACGTTGTAAGACTTAATGTTGACAAAAATGGTCACTTTGATGAACGTCAGCTTAACGCCGCGGTCAACACCTCAACTTCACTTATCAGCATTATGGCTGTCAATAACGAAATCGGCACAATTGAAGCCATTGAAAAGGTGAAATCGGCAGTTCGCAAATATAACGCCCCTGCCCTCATTCATTGTGATGCCGTGCAGGCTTTCGGCAAAATCCCCTTAAAGCCTCACGCATTGGGAATTGACCTTATGTCAATCAGTTCTCACAAAATTCACGGTCCGAAAGGTGCAGGCGCACTGTTTATCAAAAAGGGTTCAAGAATAGCCTCCACCGTTTTTGGCGGTGGGCAGGAAAAGGGAATCCGCCCCGGCACTGAGCCTCTGCCGGCAATTGCAGGCTTTGGTGCAGCAGCCGATGCAATCAAAGACATTGATGTAAACCTGAGAATTGCAACTCAGCAAAGAGATTATCTTATATCCCGCTTAGTTGAGCTTGGCGGTGTTGTTATCAACTCACCTGTTGATGCACTGCCTTATGTTACAAACATTTCCGTAACAGGCATCCCTTCAGAGGTTTTGCTCAATTATCTTTCAGAGATGGGTATATATATTTCAAGCGGTTCAGCCTGTTCAAAGGGTCACAAGAGCCGTGTTCTTACCGAAATCGGTCTTGATTCACAAAGAATCAACAGTGCAGTGAGAATAAGCATTTCAAGATATACAACCAAGCAAGAAATTGACTATTTCATTCAGGGCGTTGCTTCTGCCCAAAAGAGTATGAGGCGAATGAAATAACGAAACGGAGTTCAAAATGAAGGAAACAATTCTTATAAAAAACGGCGAGTTAGCTCTTAAAGGTCTTAACCGCCGAACTTTTGAAGACATTCTTATAAAAAATATGCGTCACCGTTTAAGTGACCTTGGCAAGTTTAAATTCACCTCGGCTCAATCAACTATTATGGTTGAGCCGGAGGATGAAAATATAGATTTTGATGAAGCAGTACGCCGTCTTACCAAGGTTTTTGGTATTGCCGCCCTTTCAAGAGCTGCAGCAGTCGAAAAAGATATGGATGTTATCCTTTCCTGTGCAGGCGAATATCTTCGTGACCAACTTGAAGGTGCACGCACTTTCAAAGTTGAGGCAAAGCGTTCTGACAAAAACTTCCCCCTCAAATCCCCTGAAATCTGCCGAGAGGTTGGCGGTAAAATCCTCAGCATGTATCATCACCTTAAGGTTGATGTTCACAACCCTGACGTAGTTGTTATGGTTGAAGTGCGTGACTTTTACGCATATATCCACGGCAATCAGATCAAGGGTGCAGGCGGTATGCCCACAGGCTCTGCAGGCAGGGCAGCTTTGCTTGTTTCAGGCGGAATTGACAGCCCCGTTGCAGGCTGGATGATGGCAAAACGAGGTCTCAACATTGTCGGCATCCACTTTGCATCCCCTCCCTACACTTCACAAAGGGCAGAGATGAAAGTTCACACCCTTTGCAAAAAGGTTTCTCAGTATTGCGGACGAATCCCTCTTTTTGTTGTACCCTTTACTCATATTCAGGAAGAGATTAAAGACAACTGTCCAGAAGATTTATTCACCCTGATTATGCGTCGACTTATGATGCGTTGTGCCGAAATCATTGCCAAAAAAGAGGATTGCGGTGCTCTTATTACAGGTGAAAGTGTGGGTCAGGTCGCAAGCCAGACCATGCAAGCAATTGCTTGCACCGAGGCAGTAGCAACAATGCCCGTTTTCCGCCCTCTTATCGGTATGGACAAGGATGAAGTGATTATAATTTCAAGAAAAATTGACACCTTTGAAACTTCCATTCTTCCATACGAAGATTGTTGCACGGTGTTTACCCCCAAACACCCTAAAACGAAACCAAAGCTCTCTCAGCTTGAAGAGGCTGAAGCGTTAATTGATGTTGACGGTCTTGTTAAAGAGGCTATTGAAAACACAAAATTTATTATGATAGAAAGATAAGGTGAACCGCATTGGCTATATGTGAAATTATCAGCGTAGGCACAGAAATTCTTTTAGGTGACATTGTTAACACAGATGCTCAGTTTTTATCGGTTGAGCTTGCAAAAATGGGTATCAGTGTGCTTCATCAGACCACTGTTGGGGACAACCCTGACAGACTTCGCAAAGTTCTTGAAATCGCAGTCGGAAGAAGTGATATCATCATCGCTTCAGGCGGTCTTGGCCCCACTCCCGACGATTTAACCAAAGAAATCTGCTGTGATTTTTTTGATAAGGAGTGTGTGCTGCATCAGGAAAGCCTTGACAGAATGGTAAACTACTTTTCTTCAAAAGCTCTTGAGATGAGTGAAAACAATAAGAAGCAGGCAATGCTCCCCTTTGACGGTGTTATATTCCCTAACGATAACGGCACTGCTCCGGGATGTGCCATTGAAAAAGACGGTAAGCATATCCTTATGCTCCCCGGTCCCCCAAGAGAGCTCAAGCCAATGTTTCTGAACTATGCTGTGCCTTACCTTAAACAATTTTCTGACAAAGTGATAATTTCTCACAATATCCGTACTTTTGGTATCGGTGAAAGTGTTATGGCACAAAAGGTTGAGGACTTATTAAACAGCCACAATCCCTCTGTTGCACCTTATGCCAAAGAGGGCGAGGCACTTCTTCGTGTAACAGCTATGGCTGACAATGAAGATGAAGCTAATCGCCTTGCTAAACCTATGATTGATGAAATAGTCTCAAGACTAAACGAATTTATTTACGGCATTGATGAGCTCAATATTGAGTCTGCAGTTGTTAAAAAGCTTAAAGAAAAAGGGCTTACCCTCGTCACGGCAGAATCCTGCACAGGCGGTCTTATCGGCAAAAGAATCACTGACGTATCAGGTTCTTCAGCAGTTTTCGGTTGCGGAATTATTTCATATTCTAACGAAATAAAAGAAAAAATTCTCGGTGTGAACAAGGACGACCTAAAAACCCATGGTGCAGTCAGTGAACCTGTTGCACGTCAGATGGCACTCGGTGCCCTTAAATTAAGCGGTGCTGACATTGCAGTCAGTGTCACAGGCATTGCAGGCCCTGAAAGTGACGGCACCGACAAACCCGTTGGTCTGAGCTATATTGCCCTTGCAGCAAAAGACGGAACGGTAGCTGTCAAAAAGCTTCTCACAGGCAAAAACGGTCCCGGTTGCCGTGACTATAACCGCCTGGTTAATGCATCAAATGCACTTAACCTTGTAAGACTTTATTTGGATGCTAACCTTGAATAAGGAGAATATATATGGACGAATTCCAAAAGAAAGACCCAAAAAATGAAATCGATTTAACCGAATTTGATTTAACTGATTTTAAAGAATATTTTGATGAAGAAGACGCTCAGCGTGAAGCGGAAGCCATTGAAGTTGCTGAACGTGAAGCGGCAGAAGAAGCTGCAAGGCTTGCCGAGGAGGAACGAATCCGCCTTGAAGAGCAACGTAAGAAAGAGGAAGAAGAAAGAAAAGCTGCCGAAGAGCTTGCTGCTCGAAAAAAGGCTGAATTTGAAGCAAGAGAAAAGGAAGAAGCACGCAGAGCCGCCGAAAAAGCTGCCGCCGCAGCATTAGCCGCAAAAAAAGCAGAAGAAGCAAAGCTTCAGGAACAAAAAGAAATTTCTGCAAGATTGTTTGAACAGGCTGATGTCAACAATGAAATGATACCTGATCAGCCAAAGGTTGAAACAGTTGCCGATGAAGCATCAAAAATTGAATTTGCCGCATTTTCATCTATTCTTGATATTGAAAACAATACAGTTAACGAGCAACAGCAGCAACCTACCTTTGATGATGAAACACCATCGGGATTTTTGGCAGACAAAAGCAAGAAAAAAAGCACCCTCGCCGTGGTGATTTGCGTTATTCTCTGCATTGCAACTATTATATGCTCAACTTTAGCTGTTTTAAATTTCAAAGACCGTTCATCAGCTGACGAAAACTCAAACGAGCAAAACGTAACTGCTCAAAATAACCGAGCAGAAAGCTTTAAACCGTTTGATAATTTAACAATCAGCTATAATAATGTTGCATACCCAGATTCAATTAATGAAAAGCTTAAAGCAATGTATTCGGAAAATTCTGACCTTGCAGGATGGCTTACGATTGAAAATTCAGCAATTGATTATCCTATTATGCAAGACAGTGAAAATAAATATTACTTGTATAATCACAATTCATTTGATGAAAGTGCCCGTTACGGCACACCCTTTGTTGACTTCCGCTGTTCTAAGAACGGACTCAGCAAAAACACAATTATTTACGGTCATCGTATGAATAACGATACCCATTTCGGCTCACTTGACAATTACGCAGATGTTAAGTACTACAAAAGCCATCCGATAATCAAATACGATACACTCACAGGCTCATACACCTTCAAAATCTATGCTGCGTTTTACGCAACTACTCAAAGCAGCTCTGACGGCGGTTATGTTTTTGATTATTATAATCCTTATATGAGCGACAATAATTTTGAAGGCTATATTAATATGCTTAACCAATATGCCCTCTACACAACAGATGCAGGGCTTGAAAAAACAGATAAAATCATCACACTCTCTACCTGCTCACATTTTTATGACAACCTTAAAAGCGGTGGAGTAGATGCCCGTTTTGTAGTGGTTGGCAGATTATTGCGAAACGGCGAAAGTGAAACCGTTGATACAAGCAAAGTTACTCAAAACTCAGATTACCGTCGTCCGCAACTCTGGTACGATAAAAACGGTCAGTCTAACCCTTATGCCGCTTATAGAAGCTGGCGACCCTCAATGTAAATCTCACGAAAGGAGCAAATTTGAATGGCAGACGGATTTGATAAACCAATTATGCCTAAAAAAGAAGGCAAACAAAAATCCCCTGAAGCTATACCGGTTGATGACAAGGGACAACCCTTGCCCGACCCTTCTGAAAGCTTAAGCGGATATATCGTTACCACCGGTGTTGAAAATCTTAAAAACACATTTGCTTCAGTTGAGGTTGATGAAGGGGTAAGAGAAACCATGGAACCCCCACAGCAAATGGGCTTTATAAAAAGGCATCTTGCCGCCAACAGAGGCTATAGCTATTACGGTACCCCTGCAAGCAGTATTCCCAAAGATGCCAACGGAGTTGAACCGTCTCCTCTCTCTCGCCTTTTTTCAGAGGCTGAGGTTTTAAATGAAGAAGATGCAAACAATCCCCCTGAGGTTGTTGCCGCCCCAATAAAGCAGGGTAAAATTGCAACACCAAAACAGTCATTGCAAAAAAATGACGACATTGCAACGGCAAGAAGTGTTTTTGAAAAAGCAGGATATCATGTGCTTGATGATATTTCTGACTCTTTTAATCTGCCTGATGCAAGGAAAGACAGCAACACCCCCAGACTTCGTGATATGTATCAGACAAACACCAAGGTTATTTACCAATCTGAAGCTGATACCCTCGCTAACGGAAATAAAACAGAAGAGGTTTCTGCCGAAAGCACCGGGCTTTTTACCGAACCCACAAAGCTCTCACGTGCAAAACGCAAAATAGAAGAAAAACAAAAGAAGAAAGAAATCAAAGCACAAATCCGCCTTGAAAAGCAAAAAGCAAAGGCTCGCAAAAAGGCTGAGAAAGAAATCCGAAAGGCACAGCTGAAAGCAGAAAAGCTCATAGCCAAAGAAATGACCGAAAAAGAAAAGGCTAAACTTGCAAAGCTTGAAAAGATAATCACAGACCTTTCAGGCAAAGGTGCCACACCCAAGTCACAAAAAGACCTTATCTCTGCTCAAGAAGCAAAGATTCAGCAAAAACAGGCACAGGCTGCCGTTGAAGAAGCTCAAGCTCAAAAGAAAAAAGCTGAGCAAGAAGCAAAGCTTGCTGCAGAAAAGGCTCAAGCTGAAAAGGCAAAAGCCGAGCAAGAAGCAAAGCTTGCTGCAGAAAAGGCTCAAGCTGAAAAGGCAAAAGCCGAACAAGAAGCAAAGCTCGCTGCAGAAAAAGCTCAAGCTGAAAAGGCAAAAGCCGAACAAGAAGCAAAGCTCGCTGCAGAAAAAGCTCAAAAAGAAAAAGAAGAAGCTGAATTGGCTGTCCTTCAGGCTCAACAGGCAAAAGCCGATGCCGAAACCGTCGCTAAAGAAGCTTTCAAGAAAGCTAAAGAGCAAAGCGAAGAAGCCGCCAGACTCATTGAACTTGCCAAGAAGCAAAAAGAAGACGCTCAACATGCCGCTGAGCGTGCCGCTAAAGAGGCACAGCAAAAGCTTCAGGAAGAAAAAGAGCGTATCCGCCGTGAGCAAGAAGAAAACAAACAACAGCAAGAGCTCGCCCGCCGCGAACTTGAAAATCAGCAGGCTGTTGCCCGACAGGCACGTATTGATACCGAACAATTAATGGCAGAGCTTGAAGCCATGCGTAAAGCAGCTGCAGCAGCAATTGCACAAAAGGAAGAAGCCGAAAAAGCGGCACTTCTTGCCCGTGAAGAAAAAGCCCGACTTGATGCTGAAGTTCAGGCAAGAGCCGAAGCTGAGCGACTTCATCAGGAGGAGCTCGCTGCCAAACGTGCCGCAAGAAAAGCACGCGAAGAAGCCCATAAGGAAGAAACTGAAAAAATACGTATAGAGCGTGACAGAGCGATTGCCAAAGCACGTGCCGAAAAAGATGCTGCTATAGCAAAAGCCAAAGCAGAAAAAGAAGCAGCCATAGCTAAAGCTAAGGCTGATAAAGAAGCTGCTATTGCTAAAATTCAACGTTCTGACAAAAAGGACAAGGCTCCTGCGGACATCCCGATTTCAAAGCCAATTCCTTCTGACTTGAAAATTGACAAAAAAACCATTGTTTCTAATTCTTTAAAGAAAGATGATTAAAATGAAACCGAACAATAAAAAAGAACTGATAAGAAAATGTCTTATGATTGTGGCAATTATCGGTGTTGTTGCAAGTTCAGGTTATCTGGTTTATGACTTAGTCTGGTTACCGTTTTCGATTGACAAGCAAAACGAAGTTTTTGATGTTGACGAAGACAACGAAAGCACACCCAAAACAACTTTATCTGACACCGAAAAAGCCCCCCCTGTTCAGGAAAAATATGTTGAAATCAAAAGTCAATATAATGATTTTGCAGGCAAACTCATTGTCAAGGGGTTAAAAATGGATTTCCCCGTTGTTCAGGGTCAGGACAATTCTTATTATTTAAAATACAACATTGACGGTGAAGAAGATAAGCATGGAACTTTATTCGTCGATTACCGTAACAATCTTGTTAATCTCAACCATAACACCATTATCTTCGGTCACAATATGCGTGACGGCACACAGTTTGGTATGCTTAGTATGTATAAAAAGCTCAGCACGTATCAAGCTTGCCCGATAATCACATTCAACACAATTTACAACGATTATAAGTGGAAGGTTTTTGCAGCCTTCCTTATCAACACACAACCGGAACATGATAACGGATATGTGTTTAACTATCTTCGCACAGATTTTGGCAGTGATGAAGAATTTTATGATTTTTACGACGAGGTTATGGAGCGTTCATATTTTATAACTGATGTTGACGTAACACCTGAAGATAAAATTCTTACGCTTTCAACCTGCAGTCTTCTCATCGATGACTCTCGGTTTGTTGTTATGGCTCGATTAGTCAGAGACGGCGAAGATGCCTCTGTTGACACCTCTGCCGCACACAAAAACACTAATCAACGTTTCCCTCAATCGTGGTATGATGAAAAAAATCAGACTAACCCATATGTAGACTAAGAAAGGAGTTCTTATGAACATAAAACTTTTTTCACTTGCAAAAGGTGAAGCCTCCGCTTTCGCCGGCAGTAAAAAGCTTATTGCCGACTGTGCCAATGCTTTTGACAATGAAGGAACCAAGTTCAGTAACTTCGCCTCACCTAAAAGGATGTTTATTGCTGTTTCACAAGCTCTGCGTTCAGCTGATTGTATAATCATCGCTGTGCAGAACCAGTCATATAACTCAATCAAAAAAATGCTTTGTTCAGCCCTTGAGCTTGAAACTCAACAGCATGAGGATATTTATGTTAATCTTCTCCCCTTGTTTGAAAAAGGCAAAATTTCAAAAAATGCTTTAATTAACAACTCAGCCTTTCCCGTAATGGCACAAATTTTCCCTACTGATAATTTAATGTCTTGTGGTTTTGCCATTTCTTCAGGTTCACAAAGCATCATTATCATTCCTCTTGACCCGATTAAAACGGCAGAAGTCGTTTTTGGCAGCCTTTACAGTTATCTCGGTGAAAAAGCAGGTGTAGAAGAAAATGAAGACCTGCAAAAGCTTAAGCTCCTTCGTCTGACTGAAAGGCTTTTCACTGCTTTGAAAAAGACAAAGTCCACCCTTGCCTTTGCACCTGTAAACGGAATCGATTTGATTCAGAAATGCGCCGGTATGGTTGACAAAAACAGTGAAGTTTTCAGATTTTCACAATCAGCTGAAGCAAGAACTCCATCTCAGCCTGTTAAGGATTACATTGCCTCATGTGCACAAAAAACGCGCATTGAAACAAAAAGCAATTATGCAGTAGCAGTTTCAAGCGCATTTTCAGGTAATGAAGATGATTCAATTTTTATTTACTGTGCAGTTTCTGACAAAAATGAAACCATTGTCACCAAAATTTTTGCCGGTGATGAAGAAGACGCAAAATCCCTTGTTAATATCGGGGTTGAGTACGCTCTTAAAATTGCAGGCAATACCATCATAGAAAAAGACAGCGAGCTTCATTCAAAATCAGCCAAAGCAACAAACAAGTTAAGAAATAACATAATAACAATAACTGCGTTTGCTTTGGGCGGTTCTGCCGCAATTTGCGCCATACTTGCCCTTCTTTTGGGTAACGGTTGATATTAATAATAACGCATAACCGCCACAACCTTGCCGAGGATTGACACTTCATCAACGATAATCGGTTCATAAGTGCAGTTCTCGGGTTGAAGGCGATAATATCCGTTTTCTTTATAAAAGGTTTTAACCGTTGCCTCATCTTCAATAAGGGCAACAACAATATCACCGTTTCTTGCAAAAGGAGTTTTTTCGGCAATAACCAAATCCCCGTCAAGAATACCTGCCTCAATCATACTTTCGCCCCTTACGTGGAGGGCAAAAAGCGGCTTATCTCTTGAAACGGTGCCTGTATACGGAAAGTAACCTTCAATTGATTCAACAGCAAGAATGGGTGCACCTGCAGTAACAGTGCCCACAATCGGGACCTGAACAATATTATCCTGCTGACCGACGATTCTGATTGAACGTTTAAGAAGTGGGTCACGTGAAATATAGCCCTCTGCTTCAAGCACATCAAGATGAGCCTGAACCGACGAGGTTGATTTTAGACCCACTGCGGCACAAATTTCTCTTACCGAGGGAGGAACACCGTCACAGCTCCTTTCCACAAGAAAGTCATAAATAGCTCTTTGTTTATCATTTATAGCCAAAATTATCCCTACCTTTCAAAAGTAGTGTTAGTTTTTAATATTATAGCACAAATGTTCGCCGAATGCAAACATTTGTTTGTTATTTTTATAATTTTTTTATTTTGAGGTATTTCAATGAAAAAGTTTCGTATATTTTTATCGGTTTCACTCATTATACTCCTGGCTTTCGGTGCCTTTTCATTCGGTGCATTCGCTGTTATTGACACCTACAGCGATGGCGAATCAATTGACAAATCAATTCTTTTAGGCAATCAAACATCAGCAAAAACATACACCACCGAATTAAAAAGCTGTGCTAATATGGGTAACTGGCAAAAATATTCAGAAAATTCTATTGAAGCCATAACCGATTGCAACACCGACTATATTTCTGTTGATGTTAAGCTCACTAACGACGGTGTACCGATTCTGATGGCAGATGATACCGTTGACAGAATGTGTATCGATGCTGAAGGCAACACAGTCACCGGTGCAGTAAGTGAAAAAACATATGAAGAAATCTCAACATACTTCCTTCGTTACGGCAACGGCGGTGAGCTTTCTAAAAAAAGCGAATACATTGTTCCCTCACTTAAGCAGGCCCTTGATGCCATTGATGACGAAAACACTCTTATCATTGACGTTTCTATGGAAGATTTAGGCAAAGTAAGCGGCGTTGTAGAAAACGAAGAAAAGATGAACAAAGTTATGTTCCGTTTAACCGATGCTGACAGCCGTGATATTTTATCCATTATTGAAAAAAATGAGAAATTTAAAAATCTCATTATCCCTCAATATAACGGCAACATTATTTTCGGTGCAAACTCACTTTTAAAAGACACCGTTGATGCCAAGCTCAACATCGTCAAGGTGGGCACTAAAAACCGTAACGGCGTTGTTCTTTATGATTCTTACACAAAGCAATTTAAAGAAAAATCCATTATGGCTATGTTTTCAATGGTTGATGAATATTCAGCCGACAGGTCAGATGATATAACCGGTTGGGATAACGTAATTTCTCACGGATATTCAATTATCGAAACAGATTATCCTGAGCTTCTTGAAAGATACATCTCTTCTACAGAAGAAATGAAAAAAGAATTAACAGATCTCGTCAGAATGTGTGAAAGCTATCTCGGCGGTGATTTTTCAGCCGACAGCTCAAAAAAATTCACCGCCGCTTATAACACTGCTAAAAGCTATGTCAGCGGTGTTGCTTCTCAAAGCCAGCTTTCGGGTGCATTTTATGATTTAAGTGAAGCTTACAGCGAACTTGAGCAATCATCACCGGACGAAACCGCAGGCAAATTTACCTTTTCAATCGGAAGAATAATTGCCGTTGTGCTTTGCGGAGGCGGAATTGTTGTAAGCCAGGTCTATTTATTTAAGAAAAGAAAAAAATAACAATTAAAATCTTACCTAAGGGGTGATTATATGTCAGATAAAGTAATGCTGGAAAGAGCCGATTATCCCGAGCAAGTGGGTGTTTCATCAAAAGAAATTGAAGCTCTCATTGCTGATTTTGAAGAAAACAATATTGAAGTACATAGCCTTATGATTATGAGTCAGGGTAAGGTTGCTTTTGAAAGCTGGGCTGACCCATACTCGCCCGACACACCTCACGCAATGTATTCGGTCAGCAAAACGGTCACCTCCGCAGCAATCGGATTTGCCGTTGAAGAAGGGATACTTACAACCGATACAAAGCTGCTTGATATTTTCCCCGAATTTATTCCTGACAAACGTGATGAAAACCTTGAAAAGCTTGACATTCACTCTCTGCTCACAATGCAATCAGGCAAAAATGTCAGTGTTTTCACTGATAAAACAAAGCCCAATTGGGAGCGTCAGTTTTTTGAATCTCCCTGGTCATTTACACCGAATGACGGTCATTTTCAATATATAAGCGAAAACCAGTATATGCTGTGCTCCGTTATTAATAAAATTACCGGGCAGACAGTTACAGAATATCTCACTCCCCGCCTTTTTGAACCGCTTGGTATTGACACCCCTGCATGGGAAGTTTCACCAAGGGGGATTGAAGCAGGCGGTTGGGGGCTGTTTTTAAAGACAGAGGATCTTGCAAAAATCGTCACCTGCTACCAGCATAACGGTGTGTTTAACGGCAAACAGGTTATTCCTGAAAGTTGGATAAGAAAAACAAGGAAACGTCACGTTGACAATTCCCATGCCAACTCAGAACCCGATAGCCAATGCGGTTACGGATATTGCGTGTGGCACTGTGCCGGTGCTTCAGCTTACCGTATGGACGGTATGTTTTCACAGTTTGGCATTATTTTTAAAGACAGAGATGCTTCATTCATTATAACAGCAGGTGAAATCAACGAGCAAAAAACACGTGATGCTATCTGGCGCCACTTCCCCAAAGGATTTATTAAACCTGACAGCGAGCCAAAATACGAAAGTGAAATTAGCCTTGCTCCACTCAAAGACATTCTTGAACCCAACGAGAGAAGTGTGCTTGAAGAAACCATCAAAAACCGAAATATTAAATTCAGCAAAAACCTTATTCTTGAAACCTCAGGCTTCCCTGTGAGTATGCTTCCCATTCCTGTTGTATATATGTCTGCCGACAAAGCAGGCAACATTAACAATGTTAAGTTTGATTTCAGCGAGAATGAATGCACAATGACATGGGATGAGGGCGACGAGCACAACACCATTGTATGCGGAATGGACGGTAAATATCGAACATCTAAAATTCGCCTTGCAAGTATGAATTTCACAGCATTCAGCACCGCAGCGTGGAAGGACGAGGACACTCTTGTTATCAATATGCGACCGATTGAATCGGTTTGCAGAAGAACCATTGAATTTGATTTCAAAGATAAAAACATTGTCACATTTACCCCAAGCTCGCAGCCACCAACAGACACAATTGCAGAAAGCATTGCTCATATGGTAGACTTACCCGGGCTTCCGAAAGCCTTTGCCGATATGGCATTTGACCAGTTACCCAAAATAATTGATGCAAGCTATAGAGGCTCATTTGAAGAATAAAGTATAAATGGTTGACTCATTTGAGCCAACCATTTTTTCTTCAGGCTTCTCTCTGAGAATAAGTTTCGTAGTAAGCAGATGTGTATCACTTTTCTTCGATTACTATACAAAAAGACGGTAGATTTTACTCTACCGTCTGTCTTAATTTTATCGTCTTCTTGCTTTTCTTGTAATATCCGGTTCCGCACCGTCAGTGATGCATTCTTTTGTAAACTTAACTTTAGATATATTCTTGTCGCCGGGAACCTCATACATCACGGGAAGCAAAATTCCCTCCATAATTGAACGGAGCCCACGTGCACCCGTTTCTTTTTCAAGAGTTTTTTCTGCAACGGCAACCAATGCATCATCATCAAATTCAAGCTCAACCCCATCCATATCAAAAAGGGCTTTATACTGCTTTAGAATGGCGTTTTTAGGCTCCTTAAGGATTTTTACCATATCATCCTTATTGAGCTGGCTGAGGGTTGTGATAACCGGCAAACGGCCGACAAGCTCGGGAATAAGTCCATACTTTGACAAATCCTGATGAACAACCTTGGTTATAAGGTTTTCTACAGATAATTCAGACTTGCTCTTAACCTCAGCACCAAAGCCGAGGGCAGAACCGCCGATACGCTTTTTAACAATTTTTTCAATGCCGTCAAAAGCACCACCACAGATGAAAAGGATGTTGGATGTATCAATCTGAATAAACTCCTGCTGGGGATGCTTTCTGCCACCCTGTGGGGGAACATTGGCAACCGTACCCTCAAGAATTTTAAGTAACGCCTGCTGAACGCCCTCACCGCTTACATCACGGGTGATCGAGGGGTTTTCAGACTTTCTTGCAATCTTGTCGATTTCATCAACATAGATAATACCACGCTGGGCTTTATCTATATCAAAATCTGCTGCCTGTATAAGTCGCAGAAGAATGTTTTCAACATCTTCACCAACATAGCCTGCCTCAGTAAGGGTTGTGGCATCGGCAATAGCAAAAGGTACATCCAAAGTTTTTGCAAGAGTCTGGGCAAGCATAGTCTTGCCCACACCTGTAGGTCCGAGGAGCATAATATTGCTCTTCTGAATATCAACATCACAGTCCTCACCTTTATAAACACGCTTATAGTGATTATAAACAGCAACGCTCAATGCGATTTTTGCATTATGCTGACCAACAACATATTCATCAAGCTGAGCCTTTATTTCTGAAGGAGTAGGAAGCTTAAGCTTTGCCTTTGCCTTTTCCTTCCCCTTCTTTTGCTTTGACTCTAATAAAATATCGTCTTCGATTATTCCCTGACAAAGCTCAACACACTCGTCACAAATATAAACACCCGGACCTGCAATGAGCTTATATACCTGATTCTGCGTTTTTTGGCAGAAAGAACAGCGAATATTTTTTTCGCGTCTTTCTTCTTCTCTGCTCATAGAAACGTTCCTTTCGGGATAAGATTACATCAGCAAATCTTATCTGTTTTTGATTACCTTGTCAACAATGCCGTATTCCATAGCTTCCTGAGCTGAAAGGTAGTTATCTCTCTCAGTATCGAGAGCAATCTGCTCAATAGACTTACCTGTGTTTTCAGCAAGGATTCTGTTGAGCTTTTCTCTTGTTTTGATAATGTGGTTGGCAACAATCTGAATTTCTGTTGCCTGACCCCTTGCACCGCCCAAGGGCTGATGAATCATAATTTCACTGTTGGGAAGAGCGAGTCTTTTGCCCTTTGCGCCTGATGAGAGCAAAAATGCACCCATTGAAGCTGCCATACCCATGCAGATTGTTGAAACATCACACTTGATATACTGCATTGTGTCATAAATAGCCATACCTGCAGTTACCGAGCCACCGGGGCTGTTGATGTAAAGGCTGATATCTTTCTCAGGGTCCTGACCCTCGAGGAAAAGCAACTGTGCAACAACAAGGCTGGCAGTTGTGTCGTTAACCTCATCAGAAAGAACTATAATTCTGTCATTTAAAAGTCTTGAGAAGATGTCGTACTGTCTTTCTCCTCTGTTTGTCTGTTCTACAACGTAAGGTACTAATGCCATAATAAAATCCTCCTTATTCTTGCCGCAAAACTAAAATTTGTTTTAATTTAAACGAAATGAATGGCAAAATAGCCATTCACTCCATTTAATTATAGGTTGTAAATTGTAAAATTATTCAGCAGCTTCTTCTTTTTTCTCTGCTGCTTTTTTAGTTGTCTTTTTTGCTGGTGTTTTCTTAGCAGGCTTTTCAGGAGCTTCTGCTACTGCGTTGTCAACAACAAGCTGAACTGCTTTGCCGTTTACGATGTCAGTTTTAATGTCTTCAACAGGAACAAAGCTCTTGATCTGCTCTGCTTCCATTTTATACATCTCAGCCATTTCAGCGTATTTAGCTTCAGCTTCTTCGTCTGTAGCCTCAATACCCTCAAGCTTAACAACTTTTTCTACTGCAAGCATAAGCTTAACCTGCTTCTCAGCACCGTCACGGAAAGATGCCTTGAGAGCGTCAAGATCCATACCTGTATATTTGAGATAGCCGTCAAGGTTAAGACCCTGCTGAGCAAGACGCTGAGCGAAGTTATTAATCTCTTCCTCAACTTTGTTATCATACATAACTTCAGGAATTTCACCCTGAACATTAGCTGCAAGCTGTTCAAGAAGAGCTGATTCAAAATCTCTGTCTGCCTGAGCTTTTTTAGCTTCAGTAAGTTCAGCTTTGATGCTCTTTTTAAGAGCTGCAAGTGTGTCAGCATCTTCGCTTACATCCTTTGCAAACTCATCATCAAGCTCGGGGAGCTCTTTAACTTTGATTTCGTTAACCTTAACTTTGAATACAGCCTCTTTGCCTGCAAGCTCAGGTGTGTACTCTGCAGGGAATGTAACGTTAACGTCAAATTCTTCACCTGCGTTGTGACCGATAATCTGATCTTCAAAGCCGGGGATAAACTGACCTGAACCGATTGTAAGTTCAAAGCCCTCACCTTTACCGCCGTCAAAAGCTACGCCGTCAACAAAGCCTTCAAAGTCGATAACTGCGATGTCATCCTTTTTAACTGCTCTGTCTTCAACAGTAACAAGTCTTGCATTTCTTTCCTGAAGCTCTTCGAGCTTTTTCTTAACGTCTGCTGCTGAAACAGTCGAGTCAGCCTTAACTGCTTTAAGACCCTTGTATTCGCCGATTTCAATTTCAGGTTTAACAGTAACCTTCATTGTCATCTCAACGCCTGTTTCGTCAATCTTGGTAACGTCAACATCATAAGGAGCTGCAACAGCCTCAATGCCTGATTCTTTAATTGCGTCGCCAACAACTTCGGGGTAAAGGATATCAAGAGCATCTTCATAAAATACACCCTTGCCGTAATAACGCTCAATAACCGAGAGAGGAGCCTTACCTTTACGGAAGCCGGGAACAGCGATTTTGCCTTTCTGCTTATTATAAGCTTTTACGATAGCGGCCTTGAACTCTTCGCCGCCGATTGAAACCTCAAGAGTATAAATGTTGGTTTCTGTTTTGTTTGCTGATTTTAACATCGTACTTCCTCCTGTACATTCTTTAACTCATGTATTATAACAGATGTTTTCAGTATTTTCCATAGTTTATTTAAAAAATTATCTCAAAAAGTCAAAATTTTACAATCAATTTGGGGCAAAAATTTAGGTAATCTCCCGAAACCAGGTGAAATTTAATCGAGAACATCTCATCATTGAATGCAAAAGTGGTTGAATAGCCATGTAAATGACCATAATAACACTGTGAAACTCCGCCGTTTATAAGCTCATCACAAATCTCCTGACAGACCTGTCCGCCTGCAATTGGCGGATAATGCAAAAATGCAATTTTTTCACCGCCTAATTTGTCAGCCTCCTGAATGGACATTCTGAGCCTGCCTGCTTCACGGGCAACGATTTTTTTATCCGCCTGCTTGTCACTGTCAAAAAACCAACCACGGCTGCCGCAAATGGCATAATCGCCCACCTTATAAGCATTATTATTAAGTATTTTTATGGTAGTAATTCCGTTTTCTTCAAAAAATTTGTCAGCCTTTTTCTTCGTTGACCACCAATAATCGTGGTTACCTTTTAATATAATTTTTTCTCCGGGCAAATTATCAAGGAATTTGAAATCCTCCAATGCCTCTTCCATAGTCATCCCCCATGTTATGTCACCGGGGATTACAACGGTATCATTGTCTTTAACAATAGCTCGCCAGTTTTTTTCAAGCTTTTGTTCAAAATTTTCCCATCCCGAAAAAATATCCATCGGCTTATCTGTACCGAAAGAAAGATGAGTATCACCTATTGCAAATAAAGACATTCTGACACCTCGCATATAACGAATTTTTTTGTTAAAAATAATTAAGGGTAAAGCCCAATAATAAACGGAGGTTAATATTATGCGTCACGAAATCAAAGACATCAAATGTAATGTAAGTCATTGCATTTACAACGAAAACAACTGCAAATGCACTGCAGGTTCAATCGAAGTAGGCCCTTCAAGTGCCTGCAGCTGCTCAGAAACACTTTGTGCAACATTTGAGCCAAACACAAATATGACAAAATAACCAACCATAAAGATTGCAGGAAACACGATAATGTGTTTCCTGCTTTTTATTATTTAGAAAGCATTTCAAAAACAACAGCTTCCATATCTTCTTTTTTGCAGCACTGAGTAAATCTTGGTGTTTTACCTTTAAGATTTGCAAGCTGAGGGGGACATTCTGCCCCTGTTTCAACATGAAGACCAAGCACCATATCAAATTCATCCATACCTTCGGTCATACCGGGACGGACAGCATCAAGCACAGATGCACTAAATTTATATGGGTTTGCCGTTGAAGCAATAACTGTGGGGGTTTCATCTGCAGTAACATGAACATAGTCATTATAAACTGCCACAGCAACTGCAGTATGAGTGTCACAAAGATATTTGTAATCATCAAAAACATTTGCTATTGTGGCTTTTGTGCCCTTATCATCACAGCAGCCTGCTTCAAACAAAGCTTTGATTTTATCAAACACTGCTTCATCAACTGAATACTTACCTTCCTGAGAAAGCTCGTTCATCCATTTTGAAACAGCTTCATCATTCATGTCACTTAAAAGGAAGAGAAGTCTTTCAAGGTTTGATGAAATAAGAATATCCATTGAAGGAGAAATTGTTGTATAAAAATCTCTTTTTCTGTTGTAGTTGCCTGTTGAAAGGAATTCGGTAAGAACATCGTTTGCGTTTGATGCACAAACAAGCTTTTTAATGGGAACACCCATTTCCTTTGCATAGTATGCAGCAAGAATATTACCGAAGTTGCCTGTGGGAACAACAACATTGATTTCATCGCCTAATTTGATTTTGCCCTTTTCAAGCATATCACAATAAGCAGAAACATAATAAACAATCTGAGGAACAAGACGGCCCCAGTTGATTGAGTTGGCAGATGAGAACATCATACCCATTGAATCAAGCTTTTCAGCAACTGCTTTGTCGGTAAAAATCTTTTTAACACCGCTTTGTGCATCGTCAAAGTTACCCTCAATGGCACAAACACCAACATTTGCACCCTCCTGAGTTGTCATCTGAAGCTTCTGCATAGGGCTTACACCGTCTTCGGGATAGAAAACAAGAATTCTTGTTTTGGGAACATCCTTAAAGCCTTCAAGAGCAGCTTTGCCTGTATCACCTGATGTTGCAACAAGAATAACAATTTCCTTATCGGGAGCTGACTTGGAAGAAGCAACTGTAAGAAGATAAGGAAGAAGCTGAAGTGCCATATCCTTAAATGCACAGGTCGGACCCTTCCAAAGCTCAAGAATTTCAGCTTTATCGTTAAGAGTATACAGTGGAGCAACCTTTTTGTCACTGAATCTTCCCTCAGCATATGCACCGTTTACGCAGTAATCAAGCTCTTCTTCGCTGAAATCGGTAAGATAAAGTGAAAGAATTTCTTTAGCTCTTTCTATGTAGCTGCAATTTACAAGACGCTGAATGTCATCAAGTGAAATTTTCGGAATTTCAACAGGAACAAACAATCCGCCCTCTTTTGATATACCGTGAGCAATGGCTTCGGCTGATTCAACCCTTATGCTTTTGTCACGGGTACTTGTGTATAACATCGTACATTCTCCTTTATTAACTGTAGGATTAAATTCGCTATCCTAACGATTATATCACACTTTGTCAATAGTGTAAACGAATAAAATCAGTAAATTGCACTAAAATGCATCTTTAATGTGATTTAAACTGAGTTTATTGAAATTTTTATCAAGAATAACCTCAACCACATCAAATCTGACGTTGTTTTCGCCACCGAATTTATTCATGAAAAGACCTGCTGTAGCTCTGATTTTTTCTTGCTTTAAAGCATCAACAGCTTCTGACGGAGCAAACATAGGGTCTTCGCCTCTTGTTTTAACCTCCACAAAGCAAACCGTATTATCTTTTTGAGCGATTATATCAATTTCGCCTACTCGTCTGCGGTAGTTGCCCGCGATAATCTTATAGCCGTTGTCACGCAGATATCTTGCCGCATAAAGCTCGCCCCATACACCTGATTTATTGATAACCATTATTTTTCACCGGTAATTTTCTTTAAAAAACTTCTGCGATGAACAGGGCTTATGCCGTGTTTTTCAAGCATTTCATAATGAAGCTTCGTTCCGTATCCCTTATGCTTCGGGAATTGATATTCAGGATACTTTTCACTGATTTCAAGCATAAATCTGTCCCTTGTTACCTTTGCAAGCACAGAAGCCGCCGCAATGGAAGCCGAAAGAGCATCACCCTTTATAACCGTCTGCGTTAGTATACCTAAATTCGGGTCACGGTTGCCGTCAACCAACACAAAATCAGGCTTAACGGAAAGACCGTCAACTGCCCTTTTCATCGCAAGGAATGTTGCTTGCAAAATGTTAATTTCATCAATCTCTTTTTCGTCTGCCATAGCTATTGAATAAGCAACAGCCTTTTCTTTAATTACATCATAAAGTGCTTCACGCTTTTTTTCGGTAAGCTTTTTTGAATCGTTAAGTCCGTCAATAATAAGTCCGTCAGGCAGTATAACTGCAGCAGCACAAACAGGTCCTGCAAGGGGTCCTCTGCCTGCCTCGTCAACTCCGCAAACAATGTTAAAGCCATTCGCCTTGGCTTCATTTTCAAATTTGTGCCAATCTATAATTTCATTAACGTCTTTTTTCATTTTGTCACTTCCTCGGTGGCAATTCCATTGTGATTTTGCCGAGCTTTCCGCCTCTGTATTCATCAAGGAGCATAACAGCAGCCCTTTCGGTATCAATTTCACCGCCGCTTATTAGCATACCTCTTTTTCTTCCGATAGCTTCAAGAAGCTCAAAAGCTTCAATATTTTCAAAATCAATGTTTTTTAATTTGTAGCGTTCGGTTATTCTGTCGGCATAGTCTTCTTTAAGCACCTCAAGCAGACGCACAGCCATAGTTTCACTGTCAAGAATAGAATCTTTAACCGAACCGATAAAAGCCAGCCTGTCGCCAACCTGCGGGTCATCAAACTTTGGCCAAAGAACACCGGGAGTGTCAAGGAGCTCAACACCGTTACCGATATTGAACCACTGGTTATGCCTCGTTACACCCGGCTTATCGGCAACAGCGGCTCTGTTTTTGCCTGCCATTTTATTAATAAATGACGATTTACCTGTATTGGGAATACCGACCACCATCACACGCAAACTTTTGCCTACCATGCCTTTTTCGGTATTTGCCTGAATTTTATCTTTGAGCACCTCTCTTACTAACGGACGGTAAGCATTCAGTCCCTTACCAGAACGGCAATCAACAGGAAGTGCACTAAAGCCTTCATTTTCAAAATACTTTATCCATTTTGATGTCGCTTTTTCGTCGGCAACATCGCACTTGTTAAGAAGAATAATTCTCGGCTTGCCTGCAGTTATCTGCTCAATTTCAGGGTTACGGCTTGAAAGAGGCATTCTTGCATCAAGAAGCTCTGTAACAGCATCAACCATCGAAAGGCTCTCTTTAATAAGTCGCCTTGTTTTTGCCATATGACCGGGGAACCACTGTACGGTCTGTTTTTGAAAATCACTCATGTTTTTCACCTTAATTTAAATAAGAGGAGCCGAAAAGACTCCCCTGCTTTATTCAAAATATGCAAACTGATCAAACGGCAACACCCTGAAAAGAACCTTGCCGATGATATATCTTTCGTCAATCATACCAATAGCTGTTGAACGGCTGTCGGTAGAGTCGTTTCTGTTGTCGCCCATAGCAAAAATGCATCCCTCGGGAACAACCACCGGGAAGTTAACATCCTGCTTTGTGGTGGTACGCTCTGCGATATAATCCTCTTGCAAAAGCTCACCGTCAACAAAAACATCGCCTGTTTCAAAATCTATATCAACCGTCTGCCCACCTGTTGCAATCACACGCTTAACAATCGGTTCGTTAAAAGCATTTGGTTGGGTGCTGATAATAATATCACCGTATTTATACTCTGTGTTTATTGCACGCACAAGCAACCAATCATTTTCATAAAGGGTGGGGTTCATTGAATCACCCACAACACCGACAAACCTGAAGAAAAAGGTAAACACTACCATTATAACCACAAGTGCAGTGCATATAATTGAAACTAAATCATATGCAAACGGTTGTTTTATTTCCTTTTGATTCTGTTGTTCTTCGTTCATTAAAAAGACCTCTTATTCTTCGCCGTAATACTCTTCATTAAAAAGCTTAATCTCATCAAAAGGTAAAATTCTTATAAAAGCTTTACCAAGAATATATCTCTCATCAATCGGACCGATTCTGGAAGAACGGCTGTCGAGAGAGTCGTTTCGGTTGTCCCCCATAGCAAAGACGCATCCCTCGGGAACATGATACGGAAAATCAACATCATAAGAAAGTGATGTTGGCTCAAATATGTAAGGCTCATCAAGAACCTTGCCGTTAACAGTAACCTCATGAGTGTTAAAATCAATATCAATTGTTTCACCACCAAGAGCAATAATTCTCTTAACCAAAGGCTCATTTCTGTCATTCGGCTGTGTGATTATAATTATATCCCCACGTTCATATTCACTCTCTGCTGAAACAAGCAACCAATCACCGTCAGCAAGGGTTGGCACCATTGAACTACCCACAACGCTTACAGCTCTGAACATAAAAGTGAATATAACAAAAATTATAACAAGCGCTGAAAGAATTGACCCTGCCATATCATAAGCCTGATACCACTTTTTACGCTTGGACTCTGCCTGCTCAGGAGTTAATCCGCCCGGGTAATATTTGATTTTTGAAGTTTCTGTATGTCTGTAATTATACAAAGCGGTTACCTCCGTTATCATCGGTTTAATAAAAAACAAAGGGTATGCAGACACTCCGCATACCCTCAATGGTACGACCTGAGCGTACCTTCAGCTCATTAAAATCAGCCGAGCTTCTGCTTAACTTTAGCAGCTTTGCCGACTCTGTCACGCAGATAGTAGAGCTTGCTTCTGCGAACTTTACCTGTTCTGATGAGTTCAACGCTGTCTACGTTTGGTGAATGAACAGGGAATACTCTTTCAACACCTACACCGTATGAAACACGACGAACGGTAAATGTTTCGGAAACACCTGCACCTTTGCGAGCGATTACGATACCTTCAAAAGCCTGAAGTCTTTCTCTTTCGCCTTCACGAATTCTAACCTGAATTCTAACAGTGTTACCTACTTTGATTGCCTCAGATACGTCAGCCTTAAGGCTGTCCTGAGCGATGAGTTTAAGTGCGTCCATAATAGACCTCCCGATAATTTCAGGCGTTCATGCCGTATACACAGCAGAGGACCGTCCGCTTTAATGTTGGGCATTAAATCCCCACTTGTAATCAAGCGGATACAAATGCTGAAATATCATATCACAAGAAAGCGGAAAAATCAAGCATTTTTTAATTTTTCTAACAAAAACTTTTTCCGCTTGCGGTCAGCAAGTCTTCACGCACAATATATTGTTGTTTTGAGGATATTTGTATATTCTTTTCAAGAGTTTCAATTAAAAGTGCAGGGTTAAGGTTGACAGAATTTCCCGCAGCAAGGTTAAGCGAAAGTAAAATTCGGTTACCGTCAAGAGTAAGCTCTTTTTCAAAAATCTGCTCAATTAAGTTAACCTGCTTAAGCACTTTTCGGTGACCCTTTTTGCCCATCTTCTCAGCCATAAGCTCTTCGCCGTTCATAAGTGCATCTGCACTGTAATAAAAATTCTCCGCTTCATCGGCGTTCGCAAATTCAAGAGTAACGGCATATTTGGCACTTGCAATTTCATTGGCATTAAAAACAGGGTCTTTAACGCTTACAATCCCTACACCCTCAGGCATAACGGCTTTGAGTGCATCTTCAACCTGAGCGTTTGTCATATCACCCTCGATTCTGATATCCATATATTCACAGTCACTGCTCTGACCCAAAGAAAGAGGAAGTGCAAATGCGATATACGGATGAGGGTTAAATCCTTCGGTGTACCACATAGGAAGCTTGGCCCTGCGAACAGCTCTTGTCATAAGGCGGTTAACATCAAGGTGAGAAATATAAATCATTCTGCCTGTTTTTGAAAATCTGATTCTAACACATCGCATGGCACTCACCTCCGTTGAGCTTGTTCGCTCCGCAGCCTGCACATTTTTCACGGCAGTTTTTGGTTGTTTCACTTCTGTGAGCCTTTTCATTCTCTTTCATAAGGAATTTTTTGCTCACACCGTAATCAAGATGATCCCAAGGAAGAATTTCATCAAAGCTTCTGCGACGGTTAGCATAGAAAGCAGGATCAATTCCGCATTCTTCAAAAGCTTCCATCCACTTACCGAAATCGAACTGATTATCCCAACCGTCAAAACGGCAACCCTTTTTCCATGCAAGCTCCATAACCTTAGAAAGTCGGCGGTCACCTCTTGCAAACACACCCTCCAAAAAGCTGGTTGGAGTCAGGTGAGTGCTGATATTTATTTTTTTAGTGGTCACGCTTTCAAGAAGATGCTTTTGCTTTTCTTGGAGCTGTTCCATTGTGTCCTGAGGCTCCCACTGGAAAGGAGTGAATGGCTTGGGAACAAAAGAAGAAGCACTGATATTAACGGTAACGCCCTTGCCCTTCGGCTTATCGGGGTTCTGATAAAAAGCATTTACAACTTTTTGACCAAGCTCAGCAATACCTGCAACATCATCCAAAGTTTCGGTAGGAAGACCAATCATAAAATAAAGCTTAACCCCGGTCCAGCCACCGCTGAATGCTTTTTTAACAGTTTCCATAACTTCGTCTTCAGTGACGTTTTTGTTGATAGCATCACGAAGTCGCTGTGTGCCTGCTTCAGGGGCAAAGGTAAGACCAGCACGTCTTACGGCAGTGAGTTTTTGCATAAGCTCGTCTGAAAAATTATCCACACGAAGTGACGGCAAAGCAACATTGATTTTGTCATCAATAGTCCAGCTCAACAATTTATCAAGAAGCGGCTCAATCTGAGTGTAGTCACTTGTACTAAGGGAGCAAAGTGAAATTTCATCGTAGCCTGAGGTTTCACAAAGGCACTTGCTCTGGCTTTCAACCACATCTGCACTTTTTTCTCGGATTGGCCTGTAAATAAAACCCGCCTGACAGAAACGGCAGCCTCTGATACAGCCCCTGAAAATTTCAGCAGTTACTCTGTCGTGAACAATTTCGATTGACGGAACTATAAACGACTTGGGATAAAAAGCTTTATCCAAATCCCTAACTACTCTTTTAACTGCTTTTTGGGGAGCAGTATATTTGGGAGTTACGCTTTTTATTGTGTTATCTTCATTATACTCCACATCATAAAGCGAAGGGACATAAAATCCGTCGATTTTTGCAACCTCACAAAGAAACTCAAACTTTGACGAGCCTTTTTTCTTATGCTCTTTGAGTAAATCAAGAAGCTCGTTTGTTATTTCTTCACCTTCACCGAGCATAACCACATCAATAAAATCGGCAATTGGCTCAGCGTTGCACACACAAGGACCACCTGCTACAACCAATGGTGTAAGACTCTCGCGGTCTTTTGAATAAAGCGGCACCTGTGCAAGGTCAAGCATATTCAGAACATTGGAAAAGCTCAACTCATACTGAAGTGTGAAACCGATCATGTCAAAATCCTTGATTGGGTCACCGCTTTCAAGAGCATAGAGAGGAATATTGTTTTCTCTCATCTGCTCTTCCATATCTACCCAAGGGGCAAACACACGCTCACATCAGGCATCCTCACGTTCATTAACGAGCGAATATAAAATTTTCATTCCAAGGTGAGACATTCCGATTTCGTATGTATCAGGAAAACAGAATGCATAACGCAAATCAACCTTGTTTTTGTCTTTAATAACGCTGTTAAGCTCACCGCCCACATATCTGCCCGGCTTCTGAACTTTCAGCAAAATATTTTCTACCTTCTGTGGAATCATAAAACTTTCCTTTACTGTTTAATTCTTTGTTTAACTTGTGTGTCAATATATTGGCACACACCTTCAAAATTACGGTCAATATCAAGATTGCAAATTCGCAAAATCTTTAAGCCCAACCGTTCAAGCTCTTCACTTCGCAATTTATCTTTTAATATTTGCTCCTGTGCATAGTGACCTCCGCCGTCAAGCTCAATAACTAACTGAGCCTTTGCACAATAAAAATCAACAATATACTCACCTATTGCCTTTTGCCGTTGAAAATGAGTAGGATAATTTCGCAAAAAATCATACCATAACTTGCGTTCCCACGGAGTCATATTTTTGCGTAGGTTTTTGGCAAGAGGAATGTTGTTTTTGTTGTATTCTTTCATAATTGCCACCTGAAAAACTCAATCTAAAGTGGCTCCCCTTGTCAGGGGAGCTGTCGCAAAGCGACTGAGGGGTAGTCTGCTCGGAGTATCTCTCCCTCCGTCTTTTGCTTCGCAAAATCCACCTCCCTCATCAGAGGGAGGCAAGGAAGTCTTTTATCATAGTGCAACTAAATCCGCATTAAATCTTCCGTTCTGCTTAAAGATACCTAAAGGTAATGTTTCCGAATCGTTTCCGTGATTTACTTTCCATTTTTCTGCTAAATCTTTTAATTCTTTTGCTGTAATCAAAAGAATTATCGTATCACTAGTCAAAGCATATTTTGCACATTCTTTAGCTGAATCAGCCGTGAATTCAGGACCAATAACCATAAAAACAGAAACTGGTTTTGTTGAGTTAGTGATATACCTATCAAACTGCTTAATATGTTCAGCCAAAGATACTTGCATTTCTTTTGACTTGTTATCCCACATTATGAGTTTATCATTGAACGAAAGTATCCCGTCAGGATGCTCTGTTCCACTCATAATCAAAGGTTTAATTTTAAATATTTTTTCAAATATATAGTTCGTAGCAGCTTCAAATTTATGCTCGCACTCTAAATCTTTCGAAATAACACCTTGCTGATGAAGAACCTGCAAATTTCTTGAAGCCAAATCGACGAAATAATGGTAATACAGTTCTCTTTCATCTTCTTCGGAAACTTCTATTTGCTTTATTTCGTCATAATAAGATATTATTCGATTTATCAATTCAGGCTTCGTACCATAAGTGGTAAGACCTAAGGCTCCACACCATTCAGACAATGAGCCTTTATCTAAACCGTCATTCGCCGAAAATCCACCAATAAGCTGATGCGCTGTAAGATTTTTTACAACCAATTCTTTAAGCTCGGTAAGATTTGGATTGCTTGGCAATCTAACCTTACCCTTAGTCAACATATCAATAAGATATTTTTTACTCTTTACATACTTACTTTCTATCAAAGAGAGAAATGATGATTCCTTGATGTCTATGTTAAAAATATTCCTCAAACAACTTGCAACTTCCTCGGGGATTACATCATAATCAACACCGCTTGAATCTCTGACGGGAACGATAAGACCCTTAGATTGCAATAATCTTCTTACATCCGAAATATCATCTCTTGAATGAACAATGTTATTGGTTGTAGGGAACTTTCCAATCTGAGCCTCCAAAATTTGGTGATGTTTTTCTGTTATACCCATTCTCTTGCGAATTTTATTGATAAGATTTTGTTCATCAACCGAAACATCGTCATTGTTATCCCAAGCGGCATCAACAACATATTTATAAAAATCAATATCCTCTATTTCAGAGTCAAGAGCAAATTCATTTGCAAGGTCTATTATATCCTGCTCATAATCTACTACTTTATATTCTGTTGCATTAAGTGTTTCAGTAAAATCATCACAATTCAAAAGAATACTCTTGATTATAATACTGAATAAAATTCTATTATTTCTATTAGGATTAAGTTCAAAAAACTCAACTACATTCCTAATATTTTCCTCATTAGAATATTGCGGAGCAGTTTTTACTACAGCTGCTTTCAATTCGTCAAAACTTAGTCTTTTGTAATCAATTACATATTCATTTGCTACTCTTTTTAAATCTGTAAAAGTCGAAACATTTGCAACACAATCCTTAAATTTCATAAAATGTCCTCATCTTTCTTTGTTTTACATACAATAACATCTTTTTTACTTTAAAGTAACAATACTTACACCGTCTTCGCCTTCACCGAAAGTACCGAGGCGGTGAGATTTAACATAGGGGCTCTTTTTAAGATATTCCCTTACTGCTGTTCTCAGTGCTCCCGTGCCTTTACCGTGAATAATGGTAAATTCGTTAAGGCCCGTGCGAAGTGCACTGTCCATAAATCTGTCAAGGGTCATAAGGCATTCTTCAACGGTCATGCCTCTCAAATCAAGACGAGTGTCAGCAGAAATATTCATTCTGCTGTCCATTTTACTGCCGTGAGTTGCTTTTGGTTTCTGAATTTTAGGCTTATTTGATTTTTCAAGAAGTCGGAGGTTTGAAATCTGTGTTCTTGTTTTAATTGCACCCATCTGTACCTCGGCAACACCTTTTTTAGTGTTAACCGAAACCACCGTAGCTTCAGCACCGATGTCTGCAAGAATTACGCTGTCACCCTGTTTGAGTTCACGGGGCAAAACATAATTTTCATCTGTATCAAATGTGCCGATAACAGGGTCTGCGGCAGCATCAATAGCACCGATTCCCCTCTTGACCGCCGCCCTTGCACGTCGAGCCATTTCTGCAGCATCCTTTTGTTTAGCCTGTTCTTTTTTGAGCCTTTCAAGCTCATCAAGGAGTGCGTATGCTTCACGCTTTGCCTGCTCGGTTATTTTAATCGCCTGAGCCTTTGCTTTTTCTATCTCTTTTTCACGAAGAGTCTGAATCTCGGCTTTCATCTGCTTGGCTTTTTCAATCTGCTGCTGTGCCTCTCGCTTTAACTGCTCGGCTTCATTTTTGCCCTGCTCCATCTGTCGACGGCTTTCTTCAAGCTTGTCAACAACATCTTCAAATCGGGCATTTTCTGTGGAAACAAGGTTTCTCGCAGTGTCAACAATTTCATCGGAAAGACCAAGTCTTTGAGAAATTGCAAAAGCGTTTGATCTGCCCGGTACACCGATCAAAAGTTTATATGTGGGTTTGAGGGTTGAAACATCAAACTCACAGCTTCCGTTGATTACTCCATCTGTCTGCAAAGCATAAGCTTTAAGCTCGGCATAGTGAGTTGTGGCGGCAATTTTTGCCCCCTGACGGCGAAGCTTTTCAAGAATAGAAACAGCCAACGCAGCACCTTCAACAGGGTCAGTGCCTGCACCAAGCTCGTCTATGAGAACAAGACTGCCCTCACCTGCGATTTTCAAAATATCTATTATAGTTGTCATATGTGACGAAAAGGTTGAAAGGGATTGTTCAATGCTCTGCTCGTCACCGATGTCGGCAAGCACATTTTCAAAAACGGAAATTCTGCTTCTGTCATCAACAGGGAGCATAAGTCCGCACATTGCCATTAAAGAAAGAAGCCCGATTGTTTTAATCGAAACGGTTTTACCACCGGTATTAGGTCCTGTGATAACAAGGGTATCAAAATCTTCACCTAATTTAATATCAACAGGTACAACCTTTTTAGGGTCAATCAGCGGATGCCTTGCCCTGCGAAGATCAATTATTCCTTCGTTATTGAGGGTTGGTGCAGAGGCTTTCATAGCATAAGCCAACTGAGCCTTGCCGAAAATGAGATTAAGCTCAACTGCACACTCGTAGCTTGATTTAATTGTGTCAGCAAAGGAACCTGCCTGAGCAGAAAGCTCAGCAATAATTCTTTCAATTTCATCCTGCTCCTGATTTTGAAGAAGTCGGATTTTATTATTGGCTTCAACCACTCCCATAGGTTCAACAAAAACAGTTGCACCTGATGATGAAGTGTCGTGAACCAGGCCCGGAACATCGGCTCGGTGTTCACTTTTAACAGGAACAACAAATCTGCCGTTACGCATTGTTATAATGTTATCCTGCAAATATTTTGAATAATTTGTGTTTCGTGTAATTTTGCCCAACTGTTCTCTTACGTGAGATTCCTGAGCTCTGATTTTTCTTCTTATACTCGCAAGCTCTGGCGAAGCATTATCGGCAATTTCTTCTTCTGAAAGAATTGCATTTTTAATTGCATCTTCAAGATATCTGTTTGGTGAAAGTGAATTAAACAATGTGTCAAGGCAGGTTTCAACACCTGAGCAGGTGCTTCTCCATTGAGTGATTGTTCTGATAACGTGAAGCACACTTGCAATGTCAAGAAGCTCTCTTAAAGAAAGAGAACTTCCGGCATCTGCTCTGTAAAGGGCATTTGTAACATTCACAAGACCACCGAATGCAGGACCGCCGAAACGTGCAAGAAGCATGTGGGCATCTTTGGTCTGATTAAGCAAAGCCTGAGCCAATTGAAGAGTTGGCTCTGGTTTCAGCTCACGGGCAAGAATACGGGCATCTTCACAAGAAACGTGAGATGCCAGCTTTTCAAGCACCTTATCAAGTTCAAGAGATAAATAATGTCTGTTCATATTAACTCCATTATGTAATGCTCTTGTAAAAATCAAGAGTTTTATATTTTCTGTTTGTCTGATTTAAAAGATATTTTTCGCAAACATCGGCAAGAATGGGATAGTTTTCTTCGCCAAGAGTGAAAGAAAACAATTTTTCAGGCTGAGAGTAGCAAATATATCTCATAGCTGTTACAACACTCAGCGGCAACTCCTCACAAGGCACATCTCCAACACATTCAGAGCAGTAAAGATGACCGTCATAAGTGCCGAAATACATAACTTCATCTTCAAACTTTCCGCAACCGTCGCAAGCAACCAAATCGGGCATATAACCTGCCAGCGAAAGAGTGCGAAGCTCGGCAATGGCTTTGAGCTGAGGCTCGGGACGTTTGTTTTTACCCAGCATATAAAGGCAGTTAAGTGTAAGGCGAAGAAAATCCGCCGCATCACTTTCCTGAGGGGCAAGCTCATACTGAAGCTCACAAAAATACTGAGCCAAAGCAAGCTTACCGATGTCATTTCTTAAATCAAAAAATATCTCTTTGGTCTGAATTTCGTCAATAACATAAGCATCTTTTCCGCGGTAGATTGAGAAATCCGCATAGGAAAACATCTGACTTCCGCATTGGGTGCGGCTTTTAAGCCTTTGAGCACCTCTTACAAAAGCCCTGAGCACACCGTAATCTTTTGTAAGCACGGTAACAAGACGGTCATCGCCGTTTGTCTTGTGCTCTTTGATTATCAGCCCTTCTGTGTTCATTCGCATTTTTCACATTCTCCTGCACGCTGTTAGTTGCTTTGTATTGAAGATAGTCACTGATTTTTCCGCTCTGGGCAAATTTATCCCAAGCGGCAAGATTTTTATAATCCATTAAAATCCCTCCGCAAATATTATTTGCAAAGGGATTCAAATATTTCTTTTGTAAATTAATCCAATCCGAAATTGTGGATAAGACCTTCACGGTTTCTCCAACCTTCTTTAACTTTTACCCAGCACTTGAGATTGATTTTGCATTGGAAGAAGCGTTCCATATCTTCCCTTGCTCGGGTAGAAACCTTTTTGAGCATTGCTCCACCTTTGCCGATGATAATACCCTTGTGGCTCTCACGCTCGCAATAAATAACGGCTTCAATATCAAGAATGTCGCTGTCTTCACGCTCACGCATTTTTTCAATGCTAACGGCTGTGCCGTGAGGAATCTCTTTATCAAGTGAGCGAAGAAGCTTTTCGCGGATAATTTCACCTGCAATTACTCTTTCAGGTTGGTCAGTAAGTGTATCTTCAGGGAAGAAGAACACGCTCTCAAAAGCAAGCTTTGAAAGCTCCTCTTCAAGCTCAGGCATATTGATACCCCTTAAAGCAGAAACAGGAACAATAGCTTCAAAAGGATAAAGCTGTGAGAATTTTAAAATTCTTTCCATAAGCTGTTCCTTTTCGGGGATTGTGTCAACTTTATTGATGGCAAGAATTACAGGCAACTTTTCTTTTTTAAACTTTTCAATAAGTTCCTGCTCGGCAGGTCGGAGTTCACCCTCAGGCTCAGTTACAAAAAGAACTGCATCAACACCTGCTATGCTGTCACCTACTGCCTTTATCATTTTTTCGCCTAGCTTGTTTTTAGGCTTGTGAAAACCGGGAGTATCAGTAAAAACAAGCTGAGTATCATCCTTTGTAAGAACACCCATAATTTTGGTGCGGGTTGTCTGTGGCTTGTCTGATACAATGGCAATCTTTTGCCCTAACATTTTATTGAGTATTGACGACTTGCCAACATTGGGACAGCCGACGATTGCTATAAAAGCAGTTTTAGTCATTCTTTTTACCTCTTAAAAAATTATATATTTTATGTGGCCCTGCAAGAATAAATATGCCATCAATCACAAGGCTCACAACAAGCACGGCAATATATACAGGGTTAGTTAAAAAGTACGCAAACATATTTTCAAATGCAACAGGCTGATATAGAATCAGGATACCGATAATCACCGAAAATATTGACAACACAAGCACTCCGCCTGCCGCCGTATCCTTTGCAATTTTAACGTATTCATTTTTTTCGAGAGTTGCTGCATTTGCCGCGTTTTCAATTCCCGAATTTAAAAGCTCACCTGCCATAACAAGTGACGACATCATAAGTAAAACGGCAAATTCGGTTTTGCTCACTTCAAAAAAATCATAATGTAACAAAAAGAAAAGCATATAAACAAAAATGCTCATATGAAACCTGAAATTTCTCTCATTCATTATGCCGTAAGCAATTCCTTTAAAGGCATAACCGAAGCCTTTGATAAAAGCCTTCATAATTATTCCTCGTCCATATAGTAGCTGCTGTTTCGTTTTAAGCCAAGCTGAGTGAGAATTGTTTCTTCTTTTTCTCTCATTCTCACCTGCTCAATTCCGCCTGCCTCGTGATCATAACCAAGAAGGTGAAGCATTGAATGAACTGTAAGGAAGCCGATTTCACGCTGAAGTGAGTGTCCGTATGTTTTTGCCTGCTCAATGGCATGCTCAACTGAAATAACTATGTCACCAAGCATTTTTGCCCCTGTGGAATAGTTTATGTCATAAACTCCGTCTTCACCCAAGGGGAAAGAAAGCACATCGGTGCTGCGGTCAACATTTCTGTATTGAAGGTTAAGAGCATGAATTTCTTCATCGTCAACAAAACGCACGCTAACCTCAACCGAGCCGTCAAACCCCTCATTCACAAGCACGGCATTGCAGCAACGGCGGATAAGGAGTCTTATTCCCGTAGGAACCTTAACTGCCTTCTGATCGTCTGAAATTACAACTTTTATCTTGTCACTCATTTTCTTCTTTTAACCTCCTCATATTTTTCATAAGCCTTGATAATGTCCTGAACAAGGCGATGTCTTACAACGTCTTTCTCCGTAAAATGGATTGTTTCAATATCATCAATATTTTTAAGGATTTTACTCGCTTCAACCAGACCAGAACGTTTACCGTCAGGTAAGTCAATCTGAGTAATATCGCCTGTAACAACAATTTTAGAATTGAATCCGAGCCTTGTTAAAAACATTTTCATCTGCTCAGGTGTAGTGTTCTGTGCCTCATCAAGGATGATAAAGCTGTCATCAAGTGTTCTGCCTCGCATATAAGCAAGGGGAGCAACCTCAATATTGCCCCTTTCCTGATAACGCTGAAAATTTTCAGCACCGAGCATATCAAAAAGTGCATCATAAAGCGGGCGAAGATAAGGGTCAACCTTCTGCTGCAAATCGCCGGGCAAAAAGCCTAACTTTTCACCTGCTTCAACGGCGGGGCGGGTCAGGATAATTCGATTAATTTCTTTAGCCCTGAAAGCATTAACCGCCATTGCAACGGCAAGATAAGTTTTGCCCGTACCTGCAGGACCAATACCAAAAACAATAGTCTTTTCTTTAATTGCGTCAACATACTTTTCCTGACCTAAAGTTTTAGGTTTAACCGGTCTGCCCTTTGAGGTGATACAGATGCAATTGTTTGCCATTGCCGAAAGCTTATCTTCGCTGCCCTCCGACACAAGGTTCATAACATATCGAACATTTTGCTCACTTAAGCCTTCACCCTTGTTGATAAGAGTGAGAAGCCCGTTGATAGCCCTGACAGCCTTCGCCACATTTTCAGCTTCGCCTGTCACTTTTAAGTCGGAGCCTCTGCTGATAACATTAACACCGTATTGACTTTCTATGAGCTTAATATTGGCATCAAAGCTGCCAAAAAGAGCCACCGCCTGTTCCATACGGTCAAAATTGATAATCTGTTCAAACATACAAAGCCTCCGATAAAATACTAATCCTATTATCTGTTTAATTATATCATATTTTGCATTAAATGTCATTAACAACATCAAATTTAGCCCAAAAAATTAAACAGTTTTTTTAAGGCTCAGTTTGTGCAATTTGTATATGTGATTTTAAATGTAATGTCTAAAAAGATAAAAATTTGCAAAATTACTCTTTTATTATTTTTAAAAGTATAGTATAATGAATTGAATTATTGCGAAATCCTTAATCGGAAGGAAGATTTTGTTATGTCAATAAATAAGGTTCGTCTGCGTATTTACGGCTCGGACTATTTCCTTACCACAGACGATGATGTGCAGTATATGCGTAATTTAGGCGACGAAGTGGATTTTGTTCTTTCAAGCCTTTTAAGAGAGCATCCACGCCTTTCAATCACTCAGGCAGCTGTTTTGTGTGCGTTACAAATGGCTGATGAAAAGCACAAAACAGAGCAGACCTCTGCCACTCTCAGAAGTGAAATTCAGGCTTATATGGAGGATGCTTCAAAAGCAAAAACAGAAGCCGAAATCGCCAAAAGAGAAATTGACCGACTCAACAAAGAAATTAAAGCTTTAAAAAATAAACGTTATGAATAATTTTCACGAAATCCTTGCCCCTGCAGGCTCTCCCGATTCACTGAAAGCCGCCGTTCTTTGCGGTGCAGATGCAGTATATCTCGGTGTTAAAGAGCTTAACGCTCGCCGCGGAGCAGATAATTTTGATTACTCTGACCTCGAGCAATCAGTTAAATTCTGCCATGCAAGAGGGGTCAAGGTATACCTCACATTAAACACCGTTATCAATGACGGTGAAATTAAAACTGCATCAAAAATAATTGAGCGCGCCTGTGCAAGTGGCATAGATGCGCTCATTTTACAGGATTTGGCCGCTGCACAAATTGCAAAACGGTGTGCTCCCGATATGCCGATTCACGCTTCAACGCAGATGTCGGTTCAGGCCCTTGACGGCATTTGCAAATTAGCCGAGCTTGGCTTTTCAAGAGCCGTTCTGCCAAGGGAGATGAGCAAAAGTGAAATCGAGTTTTTGTGCAAGCACTCCCCCATTGAGCTTGAAATGTTTATTCACGGTGCGTTGTGTATGTGCGTATCGGGTCAATGCTATATGAGTGCCGTTTTGGGTTCACGCAGCGGTAACAGAGGTGCCTGTGCTCAGCCCTGCCGTTTGCCCTTCAGTGCAAAAGGAACAGGAAGATTTGACCTGAGCCTTAAAGATTTATCTCTCACTGATTATATTAAAGAGCTTTGCGATATGGGCATTGCCTCGTTTAAAATTGAAGGCAGAATGAAACGCCCCGAATATGTTGCCGCAGCGGTAACAGCCTGCAAGCAAGCTGTTTCGGGTACGGTTGACCCTGAAATAAAGCAGGATTTACAAAGCATCTTTTCACGAACGGGCTTCACTGACGGATACTACCAAAACACCCTCGGTAAAGAAATGTTTGGCACACGCAGAAAAGAAGATGTGGTTTCTGCCACACCGATTTTATCAAAGCTTGAAACACTTTATCAAAAAGAATCGCCCCGATTCCCTGTAGATTTTTATTTCACCGCAATAAACGATGAGCCGGTTTCATTAAGTGCCAAAAGCGGCGAGAAATCTGTTTTTTGTCAAAGCGATTTCATCCCTCGTGAAGCTATAAACAAGCCCCTTGACGATGCCTCCGTTAAAGAGCAACTATTGAAAACAGGCGGAACACAGTTTTATATTGAAAACGTTGAGTGTGAAATTGAAAACAGACTTAATGTTCCTGTTTCGGTAATCAACAAATTAAGAAGAGATACTCTCACCGAGCTTGAGCAAAATATTATCGGTAGTCACACAAAAGCTTTTGCTCCGAATGATTTTAATATTCCCTCTCATAAATCACAAAGTCCAAAAATCATTTGTCGCTTTAAGAATGAAGAATCTATTCCCAATGACCTTACAGGTGTCAGCGAAATAATTCTTCCGTTAAACAATATAAAATCCCGTTTTGATGCAACAGCACAGTTGCCAAGAGGCATTTTCGGGAACAGTCAAAAAATATACAATAAGCTTGTTGAATTAAAATCAAAAGGTGTCACCTCTGCTTTTGCAGACACTCTTGACGGCATTGAAATCGCCAAGAAAGCAGGGCTTACGGTAACAGCAGGCTACGGTACAAATATTTTTAATTCCGTTTCACTTGAAGCATATAAAACGCTCGGTGTTAATAACGCACTTCTCTCCCCTGAGTTGACACTGAATCAAATTAAAAATTTAGGCAGTGAGCTGCCCAGAGGAATTTTTGCTTACGGCAAACTTCCGCTTATGCTCACAAGAAACTGCCCTGTTAAAAATGTAAAATCCTGCGGTGAATGCAAGCAGACAGGCACCATTACCGACAGAAAAAATACTGTTTTCACCATTGACTGTTCAAGCGGAATGAGTGAAATATTAAATTCACGACCTGTTTATATGGCAGACAGATTGAATGAAATTAAAAACACAGATTTTATTTTGCTTTATTTCACAGACGAATCAAAACAGCAGGCTCAGAATATTATTAAGCAATATCTGTCAGGCGGTAAACCTCAGGGTGAATTTACACGCGGACTTCTTTACAGAGGTGTTGAATAATGATAAAAAAATTACAAAAATCACTCCCCCGTTCCTGTGACGGAATTCTTATAACAAGCGAAGAAAACCGACGTTATTTTACAGGCTTTCACGCTTCTAACGGCATATTGATTGTTACTCATAACGATGCACTGTTTTTAACCGACAGCCGTTATATTGAGGCGGCACAAAATAAAATAACTCTTTGCCCTGTTATGGAAATGAAGAAAATTAAGGAGCAGATACCTGAAATTTTCAAGCTTCTTAAGCTCAACAAAAAACTTTTCCCGAAGCTGCTCGTGGAAAGTGACAAGTTGAAAGTCAGCGATCTTAAATATTTCCGTCAGATTTTTAAACCTGCAATGCTTTCAACCGTAGGCGGCGATAAGATAATCAACTCCCTCAGAGAAATAAAAACCAAAACTGAGCTTGATTTAATAATCAAAGCTCAACGCATTGCAGAGAAAGCCTTTGAAAATGTGCTGAATTTCATTCGCCCCGGTGTAAGTGAAAAAGATATTGCTCTTGAGCTTGATTTTTATATGCTCAAAAACGGTGCAGAATCGCTTTCATTTGAAACCATCGCGGTAAGCGGTAAAAAGTCATCAATGCCTCACGGTGTGCCTGACGGAAAGCTTATTGAAAAAGGTGATTTTATCACAATGGACTTCGGTGCCGTTGTTGACGGCTATCACAGCGATATGACACGCACCGTTTGCGTTGGAGAACCGAGCGACAAACAGCGTGAAATTTATAACATTGTTCTTTCTGCACAGGAAAACGCTCTTAAAACAATAAAAGCAGGCATCACCGCCAAGGATGCCGACTCCGCAGCTCGTGACATTATAAAAGAAGCCGGCTATGGTGAATTTTATCGTCACGCTACAGGTCACGGAGTGGGAGTCGAAATCCACGAAGGTCCTGTTGTGGCAGGTAACCCTAAAATAATACTCAGAGAAGGAAATGTTGTTACCGTTGAACCCGGAATTTATATCCCTGACGAGTTCGGTGTGAGAATTGAGGATATGGTTTATGTAACAGCTGATGGCTGTATCAACCTGACTGAATCACCAAAAAATTTAATAATATGTTAAATTTTAAATATTTATTTGAATTACAGTATTGTTTATGGTAAAATAAAATGAATTTTATTAAGGAGGTATTCCTTTGGCTGAAGATACAAACAAAAAGTCAGGTTTGGATGAAAACACCGAACCTGCAAACAAAGATTGGGAATGGGATGCAAAAACTCCCGATGCACCTATTGATGCAGTAGACCTTTCACAGCTTGACATTCCTCAGGCTGCTGAAAAAGATGAAGAAATTTCCGTTGAAGAAGAAGCTGTTCCCGCAACGAGCGAACCGGGCTGTTGCATCATCTGTGGTGAAAAGTTAAAAAACAGCCCCAGTGAGCTTTACTGCAACGTTTGCCGTGAAAAATTTTTAAAAGTTAATTACGGTGCAAGCCACATCATTCTTTCAATTGTTATGATGTTTGTTGCAGTTATAGGCATCGTTGCTTTTTCCGCAACAAGTCAGATCACTAAAAACATTTCAGACGGTGAAGATCATTTAAAAAACAACCACATAGCAAGAGCACTTGACAGCTTCAATGCTGTTGATTCTACCGCTAACACTCTTAACAGTGGCTTCAACGCCTTTATTAAGGGCATAAGCACCAACTTCGGTGAAGTTAATGTTTTTGATGCAGGAACAGCTGCTAATAAAAAAATCGCCGAGATAATGGTAAAATCCATGACCTCTGCTTATGAAGACCGTGAAGCATTTATGGCTCTTGTTGAAAGCTCCTTTACCGAAAAAGAGCTTAACAGTGAAAAATACGCTGACATCAAAGAATGCTATGATTTTTGTAAATCCATGGATACCACAGCTAATGCGATTTACGAAGAATGGTATGCTATGCTTAACGAACGCTTAAGTGCATTTGATGAAAACGGTGTTATAACATCTGACGGCAGTGTACCCACAATTGATGACATCATCGCTTACCTGGACAGCTATGCTGCCAAAAATCCTGATGCTGAGCCCAGCACAATTGATTATTACAAAGTTATGACCGTTTACTATGAATACGCATCCTTCGGCACGGTTGAAGCATCTGAAATGATGGGTCACCTTAACAATGCTTACACCAAGGCAGGTAAGTTTGGCTATTTTTACAGCGACTATTACCTCAGCTTTGCATGGGAATGTGAAGATTACGATGCATTAATAAAAGTTGCAAACGAGATTCTTGAAGTTAACCCCGCAAACGAAGGGGCATACTTCTATCTGACCAAGGCACATAGTCAACTTAAAGAATGGGACAAGGCATCCGGCATTTGTGAAGAGCTTCTCAAATATAACCCTGACAGCCTTGATTATTACACCCTTAAAGCCGAGGTTCTTCGCCGCACAGGCAAATTCAGCGAAGCTGTTGACGTTTGCAAAAAGGGACTCAAAGCAGGTGAAGATTCCGAGCTTTACAGGCAGGAATCAATTGCTTATATGCTCAATGAAGAAAAAGACAAGGCACTTGAAATTGCAAAATCCGCGTATGAATCAGCTTATGCCGCCTCTTACACAGGCGGAACAATTTCGCTTGAGGTGCTTAACACAACTGCACTCATCAGCTACCTTTGCGATGAAGAAAAGACTTTGTATAATGAAATTATTGAAATGCTTGAAACCGAAGGCTACGAGCTTGAAGACTCTGTTAAAAGTGTAATCAAGGGTGACACCACCTTTGAAGATTTGTTCACTACAGGAAAGGGGGATATATAAATGAAAATTCTTTATCTCATCTCTAAATATATCACCCTTCCGGGTGCTGTTGTTAAAGGCTTGTGGGAACATATTACCTGCGGAGCACTTAAGGTTCTTGTTGAAGACGGCAGATACCTTCAGGCAAACGAGCTTTGCGGCCATGTTGATCACGAGCTCACAAGCTCCAAGGCAAAAACATTTCTTTTAAGCTTTATCCCCACCCTCATCAACGGATTGCTTGCATTCTTCCTCGGCGGTGCAGGATTTATGGGATTATTTATGTTAAAGGTTGTTCCTCCCGCACCGGCAGAAGGTTCAGCTTCACAGCCAATCGCATTCTGGCTTTACATTGTTCTGTTTTATCTCGGTGTTTCATTTTTCTGCAATATGTTCCCTCTTTTTGAAGATGCACTTAACAACTGGGGACTTATTTATCAGTCAAAATTAACTGATGAGCAGAAGCAGACAAACGAAAGAATCAAAGCCGAAAAGGCATATGAAAAAGAAGCTAAAAAGCTTGCAAAAGCCAACGGACAGAAATCTCCTGAAAAGAAAAGGATGCAGATGCACCCTCAATTGCAAAAGAAACAAATATCTTTACAAAAATTCTTCTTTTCATTCCGTCAGTAATTATGCTCGTGGGCTCAATCCTTGAAAAGCACGGTTTAACATTTATCATCAGCATTGCGGTAACTGTTTTGGCTCTGCTTTTCTCATAAAACAACATTAATCTCCGTTTGAGTTATTCAAGCGGAGATTTTTCTTTCAGAGAGCGATTGTGCTTACACTCCCTCAACCTTTTTCTACACAAAAATCCGACTCCCTTATACACAAGTGAGTCGGATTTATTTTGCAATTATTATTTCTGTGATTCTTCCAATGCCTGCTTAATATCCTCGAGGATATCGTCGATATGCTCAATACCGACTGAAAGGCGGATAAGGTCTGACTTAACTCCGCACTCTTCAAGCTGAGCATCGGTAAGCTGGCGGTGAGTTGTGCTTGCAGGGTGCAATGCACAGGTACGGCAGTCTGCAACGTGAGTTACAACAGATGCAAGCTTAAGGCTGTCAAGGAATTTTGTAGCAGCCTCTCTGCCACCCTTAACACCAAATGAAATTACACCGCTTGTGCCGTTTGGCATATATTTCTTTGCAATGTCATACTGAGCATCGCCTTCAAGACCCGGGTATTTAACCCAAGAAACATTTTCACTGTCTTTGAGCATTTTTGCAACTGCAAGAGCGTTTTCACAATGCCTTTCAACTCTCAACGGAAGTGTTTCAAGACCGAGATTAAGAAGGAATGCATTCTGTGGTGCAGGGATTGAGCCAAGGTCTCTCATTAACTGAACAACAGCCTTTGTGATATATGCGCCCTTGCCGAAGCGCTCTGTGTAAGTGATGCCGTGATAGCTGTCATCGGGAGTGGTAAGACCGGGGAATTTGTCGTTCTGAGTCCAGTCGAAGTTACCGCTGTCAACTATAACACCGCCAACCTGAGTTGCATGACCGTCCATATATTTAGTGGTTGAATGTGTTACAATATCTGCACCAAATTCAAAAGGACGGCAGTTAACGGGAGTTGGGAAAGTGTTATCCACAATAAGAGGCACACCGTGAGCGTGAGAAACCTTTGCAAAAAGCTCAATATCAAGTACTTCAAGTGAGGGGTTTGAAAGAGTTTCTGCAAAAACGAGCTTTGTGTTATCTTTAAATGCAGCGTTGAGCTCTTCCTCTGTAGCGTGAGGGCTGACAAAAGTAAAATCAATGCCCAATTTTTTCATTGTAACTGAGAAAAGGTTGAATGTTCCGCCGTAAATCGCAGCGGAAGCAACAACATGATCACCTGCTGAGCAGATGTTAAAAACTGAATAAAAGCTTGCAGCTTGACCTGATGAAGTGAGCACTGCGGCAACACCGCCCTCAAGGGCAGCAATCTTTGCAGCAACTGCATCGTTGGTAGGGTTCTGCAATCTTGTGTAGAAATAGCCCGAAGCCTCAAGGTCAAAGAGCTTGCCCATTTCTTCGCTGGAATCATATTTATATGTGGTGCTCTGATAAATAGGAAGCACTCTGGGTTCACCATTTTTGGGAGTATAGCCTGCATGGAGGCAGTTTGTGTTTATACGGTATTTGCTCATTTTTATATCTCCTTAATAAATTTATTCATAAGCTCATAGCCTGCATCAATGTAAATACCTGTTGCTTTGGCTGTTTCTTCATTAATTGAAGCAACACCACTGTCTTTTTCTTTTGATTTTTGATAAATCATATAAGGCACAGGGTCAGATGCGTGGGTTTTGGTGCTCAAAGGTGTGGGATGATCGGGAAGAATCATGATTTTGTAATCCTCACCGATTTCTTCAAGCCCTTTTAAAATAATGGGAAGAACACGGGTATCAATATACTCAATAGACTTAACTTTATTTTCAGGCTCAAAGCGGTGACCGCATTCATCAGGCGCTTCAAGATGAACATAAGCAAAATCGCAATCACTCTTGAGTGCTTTAACTGCAGCCTCTGCCTTACCTTCAAAGTTTGTGTCTATGTAACCTGTTGCACCTTCAACATCAGGGGTCTGCATATCCGCTGCCTGACCGATACCTTTAAGCAGGTCAACGGCAGAAATAACAGTGCCCTTAACGCCATACAGCTCTTCAAAGGGAGTAAGCATAGGCTTTGTGCCCTCGCCCCAGAACCAAACAGAATTTGCAGGACGCTTGCCCTTTGCAATACGAGCTTTGTTAACAGGGTGGTCTTTAAGAACATCATAGCTCTTTTTCATTATGTCAATAAGCTTTTTCGCATTTTCACTTTTTGAAAGGTAGGGTCCAACCACCTTGTCAGAAATATCGTGAGGGGGTGTCATTGTGCCAAGGTCCGTTGTTCCCTTGTGATGAATAAGGCAATGGCGATAGCTCACACCGCTGTAAAAATCAAACTCTCCGCCGCCAAAAACAGACTGAACTGTTTCAATAATCTGTGCAGCTTCTTCACTTGAAATATCACCTGCTGAATAATCAACCATTGTTTTGTCATCATAGTTTTCTTCATCAGACACGGTAACAAGATTGCAACGAAGTGCAATATCATCGTCAGCCATTTTAACACCGATGCTGATAGCCTCCAAGGGTGAACGACCTGTGTAATATATCTTGGGGTCATAGCCCATAACGGTGAGATTACCGATTTCACTACCGGGTTTTAATCCCTCACCGATTGTGCGAACAAGACCAACCTCGCCCTTTGATGCCATTCGGTCAAAAATCGGCTTATTTGCCACCATCATAGGTGTTTTTCCGCCAAGAACATCAATCGGGTAGTCTGCCATTCCGTCATATAAAACTACTACGTATTTCATTGTTTCGCCTCCGTAGATAAAATCAAAAAATAATTCATTATATTTTATCACGAACAAATAGAAATTTCAACACCATAAATCACTATTGAAAAAAATCTCATAATATGATATTATTTCCCTTGTTGAAACATTGGAGTGACAGTATGATAAAAGCTTATTTTGAAATGTTTGAAAGGGACAGAGATTTTTCTACCCGACAGACAAAAGAAGATTTTTGGCGCAGTGCCTGCATAGATATTATTATCTGGTCTGTGCTCGCAATTCTTGCAATAATTTTTAAAGATATGATTATTTTCTGGGTAATCGTGGCAACACTTTATCTGTTAACCACATTTTCGGCAAGGCTTGCTTTATGGTTCAGAAGAATGCACGACACCGGCATCAGAGGAACATTTTCATTTGCTATTCTCATCCCCGTTCTCGGTGTGCTTGCATTACTCTTTATCTTTATGTCAGATTCACAGCCTAAAAATAATGTTTACGGAGAATATGTAAAGCCTCCGAAAAAAACAAAAAAATAATCCGCCCGTAGCACAGTTGGATAGTGCGTCAGACTCCGATTCTGAAGGCCGGGGGTTCGAATCCCTTCGGGCGGGCCAAAAAAGAGAGAGCATACATAAGGTGTGCTCTCTTTTCCGTTAAAAGGGGGGCGGAATAATAATTGATTTAAAAATCATTTTCTGTTATAATAACAAGCACTATGAGAGGTGAGAATAATATGTCTGCAACGATAAAATTAACTACAAGAATCGAACAAATAACGCTGGAACAAGGGAAACGAATTCTTGTTACAAGTGATATTCACGGTCACCTCTCTTATTTGAAAAAAGTCTTAGAAAAAGCTTGTTTTTGTGATGATGACATTTTGTTTATCGTTGGAGATATAATTGAAAAAGGCCCCGAGAACCTTGAAACCTTGCATTATATTATGAAGCTTTGTAAACGAGGTAATGTTATCCCCCTTATAGGCAATGTGGATGCATACAGACTGAAGCTAATATATGAGCTTTCTGAAGAAAATGTAAACGGTTTTTACAACTATCTTTTAAACCTGAGACAATGGTCAGGCACATCATTTTATGAGGAACTTGCCAATCAGTGTGGATACTCAATAAACAATCCCGAAGATATTCTGTTGTCAAAGCAAGCCGTTATATCTCATTTTGAAAATGAATTTAAATTTCTTGCTAACCTGCCCACTGTAGTAGAAACGCAAAAGTATATTTTTGTTCACGGCGGATTACGAGAAAAGCAAGTTTCGGCCAATGTTTACAAAAGCGTTTTTGATTTAACAAAATATGATGCTTTTGCCGAAAACACTCCCAATAGTTTTAATAAATATGTAATTGCAGGGCATTGGCCTGTTGTTTTGTACGGTGCCAATATGCCGCAAATGAACCCGATTATTAACCGTGAAAAGAAAATTATTTCTATAGACGGTGGATGCGGAGTAAAAAAAGACGGACAACTAAACCTTTTGATAATCCCCGATATAAACTGTTCTGTCGATGAAATATCTCATATAAGCTATGATGAAATCCCCACTGCATACGCTTTACAAGACCAGAATCCAAGCACTGAATCCATATACATATCATGGCTTAACAGAGAAATCAGGATATTGAATAAAGGTAAAGAGTTTTCGTGTATTGAGCATATAAAAACCGGACAGAAATTACAAATCCCAAATTCCTACCTTAGAAATGAAACAGAATGTTTTGACTATACCAACTACATTCTTCCTGTAAAGAAAGGTGATAGATTGTCAATTATTTCAAAAAGCTCAAAAGGTTATATCGTCAAAAAGGACGGTATTATCGGGTGGTATTGCGGAGATTTAGCAATTCAATAAACTCGTCATTACACATCAAGAGAGTACGACCGTTAGGTTTGTGCTCTCTTTTTACTATTCAGATGCTGATTAAGAATTGATTTAGCACTCACTTTATGATACAATAATAAGAGTTACAGAGGTGAAATCATATGAACTTAAAGGAATATCTTAAAACATCTACCATCAGACCTCAGGAAGGCGATAAGGTAGAATATATGAGTTTTCAAAGAAGAATGATAAGCAATGTTCTTGTTAACTCTCAAAGGCTGACTCCCGGAGTCGGCTGTTCTTATGATGCTGATGTTACAAAGCTTATCGAAGAATACAAAAAGCTTAAATCCACCTGCGGTTATGACCTGACTTTTAACACCATTATGTTAAAAGTATTGGTTGAATGCCTCAAGGCTGCACCGAAGCTTAACGCTCACTTTCTTTACAATCACTTTTCGGGAAACGGAAAGCTGATTATAAAAAAACATATTGATGTTTCAATCGCCATAAATCTTGATAACGACCAGACTTTTCAGGTTAAAGTAATGAACCTTGAAGAAAAGAATTTAAAAGAAACCGCTTTTCTTGCTGAAGAAGCTAAAAGAAAGTTGCGGAATACCAAACTTGACGACATTATGTTTGAAGTAGCAAGGCAGAGAATTATCGGTCTGATTATTCACGGACATCTCCTCTCCCCTATATGTCAAACTATAATGGCGTGTTTCGGTAAAGGGAAAGCCATTAGCCTTACCAAAAGCCTTAAATCAGATTTTCGCAAGTTGATGAAAAAAGAAAAAATCGAAGATACTCTTAAAATGAAAGAGCTGAATGAAGGCTCCGTTTGCTTCACAAACTGGGGAACTCTTTATGACGACCTCGATGTAAATATCACTTATATTCCACCGCTTTATCCTCAGGTTTTTATGTTTGGTATGGGCAGGGTTAAGGATGTTGATTTTGTATATAAAGATGAAGAAGATAACCTTCAAATGGGGACAAAGAAGATCTTGCCATTATCTTTAATTTTTGACCATAAAATAGGCGGAGCTACTGACCTGATGCCATTCATTAAAAAGCTTGATGAAATTTTAAAAAATCCCGAAATTATTCACACATGGTAAACTTTTCAGAGGTGATTTCATGCCCGAAATTTTAGAAGTAATTATGATAATCAGCTTTGGTATTTCCTGGCCGTTGAATGTTATAAAATCATACAAATCCCACACTGCAAAAGGTAAAAGCCTCGGCTTTTTATGCCTGATTATTTTTGGCTACATAGCAGGCATTACATCCAAATTTATTAACCCTGCTTTTATGGCAGACATTTCACACAAGTGGTATGTTTTGTTTTTCTACTTTTTAAACTTGTTTATGGTCAGCCTTGATTTGATTATTTACTTCAGAAACAAAAAGCTTGATAAGGAAAATGCAAAATGAAACTTTTATCAATCGGCAACAGCTTTTCAACCGATGCCCACAAATGGCTTCACAAATTAGCTGAAATCAACGGAATAAATATTGAAACCGCAAACCTTTTTATCGGCGGTTGCAGTCTTGAAACACATTGGGAAAATTTTACCCAAAATAATGCCTACTATTCTCTTGAAATCAACGGCAATGAGGGTGAAAAGCTGATAAGTATTCCTCAGGCTCTTGCAATGGATAAATGGGATGTTATCACCTTTCAGCAGGCAAGCCATTTCAGCGGAATAGAAGAAACCTATGAGCCGTACCTCACAAGCCTTGCAGATGCCGTAAAAAAAGCTCAACCACAGTCTAAGCTTTATTTTCACCAAACCTGGGCTTATGAAACGGACTCGCTCCACCCCGGATTTGCCGACTATAACCATAGTCAACAAGAGATGTTTGAAAGAATTGTTTCTGCCTCGCAAAACGCAGCAAAAGCAATCGGTGCAGAAATTATTCCGACAGGTTCAGTTATTCAAAGATTACGCAAAACCGTTCCGGAGTTTGATTACGGAAACGGTGGTATTTCCCTTTGCCGTGACGGGTTTCATCTCTCTTTCGATTACGGCAGATTCACCGCAGCGGCTGTGTGGCTCCGCTCTTTGACGGGTATAAAAATTCAGTGCGATTGCTTCGAAGATTTTGACACCGCACTGCTAAATAAAATTTTAGAAGTTGTAAACAACATATATGCAAAAACGCCACAGCAGAATTAACTGCCGTGGCTGAATTTTTGTCTTATTTCTTAAGCTTTGCAAGAATCATATTTGCACAATCAATCTGGTTGGGGATGTTGCCGTTTTCATCGCGAACTCTCCAAATGTCGGGAGTAATTTCATCAGCAACATATACCTTGCCGTTTTCGTCATAACCGATTTCAATCTTGAAGTCGATAAGAGTAAGGTTCATTGTAGCAAGCTCCGCTTTGAGAACCTCACCAACGCGAACCAATACATCAATAGCTTCGTCATACTGACCCTCTTTAAGAAGACCTTTCATAAGGCAGATACGCTCACTGATGAGGGGGTCGCCTTGTTCGTCACTCTTAAGAGTAACCTCTGTGTAAGGTGGGTTGAATTCAATACCCTCTTCAAGGTCAAAACGGCGGCACATGCTGCCTGCTGTCTGATAACGAAGAACAAACTCAAGTCTCGGAACTGTGAGATTGCGAACCTTCATAAGGCCCTGGCTAATATCGCCACCAAGGTAATGTGTGGGAATTCCGTTCTTTTCCATAAGTTCAAAGAAATAAGTTGAAACCTCAAGGCCAACCTTACCTTTGCCCTCAACGCTGCCGCCTACTGAGTTTGAGCCGGGGTCGAAAACACCGTTTTCGCCTGTTGCTGAATCTTTAAAGAAAAGATGAACAATGCCGGTTTCTTCATCGAGAAGAACGTTTTTGGTTTTTCCTTCATATAACTGCTTCATAAAAGGAGCTCCTTCCAATATCGCCGTCTGCCAAAAGGTATGCTGTCACGATAAAATAAATTTGGGACATTCACAACCCATGGCGGTATTATATCACACAAATATTTTATATATCAACAAAAAATTACCCTTTTTTCAAATTTTTATTTCATTTATAATTATTTGCACTGATATGCCACATCTTTTGTATGTATTTACAAAAAAAGTTTCTTCTAATGACTCTTTTATCAAAGTTTTCTTTTTGATTGCAAAAACTATATATGTTTGCTATAATGTGTATATATAAATATTCAAGGAGTGTTAACATAAATGAGAGAAAAGCTTTCAGTGTTTTGCTTTAACTTAATCAAATTTATCACTGCACTTTTACCATTTAAAAACAATATAATTTTTGAAAGCAACCCTATCTTCGCAGACAACGCTTTTGCTGTTTATAAAGAATTTTTAAAACGCGGATATAATAAAAAATATAAACTGATATGGTTAATTAACGGAAATAATTATTCCGACACCCTGCCTTACAACGTTTCTGTTGTTAAACGAGACGGTTCACTTTCAGAAAAACTTATATACTATTGGATACTCTCTCGGTCAAAGTTCATTATCGATTCTAACAATTTTGTAAAAAAAGTTCATAGAAGGCAAATTCGCATACATCTCAAGCACGGACTACCCATAAAAGATGCATCTCAATATACCAAAACAATCGGCGAATTAGATGTGCTATGCGTTCCGTCTGATTATTGGATTAACGTAAGTGCCAAAGAGCATAATGTTGATCCGTCAGTTATCAAGCCATTGGGCTTCCCCAGAAACGACGTACTCGTTCCTCATCCGCATGAGTTTAAAACAATCATGTGGATGCCGACCTTCCGTAAAAACTCATTGGACACGGAATCTGATATTCATTTCGATTTCAACTCCATAATGCCACTTGGTCTTCCGTTTATTTCAAATATTGAATCATTGCAAAAAATAAACGAACTTTTTAAAACTAATAACGCATATCTGCTTGTGCGACTTCATCCGGCACAGGACCTTTCGGGCATCTCTCTTTCAGAGATGTCGAATGTGAAAATTTGTAATGATGAATTTATAAAAAGTCATAACACCTCACTGTATAAAATTCTTACTTACACTGATGCTTTGATTTCGGATTACTCTTCAATTTATTATGACTATCTTCTTTTAAACAAGCCCATTGCTTTGGCAACATTTGATTTTGAACATTACAAAAATCACAACGGCATCATTGTCAAAAATTATGATGAATTCAAAAAAGCTTTTCCCTCTGTTTTTGTTGAAAGCTTTGATGATTTAATTGCATTTTTCACTGATATTTTTAACGATAATCCCGATGCGTATAAATGTGCCGAGGCAAAAGAACGATATATGAAAGATTGCGATTCACATTCAGCAGAAAAAATCGTTGATTACATAGCCAACAACTATAAATTATAAAGGGTGAAGTATATGAATATTGCTTTAATCTTAAGTGGTGGAGTCGGAAAAAGATTTGCTTCAGATTTGCCGAAACAATATAACTTAATTAACGGAAAGCCTGTTATTGATTATGTTATTGAGGCTTGCCAAAACTCAAAGCTTACAGATAAAGTTATAGTAGTTTGTGACCCCTCGTGTAAACAATTCAGCAAATACCTTGAAAACGATGAAGTCGAAACTATTGTTAACGGTAAAGAACGCTATGACTCATTGAACAACGGTATCGAATTCATCAAAGAGCATTATAATTGCAAAAATATCTGTATCCTTGATGCTGCAGCACCGCTGGTTTATCCGGGTCTGCTTGATGAATATTTCACAAAGCTTGATGAATACGAGTGTGCAATAACCTGCAGAAAAATCACAGGCGAAATAGGAAATTATCATAATGACATTTTTGTAAGAGACGATTACTATCTGATGCAATCACCCGAAGCATTTCATTTTGAGCTTATAACTAAACATTTTCGTCCGGATTTTTATTCTTCGGAGCTTGTTTATCAAATGCCTAAAGAAACCACGCGTTATCTAAACTTTAACTTTAATCATCACATAAAAATCACTTACGACACTGACTTGATTTGTGCAGAGGCATTGATAAATTATTTTAGCAACAAATAACATTCTTTATCCAATATTTACTTGCCAAATGAGAAAAAATCAGGTATAATCTTTTTAATATTCTTTTGAAAGGGCGGATATCATGTTAGCTTTTTTGCAACAAGTTCTCGCATTTATTTTAGCAACACTTCAGACTTTCATTCCTTTTGTAAGCTATCATCCTGTTGATGAGGATGAAATTTTACTTAACGTAGCTATGATTTCCGACACACATCTTGACGACCGTTTCCCCGGCGGTAAAATGAACCTCGCGTTCGGGCTTAAAGATATTGCACGTAACAGCACCCCCGCTGACGCAGTTATCGTTGCAGGCGATCTCACCAACTATGGTGACGAGGCTTCTGTTGCTTGCTTCTACGAAGTTATGAATAAGCATTGTGCAACAGATCCATCAGCATGGATTGTTGCCACCGGTAACCACGAAATCGGACATCCCGAAGAATTCACCAACGAAGAAGCACGTCAGAACTTTATCAAGTACCACAAGCAGTACACCAATCACAACATTGAAAACGTTTATTACAGTGCGGATGTTGACGGCTACACATTTATTGTTATGGGTGACCAGAGTGAAGACAATTGGGACAGCTGTGACATTTATGACGACCAGCTCGCTTTCCTTGATGCTGAGCTCGCACGTGCAACTGCCGACGGCAAACCTGCATTTGTTATTTGCCACGTTCCTGTTGAAGGTGTTAACGGTCAGGATGTTATTTATGAAGACGGTGGTCTTGACCCTGACGTTACCGAAAAAGTTACCGCAATTATGGAAAAATATAACAATGTAGTTTTCATCAGCGGTCACGTTCACACCGGTATCAACGGACCTGTTCTTCAGAACCTTTTCAGTGAAGACTTCTGTTGCGTTGAAGAGCATGACGGCGTTACATATGTGAACCTTCCCACCTATGGTCTTGTTAACCGCTATGGTATTCCGTGGAACGGTATGGGCTTCTGGATGGAAGTTTATGAGGATGAAATCGTTCTTCGCGCAAGAAAATTCAACACCTCAAGATGGTATGGCAATTACACTTTTACTGTTGAACTCGACTAACAAAATTCCCTCTCGATTTGCGTAATCGGGAGGGTTTATTTCAATATTTTCAGGAGGATTTATTATGTTAGATAAAATTTCAGAAGCATTGGGTCTTGTTCTCAGAGAAGAATGGGCTTTTAAGAACATTTTCTATTACCTTGGACAGGCTTTCAGCTCTTTCTCTATAAAAGGATTTTTTGCAGGGATGCTTGCCGTTATTGAAATGTTTGGTATGCTGTTTTTCGGTTTACCCACAACACCGAGAGGGCAGGAACTTGACCTGACAGGTTATAGCCTTGTATTTTACGATGAATTTGAAGGCGATACCCTTGACACATCCAAATGGCAGACAAGAGGTAACGGACCGAGACGCGGAGGCTACAATGCCCCAAGTCAGGTTTTTGTAAGAGACGGCAACCTTGTTATTGCAGGTGAATATCTTACCGACGGTGAATACGGTGAAGGTTGGTATGCAGGTGCCGTTAAGCTCAATGAGCGTTACACACGTGGTTATTTTGAAATCCGTTGCATCTGCAACCCCGGTGAAGACTTCTGGAGTGCATTTTGGATTCAGGCTGATGCCCCCTACACCGCTTCAGTTTCAAAAGGTGGCATAGGCGGAGCTGAAATTGACATTTTTGAAGCTTTCAGCTACGGTAAAAAAATCGGTGGCAACTGTGTAGCCCACACCATTCACTGCGCAGGTGTTGACGGAGTGGAAGAAGGATTCCAGTCAGCAGTTCTCGGTGATTTCTACGGAAATAACATTTTCGAAGAATATAACACCTACGGCCTTGAATGGACTGAGGATGAATATATTTTCTACATCAACGGGGTTGAGTCGGTACGCTCCAGCTTCGGTAACGGAACATCTCAGGTACCGGAGGACGTTATTGTTTCTTTGGAATTCCCCAACGACATCACTCAGGACAAGGATTTCTATACAGAGTATATCGTAGATTACGTTAAAATTTATCAGAAATAATTGGAGTTTTAAATGTTATCTTTTGAATGTGATTATAATTGCGGTGCACATCCTGCAATTCTTGAAAGCTTGATTAAAACCAACTTTGTGCCACAGTCAGGTTATGGGTTTGATGAATACTCTGACTCTGCAAAAGAAAAAATCAGAGCAGCCTGTAACTGCCCTGATGCAGAAATCTTCTTTCTTGTTGGCGGCACTCAATCAAATGCTGTTGTTATTGACTCACTGCTTAAATCTTACGAAGGTGTTGTTTGTGCCGACACGGGTCACATCGGCACTCATGAAGCAGGCGCTGTTGAAGCTTGCGGACATAAGGTGCTTACTCTGCCCAATCATCAGGGCAAAATCTGTGCAAACGAGCTTTCAGTTCTACTCAAAAACTTTTATGCAGACGAAAACTATGAACATATGGTGTTCCCCGGAATGGTTTATATTTCTCACCCGACGGAATACGGAACACTGTATTCAAAACAGGAATTAAGTAACATTTCTTCAGTTTGCAGGGAATATGAAATTCCACTTTATATTGACGGAGCAAGGTTGGCTTATGGTTTAATGAGTAAGCAAACTAATGTTTCACTTGCCGATATCGCAGAGCTTTGCGATGTGTTTTACATCGGCGGAACAAAATGTGGAACCCTTTGCGGCGAAGCTGTTGTTTTTACAAAAAATAATATGCCAAAGCACTTTTTGACCATAGTGAAAAATCACGGTGCTCTCCTTGCAAAGGGCAGACTAACAGGTGTTCAGTTTGATACCCTTTTCACCGATAATCTTTATTTTAAAATAGGCAGATATGCAAATAATCTGGCAGAAACACTTAAAAACGGATTAAAGGATAAAGGGTACAAAATTTTTATAGACTCCCCTACCAATCAGCAATTTGTAGTTCTTGAAAACAAGACTATGGAAGAGCTCAAAAACAAGGTTTCATTTTCATATTGGGAAGTGTTTGATGAGAACCACACCGTTGTCCGCTTTGCAACAAGCTGGGCAACCACCCGAGCAGATGTTGAAAAGCTGCTGGAGATTTTGTAAAATAACTAACATTTCAACCAAAGTCGCTTCACTTGAGGCGACTTTTAAATATAAACCTTACTGTTTTTAGCACAAAAAATCAGGAACATTTTAATTCTTTCTGTTATAATTCGATTACAACGAAAGGAGGAAAAGATATGGATTGGATTTCCGGTATTCAAAAATCACTTGACTACATTGAAAACCACATAACAGAGGAGCTGAATTATGAAGCTATAGCAAAAGAAGCTGCTTGCTCAAATTTTTACTTTCAGCGAATTTTTAGCATTCTGTGCGGAATTTCCATTGGTGAATATATCAGATGCAGAAGACTCACACTTGCCGGCAACGAACTCTGCAAAACCAATAAAAAAGTGATAGATATAGCCTTTGAATATGGATATGAGAGCCCTGAAAGTTTTTCACGTGCCTTTCTTAAATTTCACGGAGTCACCCCTTCAGAAGCGAAGAAAGACGGTTCAAAGCTGAAATCTTTTTCACCTCTTTCGGTGCAAATTATTTTGAGAGGTGGTAGTATTATGGACTACAAAATTGTTGACAAACCTGCATTTACGGTACTCGAAAAGGTTGAGCATCACAGTGTTGACGATTCGCAAAACAAAAACTCTATCCCCGATTTCTGGACACGGTCACACAAAGATGGTACAGTTAAAACCCTTTTAGAGCTGGCTGACGACAAGACATACATATTTGGAATTTGTTACAACACACCAAAAGATAACAAATACTTTGAATATTCAATCGCTGCAGTATACACAAACAGAAAAATCATTCCCAAGGGATTCAGAATAAATGAAATTCCTGCACGAACTTGGGCAGTGTTTGAAACAACCGGAGCAATGCCAAACGCAATCCAAGACCTTTTTCACAAAATTTTATCCGAATTTTTTCCAACATCTGCTTATCAACCAACATATGAAATGGATATTGAAGCCTATACAGCTGGTAACATGAGTTCTCCTTGCTACAAAAGCGAAATTTGGATTCCGGTGATTAAAACAAAATAAAACAAAAAGACCGTAGTCACAATGACTACGGTCTCATTTTTACAATCAAACTTATTTAAGTTCAACTTTTGCGCCAACTTCTTCAAGTTTAGCTTTGATTTCTTCAGCTTCTTCTTTAGAAGCGCCTTCTTTAACAGCCTTAGGAGCGCCGTCAACGAGAGCTTTTGCTTCTGCAAGACCAAGACCTGTGATGTCTTTAACAGCCTTAACAACCTTAATTTTCTGTGCGCCTGCGTCTGCAAGAACAACGTCAAATTCTGTCTTTTCTTCAGCTGCTGCTGCGCCGCCTGCTGCGGGGCCTGCTGCTACAACTGCTGCTGCAGCTGATACGCCGAATTCTTCTTCTACTGCTTTAACGAGCTCTGAAAGCTCAAGAACTGAGAGAGTCTTTAACTCTTCAACGATTGCTGTAATCTTTTCTGATGCCATTTTAGTCATCCTCCTATAAATTTAAAAATTAATTTTTAATGTGAGCTTAAATTAAGCTTCTGCAGGAGCCTCTGCTCCGTCTGAATTTTTGTCAGCAATAGCCTGAACCGCACGTGCGAAAGATGCGATAGGTGCGCTGAATACATTTGCAACCATAGAAAGCAATGTTTCTCTTGAGGGAAGTGTTGCAAGCTCTTTGAGCTTATCATCGCTGATAACTTCACCGTCAATGTAGCCTGTTTTAAGGTTGAATGATTCAATCTTCTCAGCGTACTTGTTAAGTACACGAGCAGCTGCTACGTAGTCATCGTTGCTGGTTGCAATAGCGGTTGTGCCTTCAAGTGAAGCACTCATGCTTTCAAGGCTTGTGTCTTTAATAGCGAGACCGAGAAGAGTATTTTTAACAACAGTGTATTCAACACCTGCTTCTCTGAGCTCCTTACGCATTGCTGTGTCGTCTGCAACAGTGATACCCTTGTATTCAACAACAACACCTGCGATTGACTTGCTGAGTCTTTCAGAAAGTTGAGCAACAACCTGCTTCTTCTGTTCCAATACGCTTGCGCTTGGCATTTTTTGTTTCACCTCTCCATACTTTAAGTAAGTGGTGCATATGCGAGAAAATCCCTGCCCACGAAACCGTAGGCAGGGATATACATACAAAATTATTCTGTATGTTCCTAACCTCGGCAGGTGGGGTTTACCCATTATGCATTAAGCACCTGCTGTCTTAAGTAAAAAGAACAGCTTAGTTATAATACCACACGAATTGCTTCGTGTCAAGTATTTTTAATTATTCAGCAGAAACTGCACTGGCCTTAGCGGGGTTAATACGAACACCGGGGCCCATTGTTGTTGCGAGAACGCAAGAACGGATGTACTGACCCTTTGCAGCTGCGGGCTTAGCCTTTTCGATAGCTGTGATAAGGGTGTTATAGTTCTCAGCGAGCTTCTCTGCGCCGAATGATACCTTGCCGATTGGGCAATGGATGATGTTTGTCTTATCAAGACGATATTCGATCTTACCTGCTTTAGCCTCTTCAACAGCTTTAGCAACATCAGGTGTTACTGTGCCTGCTTTAGGGCTGGGCATAAGACCACGAGGTCCGAGCACTTTACCAAGACGACCAACAAGACCCATCATGTTCGGTGCTGCGATAGCAACGTCGAAATCAAGGAAGCCTTCGCCCTGGATTTTAGCTACAAGATCTTCAGCGCCAACAACTTCAGCGCCTGCAGCAACTGCAGCTTCAGCAGCATCGCCTTTTGCGAAAACTGCAACTCTAACCTTTTTACCGGTACCGTTAGGAAGAACTACTGCGCCTCTAACCTGCTGGTCAGCGTGACGAGAGTCAACACCCAAACGTACGTGGATTTCTACTGTTTCATCAAATTTTGCAGAAGCGGTTTTAACAACAGTTTCAAGAGCTTCTGCAGGCTCATAAAGCTTTGTTCTGTCAACAAGCTTTGAGCTTTCAACATACTTCTTGCCGTGTTTCATTTCTTAATTTACCTCCCAAATAAGTGGTTAATCGGATTTTTCCTCCCACCAGGGAGCATTAGTCCACTACAGTTACACCCATGCTGCGAGCTGTTCCTGCGATCATGCTCATAGCTGTTTCAACGCTTGAAGCGTTGAGGTCGGGCATCTTCTGTTCTGCGATTTTTCTAATCTGCTCACCGGTAATAGTTGCAACCTTTGTTTTGTTAGGAACACCTGAACCGCTCTCAATACCGCAAGCCTTTTTAATAAGAACTGCTGCGGGTGGAGTCTTGGTTACAAAAGTGAATGTGCGGTCTGCATAAACTGTGATAACAACAGGAATGATAAGACCTGCATCGTTCTTTGTGCGCTCATTGAATTCCTTTGTGAACGCCATGATGTTTACACCGTGCTGACCTAATGCAGGACCAACAGGTGGAGCCGGGGTTGCTTTGCCGGCGGGGATCTGAAGCTTAATAAAGCCTACAACCTTCTGAGCCATTTCTTGCACCTCCAAAAATATGTGGTTATGGCGGAACATCTGAAAAAATTTATGTTCCTCCCACAGGGAGCCGAAGCTCCATGCGTAAAAATACGCATATAATTAAACGGCTGACCGTTAATTATCAGTGTAAATTAGTCGGCAATGGGTTCAACCTGGTCAAGCTCAAGTTCAACCATGGTCTCTTTGCCGAAAAGAGCAGAAACCGTAACACGAACCATATTGTTCTCTGCGTCAATAGCTTCAACTCTGCCTGTGAATCCGTCAAAGATTTCGTCAATAATATTAACGGTATCTCCGACAGCGTAGTTGACCTCAACTGTGCGTTTTTCAACGCCCAAGCGATAAACTTCCTCCTCTGTGAGGGGGGTGGGCTTGCTTTCAGGGCCTACAAAGCCTGTAACACCTCTGGTGTTTCTTACAACAAGCCAAGCTTCATCACTGATAACAGGAAGGTCATTGTCGTCAAAATCAACGGCCATTTTAACCATAACATAGCCGGGGAAGAGCTTGCGCTCAACCTCTCTTGTTTTATCTTCCTTAACCTCAACAACAGTTTCGGTTGGGATCTTAACCTCAAGAATAAGGTCCTGCATACCGCGGTTTTCAACGACTTTTTCAATGTTGCCGGCTACTTTGTTTTCATAGCCGCTGTAGGTATGAACTACATACCATCTGGAGTTATTAGACATTGCTTTTCCTCCGAAATCAGCCAATTTTAACAAGATTATTCAGCACTTGCTTCTGTTGGCTCTGTTTCAGTTGATTCTGATTCAGTGCTTTCGCTTGCTTCTTCATCAGCAGTCTGGCTTGTCTTGTAATTTTCAGCAAGACTTTCAATTCCGCTAACACCCTTGGAAAGACCAAGGTCAACTGCGAAAACAATTAAACCGATAACAACGATTGAAACGAGAACAACAACTGTGCTCTTAAGAACCATCTTAGCACCGGGCCATGTAATCTTCTTGATTTCACCTTTGAAATCTTTGCAGAATTTTACAATAGCTTTGCCCGCACGTTTAAAGGGATTGCCCTTTTTAACTTTAGGAGCACCGGCCTTCTTTTCTTTAACGGCCTTTTCAATCTTTTCAGCAGCTTCGGACTTTTCATGTTTAGCCATAAATGTAACCTCCGCTTACTTTGTTTCTCTGTGGAGAGTGTGCTTCTTGCAGAATCTGCAATACTTGTTCATCTCCAACCTGTCCGGTGTGTTCTTCTTGTTTTTCATTGTGTCATAGTTGCGCTGTTTGCACTCTGTACACGCAAGGGTAACTTTTACTCTCATATCGGCACCTCCGTTTAACCGGGTTTTACCCGGAATTTTAGCCTCCCTCTTACCAAAAGCTCTACCCTGTAAGCTTTTGAATCAGGGCACAAAAAAAGAACCCTCTTTAAGAGGTACGAGTATTTTAACATTAATCCCCCTTCTTGTCAAGAAAAATTTACAAAATTAATTTATTTTTTTGTTAAATTCCACAAATTGTATATTGTGCAAATGCAACACACCAAATATGCCACTATACGTCTATACAATTATATTACAAACTGCAAACCCGCTTTGACATTCACTTAAAAAATGATATAATAACATAAAACACTGAAGGAGGTGTTGCAATGGCTCAGGAAAAGCAACGTGTTTTTCATTGGTTCCCTGTTATGCTGTTAGTCGGATTGTTTCAGATAATAACCGCTTTTACCGTCTTATTTCAGAAAGACGAGTTTGATTTTTTACTGGCAGCGGTTTTATTGGGATATGTGTTTATTGAGTTTGCATACTTTTTTGTAGCAACCGCCTTTTTTAATCAGAAACACACCGAACTTGAAGTTATCGGCTTTTTTCTATCGGGTATAGGTCTGACAGTTTGTGCAAGCGTGGATTCGGGCTATGCAATAAAACAAGCAGTTGCAATCTTGTTGGGCTTGCTCGTTTTCATAGTTATGGTAGCAGTGTTGCGACGCTCTGATATTGTGATGAAGCTCAGAACACCCGTCGGCATACTCGCAATCGGTTTGCTTGCCCTTAACATTGTTTTGGCAGAAACGACAAACGGCACTCTTAACTGGATTGAAATCGCAGGCATTTCAGTTCAACCGTCAGAAATAGTTAAACTGGCTTTCGTTTTTGTCGGAGCCGCATCTTTGGACAAGCTTCAGCGTACACGAAGCATCACCAAATACATCATTTTCGCTGTCGTCTGCGTAGGATTTCTCTTTCTTATGCGTGACTTCGGAACAGCACTTATCTTCTTTTTCACTTTTATTATTATAGCATTTATGCGTTCGGGCGATTTCCGAACAATTGCCCTTATTTGTGCAGGGGCAGTGCTCGGTGCAATAATGATAATCTATTTCAAATCAACCGTTGCCGCACGCTTTGCAACATATCGCCATATATGGGATGATATGTACGGCAAAGGCATGCAGCAGACAAGAACTTTGATTTATTCAGCAAGTGGCGGACTTTTTGGTCTTGGCATTGGTAAAGGTAAGCTCAAAGGAACATTTGCCTCAACCACCGACCTTGTTTTTGGTATGATTTGTGAAGAGTGGGGATTTATTCTTGCCCTCGCGATCATGCTTATATTTGCTCTTCTGGTAATCTATGCTGTTAAAACAGCAAGAGATACACGCTCTGCATTTTATGCCATAGCAGCCTGTGCCGCATCGGGAATGTTGCTTTTTCAGATGTCGCTGAACATCTTCGGTGTAACAGATCTTCTTCCCTTCACCGGTGTTACTCTTCCGTTTATCAGCCGAGGAGGAACAAGTATGCTTTGCTCATGGGGCTTATTGGCTTTTATCAAATCGGCGGACATTCATACTTACCCTCGCCTTTCAGAAACAATTTTACCCGATCATCCTCTTTATCCCGATGATATACCTGTAAGCAAAAGAAGGAGGCGACCGGCAAGATGAAAAACACCACAAAACGAGCTTATGTGCTTTTTGCTGTTTTAATTGCGTTCTTTGTAGGTTTTACCATTTTAATATATACATTTATAATGAACGGTTCAGACTGGGCAACCAACAAAGCCAACCGCCATCTTTATTCTGACGGAAGTATTTCTGCCGCAGGGTCAATTTATGACTGCAACGGTGAAATTCTTGCACAAACTGTTGACGGCAACAGAAGATATAATGAAAGCTCTTCTGTCAGAAAAGCTACCCTTCACACTATCGGTGACCTTAACGGTTTTATTGCCACAGGTGTTCAATACACATATCGTCATACCCTAACAGGCTATGATTTTATAAATGGTATTTCTTCAATCGTGCAATACGGCAAAGGAAATGATATTCACCTTACCATTGATTCTGATGTGTGCGAGGTTGCATATAAAGCCCTCAACGGACGAAAAGGTGCCGTAGGTGTTTATAACTACAAAACTGGTAAAATCATCTGCATGGTTTCAGCACCAACTTACGACCCTAAAAATAAGCCTTCCGATATTGATACCAACGAAAAATATGAAGGAGTTTATCTCAACCGAGTTTTATCGGGTCTTTACACTCCGGGTTCAACCTTTAAGGTAATTACCGCTGCAAGTGCAATCGAAAACATCCCTGACATTTATCAGCGTGAATTCAAATGCACCGGCAAATATGACACGGGTGACGGCACTGTTATATGCAACAGCACTCATGGCACAGTTAATTTTGAAGAAGCACTGAACAAATCCTGCAACAGTGCATTTGCTCAGATTGCAATCGAATTAGGCTCAGAAAAGCTTACTCTCACAGCTCAGGAGTTGGGATTTAATACTGACGTCACCGTTGACGGAATCGCTTCGCCTGAAACATCAATTTTTGATGTGAGTAAGGCAACCAAGGTTGACCTCGGCTGGGCAGGCATAGGTCAGTACATCACACTTGCTAACCCCTATCAAATGATGATGGTAATGGGTTGTATCGCAAATTCAGGTGTTACCGTTGAGCCTTATGTTGTTGATTATATTCAAAGCCCCAAGCTTATTCGTGATATTACGCAACCGCAAACAAGTGAAGAAATAACTCTTACCTCCGATGTTGCAAATAAGCTTAAAACGCTTCTTCGCTCAAATGTGAAGAACTATTACGGTGATAAAAAGTTCCCCGGACTTGAAATGTGCGGAAAAACAGGTACTGCACAAATTGACGACGGTGAACCGCACTCATGGTTTGTGGGCTTTTCTCAAAACAGCTCCACACCCTATGCAATTGTTGCTGTTGTAGAAAACGGAGGTTCCGGCCTTTCAGCAGCAGGAAACGTTGCAAACAAAGTTATGCAAGCAATTTGCAATTAATCCTCAAACACAATCTGTTGTGTATTTTGGTCAGAATACGTACTATTCTATTGTCATAGTTAACAAAATCAACCGTGTAAATTTTATCCAAAAAGAGTTTATTTTTCTTTTTTAGAATTTTAAATCGTTATTGTTGTGTTAGTATTACTATAACAAAGTGCAAACTTTGCAAATTATTCGCACAAAGTGCAAAAGGAGAAATTAGCAATGAAAAAGTTTTTAGCAGTAGTTCTCGCTCTTGTTATGACATTAGCTATGGGAACAGCCGCATTTGCTTACGTTGAAGTTGCTCCCGGTCAGATTTATCTCGGACCAGCAGACGCTGAATACTTAGCAAACCCCGGCGACGAAGTTACACTCACATTCCGTTACGCTGGTAGCCCTCTTGAAACAGACGGTTATCCCACAGACGGTTATGCAATCGTAACATTCTTTGGCATCATCGGCGACGTTAACTACAACACAATCACAGGTGCTGACCTCACTCAGGAAGCTAAGGATGCAGGTTGCTCATTCATCGTAAATGAGAACTCAATGTATAACTCATACGTTGAAGCAGAGTCAGCTACAGCAGTTGCATCAATCATGATGCCCGTTGAGCTTCTCGGCACAGACTTCAACCTCTTCACAATCACAACATCTGTTTCAACTGACTGGGTTGTTGTTGACTATGTTGCTGAAACACCTATCGACATCATCGGCTATGCAGGCGACTATGCTGCAGCTCCCAGCATCATCGTTACTGATGAAGAAGCAGCTGCAATCACAGCAGGCGAAATGATGGCTGAAGAAATCGAAAACCCCGTTTACATCAACGGTATTATGACTGAAACAAACACAGTAATCAACGCTATGCCTTACCAGCCCACATGGGAAGAAGCTTTCACAGAGCAGCTTAAAGGTATTGGTTCAGCTATCCTCGACGTACTTATGATCGGTATCAACCTTCTTAAGGGCGAACTCGCTCCTGAAGATTGGTTCGTTCCCGGCGAGCATGACGTTGTTGACCTCAGTTTCATCACTGATGGTATCGCAGCTCTCGTTGGCATGATCATCGGTGGCTAATCCTACTTAACAAAAACAGCCGGTTCGTAAGAACCGGCATTTTTTTGCACTTTTTATATTTTTAACCAACCATTTTTCACACTGTCATCAAGCATCGCTTTAACCTTTGGCCACACTTCGGGCATAGCTGCTTTTATTTTAAGCATTCGTTTTTCAACCATATCATAAGTCACTCCCTCAACCCATGTGTGACCTTGTGTTTTGTAATTATTAATCAGTGGCTGCAATCTATCAAGGGCACAGGTATATAAAGCATCGGCAGTTTTTTCTTCGTCAAACTCAAGCCATAAAGCTTTATACTCCTCACCTTGTCCGTCAGGCAATTGAGCAAAAAGCTTTTCTGCAGCGTCAAGCTCACGCTGAGCTTTATCCTCATAACCTCTGGCATCATATGCAAAAGTGTCACCCGCATAAATTTCCACAAGGTCATGAACGAGTGCCATTTTAACGCAACGGTCTATGTTGACCTCGGGCTTTGCATAGTCTTTAAAAAGAATCACCATCATAGCAAGATGCCACGAATGCTCCGCATCAGTTTCTGTTCTGCTTTTGTCAATAACAAGTGTTCTGCGATACACAGATTTCATCTTGTCAATTTCTGCAGAAAATTCAATCAATTTATCTATATTATCCATGCTGAATCTCCTTTAACGCTCTCACTGTTTCCGCAACAGGCAGACCGACCACGTTAAAATAGTCACCCTCAATTCCTTTAACAAGCACACAGCCGTTGGTCTGAATTCCGTAACCCCCTGCTTTATCAAAGCAGTCACCCGAAGAAATGTATTCATCAATTTCGTTTTGTGAAAGCGAATAAAATTCAACGGCAGTTTTTTGGCACAAAACTGTCGCTTTTTCATTTGTCATAATGCACACACCGGTAAAAACATAATGCTTTTTACCCGAAAGCATATTCAACATTTCGTTAGCTTCGTTATAATTTTTAGGTTTTCCGAGAATCTTGCCGTCAATGGCAACCACCGTATCAGCACCGATAACTATACTGTCAGGGTGCTTTGCAAAAACAGCTTTAGCTTTAATCTGAGCCAATTTTTTCACCGCTTCATCGGGAGAAATACCGTTTTCAAGCGTTTCATCGGCATCAGCAACATCCACCGTAAAGTTAACACCTGCCAATTGCAAAAGCTCTCTGCGTCTTGGAGAGGCAGAGGCTAAAATTATATCTTTCATTTGTTCATCCTCAAAAAAGTTTTCAATATTGCCGCCTGAGTTTTTCCGTCAGGAATCTCATTATTCATAACCATCTCAACAGCTTTTTCAAGAGGAATTTTTTCAACATTCAAAAACTCATCCTCATCAAGATCCTGCTCACCAAAGCTAAGCCCTTTTGCAAGGTAGAGATAAATTATTTCATCCACATATCCGCAAGTGGGATAAAACTTGCCCAAATCTATATATTCCCGGGCAGTGCAACCAACCTCTTCCATCAACTCCCGTTTACCTGTTTCAAGGGGGTCTTCCCCTCTTTCAAGCTTACCAGCAGGGAGTTCAAGCAAAACATCCATATAAGGATATCTGAACTGACGCACAAAAACAAGCTCGTTGTTATCAGTCAGTGCGGCTATACATACTCCGCCGGGATGCTCAACAACCTCTCTGATACAAGGTTTTCCGTTTGGCAAAAGTGCATCGTCACGGCGAAGGTTAATAATTCTACCCTCATATATATAATTCTTTTTTACCGTTGTTTCTTCAAGCTTCATAATAAATCCCTCATCTGATTTTTACTTTAAAATCTGTGGAACATCTTGGGCAACAAACCGTATGTTCACCCTTGCGTTTAGGCAATCTGATTGTTGCCTGACAGTTAGGGCATTTTTTAAAAACGTGAGTTTTTCTGTCTCTGAATCTCATCTTTAAAGCATCAATTTTCTTTTTGAAATTTGACGGCTTTTTAGGAGTAATATCATAAGGATTTCGGCTGAAATCTTTGCTCTTTATTTTGGAAATTATCTGCAAAAACTTTGCATTTTCTTTTTGCCTCTGATACAGATTTTTTGAAAAGAATCTGTACATTGTAAGCACAAAAAACACCAATGTAAAAACTGAATAAATTCTTGAATTTATAAACCAATCCGCAACCTCAAGAATCAGACTGAAAATAACCATCGCAAAATATAAATCGTCAGAGCCGTTTCTCCCCCTCATAAACTCCATAAACTTAAATTTGAGATTATTCAATTCATTCACCTAACTTTTTAATCACTTCTTTGTAGTGATTACCTTTGTATTCAAAATTTTTATACACATTGTAGCTTGATGCCGCAGGAGAAAGCAAGCAGCTCTTTCCCTTTGCAGTCAACTCAAATGCTGACCCCACAGCGTGTTCCATATCCGTTGCCTTGACCATTGTCTTTTTGCAACCTGCTTCAGTAAGCCTGTCAATAATACTGTGGCCTGTTTCGGGCATACCGATAAGATTTGACACAGGGCAGGAAATCAGATATTTTTCAAATTCATCATAGTCGATACCTCTGTCAAGTCCGCCAAAAATCAGAGTGTCAACGTCACCAATCGCCTCAACTCCGCACTCAACTGCATGAGGGATTGTTGCAATACTGTCGTTAAAAAATTTAACGCCCTTAAACTCACCAACAGGCTCCAGGCGATGAGGTATTCCCTTAAAATTTTCAACACCCTTTTTAACTGCATCCTTGCTGATGCCGAGAATTTCTGCAACCTTGGCGGCAAAGAAAATATCCTGATGAGTATGAACACCTAAAAGTCTGCCGTTAAGTGTTGTAAGACTTTGCAAAAATTCATCACTCTGTACCGCACTTACAGCGATTTTTTGACCCATTGTCACGCTAAAATCAACCACTCCGGTCAAATCCTGATCAGGGTTATAAACGAGATAATCGTCTTCACTTTGGTGATTCATTATATTAAGCTTTGCACCCACATAGCCCTCAAAGCCGTTGTAATGGTCAAGATGCTCGGGGTAAACGTTTGTAAGCACAGCAATATGAGGAGAAGTGCGTGTGAACTCAAGCTGATGCGATGACATTTCAATCACTGCAATCTTGCCTTCACTTGCATCAATAACATCAAAAACAGGTACACCGATGTTGCCGATAAGGCAGGTATCTTTACCAGAAGCAGCAATCACTTCATAAATCAGTGTTGAGGTTGTGGTTTTTCCCTTTGTGCCTGTGATACCGATTTTCATACAAGGGGCATATTTCAAAAACAAATCCGTCTGACAGGTTATTGTAACGCCCTCGGGGATTTCAACATCTCTCACCGAAATACCGGGGGTTTTCATAACGATATCATAATCCTTCATTGCTTCCATATAGTTTTCGCCTGTGTGAAGGGTTACGTTCAGGTCATCAAGGTTTATTTCTTTCATATCAGCAATACCCAACTGCTTTTCGGGCAGGTATTTGCGAATATAGTTATAGGTTGAAATTCCCTCACGACCAAATCCCATAATAAGAACTTTTTTATTTTTATAAAAATCAATAAGCGACTGACACATAATTAACATCTCCGATGTGATAAAGTATGATGGTTTAATATGAACTTTTTGTAATCAAAGTCTTAATTTTCTATTTTTTCTTTCCAAATAAGCGAGATTGCAGATCAAGCATTTTCTGCTTTTCAACATCTGTTTCTTCATTCAGAATCATATATTTTTCATTGTCAAAGGCAAGTATATCTCCACTTTTTACGCCCTGAGGCAACAGTGATATTTCAATTTCCTTAAAGCTTTTGTTCTGCGTTTCACATTTTGCAATGCCGTTTTCAATAAATTCAACAACAAATCTTTCCATTTTAAAACTCGCTTTCTGCTATGCAACGCTTTGTGCTGATAAGCGAACCTGCTTCAACAACACCGTTTTCACATCCGCACCACGGACAATGGATATGTTCCATTGGAGCACGCAGGTCAGGAGTGACGGGAATTGATGTATCCCTGACCACTTCAAACCTTTTATAACACCCTGCACATTGCTTTTTCATTCGATAACACCCCATTGTATTTTATATACTTATTATAACTTTTAACTAATAATCTGTCAACGACCTTAAAAGGGCAAAATGTTTTTTTAAATCAAAGTGGCAATATGCACTAAATTTCTTTATTTCAAGCCCTTTTTTCGTTGTTTTTTATCGTTAAAATATACAAAGTTGATTTTTTTATACATCTTATATTGACCAAATTGTAGAAAAAGAGTTTTAACCCTTGTTTTTGCAAAAAAGTGTGTTATAATATCTGCAATTAATATGGAGTTGTGAGGAATTAAAATGTTTTCATTCGCATCACAATTGGGAATAATAATTATTAACGTTATCAATCTCGTGGTCGTGACCCTAATTGATAACGCAAAAGATTATGCCCCAAGGTGTCAGAAAGCAGTTTAATTAAAGCCCCACGGAATAATACCAAGGGTTTTTATTATACATACTCGAAGCCTATGGTTTAATCTTTAAGCCATAGGCTTTTATTTACGAAACGCAACTCTCCACAGAAAGGAAACGCTATGAAATTAACTGGTGCTCAGATTCTTATTGAAACCCTTATTGAGCAAGGTGTTGATACCATTTTCGGTTACCCCGGCGGCTCTGTTCTTGATATTTATGATGAGCTTTATAAAAACGCTGACAGAATCAATCACGTCATTTCTGCTCACGAGCAAGGTGCTGCTCACGCCGCTGAAGGTTATGCAAGGGCTTCGGGCAGATTAGGTGTTGTTCTTGCCACATCAGGCCCCGGTGCCACCAACCTTGTTACCGGTATTGCAGATGCCAATCTTGACTCAACCCCTTTGCTTGCCATCACAGGTAATGTTGGTACTGCAGTTTTAGGCAGTGACGGATTTCAGGAGGTTGACATCGTAGGTGTGACCTACCCCATTGTCAAGCACAGCTATCAGGTTAAAGATGTTACCAAGCTCGCTGACACAATCCGCGAAGCAATGCAGATTGCACAGTCAGGCAGACCGGGTCCCGTACTTATTGATATTCCCAAAGATGTTCAGTTAGCATCCACAGATTTTGAAAACAAAGAAAAGGTTGCTCTTTTTGACAACCCTCCTTATGATGAGGAGCTTATTGATAAAGCTGTTGAAATGATTGCTCAGAGCAAACGCCCATTTATCTATTGCGGTGGTGGTGCAGCTAAAGAAAGATGCTGCCATGACATTATGGCTTTTTCAGAAAAGATTGATGCCCCTATCGGCACAAGTATGATGGGTCTTGCCTCAATTCCCGCTTCATTCAAAAACGGTTTAGGTATGTGCGGCATGCACGGTCATTACGCTTCAACAGCAGCAATGTATGAGTCAGATTTGATTATTGCTATGGGTGTACGCTTCAGTGACAGAGCCACAGGCGATAAGAAAAAGTTCTCTCTTGATAAAAAAATCATTCATATTGACATTGACCCTGCCGAAATCAGCAAAAATATTTCAGTAAATCTCGGCATCACAGGCGACCTTAAAGAAGTTCTCGCTGCAATTAACGAGAAAACCTCTGAAAGCAAAAAGCCTGAATGGATGGCAAAGATTGACGAATTCAGAAAATACGAAGAAGAAAACACTTACATAAGCCCTAACAAGCTTACACCTTATGATATTATTGATGCAGTTAATGCAATCAAGGATGAATATTCACCCGTAAGCACTGACGTTGGTCAGCACCAGCTCTGGACTTCACAGAGGAACAAGGTTCACCATTCAAAAACCTTCATCACAAGTGGCGGTCTTGGTACAATGGGATTTGGTATGGGTGCCGCAATCGGTGCGGCTGTTGCAACAGGCAAAACAAGCATCCTTTACACAGGTGACGGCAGCTTCGGTATGAATCTTAATGAGCTTGCCACAGCAGTGTCACAAAATCTTCCGTTAGTTGTTGTTCTTTTCAACAACGGTGTTCTCGGCAATGTTCGCCAGTGGCAGACTATGTTCTACGGTGAGCGTTATTCACAGACCACCCTCAACCGTAAAACAGATTTCGTTAAGCTTGCAGAAGCTTTCGGAGCAAAAGGCTTCAGAGCTGATGACAAAGATTCCCTCAACGAAGCTCTTAAAGAAGCTTTTGCTTCAAAGAGCCCCTGCGTTGTTGAATGTATAATCGACAAAGACGAAATGGTTCTTCCTATGATTCCTCCCGGAAAGTCCATTGACAGTCTGCTTATGCGATTCAGATAAGGGGGTTATGAAATGAAAAGATTTGTTATCGGTATGTTGGTTTCTAACCAGTCAGGTGTTTTAACAAGAATTTCAGGTATGTTCTCCCGCCGAGGCTTTAACATTGACAGCCTTACAGTTGGTGTTACAGAAAACCCCGACCTTTCAAGAATGACTGTTACAATGACAGGCTCGGAATATGAACGTGACCAGATGTTAAAGCAGCTTGGTAAGCTCTTTGATGTTAAAGAAATTAAAGAAATTGAAACCTCAATAGCAATCAACCGTGAGCTTGCAATCGTTAAGGTTAAGGCAAATCCTGCCGACCGACTTGAGGTGCTCACTGTTGCTAACACCTTCGGTGCAAAGGTTGTTGACCTTTCAGCTGAAACCATCTGCTTTGAAAAAACAGGTGAAAGCAACAAGCTCGATTCGTTTGTTGAGCTTCTCAAACCCTACGGTATAGTAGAGATGTGCCGCACCGGTCTTGTAGCAATTGACCGTGGCAGCACAACCCTTAAAAAATAAACAAATAAATTATTATTCAAAGGAGTAATTCAAAATGGCAAACATGTTCTATGAAAAAGATTGTGACCTCTCACTTCTCGACGGCAAAACAGTTGCAGTTGTTGGCTACGGCAGCCAGGGTCACGCACACGCTCAGAACCTCAGAGACAGCGGCGTTAACGTTGTTATCGGTCTTTATGAAGGTTCAAAGTCAGCAGCAGTAGCAAAGGCTGACGGTTTCGAAGTTCTTAACACAGCAGACGCAGTTAAAAAAGCTGACCTCGTTATGATCCTCATCAACGACGAGAAACAGGCAGCTATGTACAAAAACGACATTGCTCCCAATCTTGAAGACGGCATGACTCTTGCTTTTGCTCACGGCTTTAACATTCACTACAAGCAGATCATCGTTCCTGAATCAGTTAACGTTATCATGATCGCTCCCAAAGGCCCCGGCCACACAGTTAGAAGCCAGTACACCAAGGGCCAGGGCGTTCCTTGCCTTATCGCTGTTGAGCAGGATGCTACAGGCAACGCTAAAGACATTGCTCTTGCTTATGCTATGGGTATCGGCGGTGCAAGAGGCGGCGTTCTTGAAACAACATTCCGTGAAGAAACAGAAACAGACCTCTTCGGTGAGCAGGCTGTTCTTTGCGGTGGTGTAACAGCTCTTATGAAGGCAGGTTTTGAAACACTTGTTGAAGCAGGCTACAAGCCCGAAAACGCTTACTTCGAGTGTATCCATGAGATGAAGCTCATCGTTGACCTTATCTTTGAAAAAGGCTTCTCATTCATGCGTTATTCAATTTCTGACACTGCTGAATACGGTGATTACACAATCGGACCACGTATCATCACAGAAGAAACTAAGAAAGAAATGAAGAAAGTTCTTGAAGAAATTCAGACAGGTGCTTTCGCACGCAACTGGATCCTTGAGAACCAGTCACATCGTGCATACTTCAACTCACGCAGAAGACTTGAATCAGAGCATCCTGTTGAATCTGTTGGTAAAGAGCTTCGTGAGAAGATGAACTTCAAAGCATAATTATTCCTATTTTCGCCCTGTCTGCCCAACGGCAGACAGGGTGTGCAGGGTTTATCTGAGAATTTATTTTTTGAGTTCTGAGATAAACCCTGTAAGAAAGGAGCTGAATATATGTCCGATTTCAAGAAAATCGAGATTTTCGACTCCACGCTCCGTGACGGCTCACAGGGTGAGGGAATCTCTTTTTCCGTTCAGGACAAACTTAAAATCGCAACAATTCTTGATGAATTCGGTGTTACATACATTGAAGCCGGCAACCCCGGTTCAAATCCCAAAGAGCTTCGCTTTTTTGAAGAGCTGAAGCACGTTGAATTCAAAAATGCAAAGCTTTGTGCTTTCGGCAGTACAGCCAGAGCAGGTAAGCCCGTTTGTGAGGATGCAAACATCATTGCTCTTCTTTCAGCAAACACACCTGCGGTTGCCATATTCGGCAAAACATGGGATTTGCATGTTACCGAAATTCTTCATATTTCTTTGGAAGACAACAAAAAAATTGTAAAAGACACCCTTGCATACCTTAAGGAGCAAGGAAAAGAGGTTATATTTGATGCCGAACATTTCTACGACGGTTATAAAAATAATCCGTCTTATGCTCTTGAAGTGCTTAGTTGTGCAGTTGAAGGCGGTGCGGATGTGCTTGCCCTTTGTGACACAAACGGTGGTTGCCTCCCTGATGAAATTTCACAAATCACATCAGATGTTACGAAAGCTTTCCCGAATGTAAGAGTGGGTATCCATTGCCACAACGATACAGGCTGTGCTGTTGCCAACTCAATGTCAGCAGTTAAAAGCGGTGCCGTTCAGGTTCAGGGAACATTCGTAGGCTACGGTGAAAGATGCGGTAATGCAGACCTCAGCACAATCATCGCAAACCTTGCTTTAAAGTGCGGTTATGATGTGAGTGTTGACCTCACTCAGCTTCGCCTCACCGCCCGCAAGATTGCAGAGATTTCAAATGTCCGCCTTAATCACAATCACCCATATGTGGGTAAAAGTGCCTTCGGTCACAAGGCAGGAATGCATATTGACGGCGTGCAGAAATGTTCACGCTCTTTTGAACATGTTCCTCCCGAATCGGTTGGTAATGAAAGAAAGTTCCTTATGAGCGAGGTTGCAGGCAGAGGCACTGTTTTGCCTAAGATTCAGAAATTTGCCCCTGAGCTTGATAAAAAATCACCCGAAACAGGCATTATCACCGAGGAGCTAAAAAAGAGAGAAAACGCAGGCTACCACTACGAGGCTGCCGAAGCAAGCTTTGACTTGTTTGTAAAAAAGCAGTTGGGCCTTTACAGACCTCATTTTAATGTTATTATGTATAAAGTGCTTGACGACTTCCCCGCACCCGACGGCGAACAACAGTCAAACGCTATGATTAAAATTGAAGTTGACGGCAAGATCACAATGTCCTGTGCATCAGGTAACGGTCCCGTTAACGCATTGGATAAGGCAATGAGAGATGCTCTCTCCTGTTTCTATCCCGAAATCAGTGATATGCACCTTATGGACTATAAGGTTCGTGTTATTGAGTCAGGTCTCACAACCGACTCAAAAACCAGAGTTATGATTGACTCTGCTGACTCAAATTCGGTATTTACCACCATCGGAGTTTCCAGCGATATTATTAAGGCGAGCTTCAGGGCTCTGGTGGACTCTTTTGAATACAAATTATCCAAAAAGGAGAATGAATAATGGGAATGACAATGACACAAAAAATCCTCGCTGCTCACGCAGGTCTTGACTCAGTGAGTGCAGGTCAGCTCATTCTTGCAGACATCGACCTTGTTTTGGGCAACGACGTTACAACACCCGTTGCCGTATCAGAATACAAAAAGCTCGGTCTTGACAAAGTGTTTGACAAGAATAAGGTTGCAATGGTAATGGACCATTTCACACCTAACAAAGACATCAAAGCTGCAACACAGTGCAAAATGTGCCGTGAATTTGCAGGCGATATGGACATCGTAAACTACTTCGACGTTGGTGATATGGGCGTTGAACACGCAATCCTCCCCGAAAAAGGTCTTGTAGTTTCAGGCGACGTTGTAATCGGCGCAGACTCTCATACCTGCACATATGGTGCTCTCGGCGCTTTCTCAACAGGCGTTGGTTCAACTGATATGGCTTGCGGTATGGCAACAGGTAAGGCTTGGTTCAAGGTTCCTTCAGCTATCAAATTTGAGCTTAAAGGCGAGCTTCAGCCAAACGTTTACGGTAAAGACGTTATCCTTCACATCATCGGTATGATTGGTGTAGACGGTGCACTTTACAAATCAATGGAATTCTGTGGCGAAGGCGTTCACACACTTTCAGTTAGTGAAAGACTTTGCATGGCTAATATGGCTATTGAAGCAGGCGGTAAGAACGGTATCTTTGAAGTTGACGATAAGACAATCGAATTCATCAAAGAAGCAGGCGGCAAAGAGCCAACAATTTATAAAGCTGACGATGACGCTGTTTATGATGAAACTTACGTTATCGACCTTTCAGAAATTCGCCCCACAGTAGCATTCCCCCACCTTCCCGAAAACACACGCACCTTTGACCAGATCGGCGAAGTTAAAATTGACCAGGTTGTTATCGGCTCCTGCACAAACGGCAGACTCGAAGACCTTGTTGTTGCCGCTAACATCCTCAAAGGCAAAAAGGTTAAGAAGGGTGTTCGCACAATCGTAATCCCCGCAACTAACAAGATTTATCTTGACGCTATGGAAATGGGACTTCTCAAAATCTTCATCGAAGCAGGTGCTATCGTTTCAACACCTACCTGCGGACCCTGCCTCGGCGGTCATATGGGTATTCTTGCTGAAGGTGAAAGAGCAGTTGCCACAACCAACCGTAACTTCGTTGGCCGTATGGGTCACCCCAAATCAGAAGTTTACCTTGCAAGCCCTGCAGTTGCTGCTGCATCAGCTATCACAGGTAAGATTTCTTCACCAGAGGAGGTTATGTAATAATGTTATTTGAAGGTAAAGTTATTAAATACGGCGATAACGTTGACACTGACGTTATTATTCCTGCCCGTTATCTTAACACTATTGATAAAAAAGAGCTTGCTGCTCACTGCATGGAAGACCTTGATGCAACATTCGTAAACCGTGTTGAAGACGGCGACATTATGGTTGCAGGCTACAACTTCGGCTGCGGTTCTTCACGTGAGCACGCTCCCATCGCTATTAAAGCAAGCGGTATTTCTCTTGTAATCGCAAAGAGCTTTGCAAGAATTTTCTACCGTAACTCAATCAACATCGGTCTCCCCATCATCGAGTGCCCCGAAGCTGTTGACGCTATCAGCGAAGGCGACAAGCTCAAGGCTGATATGGACGCAGGTGTTATCTACAACCTCACCACAGGTGATGAATACAAGGCTGAGCCGTTCCCTGCATTTATTCAGGAAATTATCGCAACAGGCGGTCTTATTGAATCAATCAAAGCAGGTAAAATTAAATAATTATAAAAGGATCTGACTAAAATGGATTTTAATATTGCTTTACTTAAAGGCGACGGTATCGGCCCTGAAATAGTTGACAGTGCCGTTGCAGTTTTAGACAAGGTTGCCGCTAAATACGGCCACAAATTCACATTCACACCTTACCTTGCAGGCGGTTGCGCTATTGATGCAACAGGTATTCCCCTTCCTGAAGAAACCGTTAAAGCTTGCCAGGCAAGTGACAGCGTTCTTCTCGGTGCTGTTGGCGGACCTAAGTGGGACACTCTCCCCGGTCACCTTCGCCCCGAAAAGGCTCTTCTCGGTGTTCGTCACGCTCTCGGACTTTACACCAACATCCGCCCTGCAAAGATTTACCCCGCACTTAAAGGTGCAAGCCCCCTCCGCCCCGATATCATTGACAACGGCGTTGACATCGTTATGATTCGTGAGCTTACAGGCGGTATCTACTTTGGTGAAAGAGGCCGCAGACAGGGTGCAGGCGGAGAAGAAGCATTTGACACAGAGTGCTACAGCGAGATGGAAGTTGAAAGAATCGCACGCGTTGCATTTGAAACAGCAAGAAAAAGAGGCCACGTTGTTACAAGCATCGACAAAGCTAACGTTCTTGAATCTTCAAGACTCTGGAGAGAAGTTGTTCACAGAGTTGCTAAGGATTATCCTGACTGTGAATGCGTTGATATGCTCGTTGATAACGCAGCAATGCAGCTTGTTAAGAACCCATCTCAGTTTGACGTTGTTGTAACATCAAATATGTTTGGCGATATTCTTTCTGACGAAAGCTCACAGATCACAGGCTCAATCGGTATGCTTGCTTCTGCATCACTTGGTGATACAAAGTGTGGTATGTATGAGCCTATCCACGGCTCTGCACCTGACATCGCAGGTCAGAACAAGGCTAACCCCATCGCAACAATCCTTTCAGCAGCTATGATGTTCCGTTATTCATTTGACCTTGAAGACGAAGCTGTTTGCATTGAAAAGGCAGTTGACGATGTTCTTGAAGCAGGCTACAGAACTGCTGATATTCTCGGCTCAAGCGACACAAAGCCGCTTTCATGCACTGAGATGACAAAGGTAATTCTTGATTATATTAAATAATTTCAGTTTTTGAAAGAAGGAAAATAAGATGCTCGACATCAAAATAGAAAAAACCTCATCACCAAAGGCTAAACCTCAGAAGGGTGAGCCTCTCGGCTTCGGTCATATTTTCACTGACCATATGTTCATTATGAACTACACCGAGGGCAAGGGCTGGTACGATGCAAGAATCGTACCCTACGGCGACCTCACACTCTCACCTGCCGCTATGGTTTTCCACTACGGTCAGGAAATGTTTGAAGGTCTTAAGGCTTACAAGGGCGTTGACGGAAAGAATTATCTTTTCCGCCCCGATATGAACGCTAAGAGAACAAACGCAACTAACGACCGTCTTTGCATTCCTCAGCTTCCCGAAGAGGATTTTGTTCAAGCAGTTAAGGCAGTTGTTGAAGTTGATAAAGATTGGATTCCCGAAGAAGAAGGCACTTCCCTTTACATTCGTCCTTTCATTATCGCAACTGATGCTTTCCTCGGTGTTGCACCGTCAAAGACATATTTGTTTATGATTATCCTCTCTCCCAGCGGCGCTTACTACGCGAGCGGTCTTGCTCCTGTTGGTATTTGGATTGAAGATGATTATGTACGCGCAGTTAAAGGCGGTATGGGCTTTGCTAAAACAGGCGGTAACTATGCTGCAAGCCTTGCAGCTCAGGTTAAAGCTCACGATGACGGTTATTCTCAGGTGCTCTGGCTCGACGGTGTTGAGAGAAAGTATATTGAAGAAGTCGGTGCAATGAACATCTTCTTCAAAATCGACGGTAAAATTGTTACTCCTATGCTCAACGGCTCAATTCTTCCCGGTATCACCCGTGACTCTGTAATCAACCTTTGCAAGCACTGGGGTATGGAAGTTGAAGAGAGAAGAATTTCTGTTGACGAGCTTCTTGAAGCTCAGAAAAATGGAAAGCTCGAAGAAGTTTTCGGCACAGGCACAGCAGCAGTTATCTCCCCTGTTGGTAAACTTCGTTATAAATACGATGTTATGGAAATCAACGGCGGTGTTATCGGTGAAGTAAGTCAGAAGATTTACGACACCGTAACAGGCATCCAGTGGGGCAAAATTGACGACCCATTCGGCTGGAGAGTTGAAGTTAAATAAAGCTTTAAAGCGGACTGAAATTCAGTCCGCTTTTTTTAGGCAAAAATAGCAAAGTTCTGGTCGTTTTCGGGAGGGTGCAGACCCTTCCTTTTACGGCATATAAGAATTCAGCTCATGATAAAACACATCATAAGGTTTTTCAACACCTTCCAAATACTTAGAAACATCATATCCCATAGGATTAAAATATGTGTTGTCGGGTGCAATAATAATTTCAAGCCACCCCGCATAAACATAAATCAATTCTTCACCTTTATGAGCTTGCAGGTATGTATTATAATTATCAAACCACTTTGCACCGAAAGAAAGGGTATTGAATATCTCACCATTTTCTTTCCAAAGCGTTATAATTGCTACAAGTTTATTGTCGTTATAGATAAGATAATCTCGATAGTTTTGTCTGACTTCCAAACTTTTACCTATAGTACCATCATAACTTACATGACAATAACCTTTATCTGACATTTTTATGGAGTCCGAGGACACACCGCTTGATGCTAAACTGCCCATAATGCTGATTTTGTTTTTTCTGAAATATTCCTGTGCTTCAGCATCGGTTATTGTTTCACCTGTAATCTTAATTTCTTTGTCAAATGGAACAAGTGGAATATTAAAATAATTCCCCTCACCACCTGAAAATGAGCCTCCATCAGGCGATGTTTCAGAACTCTGTGATAATGTCGATTGTTCTGTCGATGGAATTGTTGTTTGGTTAGTCGGTTTTTCCTGTTTTGCGTGGTTGCTCGTAGATTCAATACTACCACCTTCCTGTGATGAAGGCTTATCAGTCGGCAACAAATCCGAATCAAACCAACCACTTTGCCAAATTCCTACGCTTAAAACGGCAACAACAGCGAAACAACTTACAAAAGATGAAATGCGATTCATCTTTTTTTTCTTTACTCTCTGTGCCTCGTCATATTCATCTCTACGTAATAAAACACTATGTGCAACTTCATTATAATTCTTCATATTCAAAGCCCTCCTTTTCCAGCTCTGATTTAAGAGATTTTTTGGCCCTATAAATAAGATTTTCAATCTGACGCTTATTCTTTTTCATTATCAATGCTGCTTCGGAATTAGAAAAGCTTTCAAAATAAACTAAATATAAAACCTGAAAATATTCCGGATTCAACTTCCTCATTGTCTGATGAAGTATTATTTTTTGTTCTTCAATCAAATATTCTCTTTCAACATTTATTTCCTCGGCTAAATGATTTCTGCATTCTTCAATCGGAGAAAAAACAAATCTTGAATTATATCTTAGCCAATCAAGCGAAACATTGCGAGCGATTGTGAAGAGCCATGTTTTAAAAGAGCTTTTTCCAAAAAACCTTGGCTTTTTTATTGATAATTTGAAGAAAACTTCTTCCATCAAATCTTCTGCAACAAAAATGTTGTTTACATAACCGTTTATGTATAAGGTCAGACCGTCTTTATACTCTTTGATTATTTCTACTATTCCTGTGTCATCACCATCAAGGTAACGGCGGTAGCTACTTTCACCGGTATCCATTGACTCTCTCCTTTCCGAAAAAGCGTGCACTTTTTTGCTTTTCATTTATTAGACGAACAAAATCGTAATAACTCTCACTTAATTATAACAAATTTACACAAAAACGCCCCGACCGGAGTCGAGGCGTTTAATTATATTCAGTTGTAAACAACAAAATAAAGGAAAAGAGCAATTACAATACCAAACGCAGAACCCACAACAACCTGAAGAGGGGTGTGGCCAACTGCTTCTTTGATTTTTTCTTCGGCTTCTATATTTTCCTTTTTCATAATACGGTTAAGGATCTTCGCATGCTTTCCTACTTCGTAGCGAACACCAAAAGCGTCGTTCATAATCAACATAGCGAAGAGAAAGGTTCCACCGAACTGGAAAGAGTCAAGACCGTATAAGCAAGCACTTGCCGCACATAAAGCACTTACTCCTGCAGCATGTGAACTGGGCATTCCTCCGTTTGCACCGATATGGCGCATTCCTTTGAGTGATTTTTCTCTTATAACACCCTGCACACCTTTTGCAAACTGGGCCCAGAACCAGGCCGATGCAACGGTTATTAAAGTATAGTTAGAAAAAAGTGCTTTAATAACATCAACAAAAGTCATTATATACCCCCTTTACTCTCCTCAGTTTTTAATATTTTTTGCCATTTCATCTGCCGCAGAAAGAAGAAGCTTGATTCTGTTAACCTGGTTAACTTCAGATGCACCCGGGTCATAGTCAACCGCAGCGATATTTGCCTGCGGATACTTATTCTTCATCGCCTTAATTACACCTTTACCAACAACATGGTTAGGAAGGCAGGCAAAAGGCTGAATACAAACAATGTTTGGAGTGCCTGTGTTGATAAGCTCTGCCATTTCACCTGCAAGGAACCAACCCTCACCATACTGGTTACCAAGTGAAAGGAACGGCTTTGCAAGCTCGGCAACATTCTCAATCTTCATTGCAGGTTCAAAGCGTTTGCTCTTTTCAAGGGCTTTGATAGCAGGACGCTTAATTAACCTGATAAGTCTTACACCGGCAAAAGCGATTACTGAAGCAATTTTTCTTGAACCAAGATACTTGTGCTTATAATCGTTTTTATAAAGATAATAATTGAAGAAATCCATCAAATCAGGAACAACAGCCTCTGCACCCTCTTTTTCAAGAAGCTCAACAATATGGTTGTTGGCAAGAGGCATGTATTTAACAAGAATTTCGCCAACAACGCCTACACGGTGTTTTTTAACATCTTCACGTATAGGAAGATTATCAAAATCTCTTACAATGCCTTCACAAATCTGTTTGTATGAATATTTCTTACTTTTGCCTACAAGTGAATCTACACAGATGTCTCTCCACTTTGCATGTAACTCATTTGCAGAGCCCTTAACAAGCTCATAAGGACGAACACGATAAAGGCAACGCATAAATAAATCGCCGTAAACAATTGCCTTAACAGCCAACGGAAGCACGTGAGGCGGAATTTTGAAGCCTTCGTTCTTTTCCATACCGTTTGCATTAAGTGAAATTACGGGAATATGTGAAAGCCCAACACTTTCCAAAGCACGACGGATAAAACCAACATAGTTACTTGCTCGGCAGCATCCGCCAGTCTGTGTCATAATAATAGCAAGTTTGTCAGTATCATATCTTCCTGAAAGCACAGCTTCCATAATCTGACCAACTACGGTGATTGACGGGAAACAGGCATCATTATTAACAAACTTCAAACCGGTATCAATCGCCTGACGGTTATCGTTATGCAAAACTTCCACACAAAAACCATTGCTGTTAAGAACAGGTTCAATCAATTCAAGATGAATCGGGCTGAATTGAGGAACAATGAGAGTATACTTATCGTCCTTCATTTTCTGAGTGAACTCAGCTCTGCGATAATTAAGTGGCTTAGGATCAGGCTTAACATTCTTTTCGTGCCTTTGCTTCATTGCTGCAATAAGGCTGCGAAGTCTGATTCTTGCTGCACCGAGGTTGTTTACCTCGTCAATTTTAAGAACGGTGTAAAGCTTGTTGCTGTTATCAAGAATTTCAAAAACCTGATCTGTTGTAACAGCATCAATACCACATCCGAAAGAGTTAAGCTGAATAAGCTCAAGGTCATCACGCTTGCTGATGAACTCAGCAGCGGTATAAAGCCTTGAATGGTAAACCCACTGGTCTGTAACACGCATTGGTCTTTCAGGATTAAAATCAACAGGAACACTGTCTTCTGTTAAAACAGTTAATCCGTAAGAAGCGATCATCTCAGGGATACCGTGGTTAATTTCAGGGTCAATATGATAAGGTCTGCCTGCAAGAACTATGCCGTAGCCGTTGTTCTTTTCCATCTCTTCAAGAACTCTGCGACCTTCTGCTCTGATATCATTTTTTGCTTTAATCTGCTCATTCCATGCAGCGTTTACTGCAGCACGGGTTTCTTTTTCATCAATTGACCATTCTTTGAGGCAGAACTTTACAAGACGGTCTGCAAGAATCTCTTCACTTGTAAAAGCCATAAACGGACGCAAGTATTTTACATCGCCCTCTGTAACAGCTTCAACATTGTTTTTGAGGTTTTCAGCATAAGAAACAACAATCGGGCAGTTATAGTGATTCTGGGCATCCGGTGTTTCCTGACGCTCATAATAAATGCAGGGATGGAAAATGGTTTTAATTCCTTTGTTTACAAGCCACTGCACGTGACCGTGAGCAAGCTTTGCAGGGTAACATTCTGACTCTGAAGGAATCGTTTCCATACCGAGTTCATAAATCTTTCTGTCTGAAAGTGGTGACAGCTCAACACTGAAACCAAGTTTATGGAAAAATGTTGCCCAGAACGGGAAGTTTTCATAAACATTGAGAACTCGAGGGATACCGATTACGCCCCTTGGAGCCGTTTCCGGGTTGGGATAATCGAAAAGTCTTTTGAGTTTATACTCCATCATATTGGGAGCTTTTGCACCGTTTTGTGCACCGGCACCCTTTTCACAACGGTTACCGGTAATGTGGCGGCGACCGTCAGGGAAATTATTAATTGTAAGCATACAATTGTTGGAGCAACCTTTACAACGAGTTGTTGTGCTCTTATATGTCAGTTTGAGCAAATCTTCAAGCTCTGACATTGTTGTAGCCTGACCGTGATAACGATTTTTTGCAATAAGAGCAGCACCAAAAGCACCCATAACACCTGAAATATCGGGGCAAATTGCGTTAACTTCAGCAACTTTTTCAAAAGCTCTGAGAACTGCCTGGTTATGGAACGTACCACCCTGAACAACAATATGTGAGCCAAGGTCACTGCTGTCAGCAAGTTTTATAACTTTATAAAGTGCGTTTTTAATAACAGAGTAAGCAAGACCGGAAGAAATATCGGGAAGACCTGCGCCTTCTTTTTGAGCCTGCTTAACATTTGAGTTCATAAAAACAGTGCAACGTGTGCCAAGGTCAACAGGGGTTTTGGCAAAGAGTGCTTCTTTGCTGAATTCAGCTGCTGTGTAACCAAGGGAGTTTGCAAAGTTTTCAATGAATGAACCGCATCCTGATGAACAAGCTTCGTTGAGCATGATTGTATCAACCGCACCGTCACGCAGCTTGATGCATTTCATATCCTGACCACCGATGTCAAGAACACAGTCAACATCCTTATCAAAGAATGAAGCAGCTGTGCAGTGGGCAATTGTTTCAACTTCACCTTCATCAAGGTTAAATGCTGTTTTTAAAAGTCCCTCGCCGTAACCGGTTGAACAGCTTCTCGCAATACGGGCTGTATCGGGGAGTTTTTCATAAATTTCGGCAATCGCCCTTTTGGCTGTTTCAATGGGATTACCTTCATTGCTTGAATAGAATGAATAAAGGAGCTTACCGTCCTCACTGATAAGAACAACCTTTGTTGTGGTTGAACCTGCATCAATACCAAGGAAGCATTCACCGCTGTAGGTTGAAATGTCACCCTTCGGAACAACGGCTTCACCGTGTCTTTTAACAAACTCATTATATTCTTCTTCGTTTTCAAACAAAGCCGGAAGACGTGGCATTTCAAAAGATACTTCAACGCCACGGTCAAAACGCTCAATCAATTCACTGAGTTCAACCTCACTGCCACCGTCAGTCATTGCAGCACCTGCTGCTGCAAAAAGGTGAGAGTTTTCGGGATCAACAATTGTTTCATCGGTGAGCTTAAGGGTTCTGATAAATGCATTTTTAAGCTCCGGCATAAAGTGTAAAGGTCCGCCAAGGAAAGCCACGCAACCTTTGATTGGCTTACCGCATGCAAGACCTGAAATTGTCTGATTAACTACTGCCTGGAAAATTGAAGCAGCAAGGTCAGCTTTTGTTGCACCTTCGTTAATAAGAGGCTGGATGTCGGTTTTTGCAAAAACACCGCATCTTGCAGCGATGGAATAAATCTGTTTGTATTCTTTTGCAGCATCATTCAAACCTGCCGCATCTGTCTGTAAAAGAGCTGCCATCTGGTCAATGAACGAACCTGTGCCGCCTGCACAAACACCGTTCATTCGCTCGTCCAATCCGCCCTTAAAATAGATGATTTTGGCATCCTCACCACCAAGTTCAATTGCAACATCGGTTTTCGGGGCATAAGTTCTCAAAGCTGTTGCAACTGCAACAACCTCCTGAACAAAAGGTATGTCAAGTGATTTTGAAAGATTAATTGAACCGGAACCCGTAATGTTGATTTTAAGCTTTTTGATTCCTGTTTGTTCGGCTGCTTCTCTGAGAAGGTCAGCAAGCACCTCTCTGCACTGAGCCATATGGCGACGATAAACACCAAAAACTATATTGTTGTTTTCATCTAAAACAGCCAGTTTTACTGTGGTTGAACCTACGTCAATACCTGCACGATATCCTTTCATTTTTCTACATCCTCCCATGCTGTCAAACAACTTTTCGTTTCAGATTTTCAGTAAAATCAAATTGAATTTTCACTCTCATTTAAATACGCTATACTAAAGAATTATATCATTTTAAGAACTTTAAGTCAATTAAAAAACACCTGCAAAACTCCTTGATTTTTCAACTTTTAGACACATATTAAAAATTGTTGTCTTTTTCAAAAATAAATAATTAAAACAAAAAAGCTCTGACCGAATGAACTGCCCCAAATTGTGCAGACAGTACAAAAAAGCACCTATGGTAGGTAAGATTTAATTTTAAGCAACAAACTGATTTCGTTTTTCAAGGGGAGTCAGTTTTGTTTTAAGTTGGATTCTCTCGTTGTTGTAAAAGTGTA
>JAFTXJ010000005.1 GCA_017461625.1 Clostridia bacterium
ATAGGTTGCAAAGAATTAGTGATACCCGCTTCAATATATGCTTGCGAGTTTTATCGCAAATTGGGATTCGATTATTTAGATGGTAAAAAAACACTAAATGAAGATAAAGAATATATCTTAATAAAGGAATATTAGTTTAGGATTAGCCATAAATCCCAGTTAATATTACAGTTAAACAAATTAGAATTTATAGAGGATTGATGAGATGCAACATAATATTGAATTTTGGAACGCATTAGATGAATTGGTGAACAATTCAGAAATTGTAATCGACAGACCAAAAGGAACTTCACATCCCAAGTATCCTAATTTCATTTATCGAGTTGATTATGGATATTTGAAGGATACAACCTCTATGGATGGTGCAGGAATAGATGTGTGGGTTGGAAGCGGCGAGAAAAAGCTTGATGCGATAATGTGTATTATTGATTTAATGAAGAAAGATTCAGAAATTAAAATACTGATTGGATGCACAGAAGAAGAAAAGGAAATGGTATACGAAACACATAATGAAACACAGTTTATGAAAGGTGTTTTAATACGTCGATAATTTCCAATTTAAGAGGTTAGATATATGATAATAGCAAGTTTATTTAAAAAGAATTTACCTGTAATTCCTCCTGACATAACAGAGGCTTTGTGCCAAAACAAAATCACGCTAACTCCTTTCGAGGGCAAAAATGATATATTGTCAAACGGAGATTTACAAAAAGAAATCGGCTTTAAGAAAATGAGTGACGGAACATATCTGGTATCTATGGTTTGCCCGATGGACGGAATAACAGCCGAGATGATTGAATGGTGGTTTTGGTGGCATCCTCAGGCTAAGGAGCGTTATCAGGTATGGTTCCCCGGTGAGCACATCGGAATAAAATATTCAAAAAAGCAAGAGAATTATTTTAAGCAAAAAACTTGCCCGGACTTCAAAAACAACACACAATATCCGACAGAAAAAATCGGCAAAGCAACGCTCCCTCTGAGAATTGACTTTATAACACCTGAGGAATTCGGATTTTCAAAACAGATAATGCAGAAAAATGATATTCCTATAATCATCTGCGGTCATGTTGGTGCTTTTAATAATTTGGTAAAGCACACCGAAATGGCTCATATTTTTAAAAGAACAGAAAAGGGACTTTTTATGTTCAGCAGATTCTGGATCGGCAAAACGATGAAAAATCCATTACTGAAAAAGTTGATTATAAATGAAAAAATGGCAAGAGATATGGCAGAGCATTGTTGTGTGGAATACCGCAATCTGTGCGAAATTCTTCCCATATTGTATAAAGAGTATAAATAGCAAAAACGGCAAGGCGATTTTTTCTCGTCTTGCCGTTAATTTTATGCTATTGGTTTGTAGTGACGCAAATTAGCATCAATAAAGAGTGTTCCTAAATCAAGGGCATGGAACAATGTTCCGTCTTCCATAGGAAGAACTGTTATATCTTCACCCTCACCGCCAAAGTTGTCAATCAAAAGCGGCTGATACATAATTCTGTCAAAATATTTTGTAACCGAACCTGTGTCGGGATTAATCTGATACACTGCTCTTGTGGCATCATTGGTGGCAGCATACATAATGCCATTATACATTTCTGCTCCCTGAATGGCAACCATTTCGGTTTCAAAAGAAATTGTTTTTACGTATTCAAAAGTATCAATATCATAGCAATACATTTCTGTTGTATCACGGCTGTTGGCAACGTAGAAATAACCTCTTTCACCGTCACAGCATACCCAAGGGCAACCCCTTTTCATTTGCTCTGTGTCAAGGTGAATGAACTTGCCTGCATACTCAAGTGTGTCTGCATCATACACCACTACAAGTGGGCTGTTCCACACCTTGCTGTCTTCAAGGCCTGCATAAATATAGCCGTTATAATAGCTGATTCCGCCAACATGATCAACACCGTATTCTTCAAAGCCAATGAAAGGATTATCGTTTTTAACCTCTACCTCATTGGTTTCAATATCAACCTTGGTAAGTGAACCTTTACCGCTGAAGAACCAATATTCACCGTCGGTGGTAACACCCTGACTTCTGTCAAAGGTTTCAAGGCCGATGACCTTGGTGTTGGATTCAAAGGGGTAAATATCACCATTGAACAAACAATTCAATCCGTTTGAAAGCGGGATAAGAAAACTGCAAAGGAAAGCTACGATTTTAGTTAAGATAGCCATAAAATCCATATTTTACACTCCTACAATTTTTGTGAGAATCCAGCAGAACAATGCACCTAAAGAACCTACAATAGGCACAGTAATAAACCAGGAAATAATAATCTTTTTAACATTTATCCATCTTACGGCACTTAATCTCTCTGCCGCACCAACGCCCATAACAGATGTGCTTACTATGTGGCTTGAAGAAACAGGCACACCCAATGCATTGGCTGCAAGTAACGATGTTGCAGAAGCAAGCTGAGATGAAAATGCGTGAATAGGCTTAACCTTGAATATTTTCATACCGACAGTTCTGATGATGTTGTAACCGCCAAAAAGAATTCCAGTTGCAAGGCAAGTGCCCGCAATCAAAACAGCAAGCACCGGAGGCTCTGTTGCAACTGTTCCTCCGCAGATTGACATAAGGAGCATTATAATGCCCAATGTTTTTTGTGAATCGTGAGTTGAGTGGCTGTAAGCAAGAAGCAATACATTGAACACCTGAATTCGTTTAAACACGGTATTTGCACTTCTTGATGCCCTCATAAAGAAGAACTTGCACAGCTTCATAATAATAAAGCCGGCTAAAAATCCGATAACAGGAGCAAGGAAAATCATAAGAATTACTCTGTATAAAAACTGGAACCAAGCAACACTACCGAAACCGTAGGCAATAATGCTTGAACCAACAACACCGCCCAAAAGAGCGTGAGTTGAGCTTGACGGAACGTGAGAAAGCCAAGAGGTCAAATCCCATAAAACGGCCGCAAGAACACCGGCACCGATAAAGCAAAGGGCACGGTATTGGTCCTCACCTGTTGCCCCTATGTAATTCTCTTCATAAACCATATTCTGAATTGCTCTTGAAACGCCGAAACCCGTTACGAACAATGTTAAAGGAGAAATAAATTCTACGGTTGCCGCAAATCGCAAAGCTGTTCTGGGTCTCATTGAACGACTGGCAATAAGGGTTGCTACTGCATTACTGCCGTCAAGAAATCCGTTAAGCAAAGTCAGGCTGAAAGTAAGAACGCACAAAATCCAGAAAATGACCGGCATTCCCAACACTTCATACATCAGCACCGCTACTCCTCCTCTCAAAATTATTTGGATATTATACCATATTATATGTGTATTTTCAAGTGAAAATTTTCAATTTTCTTAAAAACTTCTGTGCAAAATACAAGAAGTCTGCTTTCACAGACTTCTTTACTACTTAAATAAATTTTTAAACCTTTTCCAAAGTTCTGACGAAGCATCATAAGTTACATCAACAAAATCGGTAAAGCCGATTTTTTCAACAAAGCTCACAATCTTTTTATGTGCCTTTTTTTCAAAATCCGACTTGAATTCCGAGTCGATATATTCTTCTGCTTCCCCTTGAGCTTCACCGTTGGATACAGTAAAATTCTGCTTTCGCTGATTAAGGGGTGTTATGCTTCCTAAAAGGAAATAGGTAACCGTAACCTGGGTGTAAGTTGTTCCCTCAGGCAAAGTGCCCTTAAGGCGAGCAATAGTGCTCTCTCCGGGCTTTATCCAATCAATGTCCCAATCGAACTGTGCATTTATGCCGTCACATTTAACAGACAAAACTGCCATCTGATATTTGGAGGAAATGTTTTTAATCACAAGAGCGTTGTCTTCAATTGTAAGATAGCCTTTATCGCTTTTATCAAAAGAAGAGTAAACAGAAGATGTAACGCTTGTGGTATCGTGGAATCTTGTATAGTAGCTGTCAGAATAGACATCCATAGGCTCAGTTGCTGTAACAAGCTTCAAAAGAAGCGAGCGTGAATATTCATCCCAAAATTCCATTCCGTGATAAAGTCCGTTTACAAACCAGGTGTTATACGGCAAATAACAGGTTGAAGCGTCAATATTCATCCAAGGAGAAATCATACGTGCATCATCACCTTCAGCCTGAACATATCCGCTTGAAAAACGCTTGCCATATGGGGCACAGGCTGCCCCGGTTGATGAAGCTACTGTTATTATTCCGTCAGAATTTTCGTTAGTACCCGTAATAATTTTATGACCTGCACCTGCAATAATATTGATATTCATTCCGAGAGCTTTTGCTTTTTCAAAGATCTCACGGTAATGACCCATAATTTCATAATGAACATAATCACTTTGAGCAATTAGCTCTGCCGATGCAGTTTCATCAAGGTGAACCTTTTTTAACTGTTCATATTCGCTTAAAGGAACAAAATCCCAAAGGCTGCCCCAATACTTAACTGATTCAATGGCTCCCGGCACTATTCTGGAAGCCGCATCATCAACCATATCAAGAGGATGAGACTTAAGAAACCAATCAAAATCTGTTTCAGCTTGTGAATGGTATTCAAGGTAATTGGTAAGAGACTCTTCATCAAGCTCAATAGAGTTATTCAAAAAATCAGCCGCCATATGAGCCCCTTCTAAAGCTGGCTCATCCATAACGATGTTGTTAACATCCTGCTTTTGCATATAAAGGGAAACATACGCCGAAGTAATCAATCCACCGTGGCTAACGGCTATAATATTGACCTTGTCTTTACCTGTAAAATCCTTGACCTGAGTGATATATTCATCAAGAATTTCAGCACATTTAACCGCACTCATTCTGAAATCACAGTTAAAATAAAAAACATTTTCTGCGCCCACAAGCTCATCAAGAGCACGGGTCATATCAAGCTCAACCCTATAATCGCCCTCAGGATAAACTTTATTCATATATTTATCATTAGTCACATCTGCATTAAACAAAACAGGGCGAACATTCTTTTTGCTTGTGCCGTCAGGATTACATTCCATTTTTGAAAAAAGATCCTGCATAGAAGCACCGACAGCGTTGATAAAATAACCGTCGTCACCTCTTAAAAGCAAATCAATTCCTCTTAAAAGCGAAAGTCCGTTATTGGCAAAATCAGTTGTAAGGTCTTCAGCCTTCCACCCCCAGGCAGAATAGACTTTGCCGTCTTCTTCATAACAAAGAGATGCAGAGGCATAACCCGGCACAAGAACTATAGGATAACCGTTATAATCCGACTTTGCAGTTACGGTTAAGCTAAATGAACATATAACCAAAACAATCGCTAACAAAATCGCCGCAAACTTTTTCATATACCTCTCACCTCCTGTTTAAAATTATTTTAGTTAATTTACCGCAACTTTCATTCTTTTGGCTGTAACTCTTTCTTCTTTTTCTTTTTTGAGAAGAGATAATTTAAGGATTACACCACACACTACAGCACCAACAGAGTTTGATACAATGTCAGTCATTGTGTCAATAAGAGCAAAGCGAGCAAACCAATCCTGAGAATGAAACTCCTTATCCGGTTGGAAAATAAGAGTAAGATTATTTGCTTCTTCGGCAAGTGCGTATGACCAATGCTGCGTATCACCGCCAAACAGCTGATCAAAGGTAAATTCAAAGCATTCCCAAAATGTGCCGAACATAAATGAGGCACAGAATGCTGCAAAAACAGTTACGGTAACAGGAATATGACGACCGTCACGCTCTTCATACGCTTTAATCATGACATAGCCAACCATTACAAGAAGACCGCCACTGACAAGGTGAAGAGTTTTATCCCACCACCATACTTTATAATACCAGTTAACATACGCACCCATAAATGCTGTTAAGAAAACATATACACTGGTGAAATTCTGAAGATATGACGGCAAGTATCTGAACAGATGCGTTTTTGGGAAAGCCTGAAACAGCTCCCAGCCAAAGCAACAAAGGAAATTTACAATCATCATTGTTCTGATTCTGTCTTCATATTTATCTGCATTCACAAAGGATTCTACCAAACCAAAAAGCATTATAAACCTAAAAACCCACCAAAGGATCATCTCCCACTTTTTGCAGTTGTGGGTTATTCTGTAAAACCAATCTTTAACTACCACACTCATTTAACTTCATTTCTCCTCACATAATTTTAGTTATATAAAGCTTACCATAAAATCGGCTGCATTTCAATCACTTTATTACTTTTTAATATTTCTTTAATGAAAAACGGCATAAATCCTCACAAGAGGAAATATGCCGCAATCTTATTTATAAATCTTAAATGTAAATCCGTTTGAAGAGTAGCCTAATTCAACACGCTTGCCGTTATTATTTTCTGCAACAAAAACAATAGCATTGCCGTCTTGATTTACTACCTTGCTTTCCACATCGTTAAACCCGATCTGCCCGAGAGTTTCAACATAATTTTCAACCTCTAAGAAGTTTGCCTGACGGATAAGGAACATATAATAGTCGCCCTTTGAATCAGTATCTTCAAGGCTCATTGTCACATTGCCAAAATCAACAACAGGAATGCCTTCAGTATACTCGTTTTCTACCCACCCTGCTGCAACAGTCCACTCGCCTTCTTCGTTTGAGAGAATTCCTGAACCGTCATCTTTAAACTCAAGCGAATATCCGTCTTTTTCAACGGCATCTTTAATCTTTTCTTTTTCCTCATCACTGTATTCATCAAGATTTTCAAGCATACCGTTTTCAAGCTTTTCAGCGATATGCTCAATGCGTTGAGACGGAACAGTGGTTGAGCTTTCAGAAGATGTTATGTTTTGTGAACTGCTTTTGGTTGAGTTTTCTTTTTCTTGTGAAGTGTCTTCATCACAGGCGCAAAGCATAAGCATTGCACAGGTAACTAAAAGAAGTAATATCTTTTTCATAAAATCACTCCTTAACCTCTTTAACGGTCAGCTTTTCAAGCTCGTTACAATACCTTGAGTTTGAAATTCCGAAGCAATAGTTTATTGCAAGAACTTCTTGTATTCCGTTTTCTTTAACAAAATCAGGCAAATACATATCCATCTTTCTCGGGTCAACAACATAAACCTCTTCGTAGTTATTGCAAAGGAAAGGAACAAAAGCATTGCCGAAAGATTCTTTTAAAACAAGAATTTTTTTACCGTTTGCAACATCTGTTGTGATTTTTTCAAGAGGCTGGTCACCTGAAATAAACGCAAGATACTTATTATCGGCATTGACCTTTTTAGCTACAATATATGTGTCAATTCCATCAGTCATTTCGGGAGTTGTATACACAGTGTTTGTTGCATCTGTAAGCAATTCAAAGCATTCCACATAATCCGGGTCTTTCTTAAGAGCTTCAGCCTGTGAAGAACGGTAAAGAGAGCCGACAAAATCTTCGATTTTATGAGTCACAAACGACTCTATGTCAGGAGCCGTTACACCTGCCGTATTACAAAAAGCAGTGTAGGCATAATAAGCACCCCTGGCGGTCCAATGGTGGTCTGTTCGGAAGTAAATATACTCTTCACTCTTTTCAACAAGAGCAGAATAAGCATCAACAGTTATAACATTGTCACCGAGCTTTGAATAAATATTTTTAATGGCATCGCGCTGTGAATGAATACCCTCGCGGTAGGTTTTTGTGCCGTAAAATTCAACAGCAGTTGGGGCAACAAGTGAATAGAATTTCACACCCTCCGGCATAGCGGCGGCAGTTTTATTAACAACTGAAGCGTACCTTTTGGCATCACTTTCGTTGTAAGTATAAATCTCCATAGCCCTGTTGCCGCTTACAATAATTGAACCTTTTATTGAAGCCTCGTTGTCAGGGGTTACTTCAGCAGTGTTTTCTTTTATTTCATCAGAATTTTCAGGCTGATTGCCCAAATCCACACCTTCACCTGCAAAGTCATCGTCAGTCTTATCAACAGAAATAATTACATCCGTATTTTCACCGGCAGAAAATCTTGTTAAAACATCTTTGATTTTACCGTTGATACCTATAAAGAAGTCTCTTGCAGGGAAATTATCAGAATAGTAGTTTTCATATTCTACCGTATATTCTCCGCTGAAAAGGGCAGAAAATGTCAATGCGGGTTTTTGCGTTAAAGTTCTGTTTTCGGTTTGAGAAACAAGCTTATCCTCATCAAAAAAGCTTATTGCACCAAACACAAACAATACCCCTGTAAAAAGCAATGCTGATGCAGCATACAAAATCTTTAAAACAAGGTGGGAGATATGCCTGTCTTCTTTTTCAACAATTTCATATGGGTTTTCAATAACCTTTTCCTTGTGAGAATCAGTATCGCATTCACCAAAAAGACGGATAAGAGTTTCTTCATCAGGGTCTTTTACATTCATCTGCTCCACAGCATCCTTGAATCCCTGCATCATCACAGCAAACTCTTCTTTTTCTTTTTGTTCAAATACAACCTGTTCATCTTCAGGCAGCTCTTGTGTAACGGTTTGAGTAATTTCTTCAAACTCTTCGTTTTCCGCTACCTCGGGCTCCTGAGAGCTTTCATCATTCTGAACTTCAGCATCTTCCTTTTCAGGGAGCTCCTCAATCACCGCTGTTTCTTCAACTGTTTGCGGTGACGGAATATCTTCCGCATCCTGAGCCTGCTCAACAGATAAAATTTCTGTATCAAGCTGTTTTTCTGAAAGTTGCTTTTGCTTTTTCTTTTTTGCTCTTTTTGATGACATATCCTCACCGCCTTTCTTTATGAGAACAAATTAAAATCTGAAATACAGGAACGGATTATAGGTTGAACCTACCAATGCTGCAACGCAAATGAACATTACACTTAACTGAAAAACTATTGTAATTATCTGAACAATTTCTCTTCCGTTTTTAATTCTTGACAGCTTTCCGGTAAAGCTTTTAACAAGGTTTGTAACAAGAGGGGTTGAAGCCACAGCAGCCGCAACAAAAAGAACAGCTCTGTTGAGGATGATGGTGAAATCGCCTGCCTGGGAAAATCCGTTAAAACCAAGCATCGCCTTAAACAATCCCCCAACATCGGACATATCTTCATAATAGAAAAATACCCATCCGATTATAACTATCAAAATACTGTAAAATCGCCTTGCTAAAACAGGTAATTTTTCAAGGTATTTGCCGTAAACTTTCTTTTCGAGAACAAGTAACAAGAAATAATAGAATCCCCATAGAACAAAGTTCCAGCTTGCACCGTGCCAAAATCCCGTAAGAGTCCACACCACAAGCATATTAAACACATGGCGTTTTCTGTTACCGCCCAACGGGATGTATATATAGTCACGGAAAAATGAGCTTAAGGTTATATGCCAACGACGCCAGAACTCAGTGATTGACTTTGAAATATACGGATAATTAAAGTTTTCAGGGAAAGAAAAGCCCATCATCTTACCAAGACCTATTGCCATATCGGAGTATCCTGCAAAGTCAAAATAAATCTGGAAGAAATACGCAATTATTCCTATCCAACCTTGAACGGCCGTCACTTGAGTCAAATCACCATCAAGAAACATTGTTGCCGTTTCACCCAAAAAGTTTGCAAACACTGCTTTTTTGAAAAGACCGATTACAAAACGAGTAATACCCTGAGAAATTTTATCAAAGGTAACAGTTCTTTGCTCAATTTCTTTATCAATATCACTGTATCGCACAATGGGCCCGGCAATAAGCTGAGGGAACATACTCACATAAAGCAAAAGCCTCGGATAACTTTTCTGGCATTTGACATCGTCACGGTAAACATCAATAACATAAGACATTGCCTGAAAAGTGTAAAAAGATATACCTATAGGTAAAGCAATATTGGTTTTGAAATCTGAACCGAAAAGTGAAAAAATGTTATCGGTAAAGAAATTGAGATATTTAAACACCACAAGTGCCCCTAAAGTGAGCACAACTGATGAAATCAGCACTGTTTTTGCCTTTTTAGTGCCACGGTGCTTATCTATTAAAACGCCTGCAAGATAGTCAATAAACGTTACTATAAGCATCAACACTATCCACTTAGGCTCGCCCCATGCATAAAAAATAACGGATGCGATAAGTACAACTATATTCTTAAGCCTGACATTAGGCATAAAGTGCTGCAAAAGCAATGTTACAGGCAAAAACACAAAGATAAAAAGCAAACTTGAAAATACCAAATGCCAAACCTCCCCAAAAACTCAGCGAAAATCGCCAACTTGTATATGATAATACCTAAATCGATAATATTCAAGTGTTTTCATCAATATTTTACAATTTAAAATTTTTCCTTTTTGCTCTTGTATTCCTCTCTCGCAGAATGTATAATTTATGGGAGGTGATATGTTATGCAAACTTTTTTATTCCAGGGTGATTCAATAACCGATGCTGACAGACAGCGTGAACGCGAAGACGGTTATAGCTTCGGTCTCGGCTACCCCAACATGGTTGTAGGCGAGCTCGGATTGAAGTATCCCGGTGAATTTAAATTTTATAACAAAGGTATAAGCGGTGACAGAAGTACAAGCGTATACGCAAGAATGTACACAGACATTGTCAACCTGAAGCCTGATTATATGAGCATTTTAATCGGTGTTAACGATGTGTGGCACGGTATCAGCGGTGAAAACGGAGTTGCCCCTGAAAGATACGAGCAGATTATGACCATGCTTTATGAAGACATTCTCAAAGAGCTTCCCGATATCAAGATTATAGTTCTTGAACCGTTTGTTCTTAAAGGCACTGCAACTGAGGCACGTTGGGAAGACTTTGACACAGGCGTTAAGGATATTGCTAAAAAATCAAAATCATTAGCAGAAAAATTCGGCTTTACATTTGTTCCTCTTCAGGACAAATTTGACGAGCTTTGCAAAATTGCACCATCTGACTGCTGGCTTGCAGACGGTGTTCACCCTGCTCCCGCAGGTCACAAATTTATTGCTGACGAGCTTATTAAAGCTCTTGATTTATAAGGAGGAAAATTAATTATGTATAAATTCCCTGTAGGTGTTATCGTTGACTCTTTCCGTTTACCGATCCCCGAGGCAGTAAAAAAAGCTGCTTTAGTCGGTGCTGACGGAATCCAGGTTTATGCTTCACACGGCAACATGGCTCCCGAAAATATGGATGCTCAAAAAAGACGTGAATTTAAGGCTCTTGTTGAAGATAACGGTCTTGTAATTTCTGCTCTTTGCGGTGACCTTGGTGGTGGCGGTTTCGTTCACAAAGACCAGAACCCGCACAAGGTTGAAAAATCAAAGAGAATTCTTGATATGGCAAAAGAGCTTGGAACCGATATCGTTACAACTCATATCGGTGTTGTTCCTGAAGACAAAAACAGCGAAAGATATAAAATTATGCAAGAGGCTTGCTTCGAGCTCAGCTCTTACGCTGATTCAATCGGTGCTCACTTTGCAGTTGAAACAGGTCCTGAAACTTCACTTATGCTCAAAGGATTCCTTGATTCTCTCGGCTCAACAGGCGTAGGTGTTAACCTTGACCCCGCAAACCTTGTTATGGTAACGGGTGACGATCCTGTTCAGGCAGTTTACAATCTTAAAGATTACATCGTTCACACACACGCAAAAGACGGTGTTCAGAATTTCTATGTTCATCCCGACAAGGTTTACGGAATGCCCGGTGCAGATAAGATCCTTATTGAAGGCGAACATGTAACAGATGCTGACTCATTTGAAGAAGTTCCTCTTGGCACAGGCAGTGTTCCTTTCCCGGAATACCTTGCAGCCCTTGATGATATCGGTTTCAACGGCTTCCTTACAATTGAAAGAGAAGTTGGCGATGACCCCGCAAAAGACATTTCAGCTGCTGTTGAGTTTTTGAGAAATCTTATCGGTTAAATGGAATACATAATCAGAGCATTTCAAAAGAGCGATTTAGCCGAGATGATTGACATATGGAATGATATTGTGGAAGACGGAATCGCTTTTCCTCAAAATGAATGTCTGGATTTAAAAAGTGCAGATGAATTTTTCTCTTCACAAAGCAGAACTGCCGTAGCAGTAAATGGTGAAGAAATCGTCGGACTTTACATTCTTCACCCCAACAATGTGGGCCGATGTGCTCACATATGTAATGCAAGCTATGCAGTAAAAAAATCCTTAAGAGGGCAACACATCGGTGAGGCTCTCGTTAAGGACTGTATAAAAGAAGCTGCAAATATCGGATTTAAAATTCTGCAATTCAATGCAGTTGTTAAAACCAACGCATCAGCTCTTCATCTTTATAAAAAGCTCGGCTTTACCCAATTGGGCATAATCCCAAAAGGTTTTTTAATGAAAGACGGTCATTATGAGGATATTATACCGCACTATATTGAACTGTAAGGAATGTAAATTATGAACATATTGATTTCTGCTGATTACGGTGCTCAGACAAGCGGCAACTTTATAGCCTCGCTTATTGAATTAGGCGAACTGATTAAAGCTAAAGGAGACAATGTGGTTTATGCTTTTCCTAAGCCACTGACAAAAATTGACTATCCTTGGCTCAATTGGTTTAAACGTCTTGGTTTTGAGACTGTGCTTGTTGACTATTATGACACAACTTCAGACATGATATTAAATCAGCTTTCTGATATTGTTTCAAAATACAACATCAATTTAATTCACACACATTTCAGTATGTTTAGAGATGTTTTGATTAAAAACCGTTCTAAATTCAAAAAATTAAGTATCGTTGTGCACGATCACATGGATTTTAACGTTTATCAAAGCGATAAAATTCAGAGAGTCAAATTTGCTGTTTTATCACTTCTTTACAGAGCATTAAACATCAATGTTATAACAGTAATGAGTTTCAAAAAAAGCACCTACACGTTTTTAAAGAATAAATGTTGGCATATACCGAACGGTATATCTCTTAAAAGAAATGTTGATGTTTCTGAAACACGTGAAGATTGCAGAAAAAGACTTGGTATAAAAGACAATGATGTGCTTTGCCTGGTTCTCGGATGGGACACCAAAAGAAAAGGCATTGATATTGCAATGAAAGCAGTTACCAAATATCAACAAGACACAAAACATCCCATGATTTTGGGTGTGGTCGGTTTTTCTTCTTCTCCATCCAAAAATCAGCTTGACACACTATCTCAATTATCCGGCATAAATGCCGATAACCCGCATATCAAGTATCTTGACAACTGCGAAGATATGTATGCCTATCACAGGGCTTCCGACGTATACTTGTCAAGCAGCCGAAAAGAAGCTTTTTCATATGGCTTGCTTGAAGCCATATCACAAGAAAAGCCCATAGCCGTCAGTGATATCAGCGGTACAACCTGGTCACATGAATATACTAATTGCTTTGTTTATCCGGTTGAAGATGCAGAGGCTTGTGCAAAAACTCTTTATAAGGCTTACTCCGAATCAAAGCCGGAAACAAACTCGGCTATTCTTTTAGGAAAATACGATATTAACAAATGGTGTGAAAAAGTTTATAACGTTTACAAAAAAGTAAAATAAGTTTTAAAGCCCTACGGAATTTCCGTAGGGCTTTACTTTATACTCTTTCTATTGTAAAACTGTATTCATATTCTTTACCACTGTGAATAATATATGGTTCACGAAGGCAAGCCATACCCGGCATATCACCACCGACACCGCACTGAGCAAGGTCAACGCTGAGAGTTGTAATATTCTTTTTCTCAAGCTCGTGGATATGGGTTGCTTTTTCCAAATCCATAAGCTCATAATGCCAGGCGTTGAATGAAAGCGGATTACCGCAACCAGTAATTTTGATGCCCTTGCCGTTTTCATCGGTTACCTTAAAGGTTCTAACATCAGTTCTGCAACCGTTTTCCTGCGGACGCATATATTTATGCTCCATCTCGTCAACGGTCATTTTATGAACAGCAATTTTTGCGCCTGTTTTTCTGTCGCAATAATTTTCATGTGGACCTCTGCCGTACCATTCAACATTTTTATACGTATCAGCCAAAGCAAACTGTGTACCGAAACGCACCATTTTAATAAGCCACGGTTTGCCCCTGTGTGTTATTTTAACAGTTCCGTCAGGGCTGAATGTATAATACATTTTAACCCCTGCCATATATGGTGCAGTGAAAGCTGTTTTTACAGTGATTGTTCCGTCACTGTTTTCTTTAACAGACTTGATTTTACCCTTTGCCATTTCCGTTGCTGCCTTATAGCGGTATTTTGCGTGGAACGGAATAACATACGGCACAAAATTGAATGTTCCGATGTCATTATCAGTTAATGCTCTGAAATAGTTTGGTCTTACGGGAGCTTTTATCATCTCGGTTCCGTTAAAGTTCAGCGAAACAAGTTTGCCTTTTTCAACAATAGCAAAAAAATCAAGACCATTTATGGTAACAGATGAGCCTTTTTTGTTAAATGTAAGCTTACCTTGAACAGGCTCTTTCGCCTGAGGTGACGGTTGTTTGATTATGTACTGATCAAATGTTACCTCATAGCCTGCTTTTGCCCAAGGTTTATCAATCTTTTGTTTGAGTGAGAATGTTATAATGCTTTCTTTATCATTGGGGAAATTATTGAGATTGTATCCGAATTTAAGCTCACGCTCACTCTGAGGGGCAACATCAAAGCCCTCAAGCTCAGCACTTTGAATAACCTCACCGTCTGCAGTGATTTCACATGTCAGAACATAGTCTTCAAGTGTTGAGAACAAAAACTTATTTTTAACAATAAATACACCTGTTTCAAGGTCTTTGGCTTCAACCTTAACAGGGGCATAAACCTTTTTAACTTCATAAATGCTCGGATGAACATTTCTGTCAGCACCGATTATTCCGTTAGCGTTGAAATAAGTATTACTGCCCGTCAGAGCAGTGATATTAATGAAATTAAACTTCTTACTTTTAGCTTCTCGCTTTTCAAAGTCTGTTCCGTACACCCATTTTTCAATGCCATCTTCTTTCATACGCAGAGCCTGGTCAACAAAGTCCCAAATATATCCGCCACAAAGGTTGTCGTACTTTTCAAAGTCATCCATAAATTCCTGAAAGTTACCCAAGCTGTTTTCCATAGCATGAGCATATTCGCAAAGGATAACAGGTTTACCCTCATAGTCAGTTGCTTTAATAGGCTTATTATCTGCGGCAAGGGCGTTAGCAAAGTTTTCGAAGGCAGTGGGCTTGATTTCTTGCTTTTCGCCAAGCTTTTTCATCAAATCCGCACCGGGATACATACGGCTGATAACATCACTCTTGGTGAAGTTGAAATCACCCTCATAGTGGAACTTTCTTGTGTCATCAAGTCTGAGTGCAGCCTCTTTCATTCTCAGGAAGTTGGAGCCGTCACCTGCTTCGTTACCAAGTGACCACATAAATACACAAGGATGGTTTCTGTCACGCAGAACCATTCTTTCCATTTTATCACAAACCGCACCTGTCCATTTAGGATTGTCACCGGGAACATTTTTACGACGAACGCCATGGGTTTCCATATCGCATTCATCCATAACCCATAAACCGTATTCATCACACAAATCATAAAAATACGGATCATCAGGATAATGACTTGTTCTAACAGAGTTAATATTATTCCGCTTCATAATCATAATATCCTGAATATGACGCTCTTTCGGCACACTCCAACCGGTATCGGGGTCGAAGTCATGACGGTTTACGCCCTTAATCAAAAGCGGTACACCGTTGGCATAAATTTTTTCACCGATGAAATCAATCTGCTTAAAGCCAACCTTAATGCTCTTGGCACAAACAACTTCTCCACCCTTAACCAGTGAAATCACAAGAGTGTACCTGTTTGGATTTTCACTTGACCACTGGCGAGGAGATTCAACAAGTTTTTTAAAGTTATATGTTGTGTTGTTTTCCCCTTTAAGAATAAATCCTTTGTTGCCAACTTCAATTCCGTCTTCAAGAAGGGCTACAGAAAGAATACCTGAGAAAGAATCCTGAGAATAGTTTTTAAGAAAAACATCAACTGAAATTTCGGCATTTACAAACTCGGCATCAAAGCGGGTTTTAACAAAGAAATCTCTGATACAAACCTTCGGCTCTGCAAAGAGGTAAACTTCACGGTAAATACCCGACATATTCCACATATCCTGATTTTCAATATATGTTGCATCACTGTAACGGTAGACCGTAGCAGTAACATTGTTGATGCCTTTTCTGAGATATTTAGTAATATCAAATTCGTGCGGGGTCATTGAGCCCTGAGAATAACCCACAAACTCACCGTTTACATAAAGCTCAAGGGCAGATTTGCATGCACCGAAGTGAATAAAAATCTCCCTGTCTTCCCAGTTTTCAGGGATTTCAAAATCACGGCGATAAATACCCACCTCCTGACAGTTGTGGTCAATAGTTGGTATTTTATTTTTCCTTCGGCAAATGGCTTTTGGAAATGTGCTTGCATAATAAACAGGCACACCATAACCATTCAACTGCCATATTGACGGCACTTGAATGTCATCCCAAGAAGAAACATCATAGCTATCTGCAAAATATCCCTCAGGCAATCCGTTTTTTACACCTAACTGCCAATGGAATTTCCACGTTCCGTTAAGGGTCATTTTATAAGGGCTATGCTCACCATCAACTGCAGACCGAACATCATCATAAGGCATAGCTATAACGTGACCGTCTTCTTTATTAATTTTAAAAATTTCAGGATTTTCCCAATTATACTTCATAGAATTCTCCTATCTTAATGAAAACTCAAAAAATTCTTTATATGATCGGCAGAATTTATTTAATCCTTCTGCTCTATATCTTTTGCAACCGCCTGCACAAAGAAGAAAGTATTCACACTCTTTACATTTCAAAGTTGTTTGGTTGCTTTTAAAAAACTCTTTCACCTTTGCCGAATTCATAAGCTCCCACACAGAATGCAAATTTATGTTTCCGAGTGCATATTCGTCAACACAATAAAAGTCGCAGGGGTAAACTGTTCCGTCACCCTCAACAACAAGCTGAACGTTGCAAGTTCCATTCATTCCGCATTGCTCAGCAGGCATACCGTTAAGCTTCATCAAAAGATTATCAAAATATCTGATTGAAACAGGCACGCCCTTGCTTCGGTCGTTAAAATAAAGGGTGAAAAGTCGTTTTAAAAAATCGCCATAATCTTCACAGCTTAAAACACTTTTTGATGAATTCATTTCATCAACGCAAGGTATATATTGCTGATAATAAAATCCGTTTTCCAAATAGAAATGATAGATTTCTTCGGTATACTTCACAACCTCGGGAGTAACCACAGTTAAAATATTAAATTCAATTTTGTTTTTCTCAAGCAACTTTATATTATCAAAAACAGTTTTAAATGTGGGCTCACCGTCAGCTGTTTTTCTGAGATTGTTATGTACCTGCTCAACCCCATCAAGGGACACACCTAAAAGCACATTATTCTCTTTAAAAAAGCGTATAAAATCTTCATCAATAAGTGTGCCGTTTGTCTGGATTGAATAATGAGCTTTTAAGCCAAGGCTTTTCGCAATTTTCGCAAAATGCTCAAAAAACTCCACACCTGACAGCAGAGGCTCACCGCCCTGAAAAATAAACATCGCTTCTTTTGAAACTTCACAAGCTTTTTTGATAATATTCTCTGCTGTTTCTTTTTTCATAAAGCCGGCTGATGCCCTCTCTCTGTTTTTAGCTTCATCACAATAAAAGCAATATGAGCATTTCATATTACACAAAGAAGAAGACGGCTTTATCAGGAAAGAAATCATTTGTTGACTGCCCTTCTTTCGGCAAGCTCTTTTTGAATAGACTTTTTCTTTTCGCCTGTGTAATCGTTAAAGAGCATTGGGATAATCGTAAGTGCAAATCCGATAGCAGGGAGAAGAGTAATCATAAAGAAAAGCCCCTGCTTAGTGAATTCTGACTGTTGCTGAACAATATCATTTATGGGCTGTTTAAACTCTGTAACAGTTAAGACAACGCTTGTGGCAAATGTTGCAATACCGCCTGAAACCTGGCTGATAAATGTCTGAAAAGCAAAGCACATACCTTCACATCTTTTGCCTGTTTTCCACTCAATATAATCAACACTGTCGGCAATAAGAGCGTATGTAATAACATTATAAACACCGAGAGGAATACCCATAAACACAAAGCAACCAAGAAGAACATAGATATTTGAATAACCAAAGAACCAAAGTGCAACGTGAGAAACAATACCAAAAAGAGATGAGAAAATGTAGATGGTTTTAAGGTCAAATTTCTTTCTCAATGCGGGAAGGAAAATCATCGGCGGAATCATACCTGCACCAATGGCAACAGTCATAACCGTAAGAAGAATATTCTGCGGAATTATTCCGCTGTCATCTATAAGATAATTATAAATATAGCTTGCTGAAACATTAGCCATAACCATTGTTGAGCCGAGAATTGCAGAAAAAACAACAATCATCAGCACCTTATTATGAACGATGAGAGAAACAGTTTCTTTAAGAGTAAACTTTTCTTTTTCTGCGTTTTCAACTCGCTCTTTTGTATTAAAGAAAGCGAGGCTTGAAAGACTTGCACCAAGCACTGCGAAAATAACGGCACCGATGAAAAAGCCCTTCTTTAAGCCAAACATATTATCAGCAATAAAAATAGGAAGAATAAGTGTGGGAAGAATACCACCTGCGGTACTGCCAAGACGAGCATTTGAAATGAACGAGGTTCTTTCATTTTCATCGGGAGTAACAACAGCACTCATACCCCAGAAAGGAACATCCTGCACAGTGAATGCTATGCTCCAAAGAATGTATGTTAATGAAGCATAGATAACCTTTGCTGTCATAGTTTCAAAATTCGGAGCAGAAAACAGCAGAATGGTTGCTACAGCAATAGGAATTGGTGAATAGAGAAGGTACGGTCGCATCTTGCCCCATTTTGAATGAGTACGGTCAATTATAATTCCCATAAGAGGGTCGATAGCGGCATCAAAAATTCTGCCACCGAGAATGATATACCCTGCTATAATTGAAGGGATACCCACGGCATCGGTAAAAAACCTGAGTACAAACATAGACATCAGAGTGAATATTCCGCTTCTTCCAAAGGCGGATACCGTGAAAGAAAGCCTTTCTTTGGTGGTTAAATATTTCATACATTACCTCCTGTTTGCAATAATTGCAGGTAAAACAACAGGTTCTGATTCCCCTGCTTTGACCATTTGCTCCTTGAGCATTTTTTGAAGCTTTGAACGAACTTCCTTATACTTTGAATCTTTAACCAGGTTAACTTTTTCATAAGGATCATTTTTAAGATCATATAAATATGCTTCAAAATAAACTGAACTTTTTGATTTCAGGTAACCTATTCCCGGTGATTGAACACAATATTTGTAATCCTTGGTACGAATTGCTCTACCAACCTGACCTTCGCTGATTTGCATAAATACACACTCTTTGTCTTTGCCTTCTGCAATGTCATCCCCGACATACTCTTTGGGAATCTCTATCCCTGCCATACTCAATAGTGTAGGAGGAATATCTATAAGGCTTGTAAGCTTTTCACACTCTTCGCCGCCGATAAACTCACCACCCTTGATTATCAACGGTGTGTGGGTTGCACTTTCGTGGCAGGAACGCTTGTATTCAAGATTTCTTGTTTTAAAATGGCAACCGTGGTCACTTGTGTAAACAATAATTGTATCCTCATAAATTCCAAGGTGCTTGAGTTTCTCTACAAGCTGACCCACATTATAGTCAAGACGCTGACACGCCGACATATAATCAGGGAATTCCTTATCATAATCGCCTTTTAAAAATTCAAGGTCTGAGGGAATCGGATAATCCCTAAAACTTTCTACAGTATCGGGATGACCCTCAAAGCGATGAGAAGTGTTTTGATGATGAGGCTCAAGCTGAGAAACAAACAAAAAAAACGGTTTATCTTTATCTCGGTTTTCAATAAATTCCACCGCAAAATCATTGATACAATCTGAACGGTAACCGTTAAACTCGATTTTATTGCCGTTTTCGTCAAAAACATATCCGCCCTTGCTGTCGGAAGTAAATTCAAGCACGTCGGCAGCACGCCAATAATCATAACCACCCTGACGTTCTTTTGGTACAGCGGTTTTTTCACAGTGTAAACCGATATTCGGGAATCGATCAGAAGCAAGATGCCATTTGCCCACATAAGCTGTTTGATAACCTGCATCTTTAAAATGATGAGCGATAGTTTTCTGACCGTCTTCAAGAGCAATGCCGTTAAATACGCAACCGTTCTGAGTGGCATAAACACCAGTCTGGATACATGCCCTTGCAGGACCACAAACGGGCTGACAGGTAAAGTTATTATTAAACTTAATGCCCTCTTTGGCAAGGGTCATCAGATTAGGAGTAACTTGTTCATTAACAGTGTCCCATCGTTGCTGGTCGCTGAAATAAAAAATTATGTTCTTTTTCACAATTTTCACTCGCTTCTAATCTTTAATTACACATATTCATTTTAGCATATGTTGGTAGATTTATCAACAAAATATTGACCTCAGCCAAAAGTTCTGTTATAATTTCCAAGAATAATAGACACTTTAAGGAGATTTGTATGTCACAGGTTAAAGAATATAAAGGTAAAAAAGGTTTTGACATTATCAAGACCACTCACTTTGATATCCAGAGGAAAATCGTTGCCAATATGACCACTGAGTCATGGCAGAATATCCCCCATTCAGCTATCAATTATGAGCCTGATGTTACTGATTTTATGGAATACTATAAAACCAACATCAAGCCAAAGGGAATTTCAGTTAACTCGCTTCTTCTCAAGGTTATGGTTGAAGGTCTGAAAGCCTGCCCTGAAATGAACGGTCACATTGACTTCAATCGTCGTTTTGTAAAAGGCAAAATCGAAATATATAAAGACATCAATATTTCAATGCCTATGATTATGCCAAACGGTGCTATGATGACAATCAATATGCACAATTTTGAAAGCCGAACACTTAAAGAAATGCAGGATTACATAGCAGACGTTAAGCGTAAGATGGAAAAGACTAATATGACCGAAGCAATGTTTTCTGTTTCTATGGATAACACCATCAGTGCACTCAAAAAAGGAAAGTTAATGACTGTTTTCGGCAGACTTCTCGGTGCAAAGGTCGGCAAGCATAAGGTTGTTACCCTCAAAGGCAAAGCTAAAAAAGACTACAAAAAAATTCCCGAAACTGACAGAATTGTTAAAGGTGACATTGAGCAGGGAACAATCACCATCACAAGCACCGGCTCTGTTTATAACAAAGGTGCTTACTGCGGAACAACCCTCATTGAGGTTATTCCCCCGCAGATTACAGCTATCGGCATTGGCTCATTCTCTGATAAGCCCGGTGTTGTTGTGAATGAAAACGGTGAAAAGGTTGTTGCAGTGAGAAATTATCTTCCCATTCTTCTTGCTTTTGACCACAGAGCTCTTGACTTTGGCGAAATGGAGCCTTTCCTTCGCAGACTTGATGATATTTTTGCTCACCCCGAGCAGATGGAAAACTGGTAAAAAAAAGGAGGCAATTGCCTCCTTTTATCATATTATGAGGTGACAAAATGATAAGACTTCTTTCGTTTTTATTTGCAAGTGTTTTATTGTTTGTAACAAACATTTTTTCTACCGAAACTCCTGCGGATTTACCACGTTCAAACATTCTTATTGAGCAGATGCCAAACGATACATCACTTGATTATGAAGAAATCAATTCTGCAAATGGAGTAAGATTTTATATCGGCAGACCTAAGGAAGAAAGCCTTCGGGTGGTCAATGCTTCTGATTTTGGACTCAGTCCTGAGAATGATGACAATTTTTATGCATTTGCAGACGCCATAAATTATTGCAAAGAAAACCCCGGCACCAAGCTTGTTTTTGATAAAGGCGTGTATAAATTTGCATCACCTTACTCAATATTCATTGACGGATGCGAAAATCTTGTGATTGACGGAAACGGAGCAGAATTTGTTTTCAGCAGATGTGAGCAATACCATTTTTTCCGTTTGGTTTATTGCAACGGTGTTGAAATTAAAAATCTTACTATAAACTGGGACTGGGAAAATCAGCGTATAGGCTCGGTTGTAAAGGTTGTTAACGCAGACCCAAGCAACAATACAATTGACCTTGAGTTCATTGAACTTGATGAGGTCAGTGAAAGCATTCCGCTTAAAGCAATTACTCAATGTGACAGTAAAACTTACACCTTCGGGGAAGACGGCTCATCTAATGAAAGTTATCTTTATCAGGACCCAACTTCAATTTCTGATGTTAAAAAAATTGCAAACAACGTTTTGAGAGTTACACATAACGGCTGTATGTCATCTTTTGAAGCAGGTGAAACTTACATTGTTCGTCATTTTGTTTATAATGCAAATGTGTTTAACATCAGTGCCGAAAGCGAACACGTTACGTTTGATAACATTAAGATTTACGGCAGCCCCGGAATGGCCTTTGTTGCTGACGAGCGTGCTTCCCATTTTCAGATTCTGAACACATTCATCGGCACTGAACCGGGCTATGAAAACGAAAGGCACGTTTCATTGGGTGCTGATGCTATTCATATTGCAGACACTAACGGTTGCTTCAAGGTTGACGGATGCGACTTCAGCCGTATGGGTGACGATGCACTGAATGTGCATGATAACCTCGGATATGTTAACTCGGTTATTGACGAAAATACCTTGCACGTTACCGCCGCAGCATTGAAATTAAAAGCAGGTTCAGTGGTTGGCTTCAATGATGAAAATTCCATAAAAACTGACTTCTATGCTACAATAACCGATGCCCGACTTGTAGAAGGCATTATCTATGAAGTTGATTTTGACAAACCTGTTTCCGACTTTGTAAACGAAGGCTTTATTATGTATTATAAAAACTGTAACAGCGGGAATTATGTTATATCAAACAACTATTTTCACGAACACCGAGCAAGAGGTGTTTTGCTTCAATCGCCTAACGGACTTTGTGAAAACAACAGATTTTACAAAACCCAAGGCATGGCAATACGCATTATTCTTGATGTTACAGAAAATCTGTGGCAGGAAGGTACAGGTGTTGATAACCTGGTTATCAGAAACAATTCCTTTGAAAACTGTGATTACGGCGGTTGGGGCTGTGTGATTGAAATCGGTGCAAGAATTAACGGCAACTATCCCGATTCTCAGCCATTCACCAATATAGAAATCAGCAACAATCAATTCGTTAAATTTGACAGTCTGCTTCTGAGTGCTGACAATGTTGACACGATTTCTTTGAGCAACAATTATATTGACTCACAAAAAGACTATTGTCTTTTTGCTGACAGTCATATGTATTTTAGTGAAACCTGCAAAAATATTTCTATTGAAAATAACTCATATTCTCAGCACGATAAATATTCAACTGCCACACTGCCTGAAGTTAAGAACTACAGAAATTGGCTTGATATTTACAGCAATATTTTATAACAGCAAACGCTGTGCAAAGTTAAATGCTTTACACAGCGTTCTCTTTTTGTCTTTTGATTACTTTTAATCTTGTGAAATCTTCACGCTCTTTTTCATCAAGAGCATCAGATATAAACTTAATTGTTGAAGTAAATTTCGGAATCATTATGTTACTCAGAGCGTTGGTACGTTTCTGAGTTTTTTTAATGGCATCTGCAAGTCGCATAACACCCGACTCAATCTGAGCAAGCTCTACGGTAAGCTTTTTCACCTTTTCAAACTGATAAAAAGCTTCATCAAGCTGAGAGTTGGTGTCGTTCATTCCGTAATAAATATACGGCGGATTGCTGTCGATTGAAATTTCAGGAAGTTCAACACCCATAACGCTCCTGATTTTGAGGCTTACACTATCGTCTATCGGCACACATTGAGCAAATTTTGAGCAGTCGCCAAGGGTGACAGTTGCCTTTTCAAGAGCCGCATAAGCCTGAACATAAGCGGCATCAATATCTTTTTGAATGGTTGATGCCTTTTCGGCAAGAGTCAGCATTTCACGCACAAGGATATTTCTTTTTTTATCCATCAGATCGTAGCCGAGCTTTGCTAAATCCAATGATTTTTTCTGAGCCGTGAGGTTATTCTTTGTAATAAAAACCTGAGCCAAAAGGCACCCTCCTTTCAATTATTTCTGATAATAATATTTTTCAACAGTCTTATCGTCAAGGCGGTCAAGGTCTTCACGAGGTAACATTCTCAGAAGCTCCCAACCCAAGTCAAGAGTCTGAATAATCGTTCTGTTTTCTGACTGAGTCTGTGAAATAAACTCTTTTTCAAATCGCTTACCGAATTCAAGAATACGCTTATCTGCAGGCGAAAGCTCGTCTTCACCGATAACGCTCGCAAGAGATTTTGCATCCTGAACCTTAGCATAGCAAGAAAAGAGCTGGTCCGAAAGCTTGCTGTGATCCTCCCTTGTGTAGCCGGCACCAACACCGTCTTTCATAAGACGTGAAAGAGAAGAAAGTATACCAACAGGGGGATAAATCCCCTTTGCATCAAGGCCCCTGTCAAGCACTATCTGCCCCTCAGTGATATAACCGGTAAGGTCGGGTATAGGGTGGTTAATATCGTCATTCGGCATAGTCAAAATAGGAATCTGCGTAACAGAACCTTTTTTACCCTTGATTATACCTGCACGCTCATAAATCGATGCAAAATCAGAATAAAGATAACCGGGGAAACCCTTTCTTGCCGGAATTTCGCCTTTTGACGAGCTGAATTCACGAAGAGCCTCGGCATAAGAGGTCATATCTGTGAGAATAACAAGAATGTTCATGTTAAGCTCAAAGGCAAGGTATTCTGCCGCTGTAAGAGCACAGCGTGGGGTCATAATTCTTTCAACAATGGGGTCATTTGAATGGTTGAGGAACATAACAACCTTGTCCATTACATTTGCCTTTTCAAATGAACGTTTAAAGTAATCAGCAACGTCATTTTTAACACCCATTGCAGCAAAAACAATCGCAAAATCTTCCCCATCGGCAACTGAAGCCTGCTTAACTATCTGCACTGCAAGCTCGTTGTGCTTCATACCCGATCCTGAAAAAATCGGCAGCTTCTGACCGCGGATAAGGGTTGTGAGAGCATCAATGGCAGAAATCCCTGTGTTAATATAATTCTTCGGATAAACTCGTGAAACAGGGTTTATGGGGGATGAATTTACATCACGCTTTTCTTTAGGATAAACTTCACCTAAACCGTCAGCAGGTCTGCCCAAGCCATCAAAAACTCTGCCCAGAATTTCGGGAGCAAGGCTCAGCTCAATCGGGTGACCTGTAAAACGTGACTGCGTATTAACAAGTGAAATCCCTTTTGTGCCCTCAAAAACCTGAACAACTACCCTTTCGCCATCAATCTGCACCACTCTGCCTGTGCGAGAGGAGCCGTTATCAAGGCGAATCTCAACCATTTCATCATATGCGGCATCTTTAATGTTATCAAGAACAACAAGCGAACCGTTGATTTCTTTAAGGCCTGAATATTCAATTATCATCAAATCGCCTCCTAAGCCTCAACGGTTGCAAGGGCAGCTCTGATTTGCTGATTATATTCATCAAACATTTCGAGCCTATCGTTGGGGATATTGTTTTTAATCTGAATAAGCTTATCGAAAATACCTGTTGCAGTGATTTTTGAAAGCGGAATTTGTTTTGTTACCAGTTCTTTTGCAAGATGATGCAAAAGAAGAATGGTCTGCATCATTTTAAGCTGCTTTGAAAGGGTAACGTATGTGTCAATATCAATAAGTGCATTCTGCTGAAGAAATCCTACCCGGATTACTCGTGCTGTTTCAATAATCAGCTTCTGGTCATCAGGCAAAACATCCGAGCCGATAAGCTTTACAATTTCCATAAGATTTTTTTCTTCTGCAAGAATGGTGCAAACTTCATTTCTGCAAGCGACAAAATCCTCACCCACGTTTTCTGTGTACCATGGTGAAAGGTCGCTTATATATTCGCTGTAGCTGTCGTTCCAGTTGATTGCCGGGTAATGCCTTGCATATGCAAGGCTCTTGTCAAGTGCCCAGAAGCAACGGATAAATCTTTTTGTGTTTTGAGTAACAGGCTCAGAAAAGTCTGCCCCTTGCGGTGAAACCGCACCAACAATTGAAACAGAGCCTTCGGTACCGTTTAAATTCTGTGAATAGCCTGCACGCTCATAAAATTCTGAAAGACGTGACGGCAGATATGCAGGGAAACCCTCATCAGCAGGCATCTCTTCAAGTCTGCCCGAAATTTCACGCAAAGCCTCAGCCCAACGTGAGGTTGAATCTGCCATCATCGCTGTATGATAACCCATATCACGATAATATTCAGCAATAGTTACGCCTGTATAAATTGATGCTTCACGGGCAGCAACAGGCATATTTGAAGTGTTGGCAATAAGCGTTGTTCTGTTTGTTAGGGGCTTACCCGTCTGCGGATCAATAATCTCTTTGAACTCATTTAACACCTGAGTCATTTCGTTACCGCGCTCACCGCAACCGATATATATAATAATATCGGCATCACACCACTTGGCGAGCTGATGCTGAACCACGGTTTTACCTGCACCAAATCCACCGGGAACTGCAGCAGCACCACCCTTAGCAATCGGAAACAGAGTGTCAATGCTTCGCTGACCTGTTATAAGAGGTTTGGTAGGGAGCTTTCTTTCAGCAATCGGACGTGGGGTTCTGATTGGCCATTTATGGCAAAGGGTTAGATTTTTCTTTTCTCCCCTGTCGGTTTCAATAACAACAACGGTATCATTCACCTTATATTTACCGTCAGGTTTTGCTTCAATAACTTTACCGCTTACATCGGGCGGCACCATGATTTTATGCGTGATAACCTGAGTTTCGGGGCAGGTTGCATATATATCCCCACCGCTAAGAACATCACCCGCTTTTGCTGTTACAGTAACATCCCACAGCTTATTTTCATCAAGGGGAGCAGGACGTACACCCTTTGGAATAAAAGCACCTGCACAATCCGCAATAGCCTCAAGCGGATTTTCAATTCCGTCAAAGATATTATCAAGAATTCCGGGGCCAAGCGTAACGCTCATAGGCTGACCTGTTGATTTAACAGGTTCACCGGGTTTTAAGCCGGAAGTCTCTTCATAAACTTGAATAACAGCCTTATCCTTGTCAAGGCGAATAACTTCACCGATGAGACCCTTTTTCCCAACATAAACCATTTCGGACATTGATAAATCAGTTCTGCCCAAAACAGTTACAACGGGGCCGTTTATGCCAAAAATCTTATTTTCCTGCATAATTTTAACCTCCCGTTATACTAAGACCTGATGTAGCGTAAAATTCTTTTTTCTGCTCACTGAATCGAGCGTCAAGGGTGTCATCAGCACGCAAAGAATTTGTATTATTTACACCTTTGCAGCCACCAAAAACAATCTCCTTGTCAGTTTCAACACCCTTGCAAAAAGGTGCTAAAGCTTTTGCAAACTTTTCGTCTTCGGGTCTAATAAAAATTATTGTATCTTCCCCAAGAGCAGCAACTATGTTTTTAACACTTTTTTCAAGGAAAGCCTGATAACTGTCACTGCCGGTGAAGCTAATAATCCCTTGCCTTACCTTATCAAACACTCTGTTTGAAATTTCATCACGCTTTGAAAAAATTTGCATCATCATTTCACTGCGTGATTTGTATAAATCGGTGTTACTCTGCTCAGAGAGCTTGCTAACTTCAAGTTTGGCAACAGCTTTAGCGTTTAACTTGGCCGCTTTGCGAACCCTTTTAAGCTCGTAATCTATAAATTTGTCTGTACCTTTTTTAATTCGTTCACAGCGTGCATCAGCTTCGGCAGTTATTGTGCTTACAAACTTTGCCGCTTTTTTTGCATTATTAGTCACGAGGATCCTCCTCACTCTATGTTAATACCCACGGTTTCTCTGATATACTTTGCCAATGAATTTCCACCTGCAGAAGATCCTCTGTCAGGAATCTCTACAAGCAGTGGAGAAGTGTGTGATTTTCTGAAAACTTTTATTGATTCATCACACATATCAAACAAAGATTTATTCATCAGAACAATGGCAATATCGCCGTCTTTAACGGCAGTTTCAAGAGCCTGAGCCGCAGATTTTTCATCATTCACAATAACGCCATCAATCCCTGCAAGACGCATACCCATTACAGTATCGGAATTATTGCTGATTAAAAACAAACGCATTTCATCACCCGTTTAAATCTTGTTAAGAATGAGGATTGAAATAACAACGCCGAAAAGTGCAATTGACTCACCCAAAGCAACAAAGATAAGAGATTTACCAAAAGATTTGGGGTCTTCACTTGTGGCAGCAATAGCAGCGGGGGCAGCAGCAGCAATGGCAATACCGCCACCGATACCTGCAAGACCGGTTACAACTGCGGCTGCAAGGAGTCCGAGACCGTTTGATGAAGTTTCTGCAGTTTCTTCAGTGGTTTCAGCCTGTGATGCTTCAGCAGCAGGAACTTCTTCAGCAGCCATTGCTGTTATTGAAAATGTGAATGCAAAAAGCATCATAAGCATAATTGCAACGATTTTTTTAATATCAAACTTTTTCATAATAATTCCTCCGATTATTTTTTAACTGAAATAATTACCTGAGTGTCATCTTTTTTGTCAACAGAAAAGGCATTCTTTATTTTAAATAACATACCTCTGTTCTTTCTTCTGCCAACACCCTCAAATGGCTTACCGTCACCTTCATAGAAACGGCTGAACATTTCATAAAATTCAAGCCTTAATACCTGAATACCTGAAAGCAAACCTTCAAGAGCAATAACGATAACATTGCCCAATACAATAATCAGCACACTGCCAACCGTCATTTCATCACCTGCAAGTGAGAAGAAAACCATCATCATACCTGCGTGAACGAGCATATATGCACCGATTCGCAAAAATGAAACAGTATTGCTGAAATAAGAAAGAATATACTCTATAACTTCAAAGAAATTCTGCATTATAAAGTCGCCCCAGCTTTCGGGCATATATTCGTTTTTATCGTGGTGGTCAACTTTACCGATTAAAATTTCTTTCATAAACAAAATCGGCAAGCTGATAATTGCCATAGCTATCATAACAGGAACAGGAATAATAGTGATCTTTGCCATAAAAGCAACCACTGCGCTAACACCTGCAAGATAAAGAATTATACCTGCCACACCGTTTTGGCTGAACAAGGCTTCACCGTATTTTTTCGCCTTTAAACAAAGGAAAACATTGAGCCCCATTGAAACAATAACCAGTGCAATACCTATGCCGATCGCAAGAATGAGCACCGTATTTATGCTTTCCATAACTTCAAGAGGCTTGCCCTCCCATCCAAAAGCATGATAAACAGGGTCAAGCAAATGTTCAAAGCCGAACACCGAACCAACCAGGAATCCGAAAAGCATTGACGAAATTCCGCAAGGAACAACAATCTTGGCAATTTTGATACCTTTTAATTTATATATGATGTATCCGCCCAAGGCAAGCACAAAACCCTGACCCACGTCGGCAAACATTATGCCAAAAAGGAGTGTGAATGTTACGGCAACAAATGGGGTTATATCCACACTGCCGTAAGACGGCAAGCCATACATTTCAACAAACATTTCAAACGGACGGAAAATTCTTTTATTTTTTAGCTTAACCGGGGGCTTAGAGCGTGTTTCATCCTTCGCTTCAAACACCTCACAAGCTGTATCCGGCAATTCATCTACCCTTTGCTTAAACCAGGCAAATCCGCTTTCAGGCACCCAACCGACCATAAGGAACATTGAGCCTGTTCGCTTATCTTTAACAGCATAACGGCGAAGATCAAAGGCTGTGCTTAATATTTTTAAATGAGCGTAAATACTTTCACAGCGTGAGCGACGGCCTGCCCAGAAATTCTGAATTTCACCGTCAATTTCTGCAAGCTCTTTTTCAAGATTCTTTTTCTCTTCGGTAAGAGTTTCAACAATCTCTTCAGGTGTTCCTTTTTCAAAAGGAATTCTCAACCTTTCAAAATACAGCGTTGCAAAAATACGGTCAGCCTCGTCAACCCTTGAAACAGGGGCAGTGTAAACTCCCCAATAATTTTTCTCATCCTGAACACAGGGAAAAAACATAAAACTGTCGTTATCTTCATATGCTTTGAGCTTGGGATAGCAGTCAATGGGAATGCTGCCGAAACGTATCTTCAAAAATCCGCAGGAAAGAATTTCAGCAACCGATATACCGAGATTTGAAAAATGACTGAATTTCACTATATTCTCTTTACATTCATCCAGCTTGGTCACAATCGGAGTTCGCCTTGACAGAAGTGACTCCATATCCTCAACAATTTCGTCAATATACTCTGTTTCCTGCTCTTCGCTAATCATTTCATTACCGTCAAAGGTTTCCTTTAAAACGATACCTGAAATATTGGCAAGGTCCTCAATTTTTTGAATTGCTGATACATAAGGATTTTCTTTGGACAATGGCACATAACCCATATGAGCCGAAACATAGTTCATTGCATTTTCCGGATGAAAATCGCCACTGATACAGCACGATGTTATGAAATCATCAATCTGACTTGTTTTGCCAAGCACTCTGACTAATTTCATTTTTTCTATTGCCACAATCAGGCCTCCTTTAACAATCTGTTCCTATCGGCAAAGCTCCGATAGCTTCGGGGGGCATCCCGTATCGAACGCCCTCAACTATGTGAATAATGTTTTTTACTTCGTTTTCTGATAAATAGAAATAGCTTATCATAACCGTTATCGGGTCTGTGCTGTAACGAATTTCTTTATGAAATCTATCATAGAGAATTTTTCGTGTAAATGACTCTAAAGAATCAAAGCTGTGATTTAAAAAGTGCTTTTTATAATATGTCTGTGAAGCTCTTTGAATAACCTCTCTGGCAGTATCGGCATCAAGCATAGAATTAATGTCTTTATCTGTAAAATTGGTATAATTCAGATTAAGAAATCTTCGGATTGTTGCTTTTTCTTCATTTGCAAGGCGTTTGAGGCGATAAATGCGAATCAGGTTTTCCATATCATTCTGATAGCTGATTATCTCTTTAATATGCTTTTTTTCCTTGCCCTTATATTTTCCAACAACATTTTTTTCTGCTTCCCACAGTTTTTCGTCAAGGGCACACTCCATTCTCATATATGACCGAGGGTCTTTAAATGTGCCTTCAAATGGCTTGAGCACCTTTTGATATGGGGTGCCCTGCAAAGCGGTAAGCAAATCATCAAAGCTTCGTGCACTTGCCAGCTTATACAAATCAAGCTCAGAATGTTTATTAAAAAACGGCGGCAAAACCTTAAGATATTCCTCGGGCTTATCAACCATAAGCAACTGCAAAAAACGCAGTATCTGCTGAATATCATTTTTCATAAGAGTCAGCTTATAAAACTGTTCACCTGCGGAAATTTCATATCTGCTCACTTTTTCAAATGATTTGAGAATATGAATTTTTAAAAGCTCTTCAACCTGAACTGTGCTGATATCTGAGTTTGCATTCTGAAAAGTTTCGCCATACGCTGTTTCAGCTTTAAGATAAGATACTATTTCGTTAACACTTTTTGAATTTATCAGGCTGTCATAGTCTTCTTTTTTAAGCCGTTTACCGTAAAGGGCACGGCTTTTTGCCATAATTGCATTTTGAGAAAAGTTCATATTCTCACCACCTTTTTATAATTTAAGGAAAGTTACGCTTCAATAATTTTGCTGAGCATCGTTTCTACCCATTCATCACATTTTTCACTATAAAGCTTTTCCATTTCATCTTCCGCCGCACGATTGCGAGCCTTAGTCTGTTCAAGCTTTTTGGCAGCTGTGGTAGAAGATGAACGGTTTCTTCTCATAGCTTCATCAATAGCCTTCTGATTTTCTTCTTTTATTATCTGCTCTTTTCTTTGAGGCAAGGATTCCATTTGCTCTTTTCTGTATGCCTCGGCTTCCTTCAACTTTTCTCTTGCACGGACATCACTTTTAATTACCTGATTAAGCAAATTTTCCATAAGTACTACTCCTTTACCCTTTATGAAAACTCATTATAGCACCACTAAAATAAAAAACAATAGTAATATTTCACAAATCATATTAACTTTTATTATCCTTTTTTAAAAAATAATTGCAAATTTTTTCATTATGATATATACTAAAACATGTAATGTTAGGAGGTATTTTTATGAAGAAAAAGCTTGCTATTTTTGCCGCAGTTGCCGCTGCCGGTGCATATATGCTTAAGAAAAAGCAGACTCCTGTTGAAACAGTAAAAAAGCTTTCAAAATATGTTAAACCAAACGATCAAAAAGGTGAACCATATAACAACGGTGTAGCGCTCACTCCCCCTATGGGTTGGTCAAGCTGGAACACCTTCGGCAGAGGTGTAACCGAAGAAGTTATTTATGAAACAGCCAAAGCTATGAAAGAAAGCGGGCTCCTTGAAGCAGGCTACAAATATGTTAACATTGATGACTGCTGGCAGTCTGCAATGAGAACCGCTGACGGTGAATTGCAGACAGACCCCGTAAGCTTCCCTTCAGGAATTAAAGCTCTTGTTGAAAAAATCAACAAACTCGGACTTAAGGTTGGTATTTATTCATCTAACGGTACACTTACTTGTGAAGATATGCCTGCAAGCCTCGGCAATGAGCTTAAGGATGCACGCACCTTTGCTGACTGGGGTGTAGAATATTTTAAATACGACTTCTGTCACAGAGTTTATATACCGAGAGTTGCACCACAGATAGAAAAAATCTCTGTTAAAAACGCTTCGATGGAAAAAGAAGACGTTTATTATGCAAGTGCAGCAATCCTTGACGGTGAAGCAAGGATTGAAAAAGACGGCAATCTTATGTCCGGCGAATATCTGACAGGTCTTTCAGATAACGGTGGTGTTGCCACTTTTACAAATATTTATGCACCTGAAGACGGCGAATACATAATTACGTTTTATATTCGCAAAAAAAGCAAAGTTGCCAAACACCTTGAGCTTGACATTAACGGCGGCAAGCATTATGACATTGATTTCCCCGAAAATAATATTCACCCTCTCGGCAAGCATCATATAACCGTTGAATTAAAGCAAGGTGACAACATCCTCAAAATGTATAACCCTGTTGCATCGGTTATGGACAGCTCTGCAATCCAATACAAAAAAATGGGTCAATGCCTCAAACAAGCTGTAAAAGAGGTTGCCGAAAAGAATGGCACCGAAGAAAAGCCCATTGTTTATTCTATTTGTGAATGGGGCTTCAATATGCCCTGGAACTGGGGAAGCAGTGCAGGTAACCTCTGGCGTACTACACTTGACATTAAGCCTTATTGGTCATCAATTCTTGCTATTTATGAAATCAACGTAAATCTTTGGAAGCATGCAGGTCCGGGAGGTTGGAATGACCCTGATATGCTTGAGGTTGGCAACGGAAACCTTACTTATGAAGAAAACAAGAGCCATTTTGCCCTTTGGTGTATGATGGCGGCTCCGCTTATCCTCGGCAACGATGTAAGGCACTTTGTTTTCCCTGACGGCACTGCCGACAAACATGACAAAATCCTGCAGCTCTTAACCAATAAAAAGCTTATCGCAATAAATCAGGACAAGCTTGGTGTTCAGGCAAGACGTATCAAGGCTTCACCAACAGGAGATATTCTTGTTAAACCCCTTGAAAACGGTGATGTTGCAGTATGCTTCTTTAACAAATCAAATGAAGAAAAGCTCTTTATCCTTACGATGAAAGAGCTTATTGAAAAAGACTTTGTTAACCTTGAAAACAAAGAAGTGTATAAAGTTAAAAACATCTGGGAAGAAACAGAGTTTGATGTTGATTATGCAATCAGCGAATCTGTTGCTCCCCACGGCACAGCAGTTTTTGTAATCAAGAAAGACTAATTATTTAAAATATTTTTCAATTATTTCCACAATCTTAAATCGAGGTTCATACTTTGGGTTTCGGCTCACAAGTTGAACCTCTTTTTCATTGAGCACATCATCAAGCTCTGTTTTGACCGCCGCAGCAGGAAGGCACAGCGACGGAAACATTACGCACCACCAATTCTTGCCTTTACCCTCATCAATAATAACTTTCACCGCCAGATATTTGCCTGCAGGGAGGGTAACTTTTTCGTAAGTTCTTGTAGCAAAAAACTCTTTTGATAAATTGACACTCACATCATAATCAAATCCGTTTTCTTTGACTGTTTTTTCTGCGACCTGCTCAAGATAATTTAACTCAGGGGTTAATTTTTTAACGGCATTATCAACATTTACACTACCGTCAAAAACCTCTGCACCCGCTTTTAAAACGGCATCACGCACCTTCAGTTTCAGCTGTTGGTCTTCATCGCTGTCCGAGGCAGCAATAACGTGAAGCCGCAAAATATCCTGCCTCACATTATCACACGTTACGGCAAAGCTGACGATGTTTAACACCATCGACAGAATTACACCGATTATAACTGCAAGCTCAATTTTTCGTGATATTTTCATAGCAAAATCCCCCTTACTTACTTGAAGTATGGGGGATTTTTCATTTATTTATTCATAAATTTTGTAAATAAGTTTTGCTTTGTCTTTTATTGCTTTTTTCAGCTCGTGAGGGTTAAGAACCTCTATACGCTCGCCAAACTGCATAACCCACGAAACAAGACCGTCGCTGAGTTCAACATTTGCTTTAACAACAAAATGATTTTCATCGTCAATTTTAATAGGTACATTTTCGCCGAAGCGTTCAAGAATTTCTTCAATAATATCATTTGAGCAACGCAGCAACACATTACCGCTTTCACCGCTGAACATATTAAAAAGTCGGTTTGAATAATCAGCTGAATCAAAATTATCTTTATATTTTGAAACAGCTGAAAAGTGCCTGCATTTGATACCTGTGATATGAATATTACTGATTCGATCAAGCCTTACGTGCATAAGGTTTGAATACTTCGGATTATTACAAACAAGGTAATAATGGTCATTTGACCAAATTAGTGCATAGGGATTCACAATGAAAGTTTTGCTTTCTGTTTTACGGACATACCTCTTCTGAAGCACTCTTTTTGAATAATCAAACTGCACCTGAACCTTACGTTCAATTGCCTTATGCAAGGTGCTGATTACCTCATAAAGCTCTTCATTATCGCACTTAACAGTTGAATTAACATACACTTGCTTGCGAAGCTTTTCTTCCTGACCTTCACTAGCAAGAGAGCCTATTTTATAAACCAGCGACTTTGTTTTTTGAGGTGAAATAAACTTAGCTGCAAGAACAGCATCGGTCAAAAGCCGAACTTCAGCCATTTCAAACTTTCTGCCTTTGAGGTAATATCCTCTCTTAGGAGTACGAACATTTACAATATCAAGTCCATATTCTTTCAAAGCTTCAATATCACCGTAAATGGCTTTACGCTCAACTTTTATATTGTAATCCTCAAGCAGAATATCGCACAAATCTTCTGCACTAAAAGCATTGTTTTCATCAGAACGGCGAACAAAAATATCTTGTAAAAACAGTATTCTGATTTTTTGTGTATCTTTTCCCATAGCGTTAATATTTAAGCTGAGCGTTGATTTCTCTTGCTACATCGGCATCGATTTTAAGAATTTCACGGTCATAAGTAAGAAGTCCGTTAACCTCAAACTCAACATCACTCACCTGGGTGTAAACGGTTGCACAAAGTCCTTTTTTAACAAGCGGAATAATCTGCTTTTCAAACATTCGTTTATAAGCCGCAGTGTATTTCGCAGGGTCGGTGTAATTAATGTTGTAGCCAAAGCTCTTTTTATCGTCATATACGTGGCCGTCAATCTTATAGCTGAGACCGCCGAATTCACTGAGCACAAACGGTCTGCCGTCAAGACGTGGCATTGTTACAGGCACAACATATCTGTGAACACTCTTAAGGTCAGGGCCTTTTTGATCGTGCCAACCGCTTGCGTGGTCAACTATTCGGCTTGGGTCATAAGCTTTGATTTCTGTGCCGATACGCTTTGCATCAAACTGACCCCAAGCTTCGTTAAATGGAACCCAGCAGCCGATACAAGGATAGTTATAAAGATTATCTATCATACGATACATTTCATCTTCAAATTCATCGCGGAAATATTTATCTTTTCTTCCGAACCAGGCATAAAGATTATCGGAAACATTGGTAACGGTGATATTAGGCAGACCACCGACGAGAATCATCGGAAGATTCTGAACACCACTTACCATATCCTGCCAAACAATCATTCCAAGTCGGTCGCAATGATAATACCAACGTGCCGGCTCAACCTTGATATGCTTTCTGAGCATATTGAAGCCAAGGTCCTTCATAGTCTGAATATCATAAATCATAGCCTCATCGGTGGGTGGAGTAAGTCCGCCGTCAACCCAATAGCCCTGGTCAAGGAGCCCACGCTGGAAATAAGGCTCATTGTTAAGCATAATACGAGGAAGACCTGCTTTATCCTTACCGATAGAGAATTTTCTCATACCGAAGTAGCTGTCAACACTGTCAATCTCAGTATTGTTTTTATCAAGAACCCTTACAGTTAAATCATAAAGGAAAGGATTCTCGGGGCTCCAGAGAATTGCATCGTCAACCGGGATGTTTTCATCAGCAGAAATTCTGCCGTTAAAAACAATAAGGTCACCCTTTTTAACAGTTGCATGCAAATCAGCCTCACCGTTTAATATTGTTTTAACGTTGATTGAGCCTGCATCAATATCGGGAAGAAGCTTCAATTTTTCAATATAAACATCATTCACGGGTTCAAGCCAGACTGTCTGCCAGATACCTGTTGTTGAAGTATACCAGAAACCATGAGATTTTGAAGCCTGTTTACCTCTTGGCTGCGAGGATTGATCTGTGGGGTCAAAAACACGCAGATTGAGAGTGTTTTCACCGTCAACAAGATAATCGGTTATATCAAAGCTGAAAGGATCGTAACCGCCTGTGTGCTGACCGATCATTCTGCCGTTAATGTAAACACGGCATTCCCAGTCAACAGCATCAAAATTAAGGCGGACTCTTTTGCCCTTAAAGCAAGGGTCAAGAGTGAATTTCTTTTCATACCAGAGCAAATCGTCCTTGCTCACTCTTTTGGCAACACGTGAAAGGTCGCTTTCAACAGCAAAGGGAACAAGAATTTCACCGTCAAACTTTGACGGAATTTTATCTGTTTTACCTGTAATGGCATAATTGAAAATGCCGTTGAGATTTTGCCAATCCTTTCTCACAAGCTGAGGACGAGGATATTCCTGCAAAGGAGTTTTAGTAACTTTATCAAACCAACGAGTTTTCATATAATCATCCTTTCTGATAACATATCCATTTTAAACCAAAATCGCATAAAAGTCTATAGCAATAGAAAAGAAAGTGTTAATCAAATTCCATAAGTTACAACTTCTACATATTTACATCATTGCCGTTTTAAGCTATACTGTTGATGTTAAGCTTTAATGAGAAAGAGATGTTCTTTATGAAAGAATCCATTTTAAAACAAAATGAAAAAAGCTGGGATGAATTGGCAGATGATTTTTTCGGTGTAACCGCACTTCCGATACTGGGATGTTCAATTCCCACAGAGGATGAGTTACACTTATTTCCTGACTTAAGCGGAAAATGCGTTTTAGAAATGGGTTGCGGCAGCGGTCATTCTTTAAAATGGTGTGCAGAACACGGAGCAACAGAGCTTTTCGGTATTGATATTTCAGAAAAGCAACTCTGCACCACCCAAAAACTGCTTGAAGAAAGCGGTTATACTTGTACCTTGTTTCATCAGCCTATGGAAGATAACAGCAATATTCCGCAAAATTATTTTGATGTGGTTTATTCCATCTATGCCATTGGTTGGTCAACTGACCTTGAAGCCACAATTCAAAATGCCGCTTCTTATTTAAAGCAAGGCGGAACATATATTTTCTCTTGGGACCACCCTCTTTTGCATTGTGTTGATTTAGAAACAGTTGCCATTTCCGGCGGCAACCGAACAACAACGATGAAAGAAAGAATTATTTTCAGCGGAAATTATCTTGAAGAAGATTACTATACTTTTGAAAAGCACGGAAACGCTCTTACGTTGCAAAACCGTAAAATTTCGACTTATGTCAACGCTCTTGCAAAAGCAGGCTTTGCTGTTGAAAAAATAGTTGAAGAAACAAACACAAAAGTGTTAGAAAAATCCTCTGACTTCGGCTCAGGATATTATGCCGATTTTAAAGCAAAACATTTCCCGCTTTCTATTGTTTTCAAAGCGAAAAAACTGTAAAATAAAAAGTTTCACTGTGCACAAGCCTTAGTTTATCGGCATTTTGTATTTAACTGTTTCGCTACTCTTTATAAGCACAACAAATTTTTTTGACACAAGACATATTATTATGCTATTATGTAATTAAAACACACTGTTTAAGAGGAGGAAATGTTGTGAAAAAAGTATTTTGTTTAATTCTCACACTTATAATTACCTTGGGAAGCTTTTGCTATGTGCCATTTTCATCCGGCATAATTGCTCACGCCAAAAGCTTTGAAACCGAAAATGGTGTTCAGGTTGAAACAGCACCGTTTCTTTACAAATCTACTCTTTATCAGATGGAGTTTCCCAGCCATCAGTCATATGAAATCAAAGAAAAAAGTGCCGAGGGCGATTATGCCATATCTCGTGAGCTTAACGATCTTTCATATACCTTTGTTTTTCCTGCAGGAACAACAAAAATAGAGTGTCATCTATCCTTAGATGGTGAAACCAATTGGCGTGGCTTTAACATTAACTCCACAGATAATCCGTCTTTTTGGCCAAAAGATGCTAACGGTAATGTTGATTACAGTCAGCCTTTGACATTTAAACGCAACGAAATAACAGCCGAGCGTGATGAATACGGAGTTTTATACAGAGATTATCTTAAAGATAAAGATGTTAACGGTTTCAAAAACTATGATAAGATTTATTGGAGACTTACCTACACCTGTAACGAAGAAATCTTCAGAGACTACTTTGATATAAATCTTTACGATTACGATACAGCCGAAAAGCATACCCTAAAAGCCGTTAATTTCAATGTTGCAGGTTTGCCGTTTGCAGCCTTAACCGGTACCGATGTTGCCGCCAACCAAAAAATTGCAGGTAAATATCTTTCGCAAAACAATTTTGATATTGTTGCCGTTCAAGAGGATTTCGGTTATCACAAACAGCTTGTTGATAATATGAACGGCTTCTCACATATGACAAGCCACACGGGCGGTATTCCCGGAGGCGACGGGCTTAACATATTTACAAAGAATATGCCCATCTATAATGAAACAAGAGTTACCTGGAATGAGGCTTGCGGTATTCTTTCAGACGGTTCAGATGAGCTTACTCCTAAAGGATTTGTTTATTCTGTTATTGATGTCGGCAACGGAATTTATGTCGATTTTTATAATTTACACGCAGACGCTTATGGCGGTGAGGGTTCAATCGCCGCAAGAACAAGTCAGTACAAACAGCTTGCCGAATTTATTCAGGCTCGCTCTGCCGAAAACGACAGACCGGTAATTGTAACCGGTGATTTTAACAACTATATGCACACCCACGAAGATGACGGTGCACTTTATAAAACTCTCTATCTTGAGTGTGGATTGAAAGATGCATGGATTGAATTTCACAACAACGGTGACTATTTTAATCTGTACAATTGGCACATAACCGGTCTCCCTGCATGGGGAAATTGGGACTCGGTTGAGAGATTTATGTATAAGCCCGGTGGTGGTGTTGATGTTGTAATAAGCGATTTCAGATATGTTGAAGTTTGTAACGATAACTCCGAAGCTGTTTCCGACCATTCCTCCGCAGAATGTGAGTTTACATTTATTAAAACAGCTGATTTTGTTGAAAACACTCAAGAACTTCAGATAACTGAAAAAACTGAAAACAATTTCGTCTATCAGCTCAAGTGGATTTTTAAAGCCCTGATTATGGTTCTTTCGGATATCGGCAATCTTCCTGAACTGCTGAAAGAATTAGTTTAACAATAATAATATAATACGCCATCCTAAAACTATAGTTTCAAGGATGGCGTTAATTTTAAAAAAACGAGTATTCATAGGTTAAGTTCCTTATGAATACTCGTCTGGTGCGGGTAACAGGGGTCGAACCTGCACGCTGTGAGGCACAAGATCCTAAATCTTGCGTGTCTGCCAATTCCACCATACCCGCATAGGTGTTTATTATATCACAAATTAAAATAAATTCAAGAGGCAATATATATTGATTTTTGCATTTTCAGTTGCTATACTTTTAAAAAAGCTTTTGAGGTGGATTATGGATTTCAGAGATTTTTTTAACGAAAGCGAAAAAACGTTGGACAAGCTTGTTGACGATGGAGGTTTTTGTTCAATTTTCAGAACAATTGCCTGTGTTGGCGACAGCCTTTCTTCAGGCGAATTTGAGCATAAATGGATAGAAGGACATCATCTGTTTCTTGATATGTTTGAATATTCCTGGGGGCAATTTATGGCTCGCACCTTGGGAAGCACCGTTTACAATTTTTCTCGTGGGGGTATGACTGCCGGCGAATACCTTGATTCTTTTGCCGAGGAAAAAGGATTTTGGGATAAAGATAAGGCTTGCCAGGCTTACATTTTTGCATTAGGTGTTAATGACATCATGAATTGCGGCATCGAGGTAGGTACGATTGACGACATCAAAGACGACTACCGTAAAAACTCCAAGACCTTTGCAGGTCAGTACGGTGCGATTATTCAGCGATACAAAGAAATTCAACCGAACGCAAAGTTCTTTTTGATAACTATGCCCAAGGACATCAAATACCATCCCGATGAAAAGAAAAAAGAAGTCGCAGACCTTCTACACAGTATTTCCGAAAAGTTTGACAACTGTTATGTGCTTGATTTTTATAAATACGCTCCTGTTTATGATGAATTTTTCCAAGAGAAGTTTATGCTTCACGGTCATCTGAACCCTTGCGGATATGCGTTGACAGCTAAAATGGTTATGAGCTACATTGACTATATAATTCGTCACAATATTCAGGACTTTACAAAAGTCGGTTTCATCGGCAAAGAACATCTTACGGAGGAAAGCCTATATGATTAAGTATGATATAAAAGATTCGCCACTTTCAGTTCACGGTGCACCATTTTGGGAAGAAGAAAAAACGCTCCGCCGTCTCCCTGAAAAACTTATGGAAGAGTTACCTAATCTTTCTTTTTTCGGAAGAAGATGTCCGGGAGCAAGAGTAAGATTTAAAACAAATTCCAAAAACATAAGAATCCGCTTTGAATTGGAAAAAGCAGAACATGATGCCGGAATGTCATTGTTTGCATGCCTTGCGGCAAACATCCTGGTTGGTGACGGCAAGTACGGTGACTTTATGGGTATGATTTGCCCGCCCCATTACGATGAAACCATAGCTGACGGAGTTCTTGAAAAAAGCGGTGATATGGAAAACGTAACCATTCACCTGCCAAGAAACGAAATTATTAAAAGCTTTGAAGTTTATATTGATGACGATGCTGAAATTCTCCCCGCTGACCCATATAAATATGAAAAGCCCGTTGTTTATTACGGCTCATCTATTACCGAAGGCGGTTGCTGTTGCAACATAATCAACGCTTACACTTCAATTCTTTCCCGTCACCTTGATTTTGATTATATCAACCTTGGTTTTTCAGGCAATGCCAAAGGAGAACAGCAAATGGCAGATTTTATCAAGGAACTTGACATGAATGTTTTTGTTTTTGACTATGACCATAATGCCGACTCACCTGAACACCTTGAGGCGACTCACGAACCGTTTTTCAAAACTATCAGAAAAGCAAACCCTGATTTGCCTGTTATTATGATGACAAGACCTAAAAATAACTATAACGATGAAGAAAAACAGCGTCGCGAAATCGTAAAGAGAACTTATCAAAATGCTGTTGACTCAGGAGATAAAAATGTATACTTCATTGACGGAGAAACATTTTTCGGCAAAGCTGACGGCAACTCTTGCCTGATTGACGGGCTTCATCCCAACGATTTAGGTTTCCACCGAATGGCAGAGAAAATTGAGCCACTGATGAAGGAAATATTGGAAGGTTAACAAAAAGGATTACCTCGTTTCATGGAGGTAATCCTTTAATTTATTTTATTATTCCACCGCCAAGGACAACATCACCGTCATAAAAAACAACAGACTGTCCCGGGGTTATGGCTCTTTGCGGAACATCAAAAACGACTTTTACATCACCGTTTTCAATAGGATAAATTGTGGCATCGGTTTCTTTTTGCTTATAGCGTACTTTTGCTTTAACCTTCATTGGTTCAGTCAGGCTTTCGATGCTTATAAAATTAACATCAGTTGCTTCAAGAGTATCAAGGAACAAATCATCATTGCTGCCGAGAATAACCTTGTTTGTTTCAGCATCTTTTTTGAGCACGTAATACGGTGCAGGGGCTGCAATTCCAAGGCCTTTGCGCTGACCAATTGTGTAATTGATAAGCCCTTTATGCTCAGCTATAAACTCCCCTGCTTTGTTGACAAATTCACCTTTTTCAAATTTCTTGCCACACCATCGCTCAATAAAAGCGGCATATTCACCATCAGGGATAAAACATATATCCTGACTGTCGTGCTTATCGGCATTGTCAAAGCCTACCTTACGAGCTATATCTCGGGCAGAATTTTTTGAATAACCGCCCAACGGCAACAGTACTTTGCTCAACTGCTGTTGAGTAAGAGAATAAAGCATATAGCTCTGGTCTTTTGATTCGTCGTCAGCTTTTTTTACTGTGTATCGGTTTGTATCTTCGTTATACTCAACCTTGGCATAGTGACCTGTTGCCACATAATCAAAACCAAGCTCCACAGCCTTATCAAGGAATACTCCGAACTTTATATACTTATTACACACAACACATGGATTTGGAGTGAGTGCATTTTTATAAGCCTCAACAAAATCAGTTATTACATACTTTTTAAAATCTTCACTAAAATTAAAAACATAAAAAGGCATACCGAGGCTGTCGGCAACACGTTTTGCATCTGCAATATCTTCAGGCTTACCACTGCCTTTGTCACCGTAGAGAGACATAATTGCCCCTGAGGTTTCGTAGCCTTGGGATTTTATTATTTCTGCCGCTACCGAGGAGTCCACTCCCCCACTCATAGCAATTAAAACTTTAGCCATATTTTTCACCCTAAAAAATATGGGACGATTAAAAATCGTCCCTTAAAATTAACCGCAATGGTCACAATGGTCGCAACCGCCTGAGCATGAGCCGAAAATTGCAGGGTCAAGCTCTATTCCGTTTTTTGTGTAATAATCAGCGATAGCGGCCTTAACAGCTTCTTCAGCAAGCACTGAGCAATGAATTTTTGCGGGTGGAAGTCCGTCAAGGGCTTCAACAACTGCTTTGTTGCTGAGTTCAAGGGCATCTTCAACCTTCTGACCTTTGATGAGCTCAGTTGCCATTGAGCTGGTTGCAATAGCAGAAGCACAACCGAATGTGTTAAATTTAACGTCAGTTATAATTCCGTCATTAATTTTAAGATATATTTTCATAATATCGCCGCATTTTGCGTTGCCAACTTCGCCAACACCGTCTGCGTCATCCATTTTGCCGAGATTTCTCGGATTTTCAAAATGGTCCATAACTTTTTTACTGTATGCCATTTTCGCTTTCCTCCTTCATAATTCGTTCCCAAACAGGGGACATATCACGCAATCTGTTAACTACCTTTGGCAGTTCTTCAATAATATATTCAGCTTCTTCAACTGTGTTGTATTCGCTGAGTGAAATTCTCAATGAGCCGTGAGCAATCTCGTGAGGGAGACCTAACGCAAGAAGAACGTGGCTTGGATCAAGGGAGCCTGAAGTGCAGGCTGAGCCCGATGAACCGCAAATTCCTTTTAAATCAAGATAAAGAAGAAGTGACTCACCTTCAATACCTTCAAAGCAGAAGCTTATATTGCCGGGAAGTCTTGCCTCTCTTCCCCCATTAAGCCTTGCTCTGGGAACAACAGGAAGAACTCCGTCTATAATTTTATCTCTCAAAGAGCTGATGTATGCTGAATTTTTATCAATCTCTGCACATGCCTTTTTAAGTGCAGCTGCCATACCTGCAACAGCAGGGATATTCTCTGTGCCGGGACGCTTGTTTTTTTCTTGTGCACCACCCTGCATAATTCCTAAAAGTGAGATACCTTTTTTGCAGTAAAGTGCACCAACTCCCTTGGGACCGTGGAACTTATGGCCTGAAAGAGAGAGCATATCTATGTTTTGCTCATTCACATCTATAGCAATGTGACCCACTGCCTGAACGGCATCGGTATGAAACAAAACACCTTTATCACGGCAAACCTTACCGATTTCTTTAACAGGCTGAACTGTGCCGATTTCATTATTGGCATACATTATTGTAACAAGGCATGTTTCATCTTTAATTGCATTTGCAACCTGCTCGGGTGCAACATAACCATCCGAGCTAACTTCAAGATAAGTTACCTCAAAGCCCTCTTTTTCAAGCTTTTTAAGTGTGTGCAAAACTGCATGATGCTCAAATGCTGTTGAAATAATGTGATTTTTGTTCTTCTTACTGCCCAATCTTGCAGCATTTCGGATTGCCCAGTTATCAGCTTCTGTTCCGCCTGATGTGAAATAAATTTCATTTACTTCAGCATTGAGGCAATCAGCAATATCCTGCCTTGCCTGCAAAAGAACCTCTGCAGCCTCCTGACCGATATGATGAAGGCTTGAAGCATTACCGTATGTGGCTGACATGCAATCCGTCATTGCCTTTATTGCCTCAGGGCACATTGCGGTAGTTGCCGCATTATCAACATAAACTGTTTTCATTTTTACAATCGCCTGACTTTCAAAAACTATATATCTTAAAAGTATAAACAACTATACCTATCTACTCAGTAGGTATTATACAACATAACCGAACTATGTTCAATAGTGAACAATATAGAAAAGGGATAGTCGAGTATCGTTTTTTTTGTTAGTCTTTCCTAATTTTGGCAGTCAATGACACACTTTGCTCGATATTTTCCATACCGTAAACAGTTTCACCCTGATACTGCCAACCTTCAAAATGATACCCGTCATCACAATATGCACCTGCATTGGGCATATCGGCTGAATCAATATCTGCACCTACGGGGACCTTAACAATATCTATAACCTTACCGTCAGGAAGGCAGAAATAAACATTACAATCAGTTCTGTTTTTAAGCACTATTTTTGATGCCTTAACCTGTGCCGGATATGTTTCCATTACTGTGCCGTCATAAATAACAGTGACATTTTTAAAATTGACCACATCGTCAGCTTTAACCGAATTACCTTTCGAATCAATTATTTCAACTTCATCAAAGTTAACGGTGACTTTATCTGCTGATTTTGCAACATCACTATCCTCATCAACTTTAAGAGTCATAACTGTATCCGATATATTGTCAATTTCAGCATCAAATGTATACTCTTTTTCATTATCTTCAACGTCTTCGGCAGAACTACTCTGCGTAACATCATTATTGACAGCTACACCGCCTTGGGTATAGCTGTCATTATTTTGCACATAAGAAGATGTTGACGATGTTGTTGTCTGCTCTGTTGCAGAATCTGTATCCATTTTTTGGTTAACATACAGCACACCTGCCGAACCAACAACAGCAAGAGCCACGAGGGCTGCAACATGTTTTTTCATATTATAATCCTCTTTAGTTTTCCTTAGAAACCTGACGAATATACGACTTGAAGAAAGCTACACCATCTTTAAGCACAGCGATTGGGCAACGCTCGTTTGTGCCGTGAGAGGTAGCAATAAGCTCAACAGAAAGTCTGAACGGAGCAAAACGCAAAACATTTTCACTGATTTCTTCATAGAAATATGCATCAGTGCCACCCATAACAAGGTAAGGAACAACTGCTGTTGCCTTATCTTTATACATAGCACCTGCTACATCGTCAATGGCATTGAAGGCTCTTGAGTCAGTTGGAGAAAATCTTGAAGGCTCTTTTGCTCTGAGGCATTCAATTTCAGCATCTTTATATCTGATAACCTCACGAAGGTGTGCTTCAACATCCTTTGAAGTTTCACCAAAAATGGGGCGGAAGTTAACGGTTGTGCTTGCTCTCTGAGGAAGAACGTTAGGTGCAGGGCTACCTTCACACATTGTAACAGCTGTAACTGTACGCACAAGGCAAGCGAGGAAAGGAATTCTCTTACCGAGGAACTTGATCAGCGGACCAAAAAGCTTATAGTTACACATAATCATACGGGCAGGGAAAGACGCTGTTTTGCCAACACGTTCAAGAAGAGTGTAAATAAAGGGAAGAATCTTGATTTTGAACTGATTGTTTTCAATATCAAGAATAGTGTTTGCAAGCTTACCGAGACCGTTGTGGTCAGGAGCCTGTGAAGAGTGACCGCCTTTATCGGTAACTGTGATTTTGAAATCGCAATAGCCTTTTTCAGCCATACCAATAGCAAGAATGTTAGTTTTGATAAGGCCTTTCATGTCAAGCGAAATAATAGCACCGCCCTCATCAAGAACACTGTCAAGATGAATGCCTCTGTTTTTAAGAGTTTCAACTATTGCACTTGCACCGGGGTCATTTGCACAAACAACCTCTTCATTATGACCAAAGCAGAGATATACATCTCTCTCAGGCTCAAAACCCTCTTCAAGAAGAGTTTCAACAGCTTCCATAACGCAGATAAGGTGGTTTTTCATATCAACAGTGCCACGACCCCAGATGTATTCACCGTCATTGTGACCTTCAAACGGGTCATGTTTCCAATCTCCCTCTGTGCCTGCGGTAACAGGCACAACATCCTGATGAGCAAGAAGTGCCATTGGCTCAAGGTTGGGGTTCTTACCCTTCCATCTGAACACAAGGCTTGCAGCAGAAATAACTTCTTTTTCAAGCTTTGAGTGAATCTGCGGATATGCTTCTTCAAGAAAAGCATGGAACTTTTCAAACTCTGACCAATCAGTTAAAGACGGATCATCGTGAGAAACAGTCTTACACTGAATAGCTTTTGAAAGATTTTTTTGAACACGCTCAAAATCAACCTTTTCTTCAGGGATTTCGGGACGGTCTTTCTTTTCGGGAACAAATTTTGCAGCTCTGATTGCTGTAACAATAACCAAAACAGCAATAACTGCAAGAACAATTAACAAAACTTCCATAATATTACTCCTTTTGTTAACAAATTAACAGATTTATTATACACTCATATATGTAATAAATCAAGGTTAAAATCCGAATAAACTCATCTGTGCACTTTCAGGCAGTCCCTTCAAGGCACCTGCATTTCTCAGAGTTTCTATAACAGATTTACTTACACCGGCACGTTGCTGAAGCTCTTCAATTGAGGCGAACTCACCCTGACCGTCATTTTTAGCTTCAGCAAGGGCCTTGGCTGCACTTTCGCCTGTACCCGCCATCGACAAAAACGGCAAACGGATTTTTCCGTCTTCAATTTTATAAACAGTAGCCTCTGATTTGTAAATATCCACAGGTAAGAATTCAACACCTCTCACCATCATTTCATTTACAACCTGCATGGCAACATACATATTTTCTTCTTTAGCTGTGGCTTCGTTACCTTTGGCTTTAATTTCATTCATAACAGCCTTAACAGCCTGCCTGCCGTTCATAATTGCCACAGTATCAAGGTCTTCACCTCGAACAGTCATATACGTTGCATAGTATTCTTTGGGATAATAAATTTTATACCACGCAAGACGCATTGCGGCAATAACATAAGCAGCTGCATGAGCTTTGGGGAACATGTATTTAATCTTCATACAAGAATCTATATACCATTGCGGCACACCGTGGTCTTTCATTGCTTTAAAATGAACCTCGGTAAGAAGCTTGGTGGCATTACCCTTACGGACTATTTCCATAATTTTAAATGCCATATCAGGCTCAAGACCTTTATGCATAAGGTAAACCATAATGCTGTCACGAGTACCGATAACATCAGAAATTGTACAGGTTCCGTCTTTAATCAAATCCTGTGCATTACCCAGCCAAACGTCAGTACCGTGAGAAAGGCCTGAAATCTGAAGCATATCCGAAAAATTCTTCGGTTGAGCGTCAATAAGCATCTGGCGAACAAACGGTGTTCCCAATTCAGGGAGTGAAAGCGTTCCTGTTTCACAGTCAATGTCTTCACAAGTTACACCCAATGGTTCGGGAGAAGTGAGAAGCTGATAAACCTTGGGGTCGCACACATCAGCATCCATAACAGAAATTCCCGTAGCATCTTCAAGATGCTTATAAATTGTGGGCACATCATGACCCAGGTTATCAAGTTTCAAAATCGTATCATGCAAAGCGTGGAAGTCAAAGTGAGTGGTACGAAGACCTTTATCAGCATCGTCTGCCGGATGCTGAATGGGAGTAAAATCCTCCGCCTCCATATCACCGGGAACAACAACCATTCCTCCCGGGTGCTGACCGGTTGTGCGTTTAACACCTACACAACCGCGGGTAAGCCTGTCTTCTTCTGCACGGTGAAGCGTTTTCCCTTTATCGTCGAGCCATTTTTTAACAAAGCCGTAAGCAGTTTTGTCGGCAAGGGTACCTATTGTGCCCGCTTTGAACGTGTGAGTTATACCAAAAAGAGTTTCAGTATAACGGTGAGCATAGAATTGGTATTCACCGCTGAAGTTAAGGTCGATATCGGGCTGTTTGTCGCCTTTGAATCCGAGGAAAGTTTCAAAAGGAATATCGTGACCTTCTCTGATCATAAGCACATCACAAGTGGGGCAATTTTTGGGTGGAAGGTCAAAACCTGAACCAACACTACCATCGTTAAAAAATTCACTGTGCTTACACTTGGGGCAAACATAGTGCGGCGGTAACGGGTTAACCTCAGAAATACCTGCTGCGTGAGCTACAAACGAAGAACCAACACTTCCTCGTGAGCCAACATAATAGCCATGCTCTTCAGAGTTGTGAACAAGCTTTTGAGCAATCATATAAAGCACGCCGAAACCGTTGGATATAATTGATTTTAGCTCTTTTTCAAGGCGGTTACTTATAAGCTCGGGCAATGGGTCTCCGTACTGTTCTTTTGTTCTTCGCCAGCAGATTTCAGTAAGTTCTTCATCTGCTCCCTCAATTGACGGAGGAAAAGTTCCGTAAGGAATAGGACGGATTCTTTCACACATATCTGCAATTTTATTGGGATTGGTGATAACAACTTCTTTGGCTGTTTCTTCACCGAGATACGCAAATTCATCAAGCATCTCCTGAGTGGTGCGAAGGAATAGAGGTGCTTGCTGTGAAGCATCTTGGAATCCCTGACCGGCCATAAGAATTTCACGAAAAATCGCATCACCTTTGTCAAGAAAATGAACGTCACCTGTTGCCACAACAGGTTTGCCTAATTTGTCGGCAATTGCAATAATTTTGCGATTTATATTTTCAATATCGGCAACAGAAGTGATGTCAGAATATTCTTCACGCTGACTTCTTATCATAAACTCATTATTGCCGTTTGGCTGAATTTCAAGGTAATCATAAAATTCAGCAATTTCCATTATTCTTTCTTCACTCTCGCCAAAAACAATGGCTCGGTAAAGTTCACCTGCTTCACAGGCACTGCCAACAAGAATACCCTCACGATGCTCTATCAACATACTTTTTGGTATTCTCGGTCGTCTTTTGTAAAACTGCAAATTGGATGCAGTAATCAATTTATAAAGATTTTTAAGACCAACGTTGTTTTTAGCAATTAAAATTTGGTGGTATGTATTTTTGATTTCTTTTGGGTCAACACCTTCTTCTTTGGTGTCGTCTACAAAGTAGCCCTCCATACCGTAGAGGATTTTAATACCTGCTTTATCTGCAGTATTCATTGCCTCGGGAAAAGCCTGAACAACACCGTGGTCGGTTATGGCTATTGCCTTGTGCCCCCACTTTGCTGCACGGCTGACCAGATCTTTGGCACTTGTCATACCGTCCATTGATGACATATTTGTATGCAGATGAAGCTCAACACGCTTTTCGGGAGCATCATCTTTTCTTGTTTCAATTTTTTCAATAAGAGTAACTGCTTTTGTATCAATTACATAACAGCGCATATAAGGGTCATGAGTAACAAAACCACGCAAAAGCACAGTTACTCCGTCTTTAACTTTTTCTATCAGCTCTTTACAAACTGCTTTTTCACCAAAAATCTTGGCTGAATAAGATGAGGTGTAGTCGGTAAAATTGAATGAAATTATGTTCTTTTTTCCGTCTCGGGTTTCTCTTGAGTCAAAGCCGAACACATCACCCCACACAACAACGGTGCCGTCTTCGGGAGTAACCTCGGCAATTGGCTTCGGTTTTACTTTAATAAGATTTCCCAAAACAGGCTTTGCATTTGAAAGAGAAATCGGCAAATCATCAAAGGTTTTTTCGCTCGGTTTTTTGGGTACATCTGACTTTGGCTTTTCAACAGGCAGTTTCACCTTTGAGGCTTCCTGCTGTTGCAATTGTTCAAGAGCTTTCTTTTCATCAAACTCTCCGCCTTCAGCAGAGGATTCAATGTGAACATTTACTGCTTTTGAAAACTTCTGGCGAACGGTTTTGACAATGTACTCTTCAACACCTAACTGTTTTAAGATGTCCTTACCGTTACGTTTTAAAACTATTTTTATATTGTCATTTGTTATAATATATTCTGCATTTTCAAGGAATGAATTACCCGCACTGAAAGTATCTTTTATATCATTAGCAAGCACCGGTAAAAAATCTTCACTAAAAAGCTCAGGTTCAAAATAATACTCTGCCTTAATATCACTAAGGTTCATAAATGCCTTTATTTGTGAAAGTGCAGCATCAAATTCCTTTTTATAAATAAAGCGACTGAACCGTACAACCATCGAGATTGTACGGTTTTCGAGGGTTGCATTGATTGTGGCAACCTGTGCATCTTCAAATTTTGCATACAAATTTTTATCAAGGCACTCTGAAAAGAGCGATAAAAATTTAACGTCCTGCATAATCTTTCCTCTTTTATAACTTATCTATTTCTTCAAGAAGTGCTGAAACAATTTCACTTTCAGGCACCTTCCTTAAAATTTCTCCCTTTTTAAAAAGCATTCCGCAACCGTCACCACCTGCAACACCGATGTCAGCTTCTTTGGCTTCACCCGGTCCGTTAACAATACAGCCCATAACCGCAACCTTTATGGGTTTTTCACATTTTTCAAGAGCTGACTCAACCTGATTTGCAAGACTAATCAAGTCAATTTTTGTTCTGCCGCATGTGGGACAAGCCACTATCTGCACAGCATTCTTTTTAAGACCGATTGCTTTTAAAATATCGTATCCTGCTGAAATCTCTTTAACAGGGTCATCAGTGAGGGAGACACGGATTGTATCGCCGATTCCCTTAAGAAGAAGAGAACCGATACCAACGCTTGATTTGACAATGCCCATTCGAGAAGTGCCTGCTTCGGTAACACCGAGGTGCAACGGATAATCACATTTTTCACTTGCAAGGGTATAGGCATTAACCATATTTTCAACATCAGATGATTTGATTGAAATTACAATATCATCAAAGTCAAATTTATTAAGTAGTGATGCGTGATACATTGCACTTTCGACCAATGCTTCGGGCGTAGGTGCACCGTATTTTGCAAGAATTTCTTTTTCAACAGAGCCTGAATTTACACCGATTCTGATTGGGATATTCTTTTGCTTACATATATCGGCAACAGCTTTAACTCTGTCATCTGAGCCGATATTGCCGGGGTTTATACGGATTTTATCAACGCCTGCCTCGGCACATTCGATAGCCAAACGGTAATCAAAATGAATGTCTGCAACCACAGGGATTGACAAATTTTCTTTAAGTGCCGCAATAAGCTTAACTGCATTTTTATCGGGAACGGCACTTCTTATAATCTGACAGCCGGCATTCTGCAGTTCAAGAGCCTGCTTCACACCTGCTTCAATATCTTCCGCAGGCTTATTGAGCATTGACTGAACACTGATGGGTGCACCGCCACCTATTAAAACGTTACCGACTTTAACCTGTCTTGTGATTTTTCTTTCCATAATTTAACCACCTGTCACCAAAACCCAGATATCTTTAAAGCAGATAAACACCATAAATGTGAGAAGCAATGCCATACCCACACCATGAATAATTGCTTCATATTTTGGGTTAATGGGTTTTCTTAAAATAAGCTCAATAAACAAGAACAACAGTCTGCCACCGTCAAGGGCGGGGATGGGTAAAAGATTAAATAATCCGATATTGATTGTGATTAAAGCCATCATTCTGAAAAGTGCTGTGTAATCTGCCGCTTCTTTTGAAGCTTCAGCTGTTTGTGAAACAACATCAACCACACCAATAGGACCAGACACATCTTTAATGGAATATTTGCCCGTTATCATATCAAAAAGACTTAAATAGACCATTCTGCACACAGAAATTGATTGCTTGAAAGTATCTTTAAAAATAGTGCCCGGAGTTGTTTCAACACCAACGATTATGAGATTTTTTAAAACATCGGTGCTGATTGACTCAACGGCAACACTTTCACCCTCACGCTCAACTATAGCAGAAAACTTTCCGTCACCATCAAAATCCCTTGAAGCTAAATAATAAATATCTTCGTAATAAAAAACATTTTTGCCGTCAATTTTTTTGAATTTATCGCCTGATTTGAGACCCTCATACTCTTTAATCTGCTTAATTTCTTTACTCTCGGCAGAAACGGGAACATTGAAATAATTTACATAATTTGTTGCCGACAGTTCATCACTGTTTACCGCAAGAATGCAACCGATGATTATCAGGCCCAACAAAATATTGATAATTGCACCGGCAGCCACAATAATTATCCTCTGCCAACAAGGCTTGTTGCTGAAAGCGTGTTCATCGTCACTTTTTTCATCTTCGCCCTCCATACTGACAAAGCCGCCTATGGGAAGCAGACGCCACGAATAAGTTGTGTCGCCTTTTTTGCGACTGATAAGCTTAGGACCCATACCCATTGAAAATTCATTCACCTTAACCTTAAAAAACTTGGCAAATGAAAAATGGCCGAATTCATGAAACATTATAATAATGCCAAAAAAGAGAATTGCAACAAGTATTGTCCATTTACTTGCAATCCATGAGAGAATTTCCAAATCAGTTTCACCTCTTAGGTTATTTCTAAAAGTTTATGTTATTTCAAGAAATTATATCCTGCTTAAAACATAATTTCTTGCCCATTTATCTGTTTCATTAACATCTTGGAGAGAGTAGTCATCTTTGCTTTGTGCATTAGCAACAGCTTCACCTACAAGCTCTTCGATCTGTAAGAATTTTATTTTACCCTGACGAAAAGCAAGATTTGCAGCTTCATTGGCTGAATTTGCCACTGCAGGATAAAGTCCACCTTTTCCTATAGCCTCGCGGCAGATATTTATACAACCGAAGGTCTCATAGTCAGGCTTTTCAAATGTAAGCGTACCATAATCTGTTAAAGAAAGCTGTTTAACGGGTGACACAATACGATTCGGATATGTTAACGCATATTGAATGGGAATACGCATATCCGGCACACCAAGCTGAGCAATAACGGAATTATCACAATATTCAACTAAAGAATGAATAACGCTCTGACGGTGAACCACAATATCAATATCTGCAGGGTTCATATCAAAAAGCCATACGGCTTCTATAAGCTCAAGACCCTTATTCATCATTGAAGCAGAGTCAATGGTTATTTTTGCACCCATGCTCCAGTTGGGATGAGCCAGCGCCTGCTCAACTGTTACACCCTCAAGGTCAGCTCTCTTCCTTCCGAAGAAAGGTCCGCCTGACGCAGTAAGAATAAGACGTTTGATTTCTTTTTTATCAGCACACCCTTGCAACGACTGAAAAATTGCAGAATGCTCGCTGTCAACCGGTAAAATGTTTACCCTTTTATTTTTTGCATTTTTAGTAACCAATGCACCGCCTGCAACTAAAGTTTCTTTATTGGCAAGGGCAATTTCATTACCGGCTTCAATAGCCGCCAGGGTTGGTTCAAGACCTGCCATACCTACAATACTGTTTAAAACATAGTCAGCCTTAAGACCTGCACAATAACACACGCCCTCAAGACCCGAAAGCACCTTTGTGGAAGTGTCAGAAACCTTTGTTTTAAGTTCTTCTGCTGATTTTTCGTCAGCTAAGGCAGCGTATTTCGGCTTGTATTTTCTGATTTGCTGCTCAATAATTTCAACATTACTTCCTGCAGTAAGAGCAAGAACTTCATAGCCCTGCAAATCAACAACTTCAAGAGCCTGAGTGCCGATTGAACCTGTTGAACCGAGAATTGTAAGAAGCTTTTTCACCTTACACACCTCCGAAGCGACGGTTTCGGTTATTATAATCATCAATTGCTTTTTCTAAATCATCAGATGTAAAATCAGGCCAAAGAATGTCTGAAAACCAGAATTCAGAATATGCTGACTGCCACAAAAGGAAGTTTGAAAGTCTGTATTCACCGCTTGGTCTGATAATTAAATCAGGGTCGGGCTGACCTGCGGTATAAATATTATCTGAAATATCGTCCTCAGTAATATCTTCGGGATTTATCTCACCGTTTTTAACTTTTTGGGCTAATTTTTTAACAGCATCCACTATCTCAAGCCTTCCGCCATAATTGATAGCAATATTTACATCAATTTTGGTTGCGTCTTTTGAGTTCTCTTCGGCAGTCTCCATAAGGCTTACTATATCATCAGGCATGTCATCACGTCTGCCGATAAAGTGCATACACATACCCTTTTGAATGTTTTCGTTTTCTCTGTCTTCAGCTTCACCGAGATACTCCCTGAAAAGCTCCATAATCGCCGCTACCTCTTCAGGAGGTCTGCGCCAGTTTTCTGTAGAAAAAGCGTAAAAGGTTATGCTTTCAATTCCGATTTCACAAGCGTAATCACAAATTTTACGAAATACATTGGCACCTTCTTTATGACCGTCCCAACGGTTAAGCCCTCTCTGCTTTGCCCAGCGACCGTTGCCGTCCATAATTATGCCAATATGTTTTGGCAGTTTTCTTTCCATAAAAGCATCTCCTTTTAAAGTATGCAAGGGGAGCAATGCTCCCCTTTGGCAATCAGATTTCCATAACTTCCTTTTCTTTTGCGGAAGCAATTTTGTCAATTTCTTTTATGTTGGTGTCAGTAATTTTCTGGATTTCTTCTTCTCCGTTTTTAAGGTCATCCTCTGTAATTTCAGAAGCCTTCTGCATTTTCTTAAGCTTATCCATAGCATCACGACGGATTGAACGAACCGCAACCTTTGAATCTTCAGCCATTTTGCTTACATCTTTAACGATAACTTTTCTGTTTTCTTCTGTAAGCTTGGGGAAAGTAAGGCGGATAACAACACCGTCATTCTGAGGGTTAATACCGATGTCAGAAGCCTGAATAGCTTTTTCAATTGCATTGAGAACAGATTTATCCCAAGGTTGAATTGTAAGAATTCTTGCCTCTGCAACAGAAACTGATGCGAGCTGATTGATAGGAGTAGGGGTGCCGTAATAATCAACAGTTACTTTGTCAAGCACAGCAGCATTTGCTCTGCCTGCACGGATTGCACCGTAATCTCTTTTAAGTACGTCAATGGTTTTGCCCATTTTTTCTCTGGTATTTGCATAAAGTTCTTTCATAATGAAATCTCCTTTTAAAATTATTTTTATTCTTTTACTATTGTTCCGATATTTTCACCTTTAACAGCTCTGATAATATTTTCAGGGTCTTCAAGGTTAAAAACTAGAATTGAAATTCCGTTATCTCTGCAAAGGGAAGCAGCAGTGCTGTCCATAACTTTAAGGCCTTTTGCAAGCACTTCAGAATGAGAAAGCACATCATACTTAACAGCATCACTGAATTTATTGGGGTCTTTGTCATATACACCGTCAACATTTGTGGCTTTAAAAATAACATCTGCTTCAATTTCGGCTGCTCTTAAAGCTGCAGTTGTGTCTGTTGAGAAGAAGGGGCAACCTGTTCCGCAACCGAAAATAACCACCTCACCGTTTTCAAGGTGTTTAACGGCATCACGAGCAACAAACTGCTCGGCAATCGGCTGCATTGCTACTGCAGACATAACTCTAGCTTTGACACCTAACTGTTCAAGTGCTTCACAAAGTGCAAGAGAGTTCATAACAGTTGCAAGCATTCCCATATTATCGGCTCTTGTTCTGTTCATTGAGCCTGAGGAACGACCACGCCAGAAATTTCCGCCGCCAACAACAAGACCAACCTGAACACCCATCTCCGCAACCTTTTTAACATATGAGCAGACATTGGTAACCATATCAAAATCTATACCATGACCTGCTTCGCCGGCGAGAACCTCGCCACTTAACTTAAGAAGTATTCTTTTATACATTAACAACCCTCCGATTGTATTTCTATTCATTTTATTTTAACTTAAAATAATGTTTATGTAAAGAGAATTTTAAATAAAATTTATATATTTTTAACATCGGTTAAAGTAACCTGCATAAAATATATTTAATATCAAAAAAGCGATAGATTTTTCTTTTTTGATATAGACAAAAAACGATAAAAATAGTATAATAATATGAAAAATATTGCAGTCTGATAAAGGAGGAGTATGGTTGCCTTTAGTAAAAAACAACAGAAGAAACGCATCTATTGAAGGCAATACGCTCTTCAAACGAATTTATGAAATATGCTTATTCATTCTCATAGTTGGTTATTTTTTGTTTTATGAAACAAGAATGTTCCAAATTGCGTTTGTAGGTGTTGGTCTTGCGGGTTCATTGATTATTACAGCAAGTAAAATTTACATTTCAAGATTCAAGCTACCTCTTAACACAATATGGTATTTTATATTTTTTGTCTTAACTGAAATATCGGCAATCTGGGCATATTCGCCTGACAACGCAACAAGTAACTACTTTCGATTAATGGTCATTCTTCTGTTTATCTCCTTAGGTATTACCCAATATGTCGACTCCACAACAGACGCAGAGGTCTTGTTGAAGATTTTCACTTGCAGTGCTCTGCTCGTGGCATTAATTCAATTGTTTTCTACCCCTATCAGTGAATGGGGAGCCGGATATTTCGGCTCAAAAATCGGCGGACATAACTCCAACACATTTGGTTTCGTTTGCTCAATGTCTTCTGTAATATCTTTTTATCTCGGATACATCAAAAACAAACACTATCATTACATTTTTGTTTTGGTGTTTGTTGTCTGTTGCCTTCTCACAAGTTCAAGAAAAGCTTTTGCTATCAGTTTTGTCGGCTTTTTGCTTATAATTCTGTTAGCCCGTAAAAAAAAGCATCATTTAATACACTTTGCTGTAGCAATGGGAATATCTTTTTTTGCATTAGTTTTAATCATTGTTGACCAAACACTTTATTCAATAGTGGGATATCGCTTTGAGAGTACGTTTGATTTTATGTCCTCAGGAACTACGGACGAAACCAGTCTCTTCCTACGTGAGTATTTCATTAATTTTGCGAAAATACTTTTTTTCGAAAAGCCTATAATCGGTCATGGTTTTGCAAACTTTTCTATTATTCTCGCTGCTGAAGGAGATGTAAGCAAAGAAGTTTATGCCCATAACAATTATTGGGAAATACTTGCTGATTTGGGTATAGTCGGTTTCATTACGTACTACTGGTTTTATGCCGTTATTCTTATCAAACTGATTATCAGGTTTTTTAAAGAAAAGAGTAACTCACTTTCTATTTTAGCTCTTGCTATGATTATATCTCAGCTCATTCTTGAATTTGGTCTTGTTTCTATGACATCTTTTTACCCACAAATTCTTTTGTCGTTGATATATGTATGCTCTTATGCCTCCTCTTCAAAACGACAATATCACTATTCCCCACTACAGATTTGAGGTAAAATATGAAAAACGTTTTATTTGTTTTAAATTTCAATAACTCTTTTGAAGGCAGTTTTATGCGTTCAATTCTGGCTTTAAGTGAGCAGATTCAAAACGAAAACGGTAAGGTTGTCTTCCTCATTCCCGAAAATTCAATGCAAAACGATTGGGCAACCCACCTGAAAGAAACAGGATCAGAAGTTTACGGGTTCGTTGACGGAGTTGCAGGAATTATAAAAAACACCTTGAAAATAAAAGAAATCATTAAAAAGCATAATATTGAGATAATCCATTCTCATTTTTGTGATTATTGTCAACACATTCCGATTGCTTTAGCAAAAGCTAATCAAAAAAACATTGACTATATTGTCCACGCTCATAAAAACCCGCCTCGAAGAACCCCTTTATACGAAAAGCTTGCTACACTTCTGATTAACGCCACGGTTTATGTCAGCGTAAGTGATTCAATTCACAACACTCTCACCATCAACGGTAAGCCGTCTGTAACAATCTGCAATGCGGTTGATTTTTCAAGGCTGGAATTTGCTGATGAATCAGTCAAGAAAGATGATTATTTATCAGAAGGCTGCGAAAAATCCTTATTAATGTTTGGTCAGGATTTTGAAGAAAAAGGAGTAAACTCCGTTATAAGAATGCTCACTGATTATGACAAAGAGCATAAAATTCAGCTGCTTATTGCTGTTGGTGAAAATGCAGAAGAAGCTACCCGATCACTCAAAGAGCTATTTGAAGACCTGCCCGGCTGGATTAAGCTTCTGCCCGCAAGAAACGATATTGCCACATATTTTAAACTTGCAGATGCTTTTATTCTTGCAAATCAGACCGAAGGCAGCCCGTACACCATGATTGAGAGTGCATATCTTGGCGTACCGATTGTTTATTACGACATTCCCGGTCAAAACGAAATGTGCATTCCGTGGTCGGTAAAAGTTAAGCCCGATGATTCAAAAGAGCTTTATAACGCAATTTGTGAAATCTTCAAAGAAGATAAGCAAGAAACTAAAACTATGGGGCTTGAATCAAAGGATTATGTTGTTGAAAATTATTCTTTAGGCACATGGGTCTACGAGATAATTGATTTATATAAGAATATTCACAAGATATGACAGGAGGTTTTATTGTGAATTACGAAAATCAGGAAAACAAAGGATTTCAAATCAATATAATGGCATTCCTTCGCCTTGCAATGAAAAAAATATGGATCATATTAGTGCTTGCTGTTGTGTTGGCGGTTGCAGGCTTCGGTATGTCAACAGTGGCCATTGAACACACCTACACATCAAAAATTTCTTTTGTTGTTAACACTATCGGCGATTCAACTTTTGCTGAAAACTCTGACGTTTCAGCTTCAATCAACATCGCATCAACTTATAAATACATTCTTGAAAGCCGTTCGGTTATTGAGTCTGTTGTTGAAAACAGTGTTATCCCCGTTACCTACACAGAAGTTGATGAAGCAATGACTGTTCAGGCTATTACAGCCTCCAGCGTTATTGAAATGACAATAACAACAAACGACCCTCAGAAATCTTATTCAATAGCCAAAGCAGTTGTTGAAAACTACAATGACATTGTTTCTGAAATCTATTCTAATGCTGATCTTAAAGTTTGCGACTATCCTGTTCAGGCACAGATGCCTGACTCTAACGCAGCCAGAACCCTCATCACTTTGATTGCATTCGTGTTAGGTGCCGTATTAGGACTTACAATCATCTTTATTCTTTATATTATTAACGATACCATCCGTGATGTTGACGAAATAGCAAACAAAGTCGGTCTTAACATTCTCGGCACTATCAGCAAAATTGAAAAGAAATCATCCAAAGGTCTTCTTGTTACAGACAAAAAGGTTGGATTCGCCTTCACCGAAACTTTCAAAGCAATCAGAACCAAGGTTGAAAGTAACGCAATTAAAGAAGGTAACAATGTATATATGGTAACAAGTGCCTGCGAAAACGAAGGTAAAACTACCATTTCAAGTAACCTTGCCATTACCCTTGCACAAAACGGAAAAACAGTTCTTCTTATTGATGCCGACTTACGTAAACCGGCTGTTGCAAATATCCTTGAGCTTGAAAAGAATCAGACCAAGGGCCTCGCGGGTGTAATAACAGGTAAAGACTCTCTTGAATCAACAATCAAATACATTGAAAAATATAATATTTTTGTTATCGCAGGTACCCACGCTTCAGATAACCCCTCAGAGCTTCTTTCTACTCAAAAAATGGCAGACATTATCAAAGCTGTTCGCAATGAATTTGACTTTGTAATCATTGACACAGCCCCTGCAAGCGTTGTAACAGATGCAAGCGTTATCTCTTCACTTTCTGATGCAGCAATTCTTGTTATATGTGAAAACAGAGCTCCTGTCAGCCGAATCAGAATGTCTATCGATGACATTAATAATAGCGGTGCCGAAGTTATTGGTTGTGTTTATAACAACACAGTAACCGGTGCAGTCAAGAAATACGGCAAAAAATACGGTAAATACGGCTACGGCAAATATGGCTACGGTTCTTACGGCTACGGCTCATATGGTTATGGCTACGGCTATGGTTACGGCTACGGTCAAAACAAAAACTCAAAATAATCAATCAACAAAAAACCTCCTTCGCATACAATAAAGCGAAGGAGGTTTTTTATGGACGATATTGAAAACATAATAAAGCGATACCAACAGGAGCTGCTTGATTTTTCTTATCAGAACCAATCAGCTGTTCCTCATGTGATTCCCACCTTGTCGCCACAGGTTAGGCAGGAGCCTGCTCCTGAAACATTTATTGAAAATCCGCAACCTGTGGTTGAGCAAGAAACCAAAAGAGATGTTTTCCCAAGGTATTCAACCTATGATGAATTTTTGAGGGCAAATACAGAAGAGGGCTTACTCAGAGTTCAGGTGTTTGGCGGTAACCAATTTTTCCCTATTTCAGGTGCAAGGGTACGAGTATCTCTTCCGTTAGCTAATGGTAGTGATATTCAACAATTTGACGGATTGACAGATATAAACGGAGTTGTTGACAATATTCCCCTGCCTGCTCCACCAAACTCTCTGTCTCAAACCCCGGATCCCACACAAGTTCGTCCGTTTGCCTATTACACCATTTTAATTGAGCACCCGAGATACGCGAGCTCACGATTTTTAAATGTTCCTGTGTTTTCAGAAGTTAAGTCGGTGCAGAATGTTCAGCTTGTTCCTCTTGTAGGAACAGGAGAAACACCTGACACAACTATTCAGTTTCAAACAGAACCTTTTTTAAATATAAGGGGGTTAGATGAAAATGGCAACACCGATCGTTCCTGAATTTATTACGGTTCATCTCGGCCCACCCAATTCTGATGCACGTAATGTTACAATCCCTTTTCCCGATTACATTAAAAATGTTGCCTCAAGTGAAATATATCCCACCTGGCCCGAAAACGCTATCAGAGCCAATGTTTATGCCCAAACTACTTTTGCTCTTAACAGAATTTTTAACGAATTTTACCGTTCTCAAGGGTATGACTTTGATATTACAAGCTCCACACAATACGACCAAGCTTATCGCCACGAAAGAGATATTTTTGAAAATGTAAGCCGTATAGTCGATGAGCTCTTCAACGATTATGTTGTTCGTCAAGGTCAGATTCAACCTTATTTCACGCAGTATTGCAACGGAACAACAGTAACTTGTGACGGACTTTCACAATGGGGAACGGTACCTCTTGCAAACAGAGGCTTATTGCCATATGAAATTTTGCAAAACTATTACGGTGACGATATAAACCTTGTGTTTAATGCACCAATCAAAGGTAACATACCGTCATACCCCGGTGCTCCGTTAAGGCTTGGCAGTGCAGGCGAAGATGTAAGAACCATTCAACGTCAGCTTAACAGAATCAGTCGCAACTACCCTGCTATTCCGAGAATCAGTAATACAAACGGCATTTTTGACAGGCAGACGGAAGAAGCCGTCCGCACTTTTCAGCGTGTGTTTAACCTTGCTCAGGACGGCATAGTGGGAAAAAACACATGGTACAAAATCAAATACATTTACAACGGAGTAAAAAGTCTTTCGGAACTTTATACCGAGGGTATTTCAATCAGTGAAGCGGATAGGATTTTTTCAACCGTTGTTCGTCGTGGCGACAGAGGTATTCCTGTTCAGACAATACAATACTATCTCAACTTTTTGGCATTTTTCAATCCGAAGCTAAGTCCTGTAAATGTTGACGGGATTTTTGGTCAGCAAACTTACGATGCTGTTCTGACTTTTCAAAATCAGTATGGACTGAACGTTGACGGCATTGTTGGCAGAGACACATGGAACATGCTTCAAAATGCATATCAAGGTGTTTTAAGAGCTTTACCTAATGAATTTCAAAACTATGTATCACTGATTTATCCGGGATATTTTGTAACAAACGGTGCAACCGGTCCTGCTGTGTATCAAGTTCAAAGATTTATTCAGAGAATAGCCGCCAACGACCCCACCATTCCGTCCGTGGCAGTTGACGGAGTATACGGAAACCTTACTGAAGAAGCAGTAAGGGCAATTCAATCTCAGGCAGGATTGCCTCAGACAGGTCAGGTGGGTCCTCAGACTTGGCTTTATATGGCCGACCTATATAACGAATATTCATAAAGAATAAACCGACTAAAATAGCAGATAATAGTTATAAATATTTTGAAAAAGGGTATATGCAATGAACAACAAAATTCCTTTTAAAGATAGTTATAACGATAATGTTGCTTTCCTTGATGACTATCTCAGAGTTAACGATAACTTTGATTTGGTTGCAAGAGAAATTAAAATAGGCTCCAGACCGGCAAAAATGTATTTTGTTGACGGCTTTGCCAAAGATGAAATACTTGAAAAAGTTATGGAATTTATTATGCGTCTTACAGATGAAGACCTTGAGCCATACAAATCAACAAGAGAATTTGCCAATAAATTTTTGCCGTATATTGAGGTTGACGTTCACAGTGAGGTTGAAACCTTTTCAACTTTCATTTATGCAGGAGCAATCGGTCTGATTGTTGACGGTTGCAAGGGTGGCATTTTAATTGATGCAAGAACTTACCCTGTCAGAAGCGTTGAAGAACCGGATAACGACAGAGTTTTAAGAGGCAGCAGAGAAGGTTTTGTTGAGACCGTTATTTTTAACACAGCCCTTATCCGCAGAAAAATACGCAACCGTGACCTAACAATGGAGATACATCAGGTGGGCAAACGCTCAAAAACAGATATTGTTTTGTGTTATCTTAACAACAAAGTTGACAAAAAACTTCTGAAGCACTTACAAAAAAACTTGAGTAAAATCAATGTTAATGCTCTTGCTATGAGCCAGGAAAGTCTTGCAGAATGTCTGGTAAAAAAACAGCATTTCAACCCTTTTCCTAAAGTGAGATATACTGAGCGTCCCGACTCTGCAGCGGCCTGCATTTATGAAGGTGACATAATTGTTCTTGTTGACGGCTCACCTGCAGCAATGATTGTTCCAACAAGCTTTTTTGAGTTTTTACAAGACACAAATGATTTTTATTTTCCGCCTATTGTTGGGTCATATTTGCGAATTGTAAGAGCAATCATTTTCGGGCTCGCTCTCTTACTGACCCCTGTTTGGTATCTGCTGATTCAAAATCAGCAACTGATTCCGGAGTGGCTTGCCTTTATTAAAATTGATGAACCCTATACCATACCCGTTTTTGCACAATTGATGATGATTGAATTGGTTGTTGATGCACTTAAGCTTGCATCATTAAACACACCAAGCTCCCTGAGTAACTCATTAAGCATTATCGGTGCATTGGTGCTTGGTGAACTAGCTGTTTCAGCACAGCTGTTTTCATCAGAGGTTGTTTTGTTCATGGCTTTTGTTGCAATCGCCAACTTCGCTCAGCCAAGCATAGAATTGGGGTATGCTTTTAAACTATCACGTGTATTTATTCTTGTAATGACAGCATTCTTCAACATCGTAGGTTTCTGCGTTGCATTGATTCTCACCATTCTTATGATAGCTTTCACCGGCACCGTTTCAGGCAAAAGTTATCTATATCCCTTGATTCCATTTAACGGAAAGGCACTGTTAAGCTTATTTTTCAGACTTCCGATTAATAATGAAAATAATTGAAAAAGCTGTACCGCTAATCACGGTACAGCTTTACAATTAAAACTCAACAATTATAGGCTCATATTTTTCAATAAGTTCTTTTATAACTTCAATAACATCCTCTTCGCCTATTCCGCTCGGTCTTGGAATATAATCTTTAATCCACTCGTTTTCAGCGTATTCAAAGCGTTGTGTCAAAAGAGTTCCTGAAAATTCATTTCTATCATAAGGTCTGCGTTTTGACATATCTTTAAACTTTTTGGGTTTATCAAAATATGATGCCATCATTCTGAAGAAAATATACCATCTCTTCAAATATAAATCCTTGACCACTCCGCCCCATTCACGCCAGTTTGTGTCGTAGATAACAGAATTTTTGATTGGACCGAAAGTTGTATGATACATCATAAAGTTAACTTCCAGATTCTGAGTGACCTCTTTTGTGTCACCCAACTGCCTTGCAGACTGAATATGCGTGAACATATTTGTTTCAGGTACGGTTTTAAGCAATCGGTCAATATCTGACATAATTTCAACAAAGGCATTGGTTGTTTTTTCAAACGGTTCAACGGCTTTGTTTTTAAAACAAGCCACTGCCTGGCGGTAAATCGGATAAAGAACATTGCTCAACACCTGACGCATAACATCCTGAATATCTTTTCTGAAAAAGTCATTCATTTTGATATCCGAATCGACCACTGTTTTAATCAATTCAAGTAAATCCTTATTATTATAAGGTAATTCAAAAGTGTCAAACGGAGCAGTGTGTTCAAGCTCAGTACACGGTCTTGCACAAACAGCAGAAGCAAGATTCAGAACACTGTTCTTGTTATAACATAATGCCTGAAGATTACACAAAAAATCAGTAAAAGCTTCGGTGCCGTAACGGCATTTAGAATAAGCTGTGAAATATTCTCTCAAATCAACAGCTGTATCGCAAGTGAGCATATCCGCAGCAAGATTATAAAACAGAGAATTGCAGCCGTCGCTATCAAAAAATAAACCTGTTCCCACTGCATTGTTGAACTGTCCTTTAGCTTTAAGATACGGGTTTTCGCTCAAAGTCTGCATATTACCGCAAATCACAGTTCGTCCGTTAAGATTACCCTTATATCCCACAACAAAGTCATTGCCGTTAAAGCCATCAGATGAAGCAGCTTTATCCCCTGCTTCATCAATTATAACCATGCCTTCAATTCGTTCAGGGTACTGATGCAAAGCATCTGAATGAACAAACCATGTAGCCTCAGGGTCAACACCCTTAATGAGATTAATATACATTGAGATACTTTTTTCAATAAACGAGTTGTACCCCTTAAAATCAACATCTATAAGCGGATCAAACAGATAATTATGCACTTCACCCAGTAGCTCTTTCTGTTTTTCAAGGAATGCTTTTTGAAAAACAGAAATGTGAACACTGTCGGTTGGTTCAATCGTCATCGCGGGCGGAAACTGATTCCACACCTTTCTTTTAATAAGATCGGTCTTTGTATAATTCCTTCTGAAAGAAAATGGAATTGCAGAGATGAAGCCCTGATGAATCGGCGACATTCCTAACTCTTTGGCTCTTTCGGTTGCTTTTTTTCCAACTTCAATTTTTTTATCAAAATAATCTACACTGTAAATAGGCAAATAACCAAAAAGATTACCTTTTAACTGGTGGTAAAAATACTGAGAACCTGCAACAAATTCAAGTGCATTCTCTTTTTTGAAACGGAATTCCATAAGTGTCTTATATAAAACTCCGTCAGTGCCTGTTAAAATTATCGGAGCATTTACACCATGCATGGCCAAAAAGTCAAGCTCTTTCTCCCAACGGTCAAATCCCCAACTGTCAACCTCTGCTGAATAACGTTCATAGGTAAACGCAAGCCTTAATTTTTGAGGAACAGAGTATGCAATTTTTCTGTCCGGTAGCGGAGCTGTCTTGATATAGGAAATATCATAATTACCGCTTGTTATCAAAACATTACAGTATTCTTTAAGATATCTGTAATATCCCATAGCTTTAGCAATTTCATTGCTACCGGCAATTACAATTTGCTTCTCTCTCGAGTATAGCTCATATGTGTCATTATTATTTAACTTGTCACAATCTTCAAAGACGAAAAGATCGGCAATTTTAGGGGTATTTCTAAGGACAAATTCAGTCATAAAAGGAGCACTTCCATTAAATATTTAAAATATCGTTTATTGTTCTTATTCCGGCAGAGATCTGTAAAATCGCAAGCCCGTCTGATGAATTGACTTTTCCGTTTGAATCAACGTCTGCAACTATAGCCTGATGAGAATCAAGTGATTTAATTCCCGTTGCCATTTGCATAATCAACAACGAATCTGACGAAGTAATACGCTTATCGCTATTCACATCACCTGAATCGGTAATCTTAAATTTTATTGATGCTTTAGAAAAATCTAAATATATTTCGCTGCCAAAATCATATCTGTTTCCTGCTAAATCACCATTATCTGTGTAACAAGCAAAATATGTTGAACCAAATGGGTTGCTTCGATTTCTTATTGTTGATTCATCCAGATAAACCTGAGCAACATCATCACGCTTGCCGTTTGCAACAAGCTGTATATTAATCAGACATTCATTCAATAGATTTGGTGCCTTAACACAGTCATCTGTTGTCGGAATCATATCGAGCTTTAAAAATGAAATCTCTTCTTGATACAGTGAAAGATTGCTGTACGATTTGCAAGCTGAGTAAAATCTGCTATATTCATTCCAATCAAAATCATTGTATTCCAAAAAGCTGTCAGTGTAGTGAATCTCTGCACTCAAAGGACCTGCATAAAAATCTTCATTAGTTTTTAAATTCAACCCAACATCCAACACATCGGTATCATATACATAAATATAATCTTTAATGGTTTTAACCTCTGCACCGTTTACAGAAACAGTCAGCGAAAAATCTGCTTCATAACGAGGCTGTGCAATAACTAAAACAGGTATAAAAGCAATGCACAGAACTAACAAAGCTATCAAAATTTTTTTCATTGCACAACCTCCTTTTGAAAAAAGGGGTCACAGGATGACCCGTGACCCCTCGGATAAATTAGCTTAATCAGTAAATCTGATTATTCAGCAACTACGCCTGTAACAACTACAGATGCATCTGCTGCTTCCCAACCGTCTGCTGTCTTAATGTTAACAGAGATTGTGTTTTCGCCTTCTGCATAAAGCTTAGCTGCAACTTCAAATGTTACTTTGCCGTCTTCGCCAGCTACGCCGTTGTTATAAGTTGCAATTGCATTGCCGTTAACAACTACCTGAACCTTAAGAACGTCAGCACCGGTAACAACTGTTACAGGAACGAATTCACCAACGTTTGCTGATTCAGCACCAGCTGTGATTGACTCTACAGCCTTATCATCTGTTGAATACTTGTATTCATAGATGTAAGAGAGTGAGAGATCTTCCCAACCGTCGTTGTCTTTAGCGTTTACATAATATGTGCCTGCATTGAATGTAGCAGTAACTGTCCAGATTTCGTAAGCGATATCTCTTGAAAGATCGTTTACAACTTCGCCAGCTGCATTGTAGCTAACGATTGAGCCAGCAGCTCTTGCTGCTTCTCTTGTGAATGTAACTGTAAGATCGTTGTTGTTAACGTCTACGAAACGAACCTTATTAGGTCTGCCTGTTACCTTGATTGTGAAGGTGTTAGCTGCATAAGGAGCATCTGTTGATGTTGTCTCCTGAACATAACCTTCTGTTGGCTTAAGCTGAAGAGCTGCAAGAGCTGCTTCTATAGCTGCTGCCATAGCATCAACTTCTGCCTGAGCAGAAATCTTCTTGCCTTCAACAACCTGTGATACTGCATAGTCAACATCTGCAAGTGATGCTGCTGTGTAGAGAGCTCTGTTGAGAGCCTCAACCTTAGTAAGAGCTGCGTCAACTGCTGTGTAGTCAGCGTCTTTCTCAACAAGGCCTGTAACTGCTGTGTTGATAGCTACTGCCATAGCGTCAACATCTGCCTGCTTTGTTTCGCCAAGGCCGTAAACAACTGCTGCAACAGCATCGTTAACTGCCTTAACTGAATCGTCTGTGTAGATTGAAAGGTCAGCAGGAACTGAAGCCTTAGCAGCCTCAACTGCTTCGTAGTTAGCAAGAGCTTCAAGAGCTGCTACTGCATCTTCAATAGCCTTAGCCATTGCGTCAACATCAGCCTGTTCTGTCTTAAGCTTGCCTTCAACTACTGCTGCAACTGCATCTTCAACTGCTTTAGCTGAATCTGCTGTATAACCTGAAAGGTCAGCAGGAACTGATTCCTTAGCTGCTACAACTGCTGAGTAATCAGCAGGAGCAACTGTAAGAGCTGCCTTAGCTGCTACAAGAGCATCTGTAGCTGCGTCAACTGCATCCTGAGTTGCGTTAGCGTCTGCATCAACATCGTTAGCTGTTGCAAGAGCTGTTGCATATGCATCCCAGTTTGAATACATAACAGCATCAAGTTCGGGAACGTCTGCGATAGCTGCTTTAAGAGCTGCCTTATCAGCAACTGCTGCAAGAGAATCGATAGCTGCCTGAAGAGCATCTGCTGCTGCGTCAAGAGCTGCCTGATCCTTAGCTGCTACTGCTGAATCATAAGCTGACTCAGCTGCTGCTTTAGCTGTTTCATAAGCTGAAACAGAAGCAGGTGTATAACCTGAAAGGTCTGCAGGAATGTTAGCTACTGCTGCATTCCACTTAGTGTAGTCAAGAGTTACTTCTTTCTCAAGGCCGTCGATAGCTGCTACGAGTGCATCGTATGCTGCGTTAACCTGAGCCTGAGCTGAGATAGCTGTTTCATCCTGATCGAATGACTGTGCTGTTGCGATAGCAGTCTGGAGAGCTGCCCAAGAATCTGCTGTGTAACCAGCGTCAACGATAGCTGTTGCTTCGTCAAGAGCTGAGTTGAGGTTTGTGAAGTTAGCCTTCTGAGCAAGAGCTGCTACCGCTTCGTTAAGAGCTGTAGCTGCGTTGTCAAGCTCTGTCTGAGTTGTAGCAGAAGCCTTAACAGATTCTGCTGAAGCAAGAGCAGTTGAAACTGCGTTTGCTGTTGATGTTGTGTAACCTGAAAGATCAGCAGGAACAGAAGCGATAGCTGCGTTGATGCCGTCATAGTTAAGAACTACTTTTTCTTCAAGGTCTGCAAGAGCTGCTTCAAGAGCTGCTGCTGCTTCGTCAATAGCTGTCTGCTCTGTAGCTGAAGCCTTAGCTTCTACTGCTGCGTTGTAAGCTGTTGTAGCTGCTGCCCATGTTTCTGTTGTATAAGCGTCAGCGTCACGGCCTTCATAGTCAGCGATCTGAGCATCGATAGCTGTGTAATCAAGATCTGCTGCATCGCCAGCAACTACGAATGTAAGCTCAGCACCTGTAAGGTCGAACATTTCGGGACCATATCCTATAGGTGTTTCATAGATGTCACCCATATCATACTCTGCTGAATAGTCAGAAGCTGGAAGGTATGTACCTGAAAGCTTTGCATAGTTGTATGTGAAGATCTTAGCAGTTGTACCGGGTTGTGCATCTGTTCTTACATATACGGGGAATGTAACGAGGTCGCTGTTCTGAGCAGCTACCATTTCAGGATACTCTTCGTTAGCCATAACTGCACTTGGGTCAACACAAGTAAACCATGTGTACTGGTTGTACTGAGCATTCTGAGCATCTGTAAAATCAGAAGGTGTGTATTCATCACGGAAATCCTGAGTAGCTCTACCGTAGATAACACCACCTGAAAGTGTTGAGTTAGAGTGTTTGTAGATTTCGTTATCTGCATTCCAAATGTAGGCATTTGTAACTAATGCAGCAACTGTTGTGAACACATTTGTGTCATAGAAAACCTGACCCTGAACAGCATCGGGGTAAACTCCGCCAGTTGATTTCATACTTGTTGTAATCCAAATCATCTGACCAGGCTTAACTTCGATTACATCTGATGAATCGTAGTACTCTAATGAGCTACCTGATGATTTGTAAGTGTTGATGTCTGTTGTCTGCTTGCTGAAAGCAGATGCGCGGATTGTGCCTGGAACTGTGTTGTCGAGATCAAGAGCCTCAGACTGTGCTGCACCGGCTGTATCGTCAACGCCATCCATAACCTGTGCTTTAAGAGTGAGGTAAATCTTCTTGTCGTCTGCTGCGCTTGTTGCGATTACGAATGAACCAACAACCAAAACGATTGAGAGAACGATAGCAAGAACTCTTTTTGCAATTCTCATCTTGGAATTTTCCTCCTTAAAATAAATATATTTCAAAAGCAAAGCTTTGAAACCGTATTAAAGTGTCTGGTCGATTACTGATGTATTAGAAAGATGACGAGTCATGACTGACATATCACTAATATCAACATCGCCTGACTGGTTTGTATCTAAGGCTGTTACAAAAATATCCTCAAGTGTATCAAGATTACCCAAGGTACGTGCTGATACACTAAGGTCAGAAACAGTGATAGAACCATCACCGTCAACATCGCCATAGATAAGGATGTAATAATCATCAAGAAGGGCACCGTCTAACCAAACTCTTACCTTAGCACCTGTACCATAAGTACCTGCAGAACCTGTGGAAACAGCGTAAGTGAGTGTGGCATCGCCGAGAGGCTGAACATTGGCTTTGATTGTAGCCAATGACATTGTGAGACCTGCCCAGTTTTTGATTACTTTGTTATTATAGTCAATAATAACCTGTGAACCTGCATAGGTTGTGATACCATCAGATCCGCCGGCATCGATTTCAACATCGAGGCCTTCGAAAGTGAGGGTAGTGTTGATGCGACAAATTGTTGTTGCATCAGTTACGTCAGTAACAGCCTGGTTATAGAAAAGGGTTGATTCTGACGGAATAAAGATTGAACCTGTTGTGCCGCCAGCTGTTGATTTAACCTTCAACTGGAACGAGAAACACTTAACAGACTCTGCACTGTTGAAGCAACCGATATTTGTAGATGTTACAGAGGCAGTCCACTGAACAAGAACACAACCGTAAGCTGATGGATCATACTCAACAGGATAGAGAGATTCATCGTTGCTTGTGTTGGCTTCAAGTGAGCCTTTATAAGTGAGACAATCGTCGTAAGCGGTCAGTTTGACACCTGTTGTGGGAACTTCAAAAACGTCTGCACTATAAAGAACAGGGAAACGCAAGCAAGTTGCGTTATAATCATTTTTAAGGTAAATGTTAACAGTAACAGTATCACCTGCTGCATAGTTTGTTGAATCAGCAACAACAGTATATGTCATTGAACCATCAACGGCGAAAGCGGAGACAGCAAAAACAGAGAAAGCAAGAACCACTGCTAAAAAAACAGCTAAAATTCTTTTTGAAGTTTTCATCTGTGATACCTCCTATTTTCTTTGGGATATCCCGGGCGTTTTCACACCCGGGATTTATTAAATTTTAATTATTCAGCTGTACCAGCTGCAAAGTTAATTGTTGAAAGACCACCAAGTACACGAGAGATTGAGCTTAAGTCTGAAACACCAATGTCACCTGAAGCATCAAAGTCACCAGCATATGTTGAAGCTGAATCAAGTGCTGTGAGGTTAGTCATTGAACGTGCAAGAGTTGACATATCAGAAACAGTAACTCCACCTGAAGCATCAAGGTCACCCGTAATAACAAGAACATATTCAGCTACTACTTCACCTGCTGCATCATAGATGGTAACTGTTGAGCCTGTTGCGATTGATTCGCACTCAACTGTTGCATCACCTGTGATGTCGAAGTATGAAGCAACATCAGCTACATTAGCCTCCGGGAATACACCAAGAAGGAGGTTTACACCAGATACTACTTCTGAACGAACAGCGTAAGCTGAGTCACCAGGGTTAGCACCTGCAAGAGCAATGATGAGTTCTTCGATGATTTCGCCTGCAGCTTTCATAAGTCTCTTCTGAGCTTCGATAAGCTGAACATAAGCTTCGTTGATCTTTGTCTGTCTTGGAGCTGATTCATTGTTTACGCTTGTTGCGAAAGCAATAGCTCTCTCATAAGCTGCCCATGACTCTGCTTCATAGTCAGTTGAAACATAACCTGCTGCGTTAGCCTCTGCTACTGCACGGTTAAGGTTTGTCTTCAAGCTGCCTGATACAAGAAGTCTGTCAGCATAGAGTGAAAGACGATGGTTTGTATAAGCAACTGAAAGTGCGTCTACAGGACCGTATGTGAAGTCTTCCCAATCAGGAACATATTCTTCACCTGTTTCTTCGTCGATAGCTGTCTTATAGATCTTGCTGCCTTCAATAAGGTCATAAGCTTCATCACGAGCTGCTTCGTAGTTTTCGTATGTATATGCTACATAGTCATCTCTTCCGAAGTAGTTGTAAGCTGCGTCATCATATTCAACGCCGTCTTCGTTAGGAGCCTGGATGCTATCAAGAAGAGCCTTTGTTGACTGAGCACCACCTGCTGCTGCTGTTGCTTCAAGAGCTTCAACTGCTGCCTGAAGGTCTGCTGCTGCTGCTTCATACTTGTTAGCGATACCAACTGCTGTTGTAAGGCAGTAAGTTGTTGCCTTCTTAACGCCGTTAACAACCTGGTTAGCATAAGTCATAGCTGCGATGTAAGCATTCCATGCGTCTGCTGATGTGTAGTCAGATGCCTGACGCTGAGCATTAGCTTCTGAATTGAAGAGATCAACAAGACCGTAGTCTCTATAGAGACAAACGCCTGCTGAAACATAGATGTTAGTGCCGTTAACAGTAACACCTGTGTTACCATAGTAACGTTTGAAGCCGTTAGAAGTGAAAGCTTCTTCTTCAGCGGCTAATTTCTGCTCATCAGTATAGCTGTCATACTCATCAATGAACTTGAAGATCTGGATACCTGCACGGAAACTTGCACGGATGTCAGTTGTTTCAGTAACATTTTCCATGAATGAAAGCTTGTTGATAGCAGTTGCTGCTGTAGCTGCATAAGGAGTAACAGTAATCATACCAACGTCAGGATTGTTTTCATCAAGCTCTGCAAGGTTTTCAACTGTAAGTTCGATGTCATCCAAACCGCTGATTGATGTTCTGTAAAGGTTGATTTCACCATCAACGATGCTTGCTGCAGTACCTGTCTTAGAAGCTACTTTATCTTCGTCTGTATCTGATTTTGAGAATACAGTGTAGATACGAGCATCAAGAGGTTCTGATGTAAGCTTTGTTCCGTCTTCTACAAGTACATCGTAGTTAACTGTGATAGTATCGTACTGAGTACCTGAGAAAGAACCGGTAACTTTAACTGTTACAGATTCACCACCGTCAAGAACGGGGTTAGAAGGTGTAGCAATTGAAATACCTGAAAGTGTTGAAGTGATTGAGTTAATCTTAATAGCATAACGAGCATCCTGATGGAATACGCCGTTAGCATCTGTGTAACCGGTGTTGATACCTGATGACGGGTTAGTAATTGTCAAGTCAAGGTTAGGAGCACCTGTTGAAATGTAGTTAAATGCAGGGATGTCAAACTCAGGAGCTTCGAATTCCTGGCTGTTTGTAAGGCTAAGCATAGGACAAACAATAGGAAGAACAGCTGCTGCAAGAGTTGCACGATAGTTGTAAAGGTCTGAGAAAAGAGCATTTACAGTGTTAGCAAGGTTAGTCTTAGAAATAATTTCTTCCAATGTGGTCATGTTTGTAGCAAAGAGACCGGGGAAGATAATATTGATTGTTCTTGGAAGAACATTAAGGATAACCTGCTTAATGGGCTGCTGAAGTTCAGAACCGGGAACTTCTTCAGTAAGAATTGAAACGAAATCGTCAAAGTTGAGTTCAAGAATGTTTTCAAGAACAACTTCTTTAACAAGAGCTTCAAATGTAACTACGCCATCATCAAAGAGTGAAGCGTTGATCCAGTTCTTATTGATGATTGTGAAGAAGATCTTTTCAAGGTTAACCCAACCTGAGTCTCTTGTGCTGAGGTTAATACCGCTGAGAAGACCAGCATAGTTTGTAATAGCCCAGTTAGCGAGTTCTGTGAACACGCCGTCGATGCCTACGCCATATTCAATGCCAAGGCCGAGAAGGTCATTAAGAGCTTCTGCAGCATAGTCACCAAGGATAGCATAGATTGTTTCAACGTTATCATTGGGATAAAGAGCTGTGTCACTGTAATCCATACCGGGAAGGTCAATAGCAACGATGCCTTTAACTGTGTAGTTAGCTACTTCTGTAAGAGTATCTGCTGATTCGGGAACCCATACACCGTCAACTGAAGAGTTGATGATTGCACGAGCAACATAAGAAATAACTTCCATGTCGGTCATAGCGTCAAGCTCTTCTCTTGTCTTAACTTCTACGAAAGAAGCGAAGAATGTATCACCTGTCTGGCAAAGAACTTCTCTACCAAATTTGATGAGGTTAGGAACGATCTGAGTGTTGTCACCTGTTGACCAGTCGAAACCAAGTTCATCAGTGATAGCAAGATTGATAATTGAAGCAAGGATGTTGTTGAGTTCGCCCATGAATGTTTCGTCAGCTGCAAATTCATATGTCTGGAAAGCGAAGTTACATTTTCCGTCAGCTGTAAGATTGAAGAATGATTTGTACTGTTCGATTGCATCCATGTTTTCAGCCAACATTTCGTCGATAGCACCGATCCACTTTTCGTTAGCTGTGGGAACGATCCATTCATTGTAAAGAACTTTGAGGATGTTGTCAACGAAATCATAAGCTGAACCTGTTGAAATGTCTGTATAACCTTCAAGTGCAGGCATAAGGCCGGGCTCTTCTTCTGTACCGATAACAAGTTTATCGATAAGATCCTGAGCCATCTGGTCAACTGTTTCGTTGATTACTTCGGGAGCATCTGTTTCATAAACAAGATCGTAAAGCAAGCCTTTTACAAGGGGAGTTACGTCAAGTTCGCCACCGAGGAGATCCTCGAGAAGGGGACCAACGAGAGTACCTAAATCAAGAGTACCGTCGATAAGGCCTGTGAAGATACCTTTGTTGTCATAGAGGAACTCAAGCAAAGCATAGATAACTTTAAGGTCTGAATCAGTTGTGTTAGCTGAACGACGAGGAGTCGCAAGAGCTGAAGCATCTAAGTTTGCAAGGTCACCAAGCATTGGTGAGAACTGAGTCCAGAGAGAACCACCTAAAAGGGTCTGGATACTGTCGAGAGCAGCATCAATAGATGTAAGGTTAAGTTCACCTACAAAAATGTCGTCTGCTGTCAACATAATCTGCTCTTCGTTGAGCATACGGTCAACTTCATCAAGTGCTGCTGAAGCATACTGTTCTGTTGTGAGAACAGGCTTATCAAGGCTGTCATAATTAGTGATAGCCTCATCCTTCCAAGGAGCATAAGCACTGGCTGCGATTGCAACTGTTGAGAAAACCATAATTACTGCAAGAAGAACGCTGAGCAATTTTTTTGACTGTCTCATTTTTGGATTGCACCTCCATTAAATTTACATTTCATAATGAAATGCATTGGTTGCACATTTACGGCTGTACACACCGGATTGACACCCACTGACTTACCGAGCTGACCGAGCGCCGTCAAGGCCACGCCTTGATGCTCAATCATCAGTTCGGCGATGGCTGCCGTTCTCTGCTCCGCGGCAGGGGTAACCATTTACCGCGAAAGCGGAGTCTGGTGTAATTTGAAATATGCACAACAGCTGAAATGCGCACATTAGCCTATACACCATTATTATGGTTAGTATAAATATACCCCACCTTTTAGCATTTGTCAATAAATTTTTGGAAATAAAATACCTCCTTTCAGCAGATTTGTGCAGATTATACATAAAGCTTGTTTTCAATTTGTTAACATCTTTAAATTCACATTTTTTATCTTTGTAAAGCAATTTTCTTTACTTATAATATTTACTGTATATTTCGTAAAGTTGATCTCTTTACAGAGGCAAAATTCGTATACATTTATAATATATAGAAGCTTTAATGGGGTCATTTTGTACGGAATTTTGCAATCTTAACGGCAAAATATATAAAATATGGTAAAAACGCTTGATTTTCGCTCAAATTTAATCTATAATTTAAGCGTATCTATTTATATAGGAGGTAAGATGTATGAGTCTTACAAAGAAAATCACAGCAATTTTACTTGTACTGGTTATGATGCTTGCTTTTGCATCCTGCTCAACCGAGGAAGAAACCTCTGAGCTTGATATCGGTACAATCAACATCGGTGTTATTTACAACGGCACTATGGATGAAGAAGGCACTCTTGCCAACAAACATTATGCCGCTTTTGAAAACGCTTACGGATCTGCAGGTGCAGGTGGCAGCCAGATTAACCAGCGTGACGGCGTTGTTCCCGGCGATGCTGATGCAATGGCAACAACTATGGCTGACCTTATTGCAAGAGGATGTAAGCTCATTGTTACAACTGACCCCGGCTATTATGCTGATGCAGTTGAATACGCAAAGAAGAACCCTGACATTTTCTTTGCCGCTATGGCAAACTATGGTGAGCTTCAGCAGGAGCTCAGCAACCTTGCAACATTTGATGTAAGAACTTTTGAATCAGAATATCTCGCAGGTATGATGGCAGGCTCCGCATCAGCAAACGGCAAGATCGGCTATGTTGTCGATGCTGAAAACGCAACCGAAGTTAATTCTTTCGCAGCAGGTGCCAAGGCAACCAATCCTGCCGCTACAGTTTCTCTTGTTGCAACAGATGACGTCAAAGCCGGTGTTGAAAAGATTGAAGCAGCAGGTTGTGACACAGTTTATTCAAGAAACTTTGCAGTTGACGAAGAAGGCACAATGTACTTTGATGTTCCCAACTCAGTTGCAAACGATATGTGTGTTAACACACTCGGCGAAAACGGCAAGTTTATCACAGCTTCTTGCATGAACCTTGAAAGAGTTTACACCAAAATTATTACAGACACAGTTAACGAGAAGTTTGACGATGTCAAAGGTTACTCTACAGGTGTTGCAGAAGGTTCAATTGATGTTCGCCCTGCAGAAGACGAAGCTGTTAAGGCTAAGGTTAACGCTGAAAAAGATAAGCTCTTTGCAGGTGAAAGCGATATTGCAAAGCTTACCATGTCAAGCGTTCTTAACTACACAGTAATTAAATAACAAAAGTCCCTTTACGGGACTTTTTTGATACACCTATGGAGGTTTTATTATGAACTTAAGATATGAATATGCAAAAGAATGTTACGCTAAAATTGGAATTGACACCGAGGCTGTTTTAAACAAGCTTGCTGGGGTTCCAGTTTCAATTCACTGCTGGCAGGGTGACGATGTTGGCGGATTTGAAAACAACGCTGACTTAAGCGGCGGAATTATGGCAACAGGTAACTACCCCGGCAAAGCAAGAAACGCTGAAGAGCTTATGGCAGACATTGAAAAAGTGCTTTCAATGGTACCCGGCAAGCATAAAATCAATCTTCACGCGATTTATGCCGTTACCGATACCCCTGTTGACCGCGACAAGCTCGAGCCCAAGCATTTTGAAAAATGGGTTGAATTTGCCAAGAAAAACAACATCGGTCTTGATATTAATCCAACTCTTTTCTCTCATCCTATGGCTGCAGACGGACTTACACTCTCTCATCCTGATGAAAAGGTTCGCCGCTTCTGGATCGACCATTGCAAAGCAATGAGAGAAATCGGTGCATACTTCGGAAAAGAGCTCGGCATCACCTGCGTTAACAATATCTGGATTCCTGACGGATATAAAGAAATCCCTGCAGACAGAATGGGCCCACGTCAGCGACTTAAAGATGCTCTTGATGAAATTCTCAGCGTTAAATATGATAAGCAGTATCTCATTGACACCGTTGAATCAAAGGTTTTCGGTATAGGTGTTGAAGCTTACACCGTAGGTTCACACGAGTTTTATATGAACTATGCCGCAAAGAACGATTGCCTTTGCCTTTTAGATAACGGTCATTATCACCCAACTGAAATGGTAAGTGACAAAATTCCGTCAATGCTCCTTTTCGCTGACAAGGTTGCTCTGCACGTTACAAGGCCTATGAGATGGGACAGTGACCATGTGGTTATTTTTGATGACGAGCTTAAAGAAATTGCAAAAGAAATTGTTCGCTGTGATGCTCTTGATAAGGTTATTATCGGTCTTGACTATTTTGACGCATCAATCAACCGCATTGCCGCCTGGGTTGTAGGCACAAGAAATATGAGAAAGGCTTTGCTTTTTGCAATGCTCCTCCCCCACGACGAGTTAAAGAAATGCCAAAACGAAGGCAACTTCACAAAAATGCTTGCAATGAGTGAAGAATATAAATTCTATCCCTTTGCAGATGTGTGGGATGAATTCTGCTGCAGAAATGATGCACCTCAGGGTGAAAGCTGGTATGCTCAGGTTGAAGAATACGAAAAAGAAGTTCTTTCAAAAAGATAAAAATAAAATTCGGTGCAACTTTTATGGATTGTACCGAATTTTATTTTTAACATACTCCATCGGAGTTTTACCTGTTTCCCTTTTAAAAATTCTTGCAAAGTTGCAAGGGTCAAGACCTGTTGCCGCTGCCGCCTCTGATATGTTACAGTGCTCTTTTTCTATCAGATCACATGCTTGTTTTATGCGCAATGATGTCAAATATTTGTGCGGAGAAACTGATGTTTTCTCCTTAAATAAAATTGAAAAATAGCTTCTTTCAAGCCCCACTTCACGAGCAATTTCATCAACACTCAGTTGTTCATGAAACCTTGCCTCCATAAGACCGAGTGCACGCTCAATTCTGTCATCATATACAGCCGGTTTCTTATTTTTCATCAATATACCAAGAAATTCATAAATGCGAGAGGTTGCTCTCAAAGATTTTCCTCCGTCATCACAATTCCAATCATCAACCATTTTCTTAAGGCAGGCACATAACTCGTCAAAAGATTCTTCAGGTGCAAAAGGTGTTTGTGCAGAAATCCCTGCATCTTTGAATATCTGACCAAGATTAAGTCCGTCAACAGCACACCAATAGCCTTTCCTTGGCTCTTTTGAGTCTGCAGTGTGAATAACGACATCGCCCGGAAGCAGAACATAACAATCACCCGGAGAAATCAAAAATTCCTGCCCATTTATAATAACCGAACCATATCCCTCTATACAACACTCAACAATATACACTTTACGTTTGATTGGTCCATAACACTGCCCCGGTAACAAATCATATTCTTTTTCACAGTAAAGGACAACAGGTTCTCGCCTACTAATATATAAATTCGCATTACCCATTAGACAAACCTCCAACAAAATGAAGATAATTCCACACAAAGCTTACTTGTAATTTTGGTTTAATTTCAATAGAATTATAGCACAGCATTAAACTATCATCAAGCATTCAGAAACAAATTGAATATTGATGCATTAAAATTAAGGAGTAGAATATGAAAAAGAATTTAAAAGTTGCAAATATCGGAATGATGTTCGGAATGTGTCATGTTGAGGGAGCAATGGGTTACGGTGCTGAAATTGCCGTAATCTGTGACAGCAACCCGGACACACTCCGTGCAGCAGGCGAAAGATATAATATCCCCGAAGAAAAATGGGTCACAGATTATATGGACATTGCAAACAACGATGAAATTGATGTAGTCACCGTTGCAATCCCTGACCAACAGCACAAAAAGGTTTGTTGTGATCTGCTCAAAGCAGGCAAACACGTGCTTTGTGAAAAACCTCTTGCCCTTACAAGAGAAGATGTAGCTGAAATTATAAAGGTTGCAGAAGAATCAAACCGCAAATTTATGGTTGGCCAAATCTGCAGATTTACACCCTCTTTTGAAAAAGCAAAAGAAATCATTGAATCAGGCGAAATTGGCGAGCTTTATTTTATCGAGTCTGAATATGCCCACGACTATATGACTTTCCTTAAAGAATGGAGAGCTGATCCAAAACGCCACGGTGTAATCGGCGGTGGCTGCCACGCAGTAGATCTTATCCGATGGCTCGCAGGTGACCCTTCAGAAGTTTTCGCTTATGGTACACACAAGCTATTGCCGATGGTTGAATATGATGATGCAACAATTGCGATTATGAAGTTTGATGATAATCTTGCCGGCAAAGTTTTTGTTTCAACAGGTTGTAAAAGAGATTACACAATGCGCACCGTTATTTACGGCACCAAGGGCACACTGATTTGTGATAACACTTCACCTACTATGACCCTTTTCACAACTGATGAAAGCGGCATTACGCAAGACCCTCAGACAATTGAGGTTGAGGTTAACAATCACAACGCTGTTAAGGAATTTGCTGTTTTTGCAGATGCAATACTTAACGACCGTGAGATAATGACAGATGCCCTTGAAGGTGCAAAAACAGTTGAAGTTTGCCTTGCGATTATCGAATCAACAAAAACAGGCAAAATAGTAAAACCAAACTACGAATTCTAAGCAAAGATAAAGAGAGAAGCCGATGGGCACGCCCCATAAGGATGTTTTTTTGAGAGATACGGTGTAACCCCGTTTTGGGGTTGCACCGTTTTTCTCTTTGTTAAGCTACAATGCGGTATTCTTGAGGATTTCTTCTTGCTTCTTCCATAATAGCAATTACTTCTTCCTCTGTGGGAATACAAATCATTCCGACACCTGTAAAATAAATATCCACCTTTACAAAACAGTGACCGCTTGATTTATCATTGTTATGAACCTCAATACGCTCAATAAGTGAATTGACAAGTGTATGTGTAAGCTCCTGTATATCCGTCATATTTCTGAAAGTACGAAGAAGCAACCTCAAATCAACA
>JAFTXJ010000019.1 GCA_017461625.1 Clostridia bacterium
CGGCAAACGTGCAGCACTTTGGATGCAGGACTTCCTTTCCGACCTGAAAGAAATTGATTTTGCCATCGAAAACATTAAATTCCTCGGCTGCCGTGGCACCACCGGAACCGAAGCCAGCTTTGTGGAGCTGTTTGAGGGCGATACGAAAAAAATAGATGAAATGAACCGTATGATTGCCGCAGACTTTGGCTTTGACGAATGCTTCGACGTGGCAGGCCAGACCTATCCCCGCAAGGTGGACAGCCGTATTCTGAACGCACTTTCCTCAGTAGCACAGAGCTGTTACCGTATGGCAAACGATATTCGCCTCCTACAGCATGACCGTCAGGTAGAAGAACCTTTTGAAAAGAATCAGATTGGCTCCTCGGCAATGGCATATAAGCGTAATCCGATGCGGAGTGAACGTATCTGTTCTCTTGCACGATACCTGATGGCGAATGCGATGAACGCACCGATGACCGCTTCAACACAGTGGCTTGAAAGAACCTTGGACGACTCGGCAAACCGCCGTATTTCTCTGCCCGAAGGTTTCCTCTGTGCCGATGCGATCCTGAGACTGGTGCAGAATGTTACCGATGGACTTCATGTAAATGAGAAGATCATCGAAAAGACCGTAAAGGAATATCTGCCGTTCATTGCAACCGAAAATCTGATGATGGAAGCAGTCAAGCGTGGCGGCGACCGTCAGGAAATCCACGAAATCATTCGCAGATGCTCCATGGAAGCGACTGCAAAGATGAAAAACGGCGAAGAATGCGACCTGCTTGCTCGACTTGCGGAGGAGAAGGAATTCGGTCTTACTGAAGCGGAAATGACGGAACTGCTTAACCCCGCCTTGTATATCGGCAGATGCCCCGAACAGGTGACGGCATTTGTGGAGAAAGTCAGGCCGCTTATTGCAGACGCTGACGGAAAATCAGCAGAAATTAACTTATAGGAAAAGAGGTGAACACGGTGGATAAAATTCTTGTTTTGGATTTTGGCGGTCAGTATAACCAGCTCATTGCACGCCGTGTACGCTCGGAGCAGGTGTATGCTGAAATCAAGCCCTACAACAAAATTACACCTGAGGAAATCAAAGAAATCGGCTACAAAGGCATCATCTTTACCGGTGGTCCGAACAGTGTGTATGATGAGAAATCACCTCATTACGATCCCGCTATCTTGGATTTAGGCATCCCGATTCTCGGCATATGTTATGGTGTTCAGTTGATGGCGTATATGGCGGGCGGTGAAATTACATCTGCAGAAAACAGTAGCGAATACGGCAAAACCACCGTGTTTACCGCAGATAATGTTTTGTTTGAAGGACTTCCAAGCGAAAGTGTTTGCTGGATGAGCCATACCGACTATGTGAAAACACCACCAAAAGGCTTTACGACCATTGCTAACACCGCGAAATGCCCTTGTGCCGCTATGTGCGACGAGAGCCGTAAGCTCTACGGTGTGCAGTTCCATCCGGAGGTTACGCATACCGTTTACGGCAAGCAAATGCTTCACAATTTCATTTTTGTAGTCTGCGGTTGCAAGGCAGACTGGAAAATGGAAAATTTTGTAGAAACCTCTGTGGAAAGATATAAAAAGTCACTTGCGGGCAAAAAGGTGCTTCTTGCACTTTCGGGTGGCGTGGATTCCTCAGTTGCCGCAGTTCTTCTGCATAAGGCGATTGGCAATAATCTGACCTGTGTTTTTGTGGATCACGGACTGCTCAGAAAAGATGAGGGCGATTTTGTAGAAAACACCTTTGGCAAACAGTTCGGGGTAAATCTGATAAGAGTCAATGCCGAGGACAGATTCCTTGATAAACTGAAAGGCGTTGCCGAGCCGGAGCAAAAGCGGAAAATCATCGGCGAAGAGTTTATCCGTGTGTTTGAAGATGTAGCAAAGAAGCTCAGCAAAATGGATGTGTTGGTACAGGGTACCATCTATCCTGATGTGATTGAAAGCGGCAAAGGAGATTCGGCTGTCATCAAGAGTCACCATAATGTTGGAGGACTTCCTGATGTAATCGCCTTTGATGAAATCGTAGAACCCCTCAAAGATCTGTTCAAGGACGAAGTGCGGGAAACCGGAACACAGCTTGGTATTCCTCCCGAACTTGTATGGCGTCAGCCGTTTCCCGGTCCCGGACTTGCTGTGCGTGTGATTGGTGAAATCACAAAGGAAAAACTGGAACTGCTCAGAGAAGCTGATGCTATTTTCCGTGAGGAAATTGCCAATGCTCGGCTTGAAAGCAGCACTAATCAATATTTTGCGGTGCTGACAGATCTTCGTTCGGTAGGTGTTATGGGTGATGCCCGAACCTACGGCTATACAGTAGCTCTGCGAGCTGTCACAACCGATGACTTTATGACAGCAGAATGGACCAGGCTTCCGTATGAGGTGCTTGAGAAAGCCAGCAGTCGAATTACAAATGAAATAAAGGGCATCACAAGAGTGGTATATGATATAACATCAAAACCTCCGGCAACGGTGGAATGGGAGTGAGTTTATGACGAAATATATATTTGTTACGGGAGGCGTTGTATCCGGCCTTGGTAAGGGCATCACCGCTGCCTCCTTGGGAAGATTGTTAAAAGCACGCGGTCTAAAAGTCGCTGCACAGAAGCTGGATCCGTATATCAACGTTGACCCCGGCACCATGAGTCCCTATCAGCATGGCGAAGTATATGTTACCGAGGATGGTGCAGAGACTGACCTTGATCTCGGGCATTACGAGCGCTTTATTGATGAAGACCTCAACAAATATTCCAACCTCACTACCGGTAAGGTCTACTGGAATGTGCTTAATAAGGAACGCCGTGGCGAATATCTCGGCTCCACGGTGCAGGTCATTCCGCATATTACAAATGAGATCAAAGAATTTGTTTACAGCGTAGGTAAGAAAACAAATGCCGACGTGGTTATTACTGAAATCGGCGGAACGATCGGCGATATTGAGTCTCAGCCATTCATTGAAGCGGTACGCCAGATCTCTCTTGAAGTCGGCAAAGAAAACAGCCTCTTTATCCATGTAACATTGGTTCCGTTTCTCAGAGGTTCGGACGAACATAAATCCAAGCCTACTCAGCACTCGGTAAAAGAACTGCAAGGGGTGGGCGTGAAGCCGGATATCATTGTTCTCCGTTGTGATGAGCCGTTGGAAGAATCCATATTCAAGAAGATTTCGATGTTCTGCAATGTAAAGCCGGACTGCGTTATTGAGAACATCACCTTGCCGAATCTTTACGAAGCACCTCTTATGCTGGAAAAATCGAATTTTTCTTCGGTTGTTTGCCGTGAACTTAGTATTGATGCACCCGAACCCGACCTTGCGGAATGGACGGCAATGGTGGAACGCATCAAGGCGAGACCGCACTATGTGGATATCGGTCTTGTGGGTAAGTATGTGGGCCTTCATGATGCCTACCTTTCCGTAGCTGAAGCACTTCGACACGCAGGATATTATCATAACACCCATATCCGCATTCATTGGATCGATTCGGAAGAAATCACGGCTGAAAATACCGATGAAATGCTGGCAGGCCTTGACGGTATTCTTGTACCCGGCGGATTTGGCAGCCGTGGAATCGAAGGTATGATCCTGGCAGCAAAATATGCAAGAGAAAAGAATATCCCGTATTTTGGTATCTGCCTCGGTATGCAAATTGCCGTGATCGAATATGCAAGAAATATTTTGGGTATCAAGGATGCTAACTCCGGTGAATTTGATGAACTGTGTAAACATAAGGTGATCGACTTTATGCCCGGTCAAAGCGATGATATTGACAAAGGCGGTACGCTTCGACTTGGTGCTTATCCCTGCAATATCAAAGTAGGTACTACGATGGAACGTTGCTACGGCTCTTCCACTATCAGCGAACGACACAGACACCGCTATGAATTCAATAACGATTACCGTGAAGCCTTCGAGAAAGCAGGCCTTACGCTCAGCGGCACTTCTCCTGACGGAAGACTGATTGAAACAGTAGAGCTTACTGAAAGACCCTTCCATGTAGGTGTTCAGTATCACCCTGAATTTAAGAGCAGACCCAATAAAGCACATCCCTTGTTTAAGGGCTTTATCGGCGCAGCATTTGAACGAACAACCGGAGGTAAATCATGAGTCTTCACGAGGAATGCGGCGTATTCGGTGTTATCGCACCTGAACCCTGTGATGTGGCGAGCATTTCCCACTACGGATTGTATGCGCTCCAACACAGAGGTCAGGAAAGCTGCGGTATTGTCGTTAATGACGATGGTGTGTTTGTTTCCCATAAGGATTTAGGACTTGTCAGCGAAGTGTTTTCGGGAGAGGCGTTATCCCGTTTGCCAAAAGGTACGATGGCAGTTGCGCACGCACGGTACGGTACGACAGGCGGTACCAATCGAAATAACTGCCAACCGATTGAAGTCAATCACCAAAAAGGCAAAATGGCGCTTGCTCACAACGGCAATCTGAGCAATGCCGCCGAGCTTCGTAATGAATTGGAACTTTCCGGAGCGATCTTTCATACCACCAGTGATACCGAAACCATCGCCTATATCATCACAAAAGAAAGGCTGAAGGCACCGTCGATTGAGGATGCGGTCAGTCAGGCGATGAACACGCTTGACGGGGCTTATTCCTTAGTGCTGATGTCGCCGCAAAAGCTGATCTGTGCAAGAGACCCTTACGGTTTTCGCCCTTTGTGCTACGGCAAGACCGCTGACGGTATTTATGTGGTAGCCTCCGAAAGCTGTGCGATCAAGGCAGTCGGTGCCGAGGTGGTCCGTGACGTAGAGCCGGGTGAAATTTTGGTGTTCAGTAAAAACGGTGTGGTGTCACGCCGTGAACACTGCAACAAAAAGAATAAAAAGCTTTGTGTTTTTGAGTACATTTATTTTGCTCGTCCGGATTCCGTTATAGACGGTGTTTCGGTACACGCATCCCGCGTGAGAGCGGGAAAAATACTTGCAAAAGCCCATCCTGTAGAGGCGGATGTTGTTATCGGTGCTCCCGATTCGGGACTGGATGCTGCTCTTGGTTTCAGCGGGGAATCCGGTATCCCTTACGGCATCGGACTTATCAAAAACAAGTATATCGGCAGAACCTTTATCTCTCCCGGACAGGGTGCAAGACTTGATGGTGTGAAAATCAAGCTCGCCGCTGTGGAAGAAAGCGTAAAAGGTAAACGGGTGGTTTTGGTGGATGATTCTATCGTTCGAGGTAACACCATGGGACGTGTCGTAAAGCTACTCCGTGATGCCGGTGCAAAAGAGGTGCACGTTCGTATATCCTCACCGCCGTTTCTGCATCCTTGCTATTATGGAACGGATATTGATTCAGAGGAACACCTGATCGCCTGCAAATACAGCATTCCCGAAATTTGTGACATCATCGGCGCCGACTCGCTGGGCTACCTTCCGGTAGAAACTTTAAGCTTACTTACGAATAATTGTGGCTTTTGCAGTGCTTGCTTTAACGGTGATTATCCCACAAAGATTCCGACAGACACCCGAAAAGATCGGTTTGAAATGCGTTTATCCGACAGGAAGAAAGAGGTATAGAGATGGTAAAGGAATTTAACAGAAAGATTATTTTAGAGGATGGACAGGAATATTACGGCTACGGCTTTGGCGCACATGATGAAAAGGTGTGCGAAATCGTCTTCAATACCTCTATGGTCGGTTATCAGGAGATTCTGTCCGATCCTTCCTATACCTATCAGGCGGTCGTTATGACCTATCCGCTGATCGGCAACTACGGTATGGCGGACGACGACTATGAGCGGGATACACCCACTCTCGGTGCACTAATCGTCCGTGAATACAACGATGAGCCCTCCAATTTCAGAAGCACCGCCACCTTGTCGGAGGTTATGAAAAAATTTAGTATTCCCGGCATTTACGGCATTGATACAAGAAAACTGAACCGTTCTATCCGAGACTTTGGCTCTCGCAAGGTTCTCATAACCGATATCACCACTACCTTGGAAGAAGGGCTTGCAAAACTGAAATCCACTAACATTCCCACCGATGCGGTATCCCGTGTAAGCTGTGATAAAATCATGGTTTCTCACGCAGAAAACCAAAAATTTCATGTGGTAGCCATCGACTGCGGTATGAAAATGAATATTGTGCGGTCATTAAATAAGCGTGGCTGCAAGGTTACGATCGTACCGTGGAATACTCCGGCAGAAGCGATTGTGGCTTTAGAGCCCGACGGTATCTTTATCTCCAACGGTCCGGGTGATCCTACCGATGTACCCGAAACCACTCAAACAATTAAGAAGCTAATTGGTAAATATCCGATTTTCGGTATTTGCCTCGGTCATCAAATTATATCCCTGGCTTACGGGGCCAAAACTTATAAACTGAAATTCGGACACCGTGGTGGAAATCACCCGGTGCGGAATTTGGAAACCAATAAAATTGAAATCACTTCGCAGAATCACTCCTATGCGGTGGATGCAGACATTTTGAAGGGTACAGATTTGACCGTTACTCATATCAATCTGCTCGACAACACGATAGAGGGTGTGAAGTGCGATAAAGATAAAGTATTCAGTGTGCAGTACCACCCTGAGAGTGCACCCGGTCCGCAGGACAGTGCCTATCTCTTTGACCGATTTATAAAAATGATGGAGGAACAAAACAATGCCTAAGAGAACAGATATTAAAAAAGTGCTTGTTATTGGTTCCGGCCCTATCGTCATCGGTCAGGCGGCGGAATTTGACTATGCGGGAACACAGGCTTGTCTTGCCTTAAAAGAAGAAGGTTATGAGGTTGTTCTTTGCAACTCCAACCCTGCAACCATTATGACCGATACTTCCATTGCGGATAAGGTGTATATGGAGCCGCTGACACTGGAATACGTTGCAAAGATCATTCGCTATGAGCGCCCCGATGCAATACTCCCAGGTATTGGCGGTCAGACGGGGCTGAACCTTGCGATGCAACTCGAAAAGAAAGGTATCCTTGCCGAGTGCCGTGTGGAACTTCTCGGCACCAGAAGCAGTTCTATTGAGCGTGCGGAAGACCGTGAGATGTTCAAGGAGCTCTGCGAGGAATTAGGTGAACCCGTACTTCCTTCCGATATTGCAAGCTCGATGGAAGAGGGCTTGGCTGTTGCGCAGAAGATTGGTTATCCCGTTGTTCTTCGTCCCGCTTTCACGCTCGGCGGTACGGGCGGCGGCTTTGCCGACAACGAGGCAGAATTCCTACCGCTGATGAAAAATGCCCTTTCACTCTCTCCGGTAAGGCAGGTGCTTATTGAAAAGAGCATCAAGGGCTATAAGGAAATTGAATACGAAGTTATGCGTGATGCGAACGATACAGCCATCACCATTTGTAATATGGAAAACCTCGATCCCGTCGGTATTCACACCGGCGACTCCATCGTAGTTTGTCCTTCTCAGACACTTACCAATAAGGAGTACCATATGCTCCGTGACAGCGCACTCAAAATCATCCGTGCGCTTCAGATCGAAGGCGGCTGCAACGTGCAGTTTGCGCTTGACCCGAACTCTTTTCAGTATTATCTCATTGAGGTAAACCCGAGAGTTTCGCGATCTTCCGCACTCGCTTCCAAAGCAAGCGGATACCCGATTGCCCGTGTATCCGCAAAGATTGGTGTAGGTATGACGCTGGATGAGATTCAGATTGCCAATACCCCCGCATCCTTTGAGCCAACACTGGATTACGTAGTAACAAAAATGCCGCGTTTTCCGTTTGATAAGTTTGCAGATGCCAACAACGCTCTTTCCACGCAGATGAAAGCCACCGGTGAGGTCATGAGCATCGGCAGAACGCTGGAAGAAAGTCTCTTAAAAGCGGTTCGCTCTTTGGAGATCGGTCTTTGCCATCTGCATCACCGCAAATTTGACGGTATGAGCGAGGGCAAGCTGCTTGATTATATTAAGATCGGTACCGATGACCGCATCTATGCCATTGCCGAGCTTCTGCGGCTTGGAACGAGTGTTGACAGCATTACCGAAGCAACTGCGATTGACCGATTCTTCATCCGCAAACTGCGAAACATTGTAGAGGAAGAAAAAGAAATCAAGGATAACCCCGGCGATCTCAAGGTGCTTCGTGAAGCAAAGAAAACGGGATTTTCCGACAAGGTGATTGCTCAGTTCTGGAATATGACGGAAACCGAGATATTCGCATTAAGAAAAGCAAACGGAATTATTCCGGTTTATAAAATGATCGACACCTGCGCTTCCGAATTTGAAAGCTATATTCCGTATTTCTATTCCACTTATGAGGATGAAAACGAATCGGTTATTTCGGATAAAAAGAAGGTTATCGTGCTCGGCTCGGGTCCCATCCGCATTGGTCAGGGCGTAGAGTTTGACTATTCCACCGTTCATGCGGTACAGACTATTAAGGCATCGGGATATGAAGCCATTATCATCAACAATAACCCCGAAACCGTTTCCACCGATTACACCTGTTCGGATAAGCTCTATTTTGAGCCGCTATGTGTAGAAGATGTTATGAACATCATCGAGATGGAACAGCCGGAGGGTGTTATTGCAACCCTGGGCGGTCAGACCGCCATCAATCTGGCAGAACCTCTGCGGGAGCGTGGAGTTAAGATCATTGGCACTGACTGCGATGCCATTGAACGTGCGGAAAACCGTGATGCCTTTGAAAAATTGCTCGTTTCTTTGAATATACCGCAACCGAAAGGTCAGGCAGTAACTAGCATTGAAGCCGGTATTAAAGCTGCAAAAGAAATTGGCTATCCCGTGCTTGTTCGTCCCAGCTTTGTGCTTGGCGGCAGAGCTATGCAGATAGTTGCCAAAGAAGAGGCACTTCGCAACTATCTCAAAACTGCCGTGGAAATCGACGAGGATAAGCCTGTTTTAGTGGATAAGTACATTCGCGGCAAAGAGGTTGAAGTGGATGCCATCTGTGACGGTAAACGAGTGTTTGTGCCCGGTATTATGGAGCTTGTGGAGCGAACCGGCGTTCATTCCGGTGACTCAATCAGTGTCTATCCGTCCTACAGCCTTTCAGATAAAGTGAAAAAGACTATTCTTGATTACACAGAAAAGCTCGGACTTGGTATCGGTATCATCGGTCTTTTCAATATTCAGTTTATTGTGGATGAGCACGATAGTGTGTATATTATCGAGGTCAATCCACGTTCTTCGAGAACCGTACCGTTTCTATCGAAGGCTACAGGCTACAGCCTTGCGGATATTGCGACTCGCTGCAACCTCGGTATGTCTCTCGCAGAGCAAGGAATCTTTGACATCTATCCGAAGGAAAAGGAACGCTATTATGTAAAGGCTCCCGCATTCTCCTTCTCCAAGCTTCGTGGTATGGATGCTTATCTCTCGCCCGAAATGAAGTCTACGGGTGAGGCGATCGGCTACGACGAAAAACTGCACCGTGCCGCTTACAAGGCGATGGTAGCCTCGGGGCTTACGCTTCGCAACTACGGAACGGTCGTTGTCAGCGTTGCCGACGAGGATAAAGAGGAAACGTTGCCGCTTGTCCGCCGTTTCTACAATATGGGCTTTAATATTGAAGCCACCACGTTTACAGGCGAATTTCTGAAGGCAAACGGTATCCGAACCCGTATCCGCCATAAGCCCAGCGAAGGTAGCGAAGAGGTTCTGGATTCCATCCGTGCCGGCTATGTCAGTTATGTTATCAACACCCGTGCCATTCTTTCGGGTAAGCATTTTGGCGATGGTATCGCTATCCGTCAATGTGCAGCACAGAATAATATTACGATGCTGACCTCTCTGGATACCGTGAGAATGCTTCTTGATGTGCTGGAGGAGGTTACGCTCGGTATCTCTACGATTGATGCAAAATGAGGTGAATCAAATGAAATTTACAAAAATGCACGGACTCGGAAATGACTATCTGTATGTTTACGGCGAAATCCCCGGTAATATAGCAGAGCTGTCACAAAAACTATCCGAGAGGCATTTCGGTGCAGGCTCGGATGGGATGATCTATATTTCAAAATCGAACATTGCCGATTTTAAGATGCGAATCTTCAATGCGGACGGAAGTGAAGCCAAAATGTGCGGCAACGGCATCCGTTGTGTGGGCAAATATGTTTACGACAAGGGCTACACCGATAAAAAGTTTCTCAGCATTGAAACATTATCGGGTGTTAAATATCTGACACTGCAGATCACAGGCGGCAAAGTTAAAACTGTTACTGTGGATATGGGGCAAGCAAAAGCAGAAAAGCCTATGGATCTCACGGTCAATGGCGAAACGGTATCGCTTATTCCCGTATCAGTCGGCAATCCCCATGCGGTCATTTTTGTGGATGATATTGAAACAGCACCCCTCACAACTCTTGGCCCCAAGATCGAGCATCATCCCGATTTTCCTGACGGTGTGAATGTGGAGTTCGTGGAAGTGCTGGGAGATGATAAACTGCGTATGCGGGTATGGGAACGCGGCAGCGGTGTTACGATGGCGTGTGGAACCGGTGCCTGTGCATCCGTCATGGCAGCGATTGCCGCAAAGCATTGCCACTATGATGAGACTGTTTCCGTAGTGCTTGACGGAGGAATACTGAAAATTCAAATTGCATCGGATAACACCGTTCAAATGACCGGTCCGGCAGAGACAATATATGAAGGAGAAACAGAGATATGTTAAAACCAAACACGAGATATAAGGAACTGAAAGACACCTATTTATTCAACACGATTTACCGTAAGACAAACGAATATCTGGCGGCTAACCCCGAAAAAAAAGTGCTGCGAATGGGTGTTGGAGATGTATCCCTGCCGCTGTGTGATGCAGTTATCAAAGCTTTGCACAAAGCTGTTGACGATCAGGCAAACGCCGCCACATTTCACGGTTATATGCCCGAAATCGGTGATGCTTCTCTGCGCCGTGCCATTGAGGGCTACTATAAGAAAATGGGTACGACCGTTACCGAAAACGAGATCTTCGTTTCAAGCGGTGCCTGCGACGATTTAGGCGATATACTTGAACTGTTCGATCAGGATAATACTGTTATGGTAATTGAACCGGCATATCCCGAATATGTGGATACCAATATCCTTGCAGGAAGAAAAATTATTCACTTAGCGTCCGGCGAAGAAAACGGTTTTTTGCCCGAACCGAGCGAAGAAGCAGAAGCGGACATCCTCTATATATGCTCACCGAATAATCCTACCGGTGCTGTGTTTAACCGTAATCAGTTGCAGGCTTGGGTGGACTTTGCTAATGAGATCGGTGCCGTTATCCTGTTTGATGCGGCATATGAGATCTTCATTGAGGAGGAGAACATTCCGCACAGCATTTATGAGCTGGACGGTGCCGACAAGTGCGCTATCGAAATCTGTTCACTCTCAAAAACAGCGGGATTTACCGGCACGCGTCTTGGCTATACCGTTGTTCCTCACAATCTTGTGCGCGGCGGTATGAACCTGAATGAAATGTGGTCGCGTAACCGTGAGACCAGAACAAACGGTGTTTCCTATATCCTTCAAAAAGGTGCCTTGGCGGTATTTACTCCGGAGGGACAACAACAGATCCACGATAATCTTCGCGTATATAAGGAAAACGCCTCCTACTTTATGGAGGCATTGGATGCTGCAGGTATTTGGTACACAGGCGGCAAGAACTCACCCTATATCTGGATGAAATGCCCCGACGGTATGAGCGGTTGGGAGTTCTTTGATTATCTGCTCAAAGAAATTCAAGTCGTAGGTATTCCCGGTGATGGCTTTGGTGAGTGCGGAAAAGGCTATTTCCGTTTCTCCACGTTCGGAAAACCCGAAGAAACCAAGGAAGCGGCAAACAGACTCTGCAAGCTACTTATAAAGGAGTAATTGGTATGAAAATTTCGTGTTTGCAAATGAATATGAAGCTCGGTTGTCCGGAGGAGAACTTTGCACACGCAGAACAGTTAATTTGCAATGCGATGAAGGATACCCCCGACGTATTGGTATTGCCGGAAACGTGGAATACCGGATTTTTCCCGAAAGAAAACCTTGCCGAGTTATCCTGTAAAGACGGAGATGAAGTAAAGTCCCATATCGGTGCTCTGGCAAAGCAGTACGGTGTCAATATAATAGCAGGCTCGGTATCAAATGTTCGGGATGGGAAAGCGTTCAATACTGCTATGGTTTTTGACCGAGACGGCAAGTGTATTGCCGAATATGATAAGACGCATCTGTTTACGCCTATGGGAGAAGATGACTACTATACTTGTGGCGACCACCTATGTCGCTTTACTCTCGACGGTGTAAAGTGCGGTGTTATCATCTGCTACGATGTGCGTTTTCCCGAGCTGACCCGTAACCTTGCTTTGCAAGGACTTGATATGCTGTTTGTAGTGTCTCAGTGGCCAAAGGAACGCATCTTTCATCTGCGCACGCTTACCACTGCCAGAGCTATTGAAAATCAGATGTTTGTGGTATGCTGCAATTCCTGCGGAACAGCCGGTAAAACTGTATATGGCGGCAATTCCGCCATTATCGAACCTTTTGGAAAAACGCTTGCACTTGCCGGGGAAAGTGAAGAAATCATATCCGCAGCCTGTGATATGAAGATTCTTTCTGATATTCGCGGTAGCATACCTGTGTTCCGTGACAGACGCCCGGAGCTTTACTGAAAAGAGGTTTATTCCATGCGTGATTATAAGGTTGAATTTGAAAAGAGAGTCGAATTTATAAAGTCCATTCTTGCTGAGAGCGGAGCAAAAGGAATTGTTTACGGTAACAGCGGAGGCAAGGATTCCGCTTTGGTCGGTATTCTCTGTAAAGCGGCTTGTGATAACACGGAGGGTATTATTTTGCCGTGTACTTCTAAAAGAAACTATGATGAAGATGCTGCCGATGCCAAGGTGGTTGCCGAAAAATATAATATTGAAACCCGAACTGTTGATCTGACGCCTGTAAAAGAAGCCGAGCTCAAAGCCCTTGACGGCGTTGCTACCTTAAATGCGGCGGCACTTTCCAATATAGCACCGAGACTTCGTATGCTCACCTTGTATGCGGTTGCCGCAGCGGAAAACCGACTGGTTGCCGGCACGGGCAATAAAAGCGAAGCTTATGTAGGTTACTTTACCAAGTGGGGCGATGGTGCTTACGATTTTAATCCCATTGCAGATCTTACCGTTACCGAGATATATGAATTTTTGCGTTATCTTGATGCTCCAAAGTGCGTTATAGAAAAAGCCCCATCTGCGGCACTCTTTGACGGACAGACCGATGAAACAGAAATGGGAGTAACATATGCCGAGCTTGACACATATCTTTCCGGCGGCGTTATTCCAGCAGATAAGAAAGAAATCGTTGAACGTATGCATAGGACAAGTGAACATAAAAGGAAGGGAATTTCAGTTTATACATATAAATAAAAACATCAAAGCTCCCTGTTTCGGCACTAAACCGATTCAGGGAGCTTTTTTTGTTATATTCTAATTTTTACCGCAGACACACCGCCCATTTCAGGCTTTTTCTCCATATACCCTTCGGGTATTTTGTCTTCGTATCCTCTACAAATTCTTATCGACATCATTATACCACAACCCCACCACAATTTTCATTCCGTCTACATAAACCTGTTACTTCAAAAGTAGCAGGTGCTTTTTTATGCCCAAAACCGTGAATTTGGGTATATGAATACTGCGTCACAAACGTGAGAGCAGAGGAAAATTTCAACTAAACAAATTGGATTTTGTCGATATACAATGCGCAAAAAATCAGATTACATTATTTCTTTAAGGTTCTCATTGCATTCATAACAGCAATCAGTGCTACACCAACATCGCCAAACACAGCCTCCCACATGCCGGCAATTCCAAATGCGCCAAGTACCATAAATATTACTTTAACTGTAAGAGCGAGAACTATGTTCTGAATCACAATGTGCTTTGTAGCCTTTGCCACTTCAATAGCTTCGACCAATTTGGATGGTTCATCTGTCATAAGCACAACATCCGCTGCTTCAATAGCTGCATCAGAACCTATACCACCCATGGCAATGCCCACATCTGCACGGGCAAGAACAGGTGCGTCATTTATGCCATCGCCAACAAAAGCAAGTTTACTCTTTGACGGCTTTTGGTTATCCATTTCTTCCAATTTTAATACTTTTTGGTCGGGAAGAAGCTGTGCATAGTATTCGTCAAGACCAAGTTCTTGAGATACGGCTTTACCAATCATCTCATCATCGCCAGTAAGCATAACAGTCTTTTCAATACCGATTCGTTTGAGCTTTGCTATTGCTCTCTTGCTGTCCTCCTTTATCTCGTCTGCTATCAGAATGCAACCTGCATATTCACCGTCGACAGCAATATAAACCTTAGTGCCTGCATTGTCGCAAGGTTTATAGTGAATTTGCTCTGCATTCATCAGCTTGCTGTTTCCTGCCAAAATCTTTTTATTATCCACCGTCACGCTTATACCGTAACCTGAGATTTCTTTAAAGTCGGTAATATTAGTCTCGTCGACATCCTTTTCATAAGCAGCGATGATGGATTTTGCAATCGGATGATTTGAATAAATTTCAGCCTTTGCCCCGTATTCCAAAATCCTCTCAACAGTAAATCCGTTATCGGGAAGAATTTCTGTTACCTTAAAAACACCCTTTGTAAGAGTTCCGGTCTTGTCGAACACAACTGTGCTGACGTTATTTAAAGCTTCAAGATAGTTACTACCTTTAACAAGAACACCGTGCTTGGATGCGGCACCAATACCTCCAAAGAAGGTAAGAGGAACAGAAATTACCAATGCACATGGGCAGGAAATAACAAGAAAAACAAACGCTCTGTGAATCCACTCAATCCATTCTGCATTAAACAGAAGTGGCGGAGCAACAGCAAGAATCAGGGCAAAAATTACAACTACAGGAGTATAATAACGAGCAAAAGTTGTGATAAAGTTTTCTGTCGGAGCCTTTCGACTTGAAGCGTTCTCAACCAATTCAATGATTTTGGAAACGGTAGATTCGCCAAACGCTTTAGTTACTTGAATAGTTAATACACCGTTCTGGTTAACGCAACCGGAAAGTGCTTCATCACCTTTATGAACTGTTCTTGGAACGGATTCGCCTGTCAATGCTTTAGTATCCAGCATAGAGTCGCCTTCAAGAATAATACCATCCAAAGGAATCTTTTCACCCGGCTTTACGACGATTATCTCGCCAATAGATACAGTTTCCGGAGAAACAATTGTCTGTTCTCCGTTTCTGAGTACTGTTGCGAAATCCGGACGGATGTTCATTAAATTGGCAATAGATTTTCTTGAACGGTTTACTGCTAAATCCTGAAAGTATTCACCAATTTGATAAAAAAGCATAACGACAACGGCTTCCGGGTATTCGCCAATAACAAATGCCCCAATTGTAGATAAACTCATAAGAAAGTTCTCATCAAAGATTCTGCCTTTAGTTATATTTTTAATTGCTTTAATTACTACATCTCCACCAAGGATGATATATGCAAGAACAAGAAATATTAAATACACAGGCAGAGAGACATTGATAAACTCGTTTGAAATAATACCTAAAACGAATATAAGCGCACCTGCAATAAGACGAATAATTCTTATTTTATTATTATAATCTTCGGATTTAGTTTCCTGTGTAGAAACAGAGCTTTCAGCGATATATTCTGTCACCGTCACATCAGGCTCATGACTGTGGACAATTGTTTCAATCTGCTTCGTTACCAAAGAAAGCACATCTTCTTCTACACTAATAGTCAGTGACTGCTTCATCAGATTTATGCTGGAAGAACTGACACCGGCAAGCTCTCCTACTTCTTTTTCGATTTTTGCGGAACAGTTCGGGCAGTCCAGACCCTTTAATATGAATATTTTTTCCATAGTGTAACTCCTATAAATTTAATAGTTGCTCAATCATTCAACTAATTAGCGAAATAAAAAACAAAACAATGCGTTTTGCTTTTTATTCGTAAAGATGATTGAACCCTATATCCAAAATTTCTTTTACATGTTCGTCTGCAAGGGAATAATAAACAATCTGTGCTTCGCGGCGGTATTTAACAAGATTTGCAAGACGCAGCGCTTTAAGTTGGTGAGAAACAGCGGATTTGGTTACTCCCAACAAAACTGCCAAGTCGCACACGCACATTTCATTTTGTTCCAATGCATGAAGTATCTTGACTCTTGTCTTATCATCAAACATCTTAAACAGTCCGGCAAGCTTTAAATAATCTTCTTCGGATTTCATCTTATTCTGAGTATCGTTAACGAGTTCTTTATGAATTACATCACAGTCACATATAGGTTGCTTTGCCATGCTTTCACCTCCGAAAGAGTAGTTGAACAGTTGCTCAACTATCGCCATTATAACGTTTTAACTTTGTTTTGTCAAGAAACAAAATCTGATTTTCAAACTGATTATCATCAGCACCACAATTTTCAATCCGTTTACATACACCTGTTACTTCAAAAGTAGCAGGTGCTTTTTTTATGCCTAAAACCGTGATTTTGGATATATGAATACTGCGTCACATTTTTTCGCAGTACAACTAAATTTTTTAAGAAAGGAGATACCCCTTATGCAAACAATCAACCTTACCCTTAAGCAATTTGCAGAAATCAAGACAATGATTAAAAGCCGATGCTGTAACTGTTATCAGGGCAACTGTCTGCTTCTTGATGACGGTGACACTCACACCTGTCCTCAGTTCATAACACCGAGCCACATTATCTGCAGATATTTTCTTGACTGTGTGTTGCCGAGTGATAAAGCCCTTATGAAAAGCGTTACGGGTCAGACACCTGCCGAAACGGTTGTCTGTGCTTTGTGTGGCAGTAAAACAGAGAGAACAGGCAGGAATCAGAAGTTCTGTCCTGACTGTGCAAAGAAGAAGCAGCGACAGAGAAATGCAGAATATATGTCTGCAAAAAGGTCTCGGGTGGATGTTTATGATGCCCTGAAGCCGCCAAAATAAAGGCTTAAAAAGTGCAGAAAGACAGAAGCAATATACTTTTATGTTATTGCGTTTTAAAACATCCACACACAAGAGGCAAACATTTTACAACAAAAATTTAAAACCCGAACAAACGAACAAACCACTACAAATCCCTATGCTACTGCCTTGCGGCGTTCGGTTTTGTAGCGAACACTGTGGCACATTGTACGGATAATACCCGAACATAAATCGCTTTATGTTATTGGGTTTTTGCAATGTCTGTACGGATGTTCGGAAAATCATTACAAGAAAGAGGTAAAAATTTGGAAAATTATTTATACTATTCAGACCCGTTCTTTGCATATAACAACTCACTATATATTGAAAGAACGATAAACGGTAAGCCGGTAAACATCAAGCTCAGCAATTTCCTTGCAAGGATAACCGAGGATATTACCTGCACTAACGGAGCCGAGAACGAAAGGTTCCTTTCTATTGTCGGTACAGACGAGAAAGGTATTCTTACTCCTATAATTATCCGACCTATTGAAAACACAGATGAATATGAGGTGATAAGCGGACACCGCCGTTTACACGCAACAGTCAAAGCAGGGATGAAAGAAGTCCCTACTTTTATTTATGCCGTGAACAGAGATGAAGCAGCGATTATGCTCGTTGACAGTAATTTGCACAGAGAGCATATTCTCTCGTCGGAAAAGGCATTTGCTTACAAGCTAAAGCTTGAGGCAATGAAAAGACAAGGTGAAAGAACAGACTTAACTTCCGACCAAGTTGGTCGGAAGTTGGAATCGGCAGAGATTATTGCAAATAAATCAGATGATAGCAAAACTCAGGTCAGGCGTTATATCCGTCTGACTTATCTCATCCCTGAACTCCTTGAGCTTGTAGATGAAAAACGAATTGCATTTACACCTGCGGTAGAGCTTTCATATCTCAATGAGGTGGAACAGGCGGACTTGGTTGAAGAAATCTGTGCCTGTGATGCTACACCTAATTTATCTCAGGCTCAAAGACTTCGTGCTATCAGCAGAGAGGATGGTCTTACACCTGAGGATATAGGTGAAATCCTAGCTGAGGAAAAGGCAAATCAGCGAGAGAAAATCAAAATTCCTGCTGAAAGAATACGAAAATTCTTTCCGAAGAGCTATACAACCGAGCAGATTGAAGAAGCGATAGTGAAAATCTGTGAAAGCAGATACAGAGCCCGTCAGGGTAGGGATGCGAGGTGATGGGTATTGATTAGCAGAATTATTGATTTATATAAATTTGTTAAAGAAGATTTTATAAGAACAATAAGCTGTATAAAAGGCGAATGTGCTTTTAATATCCCTGATATTTCAACTTTCACCAAAGAACAGAAAATAGCATTTGACCAGATGATAGATTTCCTTGCAGATATGATTGAGAAATACGGTGATAAGATACCGAAAAGTGATGCAGAAATCAGAAGCAAGAAAACAGCTTAAAAGTAGTGTGAGGCGGGTTAATCCTGCCTCACACATTTGTCGAATATGCGAAAGAAAAATATAATCAAAATGAAAAATTACAAGGAGTTGAAAATATATGAAACGATTAAATTGCTATATCTACACCCGTGTTTCAACATCAATGCAGGTAGAAGGCTTCAGTCTTGATGCACAGAGAGAAAAGCTCCGTAAATATGCCGAGTATCAGGAAATGCATATTGCAGGTGAATACAGTGATGAAGGTAAATCAGGTAAAAATATTGGCGGAAGACTTGAGTTTCAGCAAATGTTATCAGATATTGCAAGTGGTAAAGATAATATAGATTATGTGCTTGTTTTCAAACTGTCTCGTTTTGGTAGAAATGCTGCTGATGTGCTTTCATCCTTGCAAATTATGCAGGACTACGGAGCCAACCTTATTTGTGTCGAAGACGGTATAGACAGCTCAAAGGACAGCGGTAAGCTAATGATTTCTGTTTTATCAGCCGTTGTCGAAATTGAGCGTGAAAACATTCTTGTTCAGACAATGGAAGGCAGAAAGCAAAAAGCAAGAGAAGGTAAATGGAATGGTGGTTTTGCACCTTATGGATATTATCTTGAAAAGGGTGAACTGAAAATTGCCGAGGACGAGGCTGAAACCATACGCATCATATTTGATAAATATATAAATACAAATATGGGTGCAAACGGTATTGCTAAATATCTTAATCAACACGGTATCTCTAAAAAGCCAAGGCAGAACGGTACATTAGATACCTTTTCTGCACATTTTATAAAGCTGGTTATACAGAATCCCGTTTATTGCGGAAAAATAGCTTTCGGTAGGCGTAAAACTGAAAAGATTAACGGCACCCGAAATGAATATCATATAGTTAAGCAAGAACAATATCCTATCTATGACGGTATTCACGAAGCCATTATATCTATTGAAGATTGGGAGTTAGCTCAACAGAAGCGTAAAAAGTTAGGTGTTAAACGGGAGAAGATTTACAATCTTGACCATGAGCATTTATTATCGGGGTTACTTCGCTGTCCTGTTTGCGGTGCGGTAATGTACGGTAACATTAACCGTAAGAAAAAGCCTGACGGTACAATCTACAAAGACCACTTTTATTATGCCTGTAAGCATCGAATGAAGGTTGACGGACACAAGTGTGATTATCACAGGCAATGGAATCAAACTGTTGTAAATGTTGCAGTTGAAGAGGTAATTGAAAGGCTTGTATCTAATCCTGAGTTTGAAAAGGCTCTGTGTGAAAAGATAAACACAAGAGTAAGCACTGAAGGTCTTGAAGAAGAGCTTGCCGTATTCAAGAAACAGTTAAATCAGCTTGTTATGTCAAAAAGAAAGCTTGCATCTCAAATGGATACCCTTGATGTCACAGACAGGCATCATGATAAAAAGTATCAGGATATGCAAAACAGACTTTATGATTTCTATGATGAGATAGAGGTTGTTGAGGAGCAAATAACAGAATTGCAGTCTCGTATAGCAAATATCAAAGAAGAAAAAATATCAGGAGAAAATGTCTATCTTTTTCTGCATTATTATGGTACAATGTACAAAGAGTTTACTGATGCTGAGAAAAAGAAGTTTCTCAATACCTTTATTGAGAGTGTTGAGATATTCAAAGAAGAACAGCCTGACGGCAGACTGTTAAAATGTATCAATTTCAAATTCCCCGTCTTTTATGACGGGGATGAGAATGTGACACATATCTGTTGGGACAGTGAAACAACAGTCGAATGTGTGGCACTTTTAACAAGATAAAATATAAAGGAATGATAATATGAGCAACGGACTTACAAGAAGAGAACTTGAAATTACAGATATTAACGAAATTATTAAGATTTTAGATAAATCACTCATCGCTCATATAGGTATGGTTGACGGTGACGAGCCGTATGTTGTGCCGATGAATTACGGCTACACTATGGAAAATGAAAAACTGACCATCTACCTTCACGGAGCACGTAAGGGAAGAAAAATTGATGTTTTACGTGCTAATCCTAAGGTTTTCTTTGAAACAGAATGTGATATTCAGCCTTTTGAAGGCGAGATTGCCTGCAAATACGGTATGGCATACGCTTCAATTATGGGCAAAGGTGTTGCAACAATAGTTGAAGATGTTGAAGAAAAGAAAAAAGGTATGAGCGTAATAATGAAAACTCAGACCGGTAAAGACTTCTCTTTTGAAGATAAAATGGTAAGTTTTGTAAACATCATCAGAATTGATGTTGAAACCTACACTGCAAAGCACAGACCCATACCTCAGAGATAGTTTATTTTTTTAGATAGAATCCCGAGCAAGAAGGTATTTTTATGTTAAAAGTAACAGAATCCGAACAACTGAATAATGTGCATGATAATAAAGTTCTCGGCAAAATGCCGGTTATGAATAATTCTTCAATAACTTTTAACGGTGAAAACAATATTCTCTTTTGCGAAGATAATGTAACATTAGTAAACTGCAATATCGTTTTTAACGGTAATAATTCTGTTATATATCTTTGCTCAAGTCGCCACGCATATAAATTAAATGTAACCACCAACCATAACAGTTCATTTTATGTGGGCAGAAACAATTATTTCAACGGCGTACTGAATGCCATTTTATCTGAGCAAAAACATATTTTTATAGGTGACGACTGTTTGTTTTCTTTTGGCATTTGGTTAAGGGTAGCTGACCCTCACCTTGTTTATGATGTGGCTGAAAAGAAAAGACGCAATTTATCTAAAAGCATTTTCTTGGGTGATCATATCTGGATTGGTCAATCAGCATTGATTTTAAAAGGGACACATATTCATTCCGGCAGTATCATTGGTGCGTTAAGTGTTGTTGCAAACAAAAAATCTCTTCCAATACTTCGTGGGCAGGCAACCCCTCAAAAGAGCTTGCCAAAGGTGTTTTTTGGGATGGTGCGTGTGTTTACGGTTGGACTGACAAACAAACTTCTGCAAATATGATATACAAATCTGACAAATGCATATATAACCATAATGCTAAGCAATTTATCAGTTTTGCCGAAATTGACGATGCATTAACCAAAGCATCGGATGCTCAGGCTAAATACAGATTCCTCAGCAACTTGTCATCAAATGCTGATAAAAACAGATTTGCATATGCTTATTCCGATAATAAATCAAAAATCAAAAACCTTTTTAAAAGATAACTCTTTCAGGAGCATTCAGATGAAACTTTCAGAAATTCTCAGTGTTATTGAATATGATAATATAATTAAAAACGATATTGAAATTTGTGATATTGTTTACGATTCGCGTAAAGCAACAGACGGTGTGATTTTTGTCTGCCTTTCAGGTCTTAAGTTAGACGGTCATGCTTTTGCTCAGAGTGCATATCAAAACGGTGCCAGAGTATTCATTTGTGAAAAAGAAGTAGATTTACCTGATGATTCACAGATTTTTATTGTTAAAAACTCACGTGTTGTTCTTGGCGAAATTGCAGCCAAATTTTTCTCATACCCTGCTAAAGAACTAAAGGTTATAGGTATCACAGGAACAAAAGGCAAAACCACCGTAGCTCATCTTGTTCAGGGCATTCTTAACGAAAACGGCATCCCTTGCGGAATTATCGGAACGGTTGGTGCGGAATTTGGCGGTAAAAAATATCCCACAAGCAACACAACCCCCGAATCCTACGAGCTTCACAAGCTTTTCAGAGCAATGCTTAATGAAGGCTGTAGGGCTGTTGCGTTAGAGGTTTCTTCTCTCGGTGTTAAGCACGGCAGAATTGACGGTATCCCTTTTGCCTGCGGAATTTTCACTAACCTTTCTCCCGACCATATCGGACCTCTTGAACACGACAGCTTTGAAGAATATGCATATTGGAAATCTGTTTTCTTTGAAAGATGTGAAACTGCGGTTATGAACTTTGATGATGCAGCTTACACAATAATGAAAGAAAAATGTAAATGTAAAATTATATCCTACGGTCTTGATGAAAGCTATGACATCAGTGCCAAAAACGTTCGCCCGCTTCGCACAAGAAATGAAATGGGCATAAACTTTGATTGCTCAGCTTTTAATAAAAATCTTAAAATCATCTCTCCTTTACCCGGTAACTTTAATGTGTATAACATCATGTCTGCAATCGGTGCTGTTATTTCAATCGGTTGCAGCATTGATAATGCTGTTGATGCACTCAGAAAAGTTCGTGTAAAAGGCAGAGCAGAAATCCTTGACATTGATGCCGATTATGACGTAATAATTGATTATGCACACAACGGACTCAGCCTTAAAAGTATAATTGAAACACTTTACGCTTATAAAACAGGGCGAATTATCTGTGTGTTCGGTTCAGTTGGTGGCAGAACACAAGAACGAAGACGTGAAATGGGCCTTGTTGCGGGAAGTATGTGTGACTTATGTGTTCTTACCTCTGATAACCCTGATTTTGAAGAGCCTATGAGTGTTATAAATGATATTGCAAAAGCTGTGGAAGAAGTTAACGGCAATTATATTTGTGAGCCTGATAGAAAAAAAGCTATTGAAAAAGCATTGAGTATTTCAAAAAATAATGATATAATCCTTCTTGCGGGCAAAGGTCACGAAGAATATCAGCTTATTGAAGGCGTAAAAGTTCCTTTTTCCGAAAAAGAATGTGTCAGCGATTATATACGGAGGTTAAGCACAAATGCTTGAATTCAGACAAGAAAACAACCTTCAGGAATACGACGAATTTATAAATGGGCACAAAGGTTCATTTATTCAATGTTCACGTTGGCCTGAGATTAAAACCGCTTGGAAACCCTATTTTTTCTCAGGCTTTGAAAACGGCAAACGAGTTTTTGCCTGCCTTGTTCTTGAGAGGAATCTTTCTGTTTGCGGTAAAATCTGGTACATTCCGGACGGTCCTGTTACTGACTATACAAGACCCGATATAATTAAGGAGTTTACAAAATTCATTAAAGGCGAATTGAAAAAGCACAATGCCACCGCTTTGCTCACGGATCCGCATATTCCTTTAAGAATCAATAATGTTGAAACCGAGCAAGGGCTTGCAGTTCATAAAATGTTTATTGATGCCGGTTATGAACTGAATCATGATGCTGCCCGTTATATTTACAAAGCTCCCATTCAGTATATGATTGACCTGAAAGATGATAACGGTAAGATGCTGACAGCAAAAGAGCTTTTGAAAAAATGTGAAAAAGGTGTCAGATATTCGGTAAGAGTTGGTGAATCACGAGGATTAGTCAGCCGTTGTGTTAATATTAGCGATGTTGAAAAAGATCCGTTATTGCTTGAAGATTTTGCAACGGTTATGCGTTCAACTTCAGAGCGTGACAGCTTTATAGAAAAAAACACTGCATACATCAAAAAGCTTATGACAGTTTTTCACGATTGTATGGATCTTACTCTTGTTTATTATGACAAGAATGCTGACAAGAAGTTTGAAGATGACAGGCAGATTCAACTTGCAAAAAATCTTGAAAAAATAGAAACTGCTAAAGAAAGTGTAAAAAATCGTTTGAATAATGAAAACGAAACTATTCTTCAGCAAAGCAAGAATTATAAGCTCCGCACCGAAATTGCAAACGAGTTTTCCAAGGAAGATAAATTTGTTGTTGCAGGCGGTCTTACAATTCGTTACGGCGGAGTTGCAAGCTGTATGTTTGGCGGAAGCATTGATGTTTTAAGGAATGAAACACGCCCAAGCCATTTTGTTAATTATCTGCGTCTTTGTCAAAGCATTGATAGTGGGTGTGACTATCACGATTTGGGCTATGTTCTTGTTGACAACCTGAACATTCCTGCCGACAAAACTCAGCCTTTAGGTGAACTCACTCCGAAAGCGAACTTTGTGGGCATCAATTCATTCAAAGCCAGCCTTGGCGCAGATTTGTATCAGTTTGCAGGTGAATACGTTTTAATTAACAACAAACTTCGATATAACATTTATGATAAGCTTGTTCCGGCAGTTAAAAAAGTTAAAGTTAAGCTTTTAAAAGCTTTGCGTGCAAGCAAAAACTGAGGAGGATATTTTATGAAAGATTTTGAATTTGATACCAGCGAGCTTCTCTCTAATCTTGATAAGCTAAAAGCTAAATATTCTTTTAACTTTGATGACGAAGAGGAAACTGCTCCTGAAATCAAAAATGAACCGTCACCTGAAATTACAGATGAGCCTGTGATTCCGGAAGCGGTGGAAAAACCGACGGAAACAGACACCACATTTGTTGATGTTTCGGCTGTTAAAGATGAGCCTGCTGAAGAAAAGACTGCCGAACAGGATATTGCTGTTGCAAAAGAAGAGCCTGACGTATCAGATATGTCTTGGTTAATAGATAGTGACGAGCCTGCTGATGAACCCGAGCAGCAGGATGAAGAGCCTGTGACGGTTGCTTTTGAAGAGCCTGAAATTGAAATTCAGGAAGAGCCTGTAGAAGTTGAGCCGATAGTTGAAAAAGAGCCTGAACAAGCAGAACCGGAAGTTGCCTGGTATTTGACAATGGATGAAAGCGAAACCGCTGAAGAAGAAAATGAAGAAATTGAGCCTGAACAGGAACAGCCCGAGATTCCTGTGGTTTTTGAAGATATTTCTTCGGGCGACGAGGTTGAGGGAAATGTTGAAGCTCCAATCGTTGCAGAGTCTACCGTTGATGTTGAGGAAGAGGATGATGACTTTGCAGACCTTGACGATGACCTTGTTGTAATCAGACATGATGCCACGGAAAACGCTGAAAAGAAGGAAGAAGTATCTCCTTTCTATGCTGCTTTTATGGAAAATTCTGAACCGAACAACCAGAAGGCAAAGGCACCAAAGGCTGTTAAATCACCAAAACCTGCCAAGCCTGTTAGGGAACCGAAAGAACCCAAAGTAAAAAAAGAAAAACAGCCTAAAGATAAAAAGCCTCGCAAGAAGCTTGTGCTCAACATAGTGGTTGCAGCGGTGCTGGTTGTTGCTTTGTGGGCTTGTGTTTTTGTAACAGATGTTGTTATGGTAAGTAATTGGTCTGCTCCGATTTTCTGTGCTGAGAGTGAATCTTATGCAGACGGAAGCAAAACCTATACCGGTATTTTTTATCAGATTCAGGTAAGTGTTAACGAAGATGGCTCTATTGAGCGTGTAAGCCTTCCTTGGTTTGCAAAAGGACCTAACGGCGATAAATAATCAACCGACCCGACTTGCTTTGTGTAAGTCGGGTATTTTTATTCATTGACAATTTAAGTTTGTATTGCTACAATAAAAATAACCTTAAAGAAAGGATGATTTTATGAAACTTGGTATTATTAATGGCTGGAGCGAAGGCTGCATTAAATATGTCAGCGAAAAAGGTCTTGATGCAGTTGAATTTTGCGTCAATGATAGATATGACTCTGCAGAATTTCTTGCTCAGGCTGAAGCAATAAAAGGTTACAGTGAAAAATATAATGTATCTGTCGGTTCAATCGGCCGTTGGGGTATGACTCGAATTGACGAAAACGGAAAGGTTATTCCCGAAGCATTGCAGCATGACAAAAACATTATCACTGCAGCATCAATTATCGGCTGCCCCATTTATAACTGCGGTGTAAACTATACAGAAAGCTTAAGCTTTTTTGAAAACTGTCAGATTGCCATTGACTATTTTAAAACTCTTGTTGAGTTCGGCAAAGAAAAAGGCGTTAAAATTGCTACATACAACTGCGATTGGGAAAATTTTGTTATCCAGCCAAAAGCTTGGGAGCCGATTCTTTCAGCGGTTCCTGAATTGGGTATAAAATATGACCCCACTCACTGTATGAGCCGTGACGGCGATTATTTGGTAGAAATGCGTGACTGGGCTCACAGATTTTATCACTTCCATCTTAAGGGAAGAGTTGAAATTGAAAACGACAGCTATGATGATGCACCTGCAGGGCTTGATATGATTAAGTGGCCTGCCGTTATGGATATTCTTTACACCAAGGATTATGACGGTATGCTTTCTATTGAGCCGCACTCTCATTATTGGGAAGGTAAAAAAGGTCAGTGGGGTATTGATTTTACAATCAATTATTTCAAGCCTTTTATTATGCCTGAAAACTATGAATTTGACGATAACCCATATATGCCGTAAGGAGATTTGAATTATGATTAATGTTACAATATGGAATGAAGACTCAATTACAGCCACTCACGAAGATGTGCTTAAAGTTTATCCCGAAGGACTTAACGGTGCACTTGCTGAGTTTTTGGGCAAAAATGAAAACATGAATGTCAGAACGGCAAATCTTGATGAGCCTGAGTGTGGACTTTCTGATGAAATTCTTGAAAGCACGGATGTTCTTCTTTGGTGGGGTCACGGTAAGCATCATCTTGTACCTGACGAGCTTGTTAAAAAAATCCATAACCGTGTTCTTCGTGGTATGGGTATGGTGTTTTTACACTCAGCTCATTTCTCAAAGCCCTTCCAGAGCCTTATGGGTACAACCTGCTCACTTAAATGGCGTGACGGTGACAGAGAAAGGCTCTGGACAATTCTCCCGAATCATCCCATTGCAAAAGGTTTGCCTGAATATTTTGAGCTTGAAGAAGAAGAGATGTACGGTGAAAGGTTTGATATTCCTCAGCCCGATGAGCTTATTTTCTTAGGTTGGTTCTCAGGTGGCGAGGTTTTCCGTTCAGGCTGTGTATGGTACAGAGGTCTCGGTAAGGTATTTTATTTCCAGCCGGGTCACGAAACTAACCCTACATACCTCAACGAAAACATTCAGAAGGTTATTACAAATGCTGTTAACTGGCTTGCACCTGAAGAAGTGGTTAAAGAAATTGAATGCCCCTTTGCAGAGCCTGTTGAAGCAAGTTGGAATGAACGACACCCGAATCATAAAATTTAAGCATAACTTCCACTAATTTTGCACACCTTTGTACATTTTGCATAAAGGTGTGTTTGCTTTTTCGTATATTCAGAGAATAGACATTTTGTGAATTTATGCTATAATATAGATGAAATCAACGAAGGAGGTTTTTGAAATGAGAAACTTAATTAAATTCAAAGGCCGCTGGGTGAACGATAAGACAATTTGAGCAAGCGGGCAACCGCTAACAAACACCCAAGTAGGCGGAATCTTAAATGAATATATTTAGGAGCTGGGTGTTATGTCAAAAATTGTCATCAGAAATAAAGCCTCAAAAGAAATAGGCTATATCAGAACTGACAGCAAAGGTAAGCAGACGGCTTACAACAATAGGAATGAAAAGATAGGCTGTTTTGACCCAAAGTTAAATCAAACCAAAAATCATAGCGGAAGGGTCATCGGTCACGGTAACTTGTTAGCAAGTTTGATTTTGATAGCTTCGTAGTTCTGACCGCCACACAATTTAATAATTTTAATATATAAACAAGAGCCGCTTTCGGGTGGCTCTTTTTGGTGAGTATAAAAAAGAAAGGTTTTGAACTATAACTATGGTTAAATTTCTTACTGTAACAGATCTTCACTATTGCGACCGAGATGTTGAGGGAGCCGAAAGGCGAAATTGCCGTTCTCCTTTTAAGCTGAAAAACATTATGAAAGACCACCTTGACGGTTGCGATTTCATTGTTGACCTGGGTGACACAGCCGACCAGCTTGAAGGCTATGGCGACCAGGAAACATTTATGAAAGAAATTTCAGAAATTCTTCACTCAGGCGGTGTTCCTGCCCGCTGCTTAATCGGCAATCACGATACTTCTTTACATAAAGATAAAATTACCAAAATTCTCGGTATGCCCCACAGGTACTACACATTTGATACAGAAGAATTTACATTCATTGTGCTTGACGGCAATATGAATGACCCCGGGATTCCATACCCTGAAAAAGAAATTTTCTGGCCTGTTACCTGGCTTGACCCGGAGCAAATCAAGTGGCTTGAAAAGACTGTTGATGAAGCAACAAAGCCTGTTATAGTGCTTTGCCATGAGCTGTTTTTGCTTGAAAAATACGAGAACGACGATGACCTTATTTTAAGAAATCGCGATGAAGCAGTAAGAATTTTTGAAAAGAGTGACAAAGTTAAGCTTGTTATTTCGGGCCATTGGCATTTTGGCGATTATGTTTGCCACAATAACATTCACTATGTTGCTTTGCAGGCACTTTGCCTTCATGAAGAAGAAACCTGCTCTGTTATCACCCTTGACGGCAACAAAGCAAAAATTGAAGGCTTTGGTTATCAGAAATCATACGAATTAGATTTAAGATAATAATAACTCCCGATTTTCAGGATATAATATCTGTGAAATCGGGAGTTGATTTATTTGATTAAAAAAATAGAAAAAATAATTAAAGACAATATTGAAATTGATGATTTAAAGATTGACATGTCTACCTCGTTCAGAGAAGACTTGGGGCTTGACTCTTTTGAAATGTCTCAGCTTCTTTGCAGCCTTGAAGATGAGATGAATATAGACCTCAAAGACTCGGAAATTTTAAAAATTGATACGGTTGCTGACCTCATCAACGTAATTGAAAAAAATTGAAGGTATGCTAGTGGCAAAGATCTTCCTTCGTCAGATGGTGCTAATAAATAGTCATAATTCTTAATAAATCATTATTCACGAAAGCAGAAGCCTATTTAAGGTATTGAAATTTACTTGAACTAATGGTATAATGACTAGGCCAAACTAACTTAATATGTGTGAAATCGGGTGTGATTTGTCTTTTATAGGATAAACATATCCTTTTTAAACCACAATAGTACTATTGAATTTGATAAAAATGCAAATTCTGTCAGTGCTGTTGTGGTTACACCCATTTCACATTGAGTTAGTTTGGCGACTATCGGAGTTTGCGTTTTTTGTGCGCTGGCTTCGGTTGGCGCATTTTTTGTGTAAGGAGAAAAAATATGATTGGTTTTGTTGTTCCATGGTGGTTGATTGGTGTTTTGGCTTTGGGAGTAGTGGGTGGAGTAGTAGCTATACTGCAGGCTATCACCAAAATTGCATTTATAATTTTTACGATAGTTTTTATTGTAATTGGATTGATAGTTATTGTAAAAGGAATAGGCGACGGATCGGATGGTTATGGTGTTTTTCATAGTATAGTTGAAGTTGTTCGAGGTTTTTTTATTATGTGTACTTCACTATTGGTTAAGTATTGGTTGGAAATTGGTGAAGGTGCAAAACATTTTAATGATGCGAAATTTGTATTATTAGGTACATTCGATAAAGTTGATAGTTATTTGGCAGCTATATTCATATCGGTGATTTTGATACTTATATTGTTTTTGTCGATGTTGCCGAACTATTTAAGAAAGAAAAAATCAAAATTTATTTGGCCTATTTTATCGTTGATAGTTATGTGTGTGCTTTTCGTGGGTGCTTTTAAAGTTAGCTTTGACAGTGAAATGAATAATACTTACGATTCAATTGATTGGACATCTCCTGAATATGAAGCGGTTAATGATATTTCGGTTTTTCGTGACGATATAGTAAGGGATAAATATATTGAAATTGGAACTATTAAAGCGGGAACGAAATTGTTTATTAAGAAATCAAAAGTACATGAAGAACCATATGATTATGTTGAAGTTTCAGATGGTAAAAGAGTAGTATATGTGAAAACTGCAGAAGTGAAAAGCTTAGTATCATATAGTTATTATGTTAACAGTGACTCTAAATTGCTTGAAGAATCTACAAAGGAGTTTTTTACTTGGGATGATGATATATCTCCAGTTAGATCATGGCCTGGTGATAAAGTTATCAAAAAAGTGAAAAAGGGAGAGAAAGTAAAAAAAGTAGAGGTTTGTTTAGCTCCGGAAGATTTAGGCGGATCTCATATGTTGGTTGAACTTTCAGATGGAACGAGAGGTTATATATTTCTCGAAAATATAACCGAAATAAGAAAATAATGCAACTAAAACATGACGCCAATTAAAACACATCGTTTTTAAAATTTATGAAGTTAGTTGGAGTATTTTAATTAAAAGAGGTAAATATAGTGTGGAACAATTTTGAATGTGATGAATTTATTTTTGAGGGGCACGAGGCAAGTGTTGTAAAACCAAAGGTAAAATGCTTCAACCCAACTCTTGTTTTGAAAACGGAATACCGCAATGCTTTTCCGGAAACGGAAATCGAATTACTTAACCGTGGCTGTTATGTTGCTTTTGTTGAAAACGACAATCGTTGGGGCACTGACCCTGACCTTGACCGCAAGGCTCGTTTTGTTCGCTTTGTGAGTGAAAAGTATTCTCTTTCTCAAAAGTGCGTGCCTGTTGGTATGAGCTGCGGCGGACTTATTGCAATTAAGTTTGCTGCAAAATATCCTGAACTTGTGAGCTGCCTTTATCTTGATGCACCTGTTGTCAATTATATGAGTTGCCCTTGCGGATTCGGAATAGGTGAGAGGCTTGATGATGAAAACTTCACTGAAATTCTCACAGCACTTAAAATGAACAGTATTTCGGAGCTTCTTTATTACCGTGAAACACCTCAGGATAAAATCCCTGATCTTATCGAAAATAAAATTCCTGTTGTGCTTGTGGCAGGTGACAGCGACACAGTTGTGCCATATGTTGAAAACGGAATTTTAATTGAACGTGCGTATAAACAAGCTGAACTTCCTATTGAAATTTTTATAAAAGAGGGTTGCAATCATCACCCCCACGGACTTGATGACCCGACACCTGTGGTTGATTTGATTCTCAACTTTGTGCAAAGTGAATAAAATTAAAAGGAGTTGTTCATTGCTGAAAGAACAACTCCTTTTGCTATATAAAGTTCTTAATTGATTCTGCAATTTTTTCAACCGTTTGTTCAATATTGAGATTGTGAGTTTTAACGGTTATATCTGCATATTTTTCATAAAGAGGGCAACGCTCTTTATAAAGCTCACCGATAGTCTGGCTTTTTGTCATAGCAACACCGCGGGTTTTGATGTTGGTGAGTCTGCTTTCAATATCTTCAAGCGGAAGCGAAAGGTAAACCACAATTCCGTTTTTCTTAAGATGTTCCATTGCTTTTTGAGAATAAACAGCACTTCCTCCTGTGGCAACAACACAGTTATCGTCAGTAAAGTTAACAATGGTGCTTTCTTCTTCATTTAAAAAGCGGTCAAGGCCTTGAGTATCAATAATGCTTTGTAAACTCATTGAGCAACGTCTTTGAATGAGCAGGTCGCAATCCACAAAACCAAATTGTATCGCTTTTGCAAGCAAAACACCAATGGTGCTCTTTCCGCAACCGGGCATTCCGATTAAAATTATATTCATAGCAATCCCTCGTGATTTTTTGAAAATTATACTATAAAGAGGAATACTTGTAAAGTTTTTTCACAGGGTTAGGAATTATTTTGACGGTATAAATTATATTTATTAACAGTTCGTTCATTGCTGATGGACATTTTCTTGAAAGTGTCGTTTGCATTGAATGCTGTGCTGATATATAATTTTGTATAAGTAAACAATACTTTGTATTGCTAATGATTAGGAGAAAACTATGAGTAATAAAAAATATCCTTATAATAACATTCCTAAAACTCAGGATTTAAAAGAAATGGTTGATTTCTGTGCCAAAACTTATGGCGAAGATACCGCTTTTTGGTACACAAAAGGCAAGGAAGAGCTCAGACATTCTTTTAATGACGTAAAAGCAGATGTGTATGCTTTAGGAACATATCTTCACTCAATCGGCCTTAAAAACGCACACATTGCTTTGGTTGGCGAAAATAGCTATGAATGGATTATTTGCTACCTTGCAGTTATCTGCGGTGGCAATGTAATTGTTCCTGTTGATAAAGAGCAGACACCTGAAGATGTTCAGTATGTTGTTGAAAAGAGTGAAGCAACAGCTGTTATTCATTCAAAGCTTTATGCTGATAAAACAGATTTGTGTAATGTTCAAAAAATTTCTATGGAAGGCTTTGCAGATTATATCAGTAAAGGCAAGGAGCTTATAGCTAATGGTGAAAAGAGCTTTGTTGACTACAAGGTTGACAAGGAAGTTATGGCTGCAATTGTTTTTACATCAGGCACCACATCACGCCCGAAGGGTGCAATGCTCACTCATAAGAGCCTTATGACAGATGCTATCACAAGCCTTATGAATCTTTCCATTCCCAAGGGCACTGTGCTTATGCTTCCTCTTTATCATACATTTGGCTTTATGGCAGGTGTTGCTTGTCAGATGCTAGTTGGCTTCCCTGTGTTTATTAATGCAAGCCTTAAGAAACTTCTTGCCGATATTAAATATGCGGCTCCCGGTCACGTTTCTGTTGTTCCTATGGTGCTTAAGGTTATGTATAACAAGATTTGGGATAACATCAGAAAGCAGGGCAAAGAAAAGCTTGTTAAAACCATGATTAAAGTCAGTAACGGACTTCTCAAAGTCGGCATTGATATGAGAAGAGTTTTCTTCAAGCAGATTCTTGATGCTTTCGGCGGTAATCTTGAAATGATTATTTCAGGCGGTTCAGCGCTTGATGAAAAATATGTTTCAGGCTTTAAGGAGCTTGGCATCACTGTTACCAGCGGTTACGGCATTACCGAGTGCTCACCGATTGTTGCAACTATGAGAACCAAGCACTATGCTCCTGCCAGCGTTGGTGCAGTTCACCCCGGTGTTGAGTGCAGAATTAAAGACGGTGAGATTCAAATCAAGGGTGACATCGTATTCCTCGGTTATTATAAAGATGAAGAAGCAACAAAAGCTGCGTTTGACGGTGAATGGTTTAAAACAGGCGACCTTGGTTATCTTGATGATGACGGACTTCTTTACATCTCAGGTCGTGAAAAGAACCTTATCATTCTTTCAAACGGCAAGAATGTTTCACCCGAAGAGCTTGAAGCAATGCTTTATGACACAATTGATGAAATTGAAGAAGTTGTTGTTAAGGGTGAGAATGATCAGATTGTTGCTGAAGTTTATCCTGTTCAGGTTGAAAATGAATCTTCTGCAGATAAAAAAGAAAAAGAAAAGAACATCAAAGCAAAGATTAATGAGCTCAACCATAAGCTTCCTTCTTTTAAGAAGATTGCTGACATCCGTTTCAGAGATACTGAATTTGAAAAAACAACAACCAAAAAAATCAAGAGAAAATAATTTCACAGCCCGATGCTTGATAGTGTCGGGCTTTTGTTATATAATCTGAATATAACTTTGTAGGAGTGATGTTATGAGCTGGAATTTTTCAATGCCTGTTAAAATTTATTTTGGTAACAACAAGGTGCAGGAGTTACCTGAAATTATAGATTCTTTCGGCTTAAAAAGGGGAGTGCTTGTCTGCTCCAATACCCTTAAAAACAACGGTGTTGCCGATGAGATTATCAAAAATTGCGGTGGTAGAATTGTTGCCGTTTTTCACGATATAAGACCAAACCCCACCACCGACAATGTAAATGACTGCGTTAAAGTTCTGCGTGAAAATAACGCTCAGTTTGCCGTGGCTCTCGGAGGTGGCTCACCGATGGATTGCTGCAAGGCAGCGTGTGCTATTGCAAAAGGTGACGACGTAATCGAAAGCTATCACACGGGCGGAAAAGCTATTGACAAAAATGAAGTGATTCCCATGATTGCTGTTGCAACAACTTCTGGCACAGGCAGTGAAATCACAAACATTTCGGTGCTTACAGACCTTGCCCAAAATGTGAAATCAACCATGAATGACCCGCTGATGTATCCGATTGCTGCAATAGTTGACCCTAAGCTGACCTTAAGCGTTCCGCCGAAAGTAACTGCTTCCACAGGTCTTGATGTTCTGGCTCACGCTCTTGAAAGCTTCTGGAGTGTTTTGCATCAACCGATTTGTGAAAGCTGTTCAGTTCACGCAACCAAGCTGGTCTTTGAATATCTTTATAAGGCATACACTGAACCCGGAAACCTTGAAGCGAGGGAAAAAATGGCTGAGGCTTCAATCGTTGCAGGTGTTGCATTCAGTAATCCCAGAACAGCAGGCAGTCACGCTTGCTCATTTCCGCTTACTAATATTTACGGTGTGCCTCACGGTGAAGCATGTGCAATGACGCTTGATTATTTTACCCGCTTCAATGCCGAGGCTGAGGGCGGCAGACTCCACCGCTTTGCCCGTGATTGCGGATTTAAAGATGCTTATGATATGGCAGATGCCATTACTTCTCTTAAAAAGAAAATGGGTATGGCGATGACCCTTACTCAAATCGGAGTAAAAACCGATGAAGAAATCGAAACCCTTACTAAAATGAGCATGACGCCATTGCTTGAAAAGAATATCATTCCGCTTTCTTACGATGATGTTAAAAATATGTATCTTTCAATGAAATAGTTCATTGACACTAAAAATCATATTTGGTAAAATAAACCTATTAAGTATTAGGAGTGATAATTATGAACTTAAAAGTTATGAGTTATAATATACTTTGCTACGGACCTGACGAAATGCATTGGACCATCCGTCACCCTATGGTAACCGAACTTATCAAAAGAGAACGTCCTGATTCTTTCGGGGTTCAGGAGGCTCATTATGAATGGATGAAAACCCTTTTTGCTTCATTGCCTGAGTATGATTATGTTGGTGTAGGCCGTGAAGACGGGGACAAGGAAGGCGAATTTTCTGCAGTTTTCTATCTTAAAGATAAGTTTGATGTTCTCGACAGCGGCACATTCTGGCTTTCAGAAACCCCCGATGTTGCAGGCAGCAAGGGTTGGGACGGTGCTTGCCACCGTGTTTGCTCATGGGCAAAGCTTCAAGATAAAGTAAGCGGTGAAGTTTATGTTCATATGAACACTCACCTTGACCATAAAGGACCCGAGGCAAGAACAAAGGGCTTGCAGTTGCTCCTTGATTTTGCCAAGAATTTCAGCGAAAAGGTTGTTCTTACAGGCGACTTTAACTTCTTTGAGGGTTGCGAGCTTTATGAGCAGATGACCTCAGGCAGACTGGTTGATACAAAGCACGCAACCGAAGACACAATGGACAGCATTACATACAACGCATTTTATCCTTTGCTTAATGACAAGGGTGACCCTGCTGTAATTGACTTTATAAATGTTTCAGACGATGTAAAGGTTAATAAGTACAGAGTTTTAACCGAACGCCCCGACGGCAAATTCCCCTCAGACCATTACCCTGTAGTGGCAGAGATTGAAGTTTAAAAATTAAGGCTGTATCGCAGTGACGATACAGCCTTTTGCTATTCAACTATTAAGATTAATACTACAAGAAACCTAAGGGGTAATGTGGATAATTCACAGTCACCTCACGTCAAACGTTTTGTCGGTTGAGCTGTTCGTAGCGGTGAGGCTGATTGCTAAAATTATGATGGTTTAGTTACTAGTGGTTTTTTGGTTATCGCAAGTCAAGCAAATCATCAGCACTTTTTTTATAAAATTTGCATAACTTGACAAAGTCTTCAATGGACAATTTCGCTCGTCTTTTTTCGATATGGTCATATCCTTGTTGAGATTTGTGAATAACAGAAGCCACTTCTTTTTGCGAAAGGTCATTATCAATTCTCAATGCAATTATTTTATCGAGATAGTCCATTTTGATCACCTCGAAGAAATTATATAATACTCTAAAATTGAGTATTGACAATTACTCAAAGATTGAGTAAAATATGTTGTAGCAATTATAAAATTATTGCTAATTAAACTTTGGAGGTTTTTAAATTGAAAAGAGTATTGTCGTGTATTCTTGCTTTGGTAAGCGTATTGAACATTTTAATTGAAATGCCAATCATGTCCATTGAAGCGCTTGCTGCTTCAGCAGACTATCCAACTGATTTAAATTCAATGAGAGCAAGAGCTGAACAAATCGTGAATTTTGAATGGATTCCGCAAAAAAATATTTCTACTTGGAATGGTAATAAGACGGAGTCAGGCTCAACTGTTTTTAAAAAAGGGAGTACAGTTGTTGGTATGCCGTACACGCTTTTTACAAGTGAAGTGGTGGACGATAGCTTGTTATCATTAAAACAGTTTAAAAAGAAAGCAAGTAGTAACTATTCAGCAACCGCCGAATGTGTTTCCACTAGCAACAATAGTAGAACAGGACCGGTATATGGTTCATGCTGTGCAACTTTTGTTAGTGAGGTTTTCGGTGGTAGTTTAATGTCTGGTGATAATCCTGTAGAAGATAGTTGTAAGAAATTAATTAAATCAGCATACACCAAAACAATTAGGAATGCAACGGTAGGTGATATAAAAGAGGGTGATGCACTGGTGAATACGTCAGAACATCACATTATTTGGGTTTCAGAAATAACGAGTACATCTCTTGTAATATATGAGCAGACGCCACCGATAGCTAGAAAAAAGACAATTTCAAAGCCTAGTAATAGCAAAACGCTTACATATGAGGGTGGTACTTATCCCACTATTGTGAGACCATCAGAGTTGACAGATAGTCAAAAACCTGTTATTTCAAATGCGAAAGGTGAAAGTCATTCTGAAATTACAATCAGTTGGGGGAAGGTTAATGAGGCAACAAAGTATAAAGTTGAACGAAGAAAAGCCGGTGATGATAGTTATGTTGTTGCTAAAAGTTCAACAACCTCAACAACTTTTACTGATACAGGCCTCGAAAAAGGTCAGCGTTATTATTACAAGGTTACAGCATATAACGGTTCAACAAAATTAGACACTTCTGAAAGTGTTGGAGCTTATACTAAGTTTTCTCCACCAACAGTTGTCGCTAAAAGTGATTCAGAATTAAAAGTATCTTGGGACAGCATTGCGAAGGCAGAGAATTATACCGTAATGCGTCGTAAATCTGGAACAGATGAGTATGAAGAAATTAAAACTGTATCGGGAACATCATATACAGACACTGGTCTTTCGGCTTCAACACAATATTATTATTGGATTAGAGCAAACTGTGTTGTTGATGGTGAAGATATTGTTGCAAAGTCCACAACAGGTGGTCAATATACTTTAACAAAAGCTCCCAAAATAAGCAAGGCGGATGATATAAGTAATTCTGAGATTACAGTAACATGGTCTGCTGTTAGTGGTGCAACATCTTACAGAGTAGAAAGAAGAAAATCCGGAACTGAAAATTACTCGACTATAAAATCTTCTACTACGTCAACGTCTTTTGCAGATAGCGGATTGGAAACAGGGGAACGTTACTATTATCGAGTTTATGCAAAAAACAGTGCAGGTGAATCTGCTGCTTCTGAAGCTGTTGGTGTATATACCAAATTTGCTGCACCTTCAGTTAAAGTGGTCAGCTCAACACAATTGCAGATAAATTGGAATGCTATTTCAAAAGCAGAGAGCTATACAGTTAAAAGAAGAAGTTACGATGAAAACGAATATAAAGATATAAAAACTGTTACATCCACATCTTTTACTGATTCCGGTTTAAAGAGTGGTACAAAATATTACTATTGGATTCAGGCTAATTGTAATGTTGATGGAACTGCAATAACAGCAAAGTCAATGACTGGTGAACAGTTTACACAATTGGCAAACCCAACAGTAACGGTTGTAAGTGATACATCGATAAAAGTTTCGTGGACAACACTAAAAGGTCATGGTACATATAAATATATTGTTCAGCGTAAATTATCAACAGAAACTTCTTATAAAAACATTACCACAGTGACCGGTACTTCGCTTACTGATACAGGATTAAAGCCTAATACAACTTATAATTATCGTGTTCAAGCAGTTAGTACAAGTGGGGATGTTTATTCGACTTCAAATGCGGTATCATCCAAAACTTCTGCTTGTGTGCATAGTTATGGTGCATGGATTGTATCAAAAAATGCAACTTGTTCCGATACAGGAAGTGAATATAGAGTATGTTCAAAATGTACCAATAAGGAAACACGAACAACTTCTGCAACAGGAAAACATACATATGGTAATTGGACGGTTTCTAAAGCAGCGACATGCTCTGTAGCAGGAAGTGAGTACAGGGTATGCACCGGATGTACAAATAAAGAAACTCGAGCAATAGCTGCAACGGGTAAGCATACATATGGTAATTGGACGGTTTCTAAAGCAGCGACATGCTCTGTTGCAGGAAGTGAGTACAGAGTATGCACCGGATGTACAAATAAAGAAACTCGAGCAATAGCTGCAACGGGTAAGCATACATATGGTAATTGGACGGTTTCTAAAGCAGCAACCTGTTCTGTAGCGGGAAGTGAGTGCAGAGTATGCACTGGATGCTCAAATAAAGAAACTCGAGCAATACCTGCAACAGGTATCCACACATATTCAGTTGTTGCAAAGGTTGAGGCCACATCACAAAAAGATGGATACATTGAGTACAAATGTAATACTTGTTCTTCATCATACAGAGATGTGATAAAATATCAGGCTCCGTCTGAACCTGTAAAAAAAGTACATTCTGTAACAATTGAAAATATCTCGCTTGATTACAAAGATTCAACAACAATTACATCTAAGATTGTTGCCGATGCAGGTGCGAAATATACAGTTACATATTCATCATCAAACAGCTCAGTTGCATCGGTGGATGTAAACGGCAAAGTGACTGCAACAGGCACAGGCAACGCAACAATCACCTGCACCGTTACAGATGAATATGGCAACACGGTATCTGATACATGTGAGGTTAAGGTCAGTTACAACTGGTGGCAGTGGATTATAGTTATTGTTCTTTTTGGCTGGATTTGTTATTAAAATAGAATAAACTTTCACCCCATTCCGTGAGGAGTGGGGTGATTTTTCCTTTTTCGGGCATACTAAATTCGGTGATTTTATGGAAAAACGAGTTATTGCTGTATTTTTAGCTTTTTGCCTTGCTATGGGTGGGATTTGCCTGCGACTGTATACTGTTACAACCGACACCGAAGCCGCAAGCTATATTTCTTCTCATTATAAAAACGTAACACTTGATACCTTGCGACTCCCGATTTATGATTGCAACGGCAAGCCTCTTGTAAACCGCAGATGTGAAAACTTTGTAGTTGCCAAACCTACAGAAAATTCCGTTTCTTCGCTTTATGAAAATCTCTCTGCAGAGGAGTTTGATACCATTGCAACAACTCTTTTGCAGGGCAGTGTCGGGTATGTTAATGTCGGCGATAAATTTTTAAAGCAAAATCGCAGCTATATTACTCTTAAAAAGTTTGTCCGTTACGGAGAAAATCCGATTGCTACGCATTTAATCGGTTACGTTAATTCTGACGGCAACGGTGTAAGCGGAATTGAGCGATGCTTTGACTCTTATATGAAAACTGATGTTTCTCTTTATGCAGGCTTTCTTTGTGATGTTAACGGTGATTTTGTTGACGGTGCCGAAATTAAAACAGACCCTCTTTATAATAATCATAAAGGTGGAGTTTATCTTACTGTTGACAGTATTATTCAGAATATTGTGCAAGAAGAGCTTAACGCATCTTCGGTTAAAAAAGGTGCTGTAGTGGTTTGTGATATTGCAACAGGCGAAATCAAAGCTTTGGCGAGTGCACCTGAATATGACCCGGATAATGTGGCTGATTTTCTTAATGATAAAGATTCACCGCTTACTAACAGAGCTTTGTCGGCATATCCTGTGGGCTCGGTGTTTAAGGTGGTTGTGGCGGCGTGTGCACTTGAAAACGGAATAAGTCAAAATTTTTCTTTTAATTGTAAAGGTTCTGTTCAGATTGACGGTAACACATTTCACTGCAATAATTCTGTTGCTCACGGCTTGCTCAATATGCAAGGAGCACTTGTTTATTCCTGTAACTGCTATTTTATTGAGCTTGCAAAACGGTTGGGTGAAAAGGCTATTCTTGAAACGGCAAGTGCTTTTGGTTTTGGAAGTTTAACGGAGATTACAAAGGATTTGTTTTCTTCAAAAGGAGAACTGCCCACTGCTGAGGAGCTTAAAATATCAGGCAATCTTGCTAATTTTGCTTTCGGTCAAGGCAGATTTACGGCAACCCCGATTCAGATAATAAATGTGTTCAACGCAATTGCAAACACCGGTAAATATACTACACCGTATTGTGTAACTTATATTAAAAATATTGATGGGGAAGTTGTGTATAATTTTGATGCAAAAGCTCCGGTACACGCAATCAGTGAAAAAAATGCAAAAGCTCTTACTGATATGCTTGTGAGTGTTGTAAATGAAGGCACAGCTGAAAAAGCACAGACACAGGGATTTTTCTCTGCGGGTAAAACAGCAACGGCACAAACGGGTATGTATGACGAAACAGGGAAAGAACAGCTTTGTACTTGGTTTGGCGGATTTTTTCCTGCGGATAATCCTCGGTATTCGGTAGTAATTATGTCTGAAGACGGAACAACCGGCGGAGAGGATTGTGCACCGGTTTTTAAGGCAATAGCCGAAAGAATTGTACAATAAAAAGAATTTTAAAAAAGTTAAAAAAATACTTGAAATATGGGAAATGTTGTGATATAATCTATCGGCAAAACGCATGCGAGGTGTTTTCTGCAATAAGTTCATCGGTTCGTTTCGCCGATGTTTGCATTTTTAAGCCCCGCAGAGGATTAAACTTAGGAGGAAAATCAAATGTCAGTAGTATCAATGAAACAGTTGCTCGAAGCAGGCGTTCACTTCGGCCATCAGACAAGAAGATGGAACCCCAAAATGGCTCCTTACATCTTCACAGAACGTAACGGAATTTACATCATCGACCTTCAGAAAACAGTTAAAAAGCTTGAAGAAGCTTACATGGTAGTTCGTGATGTAGCAGCAAACGGCGACGAAATCCTTTTCGTAGGCACAAAGAAGCAGGCTCAGGATTCAGTTAAAGAAGAAGCAATCCGCTGCGGTATGCCTTATGTTAACGCTCGTTGGCTCGGCGGTATGCTCACAAACTTCAACACAATCCAGAGAAGAATCAAGAGACTTGCTCAGCTCAAAACTATGGAAGCTGACGGCACTTTTGATATGCTCCCCAAAAAGGAAGTCATCAAGCTCAATCTCGAAATCGAAAAGCTTGAGAAGTTCATGGGTGGTATTACAGAGATGAAGAAGCAGCCCGCTGCTATGTTCATCGTTGACCCAAGAAAAGAAAGAATCGCAGTTGCAGAAGCTCACAGACTCGGTATTCCGATCATTGCTATCGTAGATACAAACTGTGACCCCGATGAAATCGACTACGTTATCCCCGGTAACGATGACGCTATCCGCGCTGTTAAGCTTATCGTAGGTGCTATGGCTGATGCCGTTATCGAAGGCAGACAGGGTGAACAGAGTGCTCCTGAAGCTAGCGAAGAAGCAGCAGAAGAAGTTGCTGAATAATTAAATTATTACAGTTTTATATAATTATTATTAGGAGGAATTTATAATGGCATTTACAGCTAAAGACGTTCAGGCTCTTCGTGAAAAGACCGGCGTTGGTATGATGGATTGCAAAAAAGCTCTTGTCGCTTCAGACGGAGATATGGATAAGGCTATCGACTTCCTCAGAGAGAAAGGACTTGCTGCAGCTACTAAAAAGGCAAGCCGTATCGCTGCTGAGGGTATGGTTCTCGCTTATTATGATGAGGCTGCTAAAGTTGGCGTTCTTGTTGAAGTTAACAGCGAAACAGACTTCGTTGCTAAAAACGATAAGTTCACATCTTTCGTAGCAGACATCGCTAAGACAATCGTTTCAGAAAATCCTGCAGATGTTGCAGCTCTTAATGAAATGAAACTCGCAGGCGGTGACAAAACAGTTGAAGAAGTTCGTCAGGAGCTTGTTCTTTCAATTGGTGAAAATATGAACGTTCGTCGTTTTGAGCGTGTTGAAGGTGTTGTTTCAACATACATTCATGGTGGCGGTACTGTTGGTGTTATGGTTATGTTTGACACTGATGACGCTGCTGCAGCAACAGACGCTTTCAAAGCAATGGGTAAAGACGTTGCAATGCAGATCGCAGCTATGAATCCTCTTTATCTTGATGAAGCTTCAGTTCCTGCTGATGTTATTGATCATGAAAAAGAAATTCTTGTTGCTCAGATCAAAGAAGATCCTAAAATGGCTTCAAAACCCGAAAAGGTTATTGAAGGCATCATCTCAGGTAAAATCAAGAAGTATTACAAAGAAAACTGCCTTGTTGAGCAGGAATTCGTTAAGAACGGTGACTTCACAGTTGCAGGTTATATTGAATCAGTTGCTAAAGAGCTTGGCGCTTCTGTTAAGGCTACAGGTTTCATCCGTTATGCTAAGGGTGAAGGTCTCCAGAAGAGAGAAGACAACTTCGCTGATGAAGTTGCAAGCATGATGTAATTGAATTTATCCGGTAAGGTTTTCCCTTGCCGGATTTTTTTGTAAATTTACCCTTGTATTTTGTTTTATTTTGTGATATTATCTAAATGTTAATCTTTATGATTGTGTGGAGGGGCATAATATGGCCGAACAAAATAAAACTCCTGATAAAAAAATCAAGCCGATAAACAAAAAAGCTAAGTTTATTTGGTTTGCTATTTCTATGGTTATTTTTGCTGTCGGAGCAATTCTCGCTAAAAGCGGTGTGTCTTTTGATAGTTATGTTGTTAAAGCTATTTATGCGGTGTTTGTTTTATTCCCGCTTCTTATGGCAGCTCAAAAGGTAAGTTGTGAGCGTTATGATGAAGAAGGCAAAAGAAACATACTTGCATTTTTGATGTATTATTTTTGCATTTTCTTGTTTATAGTTTTGATTCCCGTTATATTCTGGGTAAATCAGTTTGTATTGTTAGGTTAATATAGATTAAACGGAGCTTCGGCTCCGTTATTTTTTTAGAAAAATTTTCTCCTTGGCGGTGGGGTAGGATTGTTCGGTATGCAATAATCTACAAGAATTGTGTCATCACCGATAACTTTGATGTTTTCCCACGGAATTTTAATATCACAACCCTTGCCGAAAAGGTGTCCTCTTTCAAAAATCACAATGCACACAAGTCTACCGCTGACGGTATCAATCTCCACATCGTCAACATTTCCCAGTCTGCAACCGTTGGAGGAGCAGATTACGTCTTTGTTTCTTAATTCTTGTATGCAACAACCCATAAAAATTCTCCGTTTCTCTTGTAAATTTTTAACACTTGTGTTAGAATATAATAAATATTATTCGGAAAGGTTGAATTTTATGAAAAAAGTATTAGCAATTATACTTTCACTCGTAATGATGCTCACTTGTAGCGGTATTGCAGCTTTTGCTGATGACGCTGCTGTTGAGGAAAATGTTCCCGAAACAAATGAGAGTATCAATATTTCAGACATTGCTGCCGATTTGTTCTCAACAGATCTTGGTATTGACAATGTTATCCGCCCTTTGAGCCATATTGACGTCTCATCAGCAGATGCTTTTGCAACGTCTATGACAAAAGTTCTTTATGGTATCGTTGACCTTCTTATTGATGCAATAGTAGGTGCAATCAATCTTGCTGCTCCTTCTAAGGAATTTGTTGATTGTGAAGACTATGCAACCGAAAACTTCTATGAAGGTTATGAGACTTTCCTTGATGAGCCTGCTGCAGGTGCAAAGTGGAGCCTTGGTTATTCAAGCGCTTCAATTCAGACAGGTGATGAGCTTGATGGCAATCACTATGTAGGCGGTAGCCTTTCACTTGATAAGTATGCTACAGCAATTATGGATGATCAGCGTGTAAGAGTTATCAGCATTGATGACGGCAGTGGCAGAGGTGCTGTTGTGTTTGCTTGTATCGATGCTTTCGGTCTTGCTCTTCCTGATGTAAGAGAAATTCGTGAAAGACTCACTTATTTTGCAGAAGCTAACGGCATTGCAAGCATCAATATTTCAGTTCTTCATCAGCACAGCTGTGTTGACACTTATGGTATGAATGCTCCTCTTCTTAAAGCTATTGGCATTAACCCTCTCGCAAACATCTATAATAAATTTGCAGAGAACGATATTGAGCTTGTTACAGGTAAAAATGAAGCCTTTATGGAAAATCTCTTTATTGTAACAACAAGAGCCATTCGTGAATCTTATGAAAATATGGAACCCGGTAAGCTCTATTTCTCGGAAACAGATGTTTCAGAGTATATTCGTGAGAAGCGTGAACCCATCACTTGTGACTGGGATCTTAACCGACTTCGTTTTGTTCCCGATAACGATGCAAACAGAGAAACATGGCTCTTCAACGGTCCTATTCACTGTGTAGGTGCAGGTGCCGGCGGAACTGACGTTACAGGCGACTATCCGTATTACATGGAGCAGTATATTAACAAGCATGCTGATGCTAACTTTATGCTTATTCTCGGTGCAGAGCTTGCAATTTCAAGTGACTACACACTTATCCCGGACGGTCTTGCTCCGTTTGAAGATATCAAGGTTTATGGTGAAGCACTTGCCAAAAAGGTTATTGAAACCAATGCTCCCGAAACAGAGGTAGAGCCTCTTCTCAACATCCGTTTCAGAGAGTATGAGATTCCTGTTACTAACCAGATTCTTGTATTTGCAGCTAAGATGGGTATTGTTACAAACCTTGCAGTTAAGCACAATGCACTTGGTACAGATATGGCTGTAGTTACAGAAATGGGATATATGGAACTCGGTAAGGATTTGGCAGTTGCAATTGTTCCCGGTGAGCTTGAGCCTGCAATTGCTTATGGCGGAGCTCTTGATGAAACAAATTCTTACAGAAATGAATCTTGGGATTATCCTTCAATGCAGGAAATCATCGGTAACGACAGAGAGCTTCTTGTATTCGGTATCACCAATGACCAGGTTGGTTATATTCTTACAGATAACGATTACAGCAGCATTATTTCGGGTGTTAACGAAGAAATCGTTGCAACAGGTGATCAGGCAGGTTCAACAACAATTGTTGCATTCCAGGAACTTATAGATTCAATCAGATAAATGGCAGAGGTACTATTATGGAAGTAAAGATTTTTAATAACGCTCAGGAAATTGCCGTTGCAGCAGCTGAGCTTTTTACAGATATTATCAACAACAAGAACGATGCAGTTCTCGGCCTTGCAACAGGCGCAACCCCCGTTCCTACATACAATAAGCTTGTAGAAGCTTATGAGCAGGGTAAGGTTAGCTTTAAGGATGTCAGAACATTCAACCTTGACGAATACTGCGACCTTCCGAAAGATGATAAAAACAGCTATTACACCTTTATGCACGAAAACCTTTTTAACAAGGTTGATGTTAAAGAAGAAAATGTTAATTTCCTTGACGGCAATGTTTCTGATTGGGAACAGGAAAGCAAGCGTTATTCTGATGCTATGGCTGCAGTTGGCGGAATAGACATTCAGCTTTTAGGTATCGGCACAAACGGTCATATCGGCTTTAATGAGCCTGCTGATGCTTTCACCGATGAGTCTTTTAAGGTTACTCTTACTCAGAGCACAATTGATTCCAATCAGAAGTATTTCGGCGATGTTCCTATGCCGAGATATGCTCTTACAATGGGTATCGGTTCAATTATGAGAGCTAAAAAAATTCTTCTTATTGCCACAGGTGCATCAAAAGCTGAGGCAATCAAGGGTATGATCAAAGGCGAAGTTACACCTAAACTTCCCGCATCTGTTCTCAATGAGCACAGCGACGTTATCGTTATGCTTGATAAAGAGGCAGCAAGCTTACTTTAATTTAATTCAAAAGTCAGCACTTCTGCGGAGGTGTTGACTTTTGCTGTTTTGGAGGACGTTATGAAATACGGTTTACAGTTATACAGTGTCAGAGATGTAGCAGAAAAAGATATTGAGCTTGCAATGAAAGAAACTGCCGCAATGGGTTATTCATTTGTTGAGTTCGCAGGTTTTCAGGGTAAAACTCCTGAAGAAATCAAGTCTTTGCTTGATAAATATAATCTCGGTGTATCAGGTACTCACACCGGCGTTGACCAGTTAAGTGATGAAAATTTTAATGAAACAGTCAGAGCTCACAAGGTGATCGGCTGTGAAAATATTATTATTCCCGGCACAGACCTTTCTACAAAAGAAAATGTTGATAAATTCATTGATAGGATAAATGAGCTTATCCCTCGCCTTGAAAAGGAAGGATTAAAGCTTCATTATCACAACCATTCATCTGAATTTTTGCCAAATGAAGATGGTGTTGTGGCTGAATATGAGCTTTTTAACAGAACAAATATCGGCCTTGAAATTGACTGCTATTGGGCGTTCAATGCAGGTAAGGACGCTCTTCAGGTGCTTGATGAGTTTGGTGACAGGGTTTCAGTGATTCACCTTAAAGACGGTCTTAAAGGAGGAAAAGGACTTTCACTCGGTCAGGGTGAGGCAAGAGCAGCAGAAGTCAGAAAAAAGGCAATAGCAACAGGTCGCACAATTGTTGTTGAAAGTGAAGGTCTTGACCCTTCAGGGCTTGAAGAGGTTAAGCGTTGCATTGATTTCCTCAAAGAGGAAGATAATAAATAATTCTTAAGGAGAATTGCTATGAAGTTTTTTAAAAAAGCGTTAGCTGTATTTATGGTTATCTGCCTTTGCACTGCAACCTTTGCGTTTGGTGCATCAGCAGGTCGAAAGTCAGCATTACCGACATCAGCAGGTATCGAGGCTCTTCGTGACGAGTTTGTCAGTGATGTTGCTCCCGAAGCCGGCGGACATGCACTTGATTATTGCTATTATTCACCTGTTGGGCAGAATGATAACACTAAATATCCGCTTGTTATTTTTCTTCACGGAATAGGTCATGCAGATTATAAAGGTGCTCAGCTTGCAGACAGCGATATGCCTTATTGGGCATCTAAAGAGTTGCAGAGCCGTTTTACAAATGGCGGAGCATTTATACTTTTGCCTCGTGCACCCGAGGATAAAATGGTTTACTGGAGCACTTCTTTGATTGAATCTTTGCGTTCGGTTATAGATGATGTTATTGAAAAACACGGCAAGAATATAGACACCACCAAAATTTTTATCGGAGGAAGCTCAGCCGGCGGTGAAATGACTTGGGATATGATTGCAGCATACCCTGAATATTTTGCAGGTGCATTCCCCATTGCGGGCACAGGCTCGGTTTCAGCCGGAGAAATTCAGGCTTGCAAAGATGTGGCAATATGGATGATTGCCAGCACAAAAGACCCTGCGGTAAACTATGCATTGACTACTACTCCATTGTGGAATTCAGTTTGCGAATATAATTCTCATCCTGAAAATTGTCGACTTTCGAGCTTCACAAATGTTACAGAGCCTGCAGGTAATTCTGCAAGTGACAATCACCATATGGCAAAGGTTGTAACTTATGATATGCATATGCTTGACGGCAGCACTTACCCTGATGTTACTCACAAGGATGGTAACGGAAATTCAATTTCGTTGGTGAGTCCTAACGGTATGATTTATTGGATGAATTCAGTTTCGTCATCATATGATGGTGATAATGACTTCATAGAAGAGATAGATCTCAGTGTTACAAACATTTTTGCAAACTATTTCAGGAATATCATATTAAAAATCGTAAATATCATTCAGAAAATTTTAGGATTATAATATCAATAAATAAGGGTGGCAAGCTGCCACCCATTCTCAAAAAAAAACAGAGCACAACGGTTCATTATCCGCTGTGCTCTTTGCTTTTGTAATTATTCGCCTTTCATTTCAAGGAGCTCAACTGTTCCGTCATAGGAAGCCTGGCTTACCTTGATTGAGTCTGTAATAGCAGCCTCAATATCATCCTCTGTTGCGCCAAGCTCAATGCTGTACTTGGTGTCCATATAAAGGTTGATATCCATAATGTCTGCAAGTCCGTCAACATCAATACCGCTTTCAATACCCTTTGCGGCATATTCCTTTTTAACTCCGCCAAGACCCATGCGCATCATCCAGGGAGGAATGCTGATGATCTTACGGTTGTTGCCCATACCTCTTGCGGCATAAACAATCTTAAGGAATCTCTTCCAGTCCATATTATACATGCTGATAGGCCATGCTTTTGCACCCTTTGACTTTTCAGCAGCACCAACAATAACTTCACCAACCTGACGAACTGTGAGCATTGCTGTACCGCCACCGGGATACATTGTGCAGGGAAGCTTATCCATCATCTTGATCTGCTCAATAAGGATAACCCAAACAGGCTTTCTGCCGGGCTGAGTGCCGAAGATGTAGGGGAGTTCAAGAACTGCTACATCAAAGTTTTCATCAGCAAATGAAAATGCAACATTTTCCTGATCAATACGGCTTCTGATGTAAGGATGCTTCTCTGTAAGCTTCATATCAGGACGCTCTTTAGCGAGATATGAGAAGTATGAGCCGAGGATAACAGCGTTCTTCATGCCGATTTCTTTGCAGATAGGAAGAAGTCTCTTCAAAGGCTGAATGTTATATTTGTCATAAGCATCATAAACGGGAGCAGGGAACTCAACACGTTCATCAATACCTGCTGCAAATACGAAGCAGTCGCAGTCTGCCATCATTGCCTTGATTTCTTCATCTGATTTTTCATAAATATTGCAGAATTCAAGCTCCATTTCTTTAGGAATGGGAGCACCCTGGGGAAGAGGAGGAAGAGCAACGCTCTTAACCTGATGACCTCTTTCAATAAAAATTCTTGCAGCTTCTGAGCCAAGGAGGCCTGTGCCGCCAATCATAAATACTTTCATTACTGTGTAACCTTCTCCTTAAAGTTATCAAAGATTTCAGGTCCGTAAACGTTATTTTCGCCTTCACGATCCCAAACCTGAGCAAAGAATGGGTTGATTCTTGCCTCTGTGTCATAATCCCATGGCCATGGAAGCTCTTCAGGGCACCAGTGACCGCCTCTGAGAACAAGGTTGGGGCTCATTTCAAATTCATTGCCTCTTGCACTCTTCCACTTAACAGGAGTGTACATATCAACGATTTCTGTTGCAAGGCACTCACCGCCACGGAAAGCAGCAGCTTTCTGAAGGTCTTCAAGAGTAAGTGAATCGAAATCTTTGCTCTCATCATAACCGTGGTCAAGAATCTTAACGTCACTTGCTGTCTTTTTCTTTGAAGGAATGACAATATCAAATTTATCCCATGTTCTGGGGAGCTTGTTATATTCTTCCATTGAGCCGTAGTAAGCGTTCATTCTTACCTTAACCTTGTTTTCAGCCCACCAGAGTGTACCATATTCAGGTGTCTCAGCAATCTTCTTCATGAATTTCTTAACTATGGGAGCGAATGGCTTACCGAGGAAAGCCAATTTATAGAAGAATTCAACTTTATCCATCATCTGCTTGAAGTATTCTTTAACAGGGATGTTTGCACGGAAGTGGCAATATTTTTCAAGCTCATCACCGTCATAATACCACTGACCGTGGAAGTTACGTGTTGTGAACCAGTGTGGGTCAAAGAGCTTTTTGGGTGAGCCGAGACCAAGTGTGCCGAGAAGAAGCTCTTCAAACTCAAAGTTTGTGATTCTGTAATCTTCACCTGAACCGATGTTGTAGAATCTTCTCCAGAATTCCTCAGGGATATCATCACCGCAGACATTTGCAAGAAGACGACCTGAGTCCTCAACTGTTGCCCATTCAAGAACGCCGTTGATAGGAACATGATACATAATTGGTTCCATATTTTTAAGAATAGCGGGGTAAAGAATACCTGACTGACGGAGTGATACCCAGTGCTTAAGACCTGATTCGGCAAAAACTGCCTCGGCCTTAACCTTACTGATTGCGTAATGGTCATATACGCTGATTTTGATGGGGTCACCTGTTCTTGCCCAATGGATAGGAGCGTTTCTGTCACCTGTTTCGGCAACTGTGCCTATGTAAACAACTTTAACTGCATCCGGGTCGGGCTGAGCTTTAACAGCCTTAACAATGTTCTGAGCAGCTGTAACATTTGTTTTCTGAGTTTTAACGGGGTAATAGTCAGCAGCAGGTGAAACCATACCGCCAACGTGAAGAACGTAGTCTGCACCATTTGTTGCTTCAAGTACATCCTCATAATTTGTGAGGTCGCCCCATACAAGCTTAACGCAGGGGTCGTTCTCATAAGGAGCAAAAAGCTTTCTGTTTTTTTCGCTGCCTCTGTTAAGAAGTACGATGTTAAATTTGTCTTTTTTTGCATAGAGCTCTTTAAAGCCTGCAAAACCCATGTTTCCTGAAGAACCGGTAAGAAATACGGTCTTTTTGGTTGCCATAAGTATCTCTCCTCAAAGTAGAATTTTATTGTCAACAATTTTTAAACAACTGTTGACATTTATACATAACAATTATATAATGTGGACAGTTGATTATCAATAGTCAAATGCAATTTTTTTGTATTTTTTTAGACTAATGTGCATAAAAAATAAGATTTTTACAGTGGGGGAGTATTATGGCAGACAAAAAAATCGACAGAAGAGTTAAATACACAAAGCAGGCACTTAAAGATAGCCTTATTTCTGCCCTTCAGAAAAAGCCGATTGAAAAAATTACAGTAAAAGAACTTTGTGAAAAAGCTGATGTTAACCGAGGTACTTTTTATGCCCACTATTCTGACCAGTTTGATTTATATAACAGCTTAGTAAAAGAATTTCTTTCAGAGGCAATTTCGATGACAGAAGGAATTATGGACCCAAATGAAAAGGTTCATGATAAAATCAAAATTGCTTCCAGAATTTTTAAGTACGTTAAAGACAACTGCGACTTAGCTAAAGTTCTTTTAAACGGTACATCGGTTTTCGGTTATGATAAATATAATGATTTGTTCAACGAAATGGTTCATAAGGTGTATCTTGATGAGGTCAAGCGACAGGTTTCAAACGACAGGTTTGTTGACATGGTTTATCAGTTTGTTGCCGTTGCCAACATCACCTTGTTGAAATATTGGGTAAACACGGGCATGCAGGAAAGCGAAGAGGAAATGGCAATTCTTGCAATGAAGCTGACCGCAAAAGGAGTCAGCGGATTAAACTAAAATTTGAGAGGCTATCTTAACTTGGATTAAGACAGCCTCCTTTTTATTTATTCAGATATTTTGAATATTCGTTTACAGCCATTTTGTCGCACCTTTCGTTTTCGGGGTGACCTGCGTGACCCTTGAGCCACACAAATTCAGCCATGTGCTTTTTAAGAAGGGCAAGAAGCTGTTCCCACAAATCCACATTGAGTGCAGGCTTTTTGTCAGCTTTGCGCCAGCCGTTTGCTTGCCAAGAATAAACCCAACGCTTGACTATGGCATCGCAAACGTATTTAGAGTCAGTGTAAACTGTTACATCACAGGGTTCTTTTAAAGCTTTAAGGGCTTCAATAACCGCCGTCAACTCCATTCGGTTGTTGGTGGTTTCTTTTTCGCTGCCGCTTAGCTCTTTTTCAATACCGTTATATTTTAAAATTGCACCCCAACCACCCGGTCCGGGGTTGCCTGAGCACGCACCATCGGTGAAAATATCTATATGTTTCATAAATACCTCTGAAATAAAAAGTTATTTTCTGCATTATACTATATCAATGTTGGTGAATGCAAGAGATAATATTCGTCAATAATATTTTATCGGGGTGGTTTTCATTGACTTTTGACTTTCAAAGTAGTATTATATAGTGCAAGTTATTATGGATACATATACGTTAAGATATAAATATAAATTTTACGGAGGATATCTTTTTAATGCAGAACGAGATTAAAAAAGAACACAAGCCTAAAAAGGCTAATCAAAATAACGTTAAAAAAGATAAGTTTCAAAAGCAGTCTGCCAAAAAAGCAACACAGCAGAAGTCTAAAAAAGATATATCAAAATCAACAAAGAAAGCAACAAAGTCAAAGCCTTATCAGCGTAAGAGCCGCACTCAGAAGGTTGCACCTGCTGTTCCCGTTAAAGTTAGCTTTTTGGGCGGACTTAACGAAATCGGCAAAAATATGACCGTGTATGAAATTGATGATCAGATGATAATTGTTGATTGCGGTCTCGCTTTCCCTGAGCAGGATATGCTTGGTATTGATCTTGTAATTCCCGACTTTACTTATCTTAAAGAGAATGTTTCAAAAATAAAGGGGGTTTTTATTACCCACGGTCATGAGGATCATATTGGTGGTTTGCCTTATCTTTTAAGAGATGTGAACGTTCCCGTTTACGGAACACGTCTTACAATCGGCCTTATTGAAGGCAAGCTTAAAGAACACAATCTCTTATCAAGTGCCAAGCTCAATGTTATTAAACCCGGCGATATTGTAAACACCGGTGCTTTCCTTATTGAAGCAATTCACGTTAATCACTCAATTCCCGATGCTCTTGGTTTTGCTATCAGCTCAAAGGCAGGTACTGTTATTCAGACAGGTGACTTTAAAATTGACAGCACTCCGATTGACGGTGATATGATTGACCTTAACCGTTTTGGTGAAATCGGCAGTCAGGGTGTGCTTTGTATGCTGTCTGACTCAACCAATGCTGAAAGACCCGGCTACACAGAGAGTGAGAAAAAGGTTGGTGAATCCCTTGAGGGTTTGTTCCACAAGGCAGGCAAAAGAAGAATTATTCTTGCAACCTTTGCTTCAAATGTTCACAGAGTTCAGCAGGTTATAAACGTTGCCAAAAAGATGGGCAGAAAGGTTGCACTTTCAGGCAGAAGCCTTGAAAACGTTGTGACTATCGGTATGGAAATGGGCTATCTTGATGCTGATGAAGGTCAGATTGTAAGCATTGATATGATCAACCGCTATACCCCTGAAGAAATGGTGATTATCACCACGGGTAGCCAGGGTGAGCCGATGTCAGCTCTTTCAAGAATGGCTTTTTCAGACCACAGAAAGGTAAATGTCGGTTCAAACGATTTTGTTATTATTTCAGCCACTCCGATTCCCGGAAATGAAAAAACAGTAAGCAATGTTATCAATGAGCTTATGAAGCTTGGTGCAGAGGTTATTTATGAAAAAACCGACGGTATCCATGTTTCAGGTCACGCCTGTCAGGAAGAGCTTAAGCTTATGATGGGTCTTGTAAAACCTCAGTTTTTCATCCCTGCTCACGGTGAGCAGAAGCATTTGAGAAAACACGCAATGCTTGCCGAAAGTATGGGTATTGATTCCAAAAATATTTACGTTGCCGACAATGGTGTTCAGATTGAAATTTCAAAAGACGGTATTAAAGAAGTCGGTCAACTTCCAATTGCAAAGGTGTTTGTTGACGGTTCAGGCGTTGGTGATGTAGGCAATGTTGTTATTCACGACAGAAAGCGTCTTTCAGAAGACGGACTTATCGTTGTTGTGGCTTCAATCGACGGATACTCAGGTGATATTGTTGCGGGCCCCGAAATTATTTCAAGAGGCTTTGTTTATGTTAAAGAAAGTGAGGAGCTTATTGAAGATGCAAGAGATATAGCACGTTATGCTATTGAAGACTGTGTCAACAGAGGCTCAAGAGATTGGAACACTATGAAAGCCCGAGTTAGGGATGAGGTTTCACACCTTATGTTTGAAAAGACGGGTCGAAATCCGATGATTCTTTCCATTATTATGGAGGTATAAAATGAAGTTTAAAAATGTTGTCCGCAATTTTCCTGTTTTTGTTGTTGCAATGGTTGCAGCCCTTGTGTGCATTGTGGCTACAGCTGCTTCAGGTGAGTACAAGCTCGCTGCAGCTGAGGCTTGCCTCCTTGTGGGTGTAATCCTTTTGACGGTGGCATATTATTCTGTTTACCGCAAAAAGAAGCAGGAAATGCTTGAAAGCATATCTCAGGAGATAAGCTTTGCGGATGGCAGAAGAAACTCCGATTTCCCGATTCCTGTTATGGTAAGTGACGAAAAAGGTAAGTTTTTGTGGTACAACAAAGCTTTTGAAGATGTTGTTCTTGACGAAAATGAATATTCCGAAATCGAGGACATCATTGAGGACGGAATAAACGTGCTTACACCATCAGAAACAAGGGGAGTTAACATTAAATGTGACGGCAAGTATTTTACCGTTTATTCTCATCGCAGAGATCAGCAGATTGTTTTCTATTTTATTGATAACACAAAGTTGCGTCTTGTTGCTGATGAATTTGTTAAAACAAGACCTGCTGTTTTAATGGTAAGCATTGACGGTGTTGACGAGCTTCAGCGTTTGTATAAGGAGTCAGACTGTTCTTCAATCAGAAACGGAGTTACAAGGCTTATTGAGCAGTGGTTGTCTGAATATGATTGTATGATGACCAAAAAAGGTGACAGCACCTTCATCATTGTTACAAAAACCTCAGATGTTGACAGAATGATTGAACAGAAATTTGACATTCTTGATGCAGTCAGAAATTATCAGTATAACAGTGAAGATTTGAGCATTACCCTTTCAATCGGTGTCGGCACCGAAGGTGGGGTAGGAAAGTGCCAGGCTGAAGCAAAGGCTGCCCTTGAAATGGCATTTGACCGCGGTGGTGACCAGGCCGTTGTTAAAAATAAAGATAACTATGAGTTTTTCGGTGGTGTTTCACGAAGCGTTGAAAGGCAGACTACCGTTAAAACAAGAATTATTGCAAACGACTTTGCCAAGCTTATTGAAAGCTGTAACAGAGTTATTGTTATGGGCCATAAATATCCTGACCTTGATGCTCTGGGTTCAGCTATGGGTGTGGTTGCCGTTGCAAGGGCATACGGTAAAGAAGCTTTTCTTGCCACCAACTCTTATACAGCTGCTTCAAAGCCGCTTATAGATTATCTTAAATCAAACGGATTTGAAGATTATATAATCCCTCATTCAAAAGCAAAAACACTTTTAAGAAAAAGCACATTGCTTGTTGTTACCGACACTCATATAAAAAGCTTTGTAGAGTGCCCTGAATTGCTTGAAAAAGCATCAAAGATTGTGGTTGTTGATCATCACAGAAAGTCAGTTGACTTTATTGATAATGCTGAGATTTTTTATCACGACCCGTCAGCATCTTCTGCGGGCGAACTTGTAACTCAGCTTATTGAATATCTGCCGTTTAAAATCAAAATCGGCTCTGTTGTTGCTGATGCTTTGCTTTCGGGTATTATGCTTGATACAAAGAATTTTGTTTTAAGAACAGGAGCAAAAACATTTGAAACTGCAGCTTACCTTAAAAAGGCAGGGGCAGATACCGTAAGAGTGAAACAGCTTTTTGCTGACAGTATAACAGCGTACAAAGCAAAAAGTGAAATTATTTCATCTGCTGAAACTTACAAAGGCTGTGCCGTTGCTGTATGCAAAAGCAACACTAATGAAGTCAGGGTTGTTTCTTCACAGGCGGCAGATGAGCTTTTGAATATCAAAGACATCAAAGCGTCATTTGTTATATTTAAAACAGACAATGTTGTCAATGTTTCAGCTCGTTCACTCGGTGGGGTAAATGTTCAGATTATCATGGAATCGCTGGGCGGTGGAGGTCATCAGACAATGGCGGCTGCTCAGTTTGAAAATGAAACAACTCAATCAGTTTCACAAAAAGTGAAAGAAGCTGTTGATAAGTATATGAATTGACACAAACTTTCAAGGAGGTAAAATTATGAAAGTTATTCTTACACAGGATGTTAAAAATCTTGGCAAAAAAGGTGAAATGGTTACCACAACCGACGGTTACGCACGTAACTTCCTTTTCCCGAGAAAGTTGGCTACCGAAGCCAATGCTCAGGCTATGACCGAGCTAAAAAACAGAGAAGATTCACAGAACCACAAAATTAAAGTTGAAAAAGAGGCAGCAACAGCTGCTGCTGAAAAGCTTTCAGGCAAAACTGTTAAAATTACAGCTAAAGCAGGTCAGGGAGGCAGACTTTTCGGATCTGTAACAGCAAAAGAAGTTGCCGAGACAATTAAAAAAGATTTTGGTATCTCTGTTGACAAAAGAAAGATTACCGTCAGCGATATCAAAGCCTTTGGCACTTATAAGGCTCAGGCTAAATTTTATCAGGGTATTACAGCTGACTTTTCTGTAATGGTAAGCGAAAGCTAAAAGAATTATAAATTAACGGAGGATAAAAATGAATACTTCTTTTAATTCTCCCGACGGACTCAATCTCCCTTTCAGCCTTGAGGCGGAGCAGGCTGTCCTCGGCAGTATCCTCATAGACCCTGCTTGTATGATGCAGGTTCAGGTAATTATCAGTGCGGAGCATTTTTATTTACCTCAACATAAAGCAATTTTTACGGCAATGGCAACCATTGAAGCCATGGGTGGCAAAATTGACCCACTTATTGTTCTTGACAGCCTTGTAAAAGATAAGGTTTATGATACCGCATCAGGTAAAACGTATCTCTTTCAGCTTGCAGAAATTGTTCCGTCAACTGCAAATGTTGAGTCTTATGCAAGAATCGTAAGAGAAAAGTTTTACATAAGAACTCTTATCACTGCTTCAAGAGAAACAATTGATGATGCAACAAATCAGGAAGCAGAGGCAGATTTACTTCTTGATGCTGCAGAGCAGAGGATATATAATATCCGTCAGGGCAAAAAGACAAATGACCCGTCAAAAATCGGTGACATCATTATCAATGATGTTTATACAACTCTTCAGCATCTCACATCTGATGAAAAAGATTTATATAAAGGCTATCCCACAGGCTTTGCTGACCTTGATAAGATTATGACAGGTCTTCACCGTTCTGACCTTGTGCTTGTCGGTGCCCGACCTGCTATGGGTAAAACAAGCTTTGCGTTGAACCTTGCACGAAATGTTGCTATGATCGGTAACCGCAAAACCGTTATGTTCTCTTTGGAAATGACAAAAGAGCAGCTTGCAATGCGTGTTCTTTCAACCGAAGCACGAGTAAACAGTGCAAAAATGAGAACAGGCGAGCTTGATGCAGAGGATTGGGAGCGACTTGGTATGGCAACAGGTGTGCTTTCAAAGTGTGAGCTTTATTTTGATGATACAAGCTCAATCACTGTTGCTGAGATGAAAGCAAAAATCCGCAGAATGAAAAATGTTGAATGCGTAATCATCGACTACCTTGGTCTTATCAGACCGTCAGGCAGGGTCGAAAACCGAGTTCAGGCAGTTAGTGAAATCACACGTGAGCTGAAGATGATGGCAAAGGACTTGTCTATTCCCGTTGTTGTTTGTGCTCAGCTTTCCCGTGGTACTGAGGGCCGAGGTAAGTCCCACCGTCCTCAGCTTGCCGATTTGCGTGAATCGGGTTCAATCGAGCAGGATGCTGATATTGTTCTGATGCTTTACCGACCCGATTATTATAAAGGTGAAGAAGATGATGACACAGATTCTTCTGACGATGACGGTGAGCAGGAGGTAGCTAATCAGGCTGAAATCATCGTTGCCAAAAACCGTCACGGACCAACCGATACGGTCAAGATGATCTGGGATGCCGACCACACCTTGTTTATGGGCTTGGAGAAAATCAGAAATGATATGTAAAGTTAAAGAAACCGTAAAGAATTACGGTATGTTTAATGAAAACAAAAAGGTTACCGTCGGAGTTTCAGGTGGTGCAGATTCCTGTGCATTGCTTTTTGCTTTGTGCCAGCTAAGGGAAGAATACTCTCTTGAAATTACCGCAGCACACGTCAATCACGGTATCCGTGGTGATGAAGCTTTGCGTGATGAGCTTTTTGTAAAAGATTTTTGCAAAAGGCTTGGCGTGAAGGTCGAATTTGCTCATTTCAATGTGCCTGAAAAAGCCAAAGAAATGAAGCTTGGTGTTGAGGAATGCGGCAGGATTTTGCGATATGATTTTTTTGAAAGCATCAATCCCAACGCTTTGATTGCAACGGCTCACAATCTTGATGATTGCTGTGAAACCTTGCTTCTTAATATTACAAGGGGAACATCAACTAAAGGACTTGCATCAATTCCCCCTGTGAGGGGTAACGTTATAAGACCCATTATTAATTGCTCAAGGGCTGAAATTGAAGCATTTTGCAAAGAGAACCGAATTGATTTTGTCACTGATTCAACCAACAGCGATGATGCCTACACAAGGAATAATATCAGACTCAACATTATTCCGAAGCTTAAAGAAATAAATCCGTCTTTTATCAATGCGGCATCAAGGCTGATGGAAGATGCTCGTCTTGATAATGATTATTTCAATTCTTTTGTTGAAGATGTAATCACAAAATCCCATTGTAACGGCGGATATAATTGCAAAGAAATTTCAGCCAATCATCCTGCTGTTATTAAAAGAGTAGTTGCCCGAATTATTGAAGCTGAAACAGGTGCAGCCCCTGAGAGCAAACATATTGACACTGTTTGCAATATTCTCTCGGGTGGCAAAACTCAGATTCTCGGTGCAACTCAGGTAACTGTTAAAAACGGAGTTTTATCCTTTGGTGAAAAACAGCTTACCGAACCTTGGAGCTGTAATTTTACCAAAGGTAAGGTTGAAATCCCTGACGGTGAAGCAGAGTTTAAAATTATTCATAATTCTTCCTCAGCAAAGATACAGTTTGTTCACAAAAATGTGTTAGACTTTAATGCTGTTGAGGGTAATTTAGTTTTAAGAAGCCGCCGTGAAGGCGATGAAATTAAAATTGCAGGCAGAAACTGCACAAAAAAATTAAAAAAGATGTTTATTGAAGACAAGATTGCCGATAAAAATTCAGTTTGCGTTCTGGCAGATGATATTGGCGTTGTGTGGGTTGAAGGTTTCGGCTGTGCCCACAGATGCCGAATTACCGACCAAACCGAAAAAATATTGACAATCAACATAACAAGGGGTGTTTAAAATGGAAAAAGATATTCAGAAGGTATATTTTTCAGGTGAAGATATTCAAAACATTGTAAGTCGTTTAGGTAAGCAGATAAGTGAAGATTATAAAGATAAAAATCTTTTGCTTGTCAGCATTTTAAAAGGTTCGGTTGTTTTTATGGCCGATTTGATGAGAAGCATCACAATTCCTTGCCGCATTGACTTTATGAGTGTTTCAAGCTACGGTTCAGGAACAAAAACATCAGGTGTTGTTAAAATTCAGAAAGACCTTGATATTAACCTTGAAGGCTATGACCTTCTTATTGTTGAGGATATTCTTGACAGCGGTAAAACACTCAGCTATGTAAGAAAAATCCTCGACGCAAGAAACCCCGCAAGCATCAGAATCTGCACACTTTTCGATAAGCCTGAAAGACGTGAAGCAGATGTTTATGCTGACTATTCAGGTGCAGAAGTGCCCGATGAATTCATTGTAGGCTATGGACTTGACTATGATGAAAAATACAGAAATTTACCGTACATCGGTGTTCTTAAACCCGAAGTTTACGGAGAATAATATAAAAGATTTAATCCGTTAGGAGTGAAATTATTGGAAAATCCCAACAACAGCCCAAAGCGACCAAATCAGCCCAAAAAGCGTAATATACTTGTTTTTTTGCCCTATGTTCTTATTCCGCTTGTTTTGATTTTCGGCGTTATGTTTGCAACAGATGCTGCTTCAAAAGAAAGGGCAGAATATTATCAGGTTGTTCAATACTTTGACCAGGGCAAGGTAGATGAATTCAGCCTCAATATCACCTCAGGTGCACTTAAATATAAGCTTGAAGGCGATAACACAGTTTATGAATACACTGTACCAAGCGTTAACGTTTTTCTTGAAGATGTTAACGAAACCGTTCGTGAGCATAACAAAAATGCCAAGAACGAAGATGAGCTTATCAAATATGAATACACAAAGAATTCTTCTTCCTGGATTGTAAACCTTATTCCGTCATTTATCATGGTGGGCATTTGTGTAGTGCTTCTCTTTGTGATGATGAAGAGGATGAATGCCGTTGGCGGCGATATGAACCGAACAATGAACTTCGGCAAAGTAAGAGTCAAGCAGGCTAAAGATGCTAAGAAAACAACCTTTGCTCAGGTTGCAGGTGCAGATGAAGAAAAAGAAGAGCTTTCTGAAATGGTTGAGTTTCTCAAAGCTCCCGACAAGTTCAGCGCTTTGGGTGCAAGAATCCCCAAGGGTGTGCTTCTCGTTGGCCCTCCCGGTACAGGTAAAACCCTCCTTGCAAGAGCTGTTGCAGGTGAAGCAGGTGTACCGTTCTTCTCAATTTCAGGTTCAGACTTTGTTGAGATGTATGTTGGTGTGGGTGCTTCACGAGTAAGAGATTTGTTTGAAAAAGCTAAGAAGGATGCACCTTCGGTTATTTTCATTGATGAAATTGATGCCGTTGGTCGCCACAGAGGTGCAGGTATGGGTGGCGGACATGATGAAAGAGAGCAGACCCTCAACCAGCTCCTTGTTGAAATGGATGGTTTCGGTGTTAACGAGGGTGTTATTATCATCGCAGCAACCAACCGACCTGATATCCTTGACCCTGCACTTTTAAGACCGGGTCGTTTTGACCGTCAGGTAACAGTTGGTCACCCGGACGCAAAGGGCAGAGAAGAAATTCTCAAAGTTCACGCCAAGGGCAAGCCTCTTGCTCCCGACGTTGACCTTAAGGTGATTGCAAACTCAACAGCAGGCTTTGTTGGTGCAGACCTTGAAAATCTTCTTAACGAAGCTGCCCTCCTTGCTGCCCGCCATAATAAAAAAGCTATCACGATGGAAGATATTGAAGAAGCAACAATCAAGGTTGTTGTCGGCACTGAGAAAAAATCCCGTAAAATCAGCGATAAAGAAAAGCGTCTTACTGCCTATCACGAGGCAGGTCACGCTGTTGCTACCTATTGCCTTCCGGGTCAGGACCCTGTTCATCAGGTTTCAATTATCCCAAGAGGTATGGCAGGCGGCTATACAATGTCAATTCCAACTGAGGATAAGAGCTATATGTCAAAGAACAGTATGCTTGACGAGCTTGTTGTTCTCCTCGGCGGCCGTGTTGCCGAACAGCTTGTTTTGGGTGATATTTCTACAGGCGCATCAAACGACATTGAGCGTGCATCTGACATCGCAAGAAAAATGGTTGCCAAATACGGTATGAGCGAAAAGCTCGGCCCGATTTCATATTCATCAAGCGGTGAGGTTTTCTTAGGTCGTGATTACGGTCATTCTAAGAATTATTCCGAATCAACTGCCAATGCAATTGATGAAGAAGTTAAATCAATTATCACCAACGCCTATAAGAGAACTGAAGATATCCTCAACGCTCAGATGCCCAAACTTGACGAGCTTGCAGATTATCTTATGAAGTTTGAAAAAATTGACGGTGAAAAGTTCAAGCAGCTTATGGAAGGCACTCTTGTTGTTGAAGAAGAAAAGCCCGAAGAAGCAGCTGAAGAAGTTGCTGAAACAGTTGAAGAAGCAACAGAAACCACAGAAGAATAAAATTAAAGCCATCGGTTATCTCAAAACCGATGGCTTTTTGTAATAGGCTACCGATTTGATATTCACTGTGCCTACCGAAAATATATTTTTATAACATTATTGATTTGCAATAATGTTCGTGCTACAATACATTCAAACAATCTGCTTTTGCAGATTACGAAAGGAGAAAACGGTATGAAAGTTTTTAATGAGGTAATTAAGCTTTAAACTGAATATGGGTGCCAACAATTACCGAGGTGCATACCTCTTTGTTGTTGTGCCATTTTAAAGTAACCTTTCGTGAATACTATAACATTCGGTTGTAGCACACTCAAAGGGTGTGTTATTTTTTTTGCCCAAAATCAGCCGTAGAAGGTATCCAGTATTATGGTTGCTTTCTGCGGCATTTTTGCGCCCATTTTCAACTTTTAACAACTAAAATACATCTATATATTGGAGAAACAATGATGAATTATCATTTAATAGAAGAAAATTATAATTTAAGTGTATTAAGTGTAAAGCTTCTTGACAGTCACTTTGGAACAGAAATATATTTAATTGACACTGATACAGGTAAATACATAGTTAAAGTATTGCCTTTATATATGAAAAATGTGAATAATGAAGGCAATGTTACTGAATATCTTTACGAGCACGGACTAAAGGTTGCAAGATTTCTAAAGAATAAAAAAGGCAAGTATGTTGTGAAAGAATCTGATTTTCAATTTACAATTCAGGAGTTTGTTGAAGGCGAAACCTTGTCAGTGAATACTGCACCTCAATGGTTTTTGGATAAATCTGCTGATTTTTTGGGGCAGTCAGTGTTATTGTTGAAGGATTATGGAGAACTACCGATAAGATTTGATAAAAGTTTCTGCAAGTCTGCAACAGCTCACCGAAAAAGATTTCAGTATAAAAAAGAGCTTATTCGGGCAAAAAAATACGGAGATTTTGATACCGTACCGATATGGGAAGAACAGATACGGCATCTCAAAAGAATTTCGAAATTTCATATCAATACAAGGAATCTGACTTATGTAAATTCACACGGAGATTTTCATATCGGTCAGACTATTATCAATAACAATGATATTACTGTTATTGATTGGAGTTCTGCTTGTTGTTTGCCGGTATGCTTGGATGTTATAACCTCCTATGCTTTCTCAAGTCCAACCTGTGCCGAGGGGAGAATTGATGCAGAAGGATTGAAAAAATATATCCTTAAATTTACAGAAAATTTTCCGTTGACAGATTATGATATTAAAGCGATGCCATATATGTTTTATTTTTGGCATTGTATGTGTAATTACAGACCTGATGAGTACGCTGATATGGCTGAAGGTTATAAACCCTTAGCAAAGTTGATTAACAAGTTGCTTGACTGGCTGTATGACAATGTAGATGAGTTATCGAAGCAGTTGGAACAATAGCAATGGCGCAGATTTAAGAGTGGAGAATATGTGAGAATATAAAATTAGTGGCTCAGTTTATAAGCCTCACCTTGTCAGGGGAGGTGGCATTTTCGCAAGAAAATGACGGAGGGGTAGTAGAAAAAACACTATCTCTCCCTCAGTCTTTTGCTACGCAAAATCCAGCTCCCTCATCAGAGGGAGCCGTAATATTCCGCAAAAGACGGCAGGAGCAAGCCCCTTGTCATACTCAGCGGTCAATTCGTGAATTGACCCTACAATTTTCACGCATCATTTGTAAGGAATGGTGCTTGTCGACATTCCGTTGGTTATATTTTTTGGTGCGTCGAAAATTGCCGCACCTTACATGGCTCACAACAGCAATCTGTAGGGGAGGGTCTCTGTGCCCTCCCGAACAAGACTGAAAGACTGAAATAAACCTATTTATCAAATCTTTTTGAAAAAAATTGCCAAAACTCTTGATAAATTATTAACACATTGGTATAATACTATAGATTGGACAACGGCGGTCCCGTTGACCGTCGAGAGGTATCAAACCGAAAGGAGTTAAATATTATGAACTATTCACGTGAAGTACAGGAAATGTGCTGTGTAGCCAAGGGTCCTAACCACGGTCCTGCTCCTATCCCCGAAGAGGGCAAATGGGTTAAGGCTTATGAAATTAAGGATATTTCCGCATTCACACACGGTGTGGGCTGGTGTGCACCTCAGCAGGGCGCTTGCAAGCTTTCACTCAACGTAAAAGAAGGTATTATTGAAGAGGCACTTGTTGAAACAATCGGTTGTTCCGGTATGACTCACTCAGCTGCTATGGCTGCAGAGATTCTCCCCGGCAAAACAATCCTTGAAGCTCTCAACACTGACCTCGTTTGTGACGCTATCAACACTGCTATGCGTGAGCTCTTCCTTCAGATCGTTTACGGCCGTTCACAGTCTGCTTTCTCAGATGACGGTCTTTCAATCGGTGCAGGTCTTGAGGACCTCGGTAAGGGTCTCCGTTCACAGGTTGGTACAATGTACGGTACAAAAGTTAAGGGCGTTCGTTACCTTGAAATGGCAGAGGGTTATGTAACCCGCCTTGCTCTTGACGGTGATGATCAGGTTATCGGCTATGAGTTCGTTTCTCTCGGCAAGATGACTGACTTCATCAAGAAGGGTGACACTCCCAACGACGCATACAATAAGGCAATCGGTACTTACGGCAGATTTGCTGACGCTGTTAAGTACATCGACCCAAGAAAAGAATAAGTAAGAGGAGGTAATTACAATGGCATTATTTGAAAGCTATGAGAGACGTATTGACAATATCAATGCTGTTCTCGCTGAATACGGTATTTCTTCAATTGAAGAATGTAAAGAAATCACTCTTGCAAAGGGTATCGATTGCGATAAAATCGTTAGAGAAACTCAGCCAATCTGCTTTGAAAACGCTGTTTGGGCTTACACAGTAGGTTGTGCTATCGCTATTAAAACAGGTTGCACAAAGGCTGCCGATGCTGCTGCAGCTATCGGTATCGGCCTTCAGGCATTCTGCATCAAGGGTTCAGTTGCTGACAACCGTAAGGTTGGTCTCGGTCACGGTAACCTCGGCAAAATGCTCCTTTCTGACGAAACAGAGTGCTTCTGCTTCCTTGCAGGTCACGAATCATTTGCAGCTGCTGAGGGTGCTATCAAAATTGCTCTTAACGCTAACAAGGTTAGAACAAAGCCCTTGAGAGTTATCCTTAACGGTCTTGGCAAAGACGCTGCTATGATTATTTCAAGAATCAACGGTTTCACATATTGCAAAACTGAATTTGATCCTTACTCAGAAACAGTTAAGGTTGTTGAAGAGAAGGCATATTCGGACGGCCCAAGAGCTAATGTTAGATGCTACGGTGCAGACAACGTTCCCGAAGGTGTTGCAATCATGCGCCTTGAAAATGTTGGTGTTTCTATTACAGGTAACTCAACCAACCCCACAAGATTCCAGCATCCTGTTGCAGGCACATATAAGAAATGGTGTAACGAAAACGGCGTTAACTATTTCTCAGTTGCATCAGGCGGCGGCACAGGCCGTACACTTCATCCCGATAATATGGCAGCAGGTCCTGCTTCCTACGGTATGACAGACACAATGGGCCGTATGCATTCAGATGCTCAGTTCGCAGGTTCTTCATCAGTTCCCGCACACGTAGAGATGATGGGTCTCATCGGTGCAGGTAACAACCCGATGGTGGGTATGACAGTTGCATGCGCTTGTGCAGTGGAACTTGCTTCTAAATAAGCTCAAACCCTTATATATCAACAAAAACGAGCTCTATCTCTTTTGAGGTAGAGCTCTTAATTTTTGTATGTGACTGCAAAAAAATGAAAAATTGTAGCCATTTTGTAGCCATTTGTAGTCCAATGGTACCAAAATACAGCATCTTAGGTAGTCGTAAAAGCTAAAGCACTAAATAAAAAGGATGGCTATTCGCCATCCTTAGGTATAGCGTTTTTAAGAACGCCATCTTTAAATTTGTAAATGTTGTCAATAACTTTTTCTATTTCTTTCATCTTTTCATCACTGATATGAATGTAAGTGGTTGTTGTTTTAGATGCACCTTCGATAGCTGTTCTTTTGTGTCCTAAAACTGCACTTATAGAAATGGGGTCAATTGATTGTGTGTGCAGAAATGTAGCAAAGGTATGCCTTAAACAATGTGTTTTGAATTCTGCATAGAGAGGATTTTCAACATTTTTGTGTTTGTGGTCACATTTGAATCCGTGAATTATTCTTGACGCATGTTTCATAACATGAGGTGTGTTAGGTTTGCCTCTTTGGTTGACACACAAAAAATGAAGCTCAAAATCACCTTTTTCATAACTCATTGAGTGCAAGCTCTGAGTGTTTTTAAATTCAATGCTGTGAGGAACCTTGGTGAAGTATGTATGAAGATAGCTATTTTTCATTTTCTTTTTGTTTTGGTTTTTGTTTCGTTCTTCAACGGCATTCAATAATAATCCTTTGAGAGTCGAGCACATCGGAACCGTTCTTATGGAGTTGTACTTAGGCAACTTGGTGTATCCATACATATTATCAGGAAACTGGCGCTGAATTGTTATAGTGTTGTTATCAAAGTCGCAGTCTTCTATAGCTAATGCAGCGGCCTCACCGACTCGAGCACCGGTAAACAAGCAAATTGCCATTATCAGGAAAGCGGGTGAACCTTCGGGAAAACGGGCGAAAATTCTATCGAGTGCATCTGAGGGGATAGAAGTGCGATGAGGTGAAAGATTTTCAATGTCAAAATCAGCTTTTGGCACGGCAAACTCATTTTTGAAGAAGCGATTGTTGTATTTGTGATTTGTTGCGTATTCCATCACATTAAGCATAAGAGAATGAATGTGAGAGACAGTATTTAAAGAACGGTTCTCAAAATAATAGATACTGTCAATCATATCCTGAAGTATTTCTGTAGTTAAACTTGAAACAGGATATTCGCCAATTTGGGGAAATATGTGATTATCAAACAGCTTGTTATAGTAACGAGTTGTTTCGAGCGACCATTTTTTAAGCTTTTTACGTTTAGGCAACCACTCTTTTTTTACGAAATCTTGAAATGACATTAGGGTGTCGTCTTCACTTGAGCTTTCGTCGCTTATTCCGTAATATTGATTTCTCTTAAGTTCTCCTTCAGCAAAGGCATCAGCTTCGGAAGAAAAACCACTGCCTGTAATTCGTGTTCTTTTACCGTCAACAGGAATTCCTTCGAAATAGTATGAGTATTTTTTGCCGCGTTTTAATGTATGCACCTGTGGAAGTTTTGACTTATTCATTGTATTAGTCCTTTCTGTTATTAACATACTTTATAATAATAAATAGTTTTATCGATGTTCTTAATGTGCTAATTCCTTAACAAAAAGGGGGTCGGTAAAATCCATACCTTTAACTTCGTCGAGAAAACGCTCAACTTCGTGATAATCAAACTTAATTTGACCGTATTTACCCGGGACTAATAATCCGGCTGCTACTAAATCGCGGATAAACTGAGGGTTAACCTGCAAGAGCTTGGCAAGCTGTGGAACGGTATAAACAAGCTGATGTGGAAAGGTGTATGAATTTGATTGATTTTTGTGATTAGAATTCTTCATGGAATTCCTCCTTCTAATAAATTTTTTTGAAATTTCAATCGGTGTAACATTAGTACGCGATTTTTAATTTCATGGTAAATATGTAATTCCTCAGAGACTGAATTGCTTTTTAAAACAATTTTTGGACCATTTTTATCAAAAAAATAAAAAATTTTTTAAAAAATGAGTCTTTTGTGCTGTTTTTTGGTGGAAATACAACGATACTCTGACAATTTTTCGCTTCTTTCACATTAAGCTAAAAGGCAAAAAGTGAAAGTTCAACTTTCTTATACTTTTAGCTTTTACCTGAATATGACAAAGCGAAAAAAGAGAGATTGTTTTAAAACCGTCTTAATTACTCTGGCGAAAAAAATGAGTCTGGCTTGATTTCTAAGTCAGACTCATTTAATATTACTTTCTTATTTTCTTTGTAAGGCCTCTTCGAAAAGTTTATCGAAATCGAATATGCCGCTTTTAAGCAACATTATAATTGCGGCTTCTAAAGAGGTCGTATCTTCTGGTCCTATCAAGTGGATAACTTTAGCGTTGTAAGTATGCTTGCCTTTTTGTATTTGTGCAAAGACAGTAACTCCGTTTTGACTTTTGTTACAAATAAGCCTTAGTTGCATCTGGTTTTGGTCCCATTCAAAAATGCCTTTTAACTCGCAGGGCTCAATCTCATAAACTATAGATGGAAGATATTCTTTTTTCATTTAATAAAACTCTCCTTACTTGATTTTAGATTTTTTTGCTTTCTAAAAAAGAAATCACAACATTTTTAAAACTCCTTTCAACAATTAATTTCAAAAAGAATATGTTAGACAAAATAAAAACGAATCTCTCCGCTTTAATTAGCAGAGAGATTTTTTGATTCTGATTCGTTTTTGAAATATATTACATATTAATAGTGTATAGTGTAATCAAGTTAATAAGAGTTAAAAGATGGCGACGCGGTTTTTATCTGACCATTTTCCTTTCTTTCCGCGGTTATGAAGCCATTTTTGTTCATCGCAAAGTCGATGAACGGCTGCTTCCGAGTTTTTTGCTACTCCTTTCATTTTTTCCTCGGAAGCAGCCATATGGTCTGCTTTAAGTAAGACAAGCCTAATGGTTTTTCCAAAAGTTTCTTGTGGAAAAACCAAATAGGCTTGTAACGACATTTTTAAGAAGGATTTATTTTAAAAAGGCAGACTTAATAAATCGCACTTTTTAGTGCGTACTCATTCGTTGAGTTTTGGCAAACAGCACTGTTCCCCTGTTTGAGGAGAGTATTACTCCTGCCTTTGTGCCCACAGAACGTTGAACAAGTGGAGGTTGGTTTGCGACCTGTATTTCGAACACAAACAAAATTAAATTTAAAGAGGTGATATAATGTCTCGAACAACGCAGCGCAGAAAAAAGAAAAACACAAAACAGCAGAATAAAAAATCGATGAAACAAGTTCTTATTGATAACGCCCGCCCGTTTTTTCAACAATATAAAAACGATGCGACACGAAAGACTTATGAATCAAACTTTGCCAAATACATTGATTTTTGTCGAAAAAAATATAATGTCAAATCTGAAGAAGAGTGTATAGACCATATTCAGGATTATGTTGAAATTCTTGTAAAAGAGAAAAAAACACCGTCAACGATTCATTCTTACATAGCGCCGGTTTGTGCTTACTTTCAAACACCGATGAGCCAAATTGAAAAGCCGTCAAGAAAAGTTTCGGAAAATGTAAGAAGCAGGAATAGACCTGACAAATACAAAAGGTCAGACCAACAGTTTGAAAATGACAAATATTCATTAGTTGCAAATTTTCAGGCTAAAGTCGGCATACGAAGAAACGAATTAAAAAATCTAAGACTTAACAATTTCAAACAAGATGAATCAGGATATTGGTGTGTGGAGGTGATGCGAGGCAAGGGCGGAAAATATCAACTGCAACGCATACTGCCTGAAGATGTGGATTTCATCAAAAACTATTTTAAAACACCAGATAGCACAGAAAAACTATTCAAAGAATCAGACTTTTCTAAAAATATGGACCTTCATAGATTGCGCCAACTGCAATCACAACGGGCGTATTGGTATTACTACAATCAATTGCATACCGGTGATTATGAAAAAGATTCAGCTACTGCATTCAAATTTCGTGGCGAACTAATTAAACGTTGGAACTTATACAATATTGACAAACATACCGGAAAGCCACGCCACTTTCCGTTTGAGGACACAAAAGGAGTTTACAAACTTCGTGGTGATAATAGGAGAAAAGCTCTTGCTGATGGCCTTCCGGTCGAATATGACAGGTTGGCGGTTTATATGGTGAGTGTTTTTCACCTTTCTCACTGGCGCCTTGAAACCCTTACCAATTACCTTTTGGCTGTATAAAAACAAGCAATCTAATATGAAAACCAATGCTCAGCGGAAATATCCGTTGAGCATTTTAAAGTCCTGAAAGGTGAACTTAAAGCGATGGTAAACTGTTGAAAAAAAGATTTGCTTGTATTATAATATGATATAGTTTGTTGTATTCATTTATATTGAAGTTAAAAAAGAAATTGCCCGACTCGAAAAATAACCAAAGAAGAAGTTGGACTTGGTGAAGAAGATAAAGGAATTGAAAGGACAATGACTCAATGGCAAGAAAGAACATTTTTCAATTAGTAGAAGAAAACTATGATGTAAAATCTGAAATAGAGAAGATTAATAGTTTGTTTCAGGATGAAGCGTATTTTTCTACAGGTTATATTTATTGGAGTTTATATGAGCTTGTTGAGGAGCATTTGTTTCAAAATTGGAAATATCGCCAAACTTGTCTTGATTTAGATGAATTCTTGGAAAAAGCTGAAACTGCAATAACAATAAAGGAAAGTTTTATAAAAGAAGAACACATAATTAATAATTTAGAAGTTATGGAAAACTTTATAAAACTATATTTTGATAGTGGCGATGAGCTTTATAACAGACAAGGAATTAGATATACCAGTGCATTTGAGACCGTATTTATTTTTTTGATAAAGACCCTTGAAAAACGAATGGGTCTTATTGCTCGTGAGTATAAAGACCGTGTCATAATTTATCCTAAAAATGCACCACTTGAAAAAGTAGTGGATTTATGTGAGGACGAAGATGTTCAGTGGGAACTCATAAGGTATGTTCGTGAAGAATTGTCATTGTCTGAAAAGAGAAAAACGCTTGCTTATCTTGCCACCAATCTGAATATTGAAGATGATAAAAACGAGAAGGATGAGCATATTAAAGCACTTGTGAAAAAAGCGGGCAATGTCTTGAATAACCTTCATATACGACACAACAACAAAACAGGAAAATGGGAAAGCGAAGTGTTCAAGGGTCTTACGCAGAAAGAGGCTATATCTCTCTGTGATATGGTTTACAATGAAATGCTTACAATTGTTTTGTTGAGAGAACATAAAGAATATGATGATATTTACGAGGAGTTTAACAAAAAGCAAAAAGAGCTTTCTGCAAAAAAGAAGGTTACCGAGTAAATATAAATGACGTAAAATGAAAGAAGTGCAGATAATACATAATGAGAACATTTTTTAATAAAAGTAATGCATTCAATGCCGTATTTTTCTTGGCAGTATTTGTATTAGCGTTAATAAGAACATTTATATTTAAAGATGATACACTGACAATAGCCACTATTCTTGGAGTATTAACTTTTGTGTTTTCTATTTTGAATACAATAACTAATATTTTCGATGCTATCATTAAATGCGAAAGCGAAAACTTAATTAATATGGGAGATTTTTGGTATGAGTTAGCTGAGCTGTGTTCTGAGTTTGATTTTGATTATAATAAAGTTTGCGAAAAACTCAAAAAAGAAACTCCTACAGTATACGATTTTGAAAATGTAGTTGAGTTTTGCTTAATAAAAAAGAAGTTGAATAAACAAAGGAAATGGAGAAGAATATTCTTTTATGTTTATTATTTTGTATTATCTCTAATGCTTATATACTTATTTATAGCTTCTGACTTGTCTCCATATATGAATGGTGTAAACTTAGGCGAGTGGACACTATGGTCATTTGTTATAATATTGTTCGAGATATTATTGAAAGATGCCATTGCAGAATCTATAATTAATAAAAATTATTTTGAAGTTTACAAAACGGTAGAAAAGCTTAGAAAAAATATGCCAGTAACTGAGGAAACGATTATAGAGGACGAAATTGTTTCAAAATAAAGTGAATTAATGATGAACCCCTGCACAGAATTAACTGTGCAGGGGTTGTAGCTTTATTCAGGGATAACAGCGCCGAGTTTTATTAGAGTTGGTTTCAGAATTTCGAATGCGAGGAGATTGTCCTGATTCTTTCGTTCAGAACATTTTTCCCAAATCTTTTTGGTAAAGGTATGTTTAGTTGATGAGTTAAAACCCTGAATCCAATCAACCTTATCAGCAACTTTTAAAGATTTGTTTGAAAGATAAGGGATATCCCATTTGCCAGCTTTAAAACCGGAAATACAATCCTTAAGAATTTTAAAATTTAAACCATCTGAGGATTTTGGAACAATTCCACTTTTACCTTTTTCGTGTGCATCAATCAAGGCGAAAAATTTCTTCCAATCAGAAATCGTACGAAGACAAGGGACGTCTTTTTTAACTTTGCGATACAGATAAAACTCTTCGCTGTTTTTAAAGGGAACGGTGTCGATGGTCGCAAATTCAAAGGTTTCACCGTCGATTGTTACATTAACAGATTTGAGTGTGTTCAACAAAGGCTTTCGTTTCATATCGAAGTCCATTGAAATATCAGCTTTGTGTTCGGAAACAGTATAAATAATACCATCCTTGACTTTGGATAGAGGTGTATAAGACTTGCGCGGTGTACTGAGTTTTCCTTCACGTGAAACGCAGGCTTTAACAAAAGCCTCACGGTTTTTAAGACACTCTTTAGGAAGTTCAGGGAACGCAGAAGATAAACCATTCTTAGCGAAAACACCGCCTAAATTAAGTGAAGACTCTTCGATGAGACTTGCATTTCCTCGCGTACATAAATTAAGCAAATCGTCTTGTTCATGTTTGATTACCCAAACAGAACTGTCACCGTTATCACTGATTACAGAGCGAGCAGATTCTAAAAGCTTACGGAAACCGAATAATGGTTGAGACTTGAACAAATTAAAAGGCATGTCCGTAATTAAGCCATCTGTTGTGGCTGAATAAACGGTATAACCATTACGATGAATATCATTAAAAGCACTGAAAAGAACAGACCTGACTAATGATGTCAGAAGTGAAGCACTTGCGTTATTTGTTATTTCGCTTTCACGCTTATCGGAATAGTTAAAACCTGTAACAAACATATCACTAACATTCTGAGCTACCTTGCCGTAAAGACTATTGACTATGAATTTAAGGAGCTTAGCCTCAAGACACTTCTTGCCATAGTTGGATTCACTGTAACCACGGGCTTTAACTAAATTGAAAATCAAATCGCGATATGGATAAACAATATTACCATCAGCATTACGAAGGACATTACACTTAAAGCCGTTGATTACTTTGATTTTGGCACCCATTTTTAAAGCGGTATAGAGTTCAGCACCACAACAGTAAACACCTGTATTGTGATTCTCGCACAAAGGATAACACGGTGCATCACTATCATCTTCCTTATAATGGGGAAGATTCGGGAAAAGACAATCCTCAGGGAATTCATATGTACAGTTAACAAAGATAGGGGTCATTAAATCAATATTACCATCATCAGATTTAAAATCATCCAATGTAAGGTAAACGTCTCGATAAGTCTGTTGTATAGGATTAGACCAATCAATTCCGGGCACGAGAAACATACCTGTAGGGTAGGCCGATGCGATATCGACATCATAAGTATTATAACCATTATGTTTAACAACATTGAAACAACCATTAAAACCACCGCGGAAAGATAATGATGAATATTTCTGAATAATATCGCAATCATCACTTAAAGCACTGTAACGACTTTTACGGTAGAACTTATCACTTTCGCTACGTTTCAAAACACCGCTTTTATATGATAAACCACTATAAATGGCAAGATAATCGCCTTTAGATTCACAACCAAGAAATTCAGAAATTTTATTCATAGCAAGTTTGCACGCAGAGGAAGTTATCGTAGTGCCAATACTACGATTAAAGCCCCATATACGTGACATGTAAAACAAATGATAGAAATTTTGTATAGAGCAAAAATTCAAAAATCTGTCAGGAAAAGCTTCTAAATATTTATCGAGAACTTTAATAAAACCGTCCTTGAATTTACTGTCGGAATAATTGAAAATCTTACAGGAAGAGATACGTCCTAAATCTTCAGTGGTATAGTTATCACCAAGAATACTGTGGAGACAGACATCACGAATGTTAAATTTAACATAATAAATATAATTAAAACCATTATTATAAAGAGAATTAAAACATCTTATAATAGGACGACTTGAACACAAACCGTGTTTATGCTCAAATAAACTATCAGAAGAACGTAATAAATCAATATAGGGTTTAGAATTATCAACAAAAGAAATGAACCTCAATCCATGGTCAAGAAGAAGAGTAACATTTAAAGGTTCAACATCAGAATCAATAAAAGAAATTACTGATTTATAATCCTTCAAACAATCTTTCTCAATACTATTTAAACTAATAGATAAAGGTTTATTATCTGATATGTTAAAAACATATTTAGCTTTAATTTTAGCTTCATTGAAAGATGAAGAAACACAAACAATAGGATTGCCGGCATCATTAAGAGAAGGGATATATTTATATTTATTCACACGTCTGTCAAGACGATTGACTTTAAAAAAATCAAATATAACACCAAGCATTAAATCAATGCTTAACTTGTTAATAATATCGGTAAAAGGAAAATAAATAAAATTAAAATAATAATTATTAAAAATAAAAGATAAATTATAAGAAATAAGTTCAGAATTACCTGTCCAACAAACATCAGCTTTAATACAAAGATTATGATTAGAACACACCCTTAAATTGTCTAAGAAAGAAGAACTGATTGAAAGGTAATCATCACATAGTGATGAGCTTGAAGAGAGAGTGTTAGTAAAAGAATAACAACCACCTCCCTCACTCTCAAATATTTCCATTACACTATCTTTGGGTGAACCGAAAATCGTTGATATTTCAGGTTTTTCGGCAAATTCTTTTGCTGACAAATCAATCCTGTCAGCAAGTGGTTGTGCTTTCATAAAGACAGCACATAGCTCATTAAGGTCTTTTCGACGTGTTTCACCGACATCAAGTTGCTGCCATCCTGCAGCTTTTACTTTTTCGATAAGTTTCTTGTCAAAGAATGATTTATTCATTAAATCTTCTCACTTTCTGTAAAATAGTAAAGCTTGAAATTTTTCGAAGCTTTCTATTTTGAACATGTAAGATGAGATTTGATTTTTTGGATTTTAAAACAATTTTCGGATGTTTTTTCTAAAAAAAATTTAAATTTTGACAAATATTATAAAAAACACTACAAAATTGATGTCGTGCTTTAATTTTGTAGTGAAGTGACAACGCTTAATAGTTGATGCATGTCATAAATATAATTTTTACACCTAAAAAACATAAACCCCGATGCAAAGCAACGAGGTTTAAGGGGGCTTATTTAATTGGGCGTTACGTAGCGGTTTGTGTGTTTTTTTATTCTATCAGCTCTATGTATTCTTTTTTATCATATCACCTTCAGGTAATTAGAAGATATGTATACAACAATTCTCTTGTAATACACCTTTTGACATAGTGTATTGATAGTGCTAAAATGGGTAAAAAAAGAAAAATTACCAATTTCAGGCCCTTAAAAGGCGGTTTCGGGGCGTTGGATGTACCGAAACCGCAAAAATCTGTATAATAATTATGGGTTATTTTTGCCTTATATTCAAAAGTTTTGTTAAACGAAAGGAAGTTAAAATGAAACACTTATTTAAAAAAGGTGTTGCTTTTCTTCTTGCAATACTGTGTGCACTTAATCTTACCGTTGTGTCTTTTGCAGAGGATTTGAGCGATTCCGGCACCTGCGGTGAAGGTGTTAATTGGTCTTATGACAAAATGAGCAAAGAACTTTCTATATTTGGTAACGGAGCGATAGATGACAACTATACAGGTTGGGACAGCTTGATGTTTCGAGTGAAGAGTATAGTAATATCGCAAGGAATAACTTCTATAGGCAACCGTGCTTTTGATTATTTCATGTTTCTTGAAAATGTGTCAATTGCTCAATCCGTGAATTCTATAGGTGCCAATGCTTTTAAGTATTGCAGGTCATTAAAAAGTATAGAAATACCTGATGGTGTAACTTTTATCGGGCCGTGTGCATTCAGAGGATGCAGTTCTTTGTTCGAAATTGTTATTCCAAACAGCGTGACCGACATTGGAATATTTGCTTTCAGCAAGTGTAAATCAGTTAAAAGCGTTGATATACCCGATAGCATGTCAAAAATCCGATTAGGTACTTTTAAAAACTGTTCATCATTGAAAGAATTAACACTCACTTACAGTCTGGAAAAAGTGGCATTTGGTTCTTTTGTCGGTTGTGGTGAAATTGATACTGTTAATTACACAGGTACACAAGAGCAATGGGATAAGGTTTCTGCTGAATTTAGTGGTTTGGATAAAAGCAAAGTAACAGCCGGTTGTATTCAGTATTCAGGTTTGTGCGGAGAAAAAGTTGAATGGTCTTATGATGAAGAACATAAAGCTCTTGCCATAAGCGGTGAGGGGCGCATTAAAGATGATTATTGTGGTTGGGAAAATTTAAAAAACACAATTGAATATGTTAAAGTTGAAGATGGCGTTACCTCTATAGGAAAAAATGCTTTCAGCGATTTTTCAAATCTTAAGGAGATATATTTGGGAGAAAGCGTAAGTGTAATTAGTGAGCAAGCTTTTAAAGGGTGCAGTAATTTAGCAATAGTAACGGTTCTTTCTGATACGCTGACATTTTCAAATGCTTTTTCAGATAATGATTTAAGATTGCATTTTATTACAAAACTAAATTCACAAGCTCAGACTGCTCTTGTTGCCGATGGTTACAAAACAGTCAGATTTCATTTAGGAAATCAACTCAACGGAGAATTAAAACTTTTATTTGAAGACGAAATAGTTATCTATGATGATTTGAGCTATAACTACATTCTGAATTTTATCAACGAAATGAAGGTAAGTGATTTCCATTTTTCATCTCTTTCTTATAGCTTTACTCAGTGGCCTGATGATTTGGATTCAGAAATCAGCAGTTATATCAAAGATGGTGTTTTGAGGAATGAATGTATTAGAGTTAGTTCAAAAGAAATTACAGGTGTAGCAACCGACGAAAGTTCAGGTGATTCAGAGCTTGATGATGACTTTATAACTGATGAAGGCAACGGAGATATTTCATTTGTCGATTCCCCCTATATGGACGAGTTTTATCAAGCAAATGTAGTTATAATGTGGCTTATCAACAAGCTGAAAAAGTGTTTTTTATAAAATTGATGTTTAAAAAGGGAGATTGTTATGAAAAATTTTTTAAAAAAGAGTATTTCGATTTTGCTCGCAATGTTATGTGCGTTTAACCTTGTGGTTGTGTCTTTTGCTGAGGAAATGGTTATATCCGGCACTTGTGGGGAAAATTCAAAATGGAGCTTTGATGAAACAAGCGGAAAACTTACAATAAGCGGTTACGGTGAGATGAATGATTACGCCATAAACAACAACAGTATACCATATTATTATCCTGTACCTTGGGCTGACTATAAACCGTATGTGAAATTAATAGA
>JAFTXJ010000006.1 GCA_017461625.1 Clostridia bacterium
TGTTTTGAGTGTTGCAACAAGTGCATCAAGCTGTGCCTGATGTGTAATGTTTACATCACCTGCAAGGAATGTATCTGCTGCAGCCTTTGCATCTGTTACAGCCTGAACTGAGTCTGCTGTGTATGCGCTTGTGTCTGCAGGAATTCTTGCTACCTGTTCATCATAAGCTGTTGTGTCGATTGCTTTGTAAGTAAGAGCATCAATTTTAGCATCAAATGTTGCTACAAGAGCATCAAACTCTGCCTGATCGTTAATGTCTCTTTCCTCTGCTGCAAGCCATGTTGTGATTGCTGTGTTAGCATCTGCAACAGCCTGTTCGCTTTCATCAGTATAAACGCCGGTATTGTACTCGGTGTTTGCCTCAAGCTTTGCAAGGGCTGCATCATAATTTGAATAATCCAAGCCTTTAGCTTTAAGTCCGTCAACAGCGGCATTGATTGCTGCTGCAACTTCATCAACCTTTGACTGACGGTTGGTTGTGTATGATGTTGAATAGCTGAGTGTTGCGTTCAATGCTGCAACTGAATCATCAGTGTAAATTGAAAGGTCAGCAGGGATTCTCAACTTAGCAGCTTCAACCTCGGTGTAGTCTGCAGGACCATATGCGAGAGCTGCAACTGCATTGTTAATAGCTGTTGCATAACCTGTAACAGTAGCCTGCTTGTCTTTCTTAAGACCGTAAACAACTGCGTTAATAGCGTTGTTTACTGCTGCGATTGATCCTGCAGTGTAATACTGAACACCGTTGTGAGCGTCAGCAAAAGTCTGACTTTCTGCCAATTTAGCGTTAGCGGCTGTGATAGCTGCTGTAACTGCTGAATAGTCAGCGTCAACATATTCCAAAGCATCTATAGCTGCATCAATATCAGCTGCCCACTGGTCAACGGTTGACTGCTGGTCAATGGTGAGTGAGTATGATGTAACTGCGAAGAGTGCATTTGTAAGGTTTTCGATTGAAGCGGTAGTGTAGTCTGCTTCATTTTCAAGGATAGCATAAGCCTGAGTTTCAAGAGCATTAAGCTCTGAATAATCAGCTGTTGCAACCTTAAGGTTGCCTAAAGCGGCATTGATTGCTGCTGCATAAGCATCAATTGTTGTCTGCTGGTCATAAGGAAGACCGTAAACAACATTGTTAACTGCTGTTTCAACTGCTGACCAGTTTGAATAGTAAACAGATGCATCCATACCATATCTGGTCTGAACTTCTAATTTCTTGTTCTCAACTGCAGCAACTGCCTCGTTAACTGCTGTATAGTCAGCCTCTTTGAGCTCAAGAGCCTTGATAGCAGCATTGAGGTTTGCAACTGCTGTGTCAATGTCTGACTGGTATCTTGCATCAAGACCGTAAAGAGCCTCAAGAGCTGCATAAGCTTCATCAACAGCTGTCAAATCCTTGTAGTCATCTCTTACAAGAGCGTCAGCCTTTGCGATAGCTGCATCTGCTGCAGTGTAGTTAGCTGCCTTATAAACAGGGTTGTCAAGCAAATCGTTAAGAGTTGCTACTGCACTGTCAATTTCATCCTGATAGCTGATATCAACTGATCTGCTGTAATAATCCTGAACGGTAGCATAAGCTGAATCAAGAGATGAAAGATATGTTGAATCAAGGTAGCTTGAGTTTGCGCTTCTGAATGTTGTGTAAGCATTCATTGCAGCAACTGTCTCAGTGAAGTCAGCCTTATTAACCTTAAGGGCTGTAATAGCATTAGCAATAGTTGTTGGGTATGTATCAACTGTTGACTGCTTATCTTTTGTTAAAACTGTTGTGAGAACGAACTCACCTTCAGCTTCATCATAAGTGTAACCACATGATTCGATAACTGAAACAAGGTTTGCCCAGTTTGAATAATATTCTTCAACTGTAATGCCGTAATCTTCCTGAACACTGTAGATAAGTCCGTTTGCAATAGCAACCTGCTCATCAACCTTAGTGTAATCAGCGTCTGCATACTCAAGGTTGTTGATTGCAGTTTCAATGTCAAGAGCAATCTGGTCAACCTTTGGCTGATAGAGGATGTTGATGTTATCCTGATACTGAGCAAGAGCTGTCTGAAGATTTGCCCATGAAGCAGGAGTGTAAAGGGTTGAATCAAGAGCGTTTGCACGACCTACCCAATAATCAAGCTCTGTGTAATCAGCCTCTTTAAGAACGAGGTTTGTGTAAGCATTGTCAAGGGTTGTTGTTGCTGAATCGATGCTTGCCTGAGTGGTGTTAGGCTTGTTATAAACAGCTACAGCATTGTTATATGCCTGCTCAAATGCCTGCCAACCTGAAAGGTAATACCATTCCTGTGGGTTGTAACCCTTACCGTCTGCATCACCTGTTGTAACAAGCATATTTGTAGCTTCGGTGTTCATAGCCTTCTGAATAGAAGCAAGAAGGTTAGCCTTATTGAAAACAGTAACGTGGATTGTATGAGAATGTCTTACAGATACATCTGACCACTGAACAGCTGTCTGCATATCAACAACGATTGTGTATGTTGCTGTTGTGTCAGCAGCAGCATTTTCCTGGGCAGGGCCTGCACCTGTGAAAGGAACAGTCCAAGATGTACCGGTATAGAACTTTTTCAAAGAGGAACCGGCCGGGTTCTGCATTGCAAGAGCAGATGAGTTACTGCTTCCCTGCAACGGATCTTCTTTGGTTTCACCGTCATAGGTCTTAACATTACCTGAGTACTCATAAAGATTGTAAAAACCTACTTCAGGGATTTCGTCATCTTCGTCTGACTGGTTAGCTGCCCATGCCTGAACACGAAGGTTAAGGTCAGCAAGGGTTGAGTTAGAACCTTTATCCATATAAACATGGGTAACAGGTCTGTTATTGTCAGCACCGTAAGCGGCATTGTAACGTCTTGAGTTACCGTCACTTGATGTTTCAAGCATTCTACCGTAATCGCCTGTAAAACCGCCTGCGTTGAAGTTTGCACTACCTGAATAATTCACAGATTCAGAATATGTGCCTTCACCAACGATGAATGTGCTGAGGTATGTTCTACCTATGGTACCACCCCAACCGTTGTTGGTTCTGCGGTAAGAATAAATACCTGCGGGCTCGAGAACAGATTCAACATAAGAATAACATGATGTTTCAAATGTTTTGTCGCTGTTATAGGTCTTACCTGTAACTGAATCAGTATATACATACTTATAAGAAACAGTGAAGATAAGTGTTTCACCTACTGTTGCACTACAACCGTCAGCAACGGTGATTGAGTGAACATTGTTTGAAACTGTGTATGCACCGTATGTGATGTTAGCATTGCTACAAGAAATTGCAACATCTGTAACTTCCATACCGGGTGTAAACACGATTGTTGTGGCTGTAGGTGTTTCACCAGCATAAGCCGCAGCAGCATAAGTGTATGAGTTCTGCGGAATACCTGATGGGGTTGCAGCAACGGTGTAACCTGCACCGGTTGTTGCCTTCATCGGGTTTGTGGTGGCGGCGCAAACTCTTGTAACGGGAGTAGCCGTAAGAGTAGCAGAAGGTCTGATGAGTGTGTCACTCTGCGCCGTGTTAACTTGTTCTGCTTCTGTACCCACTGACACATCGGCAGCAAAACCGGTGAGGCTCATAGGCACAGCGGTGATTAACATAACAATTGCTAAAAGAACGCTTAAAGCTTTTTTAGTAATACGCACGTTAATTCCTCCTTTTTTCAAATTAGAATAAACCTGTAGATACTACTACAGTATTATACGGTATTAGAATACCACTTTAATTTCAAATTGTCAATAATAAGCAAAAAAATAACTCATTCAAAAATTCCCACTATTTTTTGTTAATAATAACAAAATTTCTGACCATAAATTAAATCAATAAAGAAGAATTATTTGAATTGCACAACAAACCTGCATATTTTTATAAAAAAGAAACCCTAATTTTTGTTGATATTTCAACAGAAATTAAGGTTTCTAATAGAAAATACAAGCAATTATACCTATCTTACATGCTATGTCATCGGCGTCCGGTGTTTCACAAGATGCCAAAATACTTGTATCCGTTCCGTAAAACTATAACAAATCAAATTCCGCTATCAGTTTGACATATAAATATGCTCTGCATATGCTGCACCGTCGGAACCGATTGATATTACCGTTCCGCCCACAAAACCGTCAGCATAATAAGCACCGTATCCGGTTTTGAGCATATAATTGAGTCTGATGCCTTCATAATAAATCTGGAAATTATTTATATGATCATGACCTGCAAATATGTTTTTTGTGCTTCCAAGCTCTTTGCAGACATCAAAGAATCCGTTATTCACAGGCGGACAGCTTACTCCTTCACCTGAAACGCCGATAGCTTCAGGGGCAAGCTCGGGAGCAAGTGTTCCGATCTCTTCACTGCCATTGGCGACTACCCACGCATCTTTGTATTCACAAACCGGGATATGCATAAAAACTGAACTTTCAACAGTGCGGCCTTCAATTTCTGAAATTCCGTTCACAGCCCACTTGTACCACTCAATCTGATTATCCCAAAGATGATCATAACCACCTATGGTTGAACCGTCTTCAAGAGTATAATCTGCACCGTCATGAGTGTCCACCATAAAAAGTGTGTGTATAATTTTTCCGTTTTCAGTAATGTTTATGATATAGTTGCCGTAACCCATATTTTCAGGACCAAATTCAAAAAGGCAGTTCTCAGCCTTGAAGAGAAGATGTGCAGCCCAGAATTCATTTATACAGCACTGTCCGTCATGATTACCCATAATAGGTGCCCAAGGAATACCATAAGCATCAATCTGCTTAACAAGGTTAATATATGCTACCGTTCCCCAAGCATTGTCACCTGTCAGAGTGATAAGATCAGGATCAGTTTCTTTGACAAGATTATCAATCATTTCAACTGTTTTCTCGCCTTCTTCTTCAAAAACCAAATCGTCCTTGAGCTGAAGATCAGCAAGATTGAGAATAGTAAAATCTTCGTCGGGATCTTTTTCAATTTCTGCACAATAATCTGCTGAAAATTCATCTGTTACCGACCATTCGCTGAAAAAATTGTCTTCACCCAAATTCACAACAAGTGCTCCTACCGGTGAAAGAATTTGAAAAAATGAAAGGAAAAAAGCTAAAATAAGTTTTAAAGTTGCCATACTGCACCTCCGAATATATTGGATTTATATTAATTATAAATCCAAAGGAGGAAACTGTCAACTCAAATAATTATTTTAAAACTGCAATATCCACATTGTTTCCTTCTCACCCTTACCGCCTGAGTTTTAAGTCTTTCTCTATTCTATAAAAAAGGAACGACCACCTTTTGGTGATCGTCCCACAGGATTAGCCCTGCATCTTATGCAATTGCTGTTCAGTTACCAGTTATAATAAACAGCTGATGCTTTTGTTGCTGTTTCAACAACTGTACCGGCAGAATTTTTCACCTGAAGCTTGGTGTATGTTCTGTAAGCATAGCCTGAAGGGGCAAACCAGGATTTTTCTATTGTGTATGAACCCATTCCGCTATAAGTTTCAGACTTAGATTTGTAATTTACCCAACCTGAACTTCCGTCTGTACGTTGCAAATAACAGGTAAGCACAAAAGTTTTGGTATCATCAAAACTGATGAAATTTGATGTGCAAGTTACAAAGCCTAAAACACCTTCAGAAAGACCTGCAGAAACAGAGTCAATGTTAGTGTAACAAGGAGCCACCAAATCGTCATAATTTGCTTCAGCAGCATAAACCGATACACCAAGCGATGTAACAGCCATAACAGCGACTAATAAAAGTGAAATAATTCTTTTCATAATCTTTCTCCTTTACATTTTGATTGACATAAATAACAATCATTGGAGAAAAATGTAACAAATTATCTTTTTTCAATCAACTCTGCAAAACCAATTAAATCCACATTACTATCATTATCCGTAATATAAAGCATTGTTGCATCTGAAACAAGAACCACTCTTTCTGTTTGCCCTTTTTTTACATATAGACCATTCATTCCATTAATTTCAATTTCTTTAACTGCATCGGCATCTTCTGTGTCAATATTGGATTTTAAATCTAAACTTTGTTCTCTTATAATCACCATACATTTTTTATTATTTTTTAATATAAGTTCAAATATATCTTCACCATTCACGACACTTTCAACCTTATACCCTTCAGGGATAAAAGTCGGAACATACATTCCCTTATATTCTGAAAACAAGTTATCTTCTTCATCAACATCTACAGCTGCATAATCCGAGCTGACAAAATTTGAGAAGAAAGAGGTAATCTTTTCACCAAAGCCCTCAACGCTTACCGTTACAATAGCAAGGCTTGCCACAACAACCAAAACAATTGATGCAGCTCGAAGCATTGGTCTGTGATTTTTGCTTTTAGAAACTTCTTTAATAAAAAGCTTGGTTTCATTCTTTTTCTTTTTAAAAGCGGGGTTATTCTTAGCCTCTTGAATTTCTTTCAAAAATTCGGCATCTTCTTCTGCCCTTTTCATATCAAGAACGTTTTTGATAACTTTTTCATTGTAGTCGTTCATTATTTAACCCCCTTTTTGTTGATGAGTTTTGCAAGCTTCTGAACACTTCGCCTTAGTGTCATTCGGACATTGTTGGTTTTTATTCCGAGGATTTCACCAATTTGCTCATCGCTCATTTCAAGCTCATATTTTAAAACAATTAAATCCTTGTCACGTTTTGGCAACAGGTCAATATTATTTATCACTGCTTCAAGATTAAGCCTTTTTTCAACCTCTGATTCAAGCACATGGCTATCAGCAACAAACTCAAGGTCAGCTGCTTCGGGTGTTTTGGTTACGCAGATTTTAGAATGTTTAACAGCATAATTCAAAGCAGTGTTGTCAATTGCCACAGCAAGATAAGCTCTCTGCTTATTTTCAGGCAAGGTTTTCAGCTTATCAACGTGCTTAATCATGTTAACCATACAATCGTGAGCAACATCTGCACAGGCATCAGCATCGTTACCGATTGTTTTACTTGCACGAAATCTTAACCATTCAATATATTTATCATACAGGTCTGCAATAAATTCTTTATCTTCTTTTTTCTCAAGAAAATCCACCGTAAACAGAAACAAAACATCACTTCCACCGCAAAATTACGGTAATTGTAACATTTTTTGACACATTTTTCAACTCAAAACTTTTTTACTATTTCAGCTTTGCTAAACCCCGACCAACAAAGGCACTGACCGCATCGGTCACAGTAATGAACATATTCACGTTCCAACGTAACCTGACATCTCGGACATATCGGATACGTAAATCCGCGTTTGAAAACAACCACCTTATTGACTGCCATTGCTTTGCGAAAAGAAAGCTCTTTCTGCACTCTCATTTCGTAACACCATGCCTTATTGAATGATTATAGATTATTTCCAAAAATTCAGAGGCTGTCGGCGGAATCTGCATAGGATAACCTGCAATTTCAATTAAAAGTTGACTATTTGTTTCCCACGCACGGTTAACCACAGTACGGATATTTCTTTCAACAGCAGTCCATGTTGTACCGGTTCTGGTTGCAATTTCTTTGTACGTCTCAACAATATTCAGTAATCTGTCTTCATCATCAGATGCAAGTTCAACAAATATCACCACTGCCCGACATCCCCGGTAGATTTTTCCTACTCCTAATCCACGAAGTAATTTCAGCACATCGTTTTCCATTTCAAGCCCTCCGTCCTCTGGTGATTATAAAGAAAAAAATATGCTAAAATTAATTTTTGTCATTTTTCGACATTATTTAACAAAAACGAAAAAACACATAATTTTAAAGAAACAAACTTCTTTTTAAAATGTAACAAAAAATTTAAAAATTAATTATTTTTCTCGTATGTATATATACACTATAACGCACGAACAGCCCCTCAATCTTGGAGTTTTGAAAGTGATATGCACCCCAAAAGTGTCTGACTTTTGGGGTGCATATGACTATGAAAAGTTTTTACGGATTTTCAGTATGTTCATTTCGTTTTTGTATTCATAGGTAATTTTGTCCATGGTTTTCTTTACCATAAAAATCCCCAAACCGCCTATCTGCCTTTCATCTGCAGAAAGAGTAATATCGGGTTCAGCCTGAGTGAGAGGGTCATACGGCACACCACTGTCGATAAAAGTTATAACGGCAGCCCGGGGATTATCCTCGATCTCAATTCTGACGGTTGCATTTCCTGTCTCGGGGGTGTATGCGTAATGTGCGATGTTGCTGAAAATCTCGTCAACGGCAATATCAATCTGCATCTGCGCTTTCATCGAGCAATCAACGGCTTCAAGCTGTTCATTGATAAAATCCGTAACGGTTTCAATGTTTTCAACGGTCGCAACAACGGTTATTTCTTTCATTCCGCTTCACCTCCGTTAAATTTAAGGCACAGCATTGTGATATCATCAAACTGAGGTGCTTCGCCTACAAACAAATCCACACCCGCTTTGACGGCATCGCAGATAGTCTGAGTGTTGTTTGCGGCATTTTTGTTCAGCACTTCAAGCAAACGGTTTTCACCGTAAAGCTCATTTGAAATATTCATTGCTTCTGTAACACCGTCGGTATAAAGATAGATAACATCGCCCTTTTCAAGCTGATATTCGTTCTTGCGGTAGCGGATACCCTCCATGCCTGCAAGAACAAAGCCTGGTTTGGTTTTGAGATAAGTGAAGCTACCGTCTGCGTGCTTAACAAGCGGCGGATTATGCCCTGCATTTGCAAAGGTTATGAGTCCTGTTTTGGTGTTCAGAAGTCCCATCCATGCGGTTACAAACATACCTGCATCATTGCCTTCGCAAAGCTTTTCGTTGGCAACGGTGAACACCGATTCAACGCTCATTCCCGATTCGGCATAGCTCTTAAGAAGGGTTTTTGACTGCATCATAAACATCGCCGCAGGAATTCCTTTGCCCGAAACATCGGCAACAAGGAAAGCAAGAGTGTCCTCATCAACAAAATAGAAATCATAGAAATCTCCGCCAACCTCTTTTGCGGTGTGCATGGTTGCACTGATATCAAATTCTTTTCTGTTGGGATAAGGCGGAAATACCGATGGCAGAGCCGAATGCTGAATTGCTTTTGCAAAAGCAAGCTCCGCATCGATTCTTGCTTCAGCCTCGGAAATGTATTTTTTCAGCGTATTAACCGTAGTGTTTATGTCATTTGAAAGTGCATCAAACTCAACATGTGAACGCACATCAACAACGGTATCGAGATTTCCTTCGGTTATTGCGGAAAGAGAATCATTGACCTTATAAATATTATCAACAACGAGCCGTCTTACGAGAATAAAAATCATAATGAACAAAGCGGCAAAAACAATAATCTGCATTACCGTTGTAACGCCTACCGAAACATTCCGTGAAAGAGCTGCTTCGCTTTGGGGCATAACGGCAACAATGCGGTAACCCTCCGTCACCTGATGCATACAGTAACAAGGTTCACCGTACACATCCGCAATGAAAGATTGGTTTTCTGCAATTTTATCGGTATCAATCCATATTCCCGTAACATCAAGATTCTTTCCTTCATTGCCGTAACGGTCGCTGACGATATTCCAGTTTTCATCAACGATAATGATTGAGCCACCCTCGCCTACATGGCGGTTACGGGTAACGCCCACAACAAATTCATCAATATCTTTCTGAAAACGTTCAGCACCGTAGCCGACCTGCACAAATCCGCCGTTTTCAAGGGTAACACCACCGTATTTGCGTGAAATTGACGCATCGTAGGAAACAGGCTGATAGCTCTGCACATATTCGGTTTCGCCCGAAAGCAGAACCATAAATTCAGCTGACTGTTCACCATTTCTCATATCGTAATTCATAAAATCGGGATATGTACTGGCAAAAATTATTCCGTCGGAATTTATGCAGTTGATTTCGGTAACATCATATTTTTTTGTAAGCTCATAAAGTAAATCCGAATTGATGTTTGCTGCTTTATTCAAATCATCTGCTATCTGATGCGTAAGTTTCAGCAGATTTTCATCAGATGCATCAATTATATCCTCTTTCACATCGGATATATTGAGTGCAAGCAGGTTTATGGCATTATTCTGCGAAATTTTGGTTTGTGAAACCCACAGAAACACAGTTGTAGCTAAAAACGCAATAACAACAAGCACAAGCAGCCAACGTCTGAACGCAGCCGATATGTTTTGTTTTTTCTTATTCATAATCATTCAATGGTAAGAACGTCACAGAATCCTGTAACCTCAAAGATTTCCATAATGGTTTCGTTTACGTTTCTGACAATCATTTCGCCCTGCTTATTCATAATTTTCTGTGCACCTAGAAGCACACGCAGACCTGCAGACGAAAGATATTCGAGCCCTGCAAAATCAAAAACAAGCTTTTCAATTCCGCCGATGCTTTGATTAAGCTCCGCTTCAAGTTGGGGGGCGGTTGCGGTATCAAGTCTGCCTTCAAGAGCAACTGTAAGTTCATTTCCGTTGATATTTTTGTTGATGTTCATAGTCATTACCTCACTTAATTTTTACGGTTCTGCTATATTGAATTTTGCATTATCCGCAAAACTGAACTGATTCAGATTATCAAGTATCAGCTGAAGTTTTGTTGCATCGCCTACAAGCTTCATGGATGCGTTTATGCCGTCCGTATTGTGCTGAATAATAAACACAAGTGCGTTTTTCGGACAAGTTATCGTCAGGTCTGCCGATTCCGACGATGTATCATGATACTGAAGCAAAGCCCCTTTATTAAACCGAAGCATTATTTTTTCGTTTGTATCGGTAAGATTAAAATTGATTACAAATTCTTCACCTGCAAGCGCCTGCTTATCAAGGAGAATGCCGATATAGTCAAATATCATCTCGGCGGTCATATTTTTAAGAACACTTCCGTCAGATTTTGCATTTTTGCCATTTTCGGCTGCGTTACCGTTTCTCAACTCAAGCGCAGCAGAAAGATAAGCGTTTCTCCATGTGCCAGATTCAGCCTGATATCCGAGCTGTTCAAGTGCATCGGCACAGAGAAGCCTTGCAGCGGTATTATCGGGGTCGGCATAAATAATAACGTTAGTAACTTCCGCAACCCACTGATATTCGCCCTTTTCAAAATCTTCTTTTGCTTTTCGTAGAACCTCATCGGTATCGCCGAGATATTCAACCCATTTTTTTGCACTTTCTGTAGGCTCAAGAGGATTGAGATTGACGGGGTTTGCATCGTACCAACCCATATATTTTTGATAAACAGCCTTTGAGTTGTGAGCAACTGTACCGTAATACTGCCTTGTATACCAGTTTTTCGCAAGCTCTCCGGGCAACTCAATCATATTTGAAATCTCATCCGATGTATAGCCCTGATTTATGTATGTAAGAGTTTGGTCGTTAATAAATTTATAAACTGCAGCAGTGTCTGCAAGATAATCGTTTATAAGTTCATTTCCCCAATGCGGCCAGTTGTGCGACTGGAAGGCAACCTCTGCTTCATCACCATAAAGGGATATTGCCTCTGTAAGATATTTTGCCCATGCGTTACCGTCGCGGACCTGTGCACCACGGAGAGTGTAAAGGTTATGGAGAGTTGCCGTACAGTTTTCTGCAAGCCAGAGTGCTTTTGATTCGGGAAACCATATATTCATTTCGGCAGGTGCTTCCGTACCGGGAGTCATTTGGAATTCCATTGTTACTCCGTCGATAGTATAAGTTTCGCCGGTGCTTTTAATTTCATATGTGGGAGTTATAAAGGATACCGTGCCTGTTGACTGTCCCATTCCTATTCCCATTGCAACCTTGCCCGTTTCTGATTCTTCAAGAAAAACGCCGTACTGATACGATGCTCTTCTGCCCATTCCTTTACCTGCATAAACATTCTCGCTGACAGAGTGCTCAACAAAACCTTCAGGAACAATTATCGGTATCAATCCGCTTGCAAGCTGTTCTTCAAGCGAAAGAGTACTGTCTGCCGCCTGCTCATCGGTGATAACGCCTTTGATTCCGCCGTAGTGGTCAACGTGAGGATGTGAAATAATAACAGCTTTTACAGGCAGCTTTCCCAGATTTTTTTCAACAAGCTGCATTGCCGCAACGGTACATTCAACGCTCATAAGCGGGTCAAAAACAATCCAACCCGTATCACCTTTGATAAGCGTAAGATTTGCCATATCATAGCCTCTGACCTGATAGATATTTTCGCAAACCTCAAAAAGACCGTAGGCGTGGTTATTCTTTGTGTTTTCCCAGAGACTCGGATTCACCGTATCGGGGCATTCTTCGTAGTTATCAACAAAGCTGTAAGCCTGCTGACTCCATACCACATCACCGTTTTCATTTTTGATTTCAAGCACTTCGGGTGCATCTATAAGTCCCTTTGTTGCAAATTCATACTCTGTTTTATCCTCAAAATCAAGCAATGAGTAGAAACCGGAATTAACTTCAACGGTATGTTCGGTTGCTTCTTTTGTATCCCCCGTCAGACCGAGTTCCGAAACAATATCGGTATTATCTTGCGAACCGCAGGCGGTAAAAGAAAGCAATACAGTTATTACTAAAACACAGGACAATGCTTTTTTCATTTTTTCGCTCCTTTTTATACCCTACGCACGATGACATATTCAATCACGCTGGTTTTATGTCCACAGCATTTTTGGGTAATCCAATATAACGGATTTCCGTCCAAAATACCGCGTATGCCTGTAATCGTTGCCTCAAAATTTTTAAGCAATCTGGCACATGACGGACAATAATCGATTATCGGTGGGTTTATTATTACAACGTCGCCAACCCTGTATTTGAGGGTGACAACGGTATCCGCACCTGTTCCGCCTGCAACTGCATCAAGCGCATCATCGCTGAGCTCTTCGGGTCCGTTGTTTTTCAAGATGTTTTCCATTTTTTCGTTTGACATAATAATACTCTCCTTTAATTAAATTTTATCTTTGCGTTAAATATCAAGACGCTGCCTTTCAACAAGTTCAGCGAATTTTCCGTTTTTCTCAATAAGCTCGTCATAAGTGCCGTCTTCAACGATTTTACCTTTTTCAAGGTAGATGATACGGTCACATTGTTTGATTGTGGAAAGTCTGTGAGCAATAACGATTCGTGTGCATCTGAGTTTATCAAGTGAAGCCGAAACAATCTTCTGCGTTATGTTGTCGAGAGCACTCGTTGCTTCGTCAAACATCAGGATTTTCGGCTTGGGTGCAATTGCTCTGGCAATCATCAGCCTTTGCCTCTGACCGCCCGAAATACTGCCGGAGCCTTCGGAGATGATGGTGTGCATTCCCATTGGCATTCTGCGGATATCCTCGGCGATGCCTGCCATTTCGGCCGCATCCCACGCATCATCGAGCGAGAGATGAGGTGCAGAAATCACTATATTGGAATAAATGTCGCCCTGAAAAAGCTTTCCGTTTTGCATAACAACGCCGATTTTACGGCGGAGTGACCTTAAATCAATTGAATTGAGGTCTTTGCCGTCGTAATAAACAGCACCTTTCTGCGGATTTTCAAATCCGAGCAGAATACGCATCAGGGTGGATTTTCCACAACCCGTTGCACCGACTATTGCAACATACTGACCCGAACGGATTTTCAGCGACAGATCATCAATCACAAGCGGCATATTCTCGTTGTAACGGAAAGAAACATTGTTCAGTTCAATATTTCCCGAAAGTCTGTCTATAACCAATTTACCTTCAGATACTTCGGGAACGGCATCCATAATCGGCTTTGCCATTTCAATAATTGGCCTGAACCGTGCAATGGTGGTTGCAATACCCGCAAGCGACATGAATGCACCGGTCAGCATACCGTATGCCGCATTGAAAGCATAGTATTCTGAAACTGATACGCCACTTTTTATTGACATAAAATACATTACGATTATGCCCGTCAGCGAGATAATTGAACTAAATGAACCGTTCACACGCAGAAACATCGGCGGATTATATGTCGTTCCTACCTGCTTTGCATAAAGCTTTGACCATCTTGAATATGCTCTTTTTTCTGCACCCGAAAGCCTGATTTTCTGAACACCCGAAATCAATGCGTAACTCATGCCGCTTTCCTGTGTGCCGAGTTCCATTTGCTTTTTGCTGTAATGCATCTGCAGGAATGTTGTGGTAAGCGAAAACGCAACGGTCACTAAAATGATTATCAGAGCAGGAACCACCAGAGCAGGTGTATAAACAAAAATCTGTGAAATATACATCAGCGAAAATACCGATGTAAGTCCCGTGTTGAAAATTGTTGAAACAAGCATTGAACACAGGTTCTGAACATACTGTGACCTGCTTGAAAGCTCACCCGAGCTGTACTTCTTAAAAAAGTCTGCAGGCAAGGATAAAATTCTCATCATTGTTGCCGCCTGCACAGACAGCTCCAATTTTGTACCGACTCTTGCCGTCAGCAGGGCTTTGACCGATTGCATCAGCAATGTGCTGATTGTTGTGCATATCATAAACACCGTTATGCCGACAAGCATTTTTATGTTTTGGTTTGCAACAACCGTTCCGAACAGAATATTGTTAAGCTTCGGTATTAACAGCCCTATTGCAGAAACCGCAAATGTGGCAAGCACAATAAGCACAATATCTGCAACGGAAAGAGTTTCGATAATATATCGCATTAACAGAGGAAGAGTTAATTTTTTGAGAGGGAACGGCTTATAAAAGCAGATTGCCTCAGTTTCAAAAAGGTCTTCGTTTTTCTTGGAAAGTTTAATCCATTTGCCGCTCGGCGCATCAAAAAATACATATCCGCTGAGACCTTTCGGGATGAAAGCAACCACGCTTCCGTCATCTTTCCTTGTGCCGAGGATGGCACCTATTGCATCTTTGTACCATCCCTGTTCAAGATTTATGCTGCGGCGCATAATGCCATGGGGCCGAAGAAGATATTCAAGACGGTCATTAAGATTTTTGAAGTTATCAGGTACTTCAACAGGTTTAATCCTGTAATATTTCATTATGTAATCAATTGCGCTGTCGGCTTTTTCGACGTCGCTTTTATATGCTTCGGACATTTTTGTGCCGAGCACAGCATCTGCCATACCGACAAACGCTTCCTCAAGAATTGCTTCATCGTTTCTTTTGCGAAGCTTTATTTGTTCGTCAAACCAGCCCATACCTTCACCCCCTTAATCACTTGCAACAAGTTTTGTGTAAAAGCCATTCAAGGCATAAAGTTCATCGTGTGTGCCTCTTTCAACCACGTTGCCGTTATCCATAACAATAATTTCGTCACAGTCACGGATGGTTGAAAGGCGGTGAGCAACAACAATGCAGGTTATTCCGCGGTCTTTGATTGACTTAACAACCTCGTATTCCGTTTTTGCATCAAGCGCAGAGGTTGCCTCATCAAGAATAATAATTGTCGGGTCCTGAGCAAGCACACGGGCTATTTCCATTCTCTGCCTCTGACCGCCCGAAAAATCCTTTCCACCCTCTGTCAACTTATAATTATAGCCACCTTCACGCTGCATAATGTCCTCGTGCAGCTGTGCATCTCTTGCTGCCATAATCATTTCAAAATCTTCAATCGAACTGTCCCACATTTTTATATTGTTTGCTATGGTGTCCTCAAAAAGGATAACATCCTGGTCAACCACAGCGAGCGATCCCGTAAAGATGCTTCTGTCAATCTTCGTCATGGGTTTGCCGTCAAAAAGAATCTCGCCGCTCCACGGCTGATAAAGACCCGAAATGAGCTTTGATAAAGTTGATTTTCCGCAGCCTGAAGTGCCCACAAAAGCAACCCTGCTGCCCTGTTTTAAAGATAAGTTGAAATCTTTGATTAGCGGGTCTGCAAGCCTTGAATAGCCGAAAGTAACGTTTTTCATTTCGATACAGCCCGAAAGCTTGCTGTATTCTTCAATCTCATCGAAGCAGTCATTTTCGCACGCAACATCTGTGGGATATTGCATAACATCCTCAATGCGCTCCATCTGAGTTCTCGTTTCCTGCAAGGTCTGCCCCGCAAACATAAGCTGAGATGCAGGCATCATAAATGAAGACAACATTCCCTGAAACGCCATAACCATACCGACGGTAAACTGACCGTTAAAGGTAAGATAGACGCCGATAATCGTAATCGCCGTGCTTGTCAGCGATGAAACCACTTGGGGAATTAGCCCGAAATATTGGTCTGTTTTTGCAAATTTAATGCTCTGTGCATTTACGTTTGCCTGATAACCCGACCATTTTTCAAAAAATCCGTTTTCTGCACCGCTTGCTTTGATAGTTTCAATCATTTCAATGCCTGCAACGGTTGAACCTGCAAGCTTTCCGCTGTCACGAGACTGAACACGGGTCAGATTAATCCGCTTATTTGAAATGATTTTTGAAACAACCGCATTTATGACAATTGACAGAAGTCCTATCATCGTCAGCAAAACACTGTATCGGCTCATTACCGCTAAATAGAAAATCATCATGCAGGCTTCGATTGCAAGGGGAGCAAAAGTGTGCACAAGGCTGTTTGAAACAGAAGCGTTTGAATTCTTTCTGAGTTGAATGTCACCTGCCATTCGCTGAGAAAAAAACACCATCGGCAGGCGAAGAACCTTCCACATAAATGTTGTGTTGCCTACCGCAGCTATTTTAGCATTGATTCTGGCAGAGTAAATTTCTTTGATAAACGAAACAATAATCTGAATTGCCGAAAAAGCCACCAGACCGTATATAAACGGCATAACCCAATCAGGATTTTTGCCTGTCAAAAGGCGGTCAATGAAAACTCGGGAGAATGCAGGCTGTATAATGCCGATAAGTGAGGCAATAACTGTTGTTATTATTGTAAATGCCACCGCCACACCTGCACCCTTCATCTTTTGCACGGCAAAATCAACCATGCTTTTGGGCTTTCCGCTCGGCTCAAAGCTTTCGGACGGTTCAAACATCAGGCATATGCCCGTAAAGGATTTGTCAAAGGTTTCCATCGGAACGGAATATGTTCCTTTTGCAGGGTCATTCAGCACAGCCTTGTTGCCCTTGAACCCGTTGAGAACGAGGAAGTGATTGAAATTCCAATGAATTATGCAAGGAAATTTACCGTTCTTTTTTAAATCTTCGGGCTCATAGCGGTAGCCTTTAGCTGTAAGTCCGTAGCTTCTGGCAGCCTTAATCACATTTTTTGCGTTGGAGCCGTCACGAGAAACTCCGCAGTCTGCACGCACCTGCTCAAGCGGAATCCACTTGTCGTAATAAGCAAGTATCATTGTCAACGATGCGGCACCGCATTCAAGCGCTTCCATCTGCATTATAACGGGAACTTTCGCTATGCCTGTTGTTACAGGCTGTTTAATCGGTTTTTTCTTTTTAGCCATAACCGACACCTCAATTTATAACAAAAGACATCGGAGAAATGCTTTCAACAACAATATCCGCACTATGTATTCCGTCTTCCGATTCGCCGTTGGCTGCAACGGGATATACCCATTCTCCCTTTTGAAGGTTGCCGATGTGGAGAGCATATTCGGGAAAATCATCGCCGACGGCAACAGGCTGAGCCACAATATCGGCTATCTCACATTCCTTGTTGCCTATCATAACCTTCATTCCCTCTTTGATTTGCTCAATATCCACTTCCTTAATATATAAGATTATCTCTGAATTTTCAACAACTGCAACCGTTGTAACCGTGGTGTCAAGGTGACCCAGAATGCCCCATATGCAAACGCCGATAAGAAGAATCACAATGGCAGCAAGAACCATCCATACTCCCGGATTGGATACCCTTATATATTCGTTAAGCTGTTCGGGCGAAGAAACCTTTTCTATACTCTTTTTTCTGAATAACTGTTCGTTCATAACATTTTATCCTTTCTTCGCTGCAACATCTTCAAATGCATCATTTGTTACTTTTTCTACATATTCAATAAAATCATTCAGTATCCGCTGACCGATTGCACGATAATCCATGTCAAGAACTCTTGCTATCTTCATTTTTCGTGTTTCTTCGGGCACATCATATATGCTCATTATCTGATTCAATGCTCCAGAAATTCTGACATCAAGCGGTGCGCAATTCTTCGTTGTCATAAGAGTTGCATATTCAATACCCGAAACAAGTGTTTCGGCTTCAACATACTGATATTCAGTCCAGCCTGCACAGTATTCGGCATAAACTTTTTTTGACCTTTCGAAGTCGTTTTTGCGTATGATTTCAAGCGTCATGGGGCTTTGATATGCAGAAACGAAAAAGTCCTTTGCAATTTCGCTTTTCTCACAAGCCGCAGCCATCGACATAAGCTCAAGGCAGATTGACATAACCGAACCTGTGCTGTCATCAGCTTCATTCTCCATCAGTTTCCACTGAAAATCACACAGCATATCAACAAGCTCCGCAAGCAGATGTTCTTTGGTCGGGAAATGGAACATAACATTACCCGAACTGATTCCAACCTTTTCGCCGATTTGCCTTATTGATGTGACAGAATAGCCTTCTTCAAGAAACAATCGGCTTGCAACCCGAATAATTTCCAGCTTTGTGACGCTTGGTTTTTTCTTTCGCTTTAATGCCATATCAGGTTTCTCCTCAATCATCCATAATAGAACGTACTTTAGAGTACATTTTAGAACATGTTCTATTTTAAATTAAATCAAATCTGTTGTCAATAGTTTTATAGAATATATTAGCTTTCTCCTCTAAATAGTTATATATTAAAAATACTTCAGCGTGGGCAGGAATCCGTGTTGTTCCATTTTTGATATGTAATCTAAGGAAGAATCGATAATAGGAGGTATGTCTTCTGCGAAAAATCTTTTCGGTCGTTGAATGAAAAACTAAACGCAAAAAGTATCAATTTGACCGTATTTTTCCACGCTACTAGAGAATATTAGAGAATATTTTAACTTTATGATACCTATTTCTTTTCCAAAAGTATCATGCAATGTATAAAATCCGTTGATACATAAGGGATTGCGATATCCGCGGGGGGACATATTGTATTCGAAAATTAGCGATATTTTAATGTGCGATTTAAGAAAACTCACAAAAAGCAAGAAAAAAGCCCGCAAACCCTTATACATCAAGGATTTCCGGACTCTTTTGTGGCAGGGGTAGATGGACTTGGTCTCGCCTGCCGGCTCGGTCGGCGCTTCTGCTTCGTAGAGGTCTCCACCGGAGACCCGCGCCCCTCGACACGCGGTTTTGTGGTTTTCTGTCAGCAGATATCCAAATCAAGAAAAAGCCACTGGCTTTATTCGGTGTAATATAAAGCAAAAATATTACACCTTTCTTTTATGTATAATCAACTTATATGGCTTTCTCTACTATTATTAAAAAACATACATAGATTTTTATCGGAAACATTTATAAAATCAGCGTCGCCATACATTTATCTGACTTTACTGTAATATACAACACCGGAATATTTTCCGTCTTTGTTTAATCGTCTATTCGCAATAAA
>JAFTXJ010000020.1 GCA_017461625.1 Clostridia bacterium
CCGATTTCACCGGCTAGTTCTTTATATACTCCATTCAATCCACCAAGATCATTTTTCAACATCAGCCTGTCCGCTCCTTCAAGAAAGCTATGGTTCGTTGACATAATACCACCTTGTTTTTGCCATAACAAATGACATTGTCATTGTAAATGTCATATAGCATCACCTTTCATATATAGATTCAAGATGATAATATATATTTGTATATGCAAAAAAATCGACACAGTAGTCTAAAATGACACTTATCCATACTTTTTTCAACCTTTTAAGACACGACCATAATACATTTGCCCCTGTTCGTCGTCGCCGTCGCCGAAAGATGACGTGACGGCAGAATGACGTCCAAATAAAACCGTCTTGATACAACTAAACACGAATAGAAACGAATCAACTTTATCTCTTGAAATAAAAAGAAAAAGGCCTTGAAACCACGTAGTTTCAAGGCTTTTTATGTAATCATCTAAGATGTGAATTTTCGCATGTGGGACTCGAACCCACGACAACCCCTTTTTGAGAAGGGCGCTCTATCCAACTGAGCTAATACGGCACTAAAAGTACAAGAGGAGTTGTAATAACAACTCCTCTCTGGCAGGGGCAGAAGGACTTGAACCCTCGGCACGCGGTTTTGGAGACCGCTGCTCTACCAACTGAGCTATACCCCTATATTTAATTGGTGGACCATCAGGGACTCGAACCCCGGACCGACCGGTTATGAGCCGGTTGCTCTAACCAACTGAGCTAATGGTCCTTCTCAAACAGCTTTATTAGTTTATCAAATCTTATGGCTTTTGTCAATACCTTATATCAAAATATTTATTTTAATTTTATATTGCATTTTAATTCCAATTGTGATATAATTTATTATCATTATGAAAGGGGATTTGTACAATGGAATCAATCACAGCATTATTTGAATCACTTGGTGAATATTTTACAACTATGGATTGGAACACTCTCATTGCTGACTTCTCAGTTATCATTGAAGGCATCAACTTTGACCTTGTAATTGATACATTCGAGTCTTTGTTTGAGACCATAGGTTCACTTTTTGCTTAATTTAAGCAGATGAGGCAATCTTCGGATTGTCTCTTTTTTTGCCTTGACATATACCCCATAGGGGTATTATAATGCTTTCGAGGTGAATAATATGGAAAAATGTTGTTGCAAAACAAAATCCACTCCCCGTAGTGAAGAAAACCAGAAGCTTCTTCAAAACAGACTTAACCGAATGATCGGCCAGCTTGGCGGAATTAAAAATATGATTGACAACAATCGTTATTGCGGTGATATTCTCACCCAAATTGCCGCCGTTGAAAGTGCTTTACAAAATTTTGGGTATATTATTTTACAAGATCATCTTGAGACCTGTGTTGCCGAGGAGATTAAAAACGGAAGTGACACAATACTTGAAGAAACAATTGATCTTATCAAAAAGCTGAAGTAGAGGTGAGCTTATGACTAACGAAAAATTTTCGGTCACAGGCATGACTTGTGCCGCTTGCCAAGCAAACGTTACCAAAGCTGTAAGCCGTCTTGAAGGTGTAAAAAGTGTTGATGTTAACCTTTTAAGCAACAGTATGAAAACCGAATTTGACGAAAGCGTTATCACTACTAACGAAATCATTGCTGCGGTTGAATCAATCGGTTACGGAGCAGCCGTGTTTGGCAGTACTGTTGAAAACAAAACACTCAAGAGCGAATGGGATTCCAAAAGAAAATCTGCAGACGATGAGAGAAAATCTATGAAAACCAGATTAATTTCTTCCGTCATTATTTTGATTCCTCTTATGTATATTGCAATGGGCGGAATGCTTGGTCTACCACTCCCCTCTTTTTTTGAAAACCCGTTGATTTCTGCATTTACTCAGTTTTTAATCACTGTCCCGGTTCTAATAATCAACAAAAAATTCTTTGTATCAGGTTTCAAAGCCCTTGCTAAAAAAGTTCCGAATATGGATTCGCTTGTCGCTATCGGTTCAGGAGCATCCTTGATTTACGGAATTTTTGCAATATACAGAATGATTTACGGCATAAGCATGGGCGATAGCGAAATTGTTCATCAATATGTGCATTCACTTTATTTTGAATCAAGTGCAATGATTCTTACCCTTGTAACTGTAGGCAAATATCTTGAATCGCGTTCAAAGGCCAAAACATCTCAAACTCTTGAGAAATTGATTGACCTTGCACCCAAGACAGCAACAGTTATCAGAAACGGCAGGGAATTTTCTGTTAAAACAGAGCAGATTTTGGTTGACGATATTGTAGTTATAAAGCCCGGTGAGAGTATACCCGTTGACGGCGTTATCATAAACGGAAGCGGTTATATTGACCAATCAGCAATCACCGGCGAGAGTATACCAGTTGAAAAGCAGATTGGAGACAACGTTATATCTGCCACTATTAACAAAAACGGATCTTTCAGGTTTAAGGCTTCTAAAGTAGGCGACGATACTACCCTGTCACAAATTATAAGAATGGTTGACGAAGCCGGCAGCACAAAAGCCCCGATTGCAAGGCTTGCAGATAAAATAAGCGGTATTTTTGTGCCGATTGTTATTGCCATATCTATTGTTACGGCGATTGTGTGGCTTTTTGTAGGCAAAGATTTTGAGTTTGCACTTAATTGTGCCGTTTCGGTTCTGGTCATTTCATGCCCCTGTGCTCTCGGTTTGGCAACACCTGTTGCTATTATGGTTGGAACAGGTAAGGCTGCCGAATACGGAATACTTATAAAATCAGCTGAAAGTCTTGAAACGCTTCACAGCATAGACACCGTTGTACTTGACAAAACAGGTACGGTAACATCAGGGCATCCGTCAGTAAAGGACATTGCTGTTTTTAAAGAAAGTATTACTGAAAATGAATTTATAAAAATTGCGGCAGGACTTGAAGCTGGAAGTGAACACCCTCTAGCAGAGGCTGTTGTGGCATACACCGGAGAAAGAGACATTACCTCTTATTCTGCACAAAATTTTGAAGCTATTTCAGGCAGAGGAATCAAGGCTGAAATTGACGGCAAAGCTTACCTCGCAGGAAATGTTGCATTGCTCAATGAAAACGGAATTACACTCAAAAACAATGAGGCTGAAATCATAGAAAAATTTGCTGTTGAGGGCAAAACGCCTTTGATTTTTGCCCAAAACGGTGAGCCTTTGGGAGTTATTTCAGTAGCTGACACAATCAGAGAAACAAGCAAAGAAGCCATAAACGAGCTTCACAAAATGGGAATTGAAACCGTACTTCTTACAGGTGATAACAAATTGACCGCCAAAGCTATCGGCAATGAGCTTGGAATTACACGAATAATCAGCGATGTTTTACCCGCTGACAAAGACAACTGCATTAAAGATTTGCAGCAAAAGGGTCTCAAGGTTGCCATGATTGGTGACGGAATAAACGATGCCCCTGCACTGACGAGAGCAGACACAGGAATTGCAATCGGTGCAGGAACAGACATCGCCGTTGAATCAGCGAATATCGTTTTAATGAAAGATTCATTAAAAGATGCGGTAACAGCAATTAAACTGAGCAAGGCTGTTATAAGAAACATCAAAATGAATTTATTTTGGGCTTTCTTTTACAATGCACTGGGTATTCCCCTTGCGGCAGGAGTATTTTACCCTGTTTTCGGAATTTTGCTAAGCCCGATGATAGGCTCATTGGCAATGAGCTGCAGTTCACTTTGCGTTGTAACCAACGCATTAAGATTAAGATTTTTCAAAGACGGGGAAAAAGCCGAAGAGGAGAATATAATTATACCAAAGAAAGGAGAAGATAAAATGAAAAAGGTTTTAAGCATTGAGGGCATGATGTGCCCACACTGTCAGGCTCACGTTTTGAAAGCACTTGAAGCAGTTGAGGGTGTTGAGAGCGTTGAAGTAAGCCTTGAAGAAAAGAACGCAACAGTTACCCTTAAAGCTGACGTAAGCAATGAAGTGCTGACAAAAGCAGTAACCGATGCAGGATACACGGTAACAGATTGCAAGTAACAGTAAAAGCTCGGAGTAAAATCCGAGCTTTTGGTTTAATCAGATTCACATTTTTTCACAGCACCGTAGTCGTCGCACCTTGCATCAGCCTCACCCGAAGTTCGGGGGAGGTTGTGAACGATAGCGAACCGGTGAGGGTTGTTAAAATGTGTCGCAGACCCTCACTTCTTCACTATTACATATCACTTTTTACTTAGTCTTCACCCCCTCAGTCACTTTGTGACAGCTCCCCCTATTGCAATAGAGGGAGCCTGAGAGGTGCATAGAAAATCGCCTCACCTTACAGATTTCACACCGTGGCTGTTCTTGCATCATATAACTTTGTGTGGTAATATATAACAGCCAAACAAAAAACGAAATTATTGATATTTATTTAAGAAAGAAACTTTTGTTGAGGTAATATTTAATGGAAAACTATGATTTAATTGATTTAATAAAAAACAAATATCTGAGTAATAACAAGGAAGATGTATTAAATCATGTAAAAAACGTTGCAGATACAGCTATTAAGTTAGCAAAATCATATAATTTGGATTTTGAAAAAATAAAACTTGCCGCTTTACTTCACGATATAAGTACAATTATGTCTCCGCAAGAAATGTATGATTTTGCCAAAAAACGTGGTATGGAAATAGATTCCGCAGAGGAAAAATATCATTCTCTGTTACATCAAAGAGTTTCAAAAATAATTGCGAATGAAGAGTTTAGCATTACTGATTCGGATATTCTAAATGCCATTGAATGCCATACAACTTTAAAGAAAAATGCAAATATGTATGATAAAGTAATATTCATTGCAGATAAAATTTCTTGGGATAAAAATATTTGTGATTTACTGAAGAAGAAAGCCGATAAAACATTAGATGAAGCATGTTTCTTTTACATCAAATATCAATTTGATAACAATCTGTTGGTGATGCCTCATCAGTGGTTAATCGATGCCTATGAAGATTTAAAACAATATAACTAACCAAATAAAGCAAAAAGTAAGCCAAGTTGCACAAATGCAGCTTGGCTTTAACTTTAATCTATTCTTAAGTAGCTTTTGGCAGGTATGGTTACACCACTGACGGTAGACGGTATATCATTATAATTTACGTATATTTTTGCAGTATCGCCATATGTGGTAAGATACACCCCATCAGCCATACGGTCATGGGCTGTGATTCGTTCACTTTCAAGCCCGAGAAGGGCATCGCCCACTATACCGTAACAATCAACAAGATCATTTACAACATTATCAAACAAAACATTGTTTTTCTGATTTTTATCAGAATAAACAGCTGTAAACGACGGGCACACACCGTATTCTATGCACTGAAGGGTTGCCGAAGTCATATCTTGCTGAGTGTTTATAGGCATTCCCGCAACAGCAACACGTCCGTGCAACACCGACTGAACAAATGGTATTGCAACACAATATTCACTTTCATCATAATATGTAGCCATAGGTATATTGATAACCGTTGCACTGTTTTTGAGCATATACATATTGCCCTTATCTGCCATTACGGTGCCTGCATTTGAAAGGGCAGGAATCTGAGCAGAAACAATTTCTTTCATTTCTCCTCTTGAAACATTATCAGCCGAATAATCAGACACAAGATATTCACCGTCACCGATGCAATAACCTGAAATAGAGCTGTCAGATTCAATCTTAATCAAATCAGCCACAAATGAGCTGATATCTTCACCTTTTCTGAAACGGAATTTTACATAGCTTTCTGTTACATTATCCGGTGATTTATTTTCAACAGCAAAAGCAGTTGATTTGTTCATCGCTTTCACTGCAGAAAAATCAAACTTGCCCCGTGAACTTGTGTATGAAAGAATATCAGCATCAATGAACAACGAGATATTCTGTGAAAAAGCGTAATCCAAAAGCTTTTTATAATCACTTCTGCTACCTAAAGATGACACAAATGAGGTTGAATTCTGCTTCAAAACACCTGTATAACGAACCGTAATGTTATCTATTCCTTTTGATTTGACTCGTGAAAGTATGTCCTGAGCCTGTGAAAAGGTTGTGTATTCAACATTAAAAGGCGACCAGGCACTTGACTTATACGCACCTGTTAACGTGAGGTAAAGCGGTACACTTTCCTGAGCACTTACATCAGTTGACGGCAAAGAACCGTTTCTGATAAATTGCTCACGGCATGACGAGGCAAATTCAGAATACGTTGCATTATCACCTGAAAGGAATTTATAACAAAGGGATATATTTACGTCATAAGGATTCTGACTGAAATACACATTATCTTCAGCAACACTGCCATAAATTTCAAAGCAAGCATTTACAAAGCTGAAAGATTCTTTATCGCTCACAGCTTTAACAGTTGCAATTTCTTCACCACTGTCAATAATTACGGCAATGGCACTTTCCCCTGTTTTAACTCCGAACGCACCCATAATTGCATCTGCCGTGTTAACAGCTTTAACAGAATAATCATCACCGTAAATCTTGGCTTCAAAAGTTTTGTATTCATCACACAATGCAGGATATATTACTGCACCGCAACCATCGGGAATGAGCAAAAAATCATTTTTATCAGGACTATTGAAAGAACAAAGTCCCGGTAAAATGCACAGTGAAGAAACTGCACAATTTTCGTTACCTGAAATGTTTTTCACCTGGCAATCGGTAAAGAGACTGCCGTCTTTGAGAAAAACATTAAGAGTTACTTCAAAAACAATATCATCTGCAGTAGGATTATCTGTTTTTTTATCAGATACGAGGTAGGCAATTTTTACTCCGTTTTCTGAAAGTTCATATTTCCACGAAGAAAACGCAACGCTGTTATCCTGTGAATTGAGCTGATAAAATCCGTTTTCTGAAATAACATCCATAGTGATCATGCTGCTGCCTGCGCCACCCGGCATAGCGTACCACCAATGGTTTTGTGAAAGCTCTCTGACAGCAATTTCAGACGTGACCTTATTAAAATAAAGTTCAATAAAACCGGATTCTGCAATTTTTCCAAATTCGTTTTGTTCGCTTTGGTGTAACTCTTCAATAACAGGCGAAGAAAAAACTTCACTGCTAAAAGTGACCTTGCTTACTGAATTTTCACGAAAGAACACCGCCGTGAGCACAACGCCCACGACAATGAAAAAACACAGTATTCTGATTACCACTTTTAACAGCTTCATAGTTGCTCCGTTATTTTGTAAAATCTATAACATTTTTGCTTTCTTTATAATAAATAACTGCTGAAACAACTCCCATAACGGCAGTAATACCAAGGAAAATGTTTGAAAAAACAGGAAGTGAAAACGGCAATGTAATCAAATCGTTTATTCCGCAGAAAATCATAACCGTTATAAGTGCAGTCATCTGCATAACAGTTTTGATTTTACCAAAAATATTGGCCGGGATAACCACACCCTGAGAAGATGCAATAAGGCGAAGAGAGGTCATAACAAACTCACGAACAAGTATTGTCATTACTATCCAGATATTGCAAAGGCCATCTCTCATAAAAGCCAAAAGGCCGGCAGTAACAAGCATCTTATCAGCAATAGGATCAAGGAATTGACCAAAAACTGTGATGAGATTATGTTTTCTTGCTATATGACCGTCAACGGCATCGGAAATTGCACCGATGATAAAAATTGCCACTGCAATAAGGTATCTGAACGGAATATCCATAAGAAAAACAGCAAGAAATACAGGAACTAAAATAATTCTGAAAAGCGAAATTTTATTTGGTGTATTCATTTTAACCCCTCATTATATCATTTTACCGATTAAATCGTATTCATTAACGCCGAGAACCTCGACAGTGACAAAGTCACCCTCGTCAAGGTCTTCATCACTTGTGAAATGAATCTGACCATCAATTTCAGGGGCATCCATATAAGTTCTGCCGTAATAGCTGTCTGAATAGGCATCGTAGCCTTCAACCAGAACTTTATACTCATTGCCGATTTTGGCATCATTCTTTTCCTGCATAATGAGATACTGGTCTTCCATAAGGATTTCTCCGCGGCGAACTTTAACATCATCCTCCACCTGATTCTCCATTTCTGCAGCAGGAGTACCCTCCTGAGGTGAAAAAGTGAAGCAACCAAGGCGGTCAAACTCTTTTTCATTTATAAATACGTTAAGTTCTTCAAACTCATCCTCACCTTCGCCGGGGAAGCCTGTTATAAATGTTGTTCTGATAGCAACATCAGGCATAGCAGCTCTCAGGTGGTCAATAACAGATTCGATCTGAGCCTTGTCACCTTTTCTGTTCATCGCTTTTAAAATGCCGTCATTGCAATGCTGCAAGGGAAGGTCAATATAGTTTACAATCTTTTCTTGCTTTGCCATGGTATTAATAAGCTCATCGGTCACTTTATCAGGATAACAGTAAAGAAGCCTTATCCATTCAATACCGTCAACCTCACAAAGAGCATTGAGAAGCTCAGGCAATTTATACTCACCATAAAGGTCAATGCCGTATGCTGTTGTATCCTGAGCGATAACAACAAGCTCTTTAACACCGATTTCAGCCAACTGCTTTGCTTCTTCCACAATGCTTTCTATTTTACGGCTTCTCATTGCACCACGGATTGACGGAATGGTGCAGTAAGTGCAACGATTTGAGCAACCGTCGGCAATTTTGAGATATGCCCAGTAAGATGGAGTGGTGAGAATACGCTGAGCATCAAGAGGAAGCTCGTCCTTGGGCGGGTAGGTTGACATACCGGCACCCTCAATTGTGTTTTTAACAATATTTACAATATCTCCGTTAGCACCGATACCAACAATGGTATCAACCTCGGGAATTTCGGTAAGAATCTCATCCTGATAGCGTTCAGCAAGGCAACCTGTTACAATAATTGAATTGATAACGCCTTCATTTTTGAGTTCCACCATATCGAGAATATTTTCAATAGCTTCTTTTTTAGCATCATCAATAAATCCGCAGGTGTTGACAATAACAGCATCACAACCGTCAACATAGTCAACTATTTCAAACCCTGCTTCATCAAGAGCTGCAAGAATATGCTCGGCATCTACCTGATTTTTGGGGCAACCCAAAGAAATCAAACCAACAGTATAAGACATAAATTACCATCCTTCCGAAGAATCAAAATCCGATTCACAAAATTCATTGAAAGCGCGCCTTATATCCCCATAAGAATACCCAAGCCTTTGCAAAGCACTCCAAGCACGGTGACGCTGCTTTTCATCATAGCTTACATTATAATATTTTTTTTCAAGAATATCAACTATTCTTTGAACATTATCTTCTTCATCAGAAATAATTTCTTCCACCGCTTGCTCTGCAAGGTCACGCTCAACGCCCTTTGCCGAAAGCTCAAACAAAATACGTCTTTTGCCCATACCTTTTTTATTATAAAGCTCATCAGCATACATTTTTGCAAAACGAGCATCGTCAATCATGCCGATTTCACAAAGTCTCTCAACCGCACCCTCGGCAACCTCAGGGTCAAATTTACGGCAAAGCTTTATATATACCTCTTTTGAGCTGTGTTCACGGCGTGAAATAATGTCTGCCCCCGCATTAAAAGCACGACGGGAGCCTGCCGAGGCTTTAAACTCAGCAAGCTCCTGTTCATCAATTTCATCCCCGTTGATATAACCGCAGCTATACCAATAGTCACTGTCGACGGTGAGCAGATACTCGCCGTCGATGCTTATATGTATTTTGTTATATCTTCCTTCTTTTGCCTGAATAATCATTCGTCGTCATCAGCCACATCTATATCTAATTTAACACCTGATTTTGCAGGAGCAGGAACAGGTGCCGGTGCAGGAGCAGCTCCCTTACCCTTTTTGGGTGAAGGTTTGATTATTTTAGAAAGCTTGTCCATATTCTCTCTTACCTTGGCTTCAAGCTCCTTGGCAAGGTCTTCATTCTCTTTAATAAGAGCCTTAACATTATCACGACCCTGACCTAAGCGCTCACCGTTATATGAGAACCAAGCACCGCTTTTTTGAACAATTTCAAGCAATACGGCAAGATCAAGAATTTCACCCTCTTTGGAAATTCCTTTACCGTACATAATATCAAACTCTGCCTCTTTAAATGGAGGTGCAACCTTATTTTTAACAATTTTAACCTTTGTTTTGCTTCCGATAAATTCATTGCCGGGACCTTTGATCTGCTCAACCCGGCGAACATCTATACGGATTGATGCATAGAATTTAAGTGCACGACCGCCTGTGGTTGTTTCGGGGTTACCAAACATAACTCCGATTTTTTCACGAAGCTGATTAATGAATATAATAATTGTATTAGACTTTGAGCAAGCACCTGCAAGCTTACGAAGTGCCTGTGACATAAGTCTGGCATGAGCACCCATATGAGAATCGCCCATTTCACCCTCAATCTCTGCTCTGGGAACAAGAGCAGCAACAGAGTCGATAACCATAATATCAATAGCACCTGAGCGAACAAGAGCCTCTGCAATTTCAAGAGCCTGTTCACCGTTATCGGGCTGTGAAACAAGAAGTGAATCAACATCTACACCGAGATTTGCCGCATAAACCGGGTCTAGAGCATGCTCAGCATCAATAAAAGCAGCCTCACCGCCTGCTTTCTGAGCCTCTGCCACAGCATGTAAAGCAAGTGTGGTTTTACCTGATGACTCAGGACCATAAATCTCAACAACACGTCCTTTAGGAAGACCGCCGATACCTGTTGCAACATCCAATGAAAGTGAACCTGTTGAAATAGCTTCAACATTTAAACCCTTTTCTTCACCAAGGCGCATAACTGTGCCCTTACCGAACTGCTTTTCAAGCTGTTTGATTGCGGTTTCAAGTGCCTGTTGTTTATCTGCCATAATATATTCCTCCATTGCCGTACATTTGTTCGTTTGTGCTATTATACAATACTGTTTTGATAAATGCAATAGATATTTGAAAAAAATTTTTAAAAAAACGATAAAAATATTTTCTAAACCTATTGATTTTATTGAAACTTTCTGTTAAAATATCGTCTGTTGTTTAGTATTTGTGAATTTCAAAGGAGGTGCCTCTAATGGCAAAATGCGAATTTTGTGATAAAGCCGTAACTTTCGGTATTAAAGTATCACACTCACACAGACGTTCTAACAGAACTTGGAAACCCAACGTTAAGCGTGTAAAGGCAATTGTTGACGGTTCACCCCGCAGAGTATATGCATGCACAAGATGCTTACGTTCCGGCAAGGTGACTCGTGCCGTTTGATTTTCAATCAAGATATGTGAGGCTGTCCTTTTGGGCAGTCTCTTTGTCTTTTAAGGAGGAATAATATGCTTATTCGGAAACTTAAATTTTTAAGACGCTGGATTGTATTTTATGTTATATGGCCATTTGCTTTCAGACTAGGTTGCTTTTTACCCGTCAAAAAAGATCAGGCGGTGTTTGCATATAACAAGCACTACTCTTCCCTGCCTGACAACATGGTTGAATTGAAAAAGATTTACGAAAACGCAGGTTGGTATTGCATTGAATACGGAAATGAAGAAAACGCTTTGCAACGACTTATCGGTGACATCCGCTTTCAGTTTATTTATGCAAGAAGTGCAAGGATTTTTATAACCGATAACTTTGACCCATTGTGGGCAAACAAGCCGAGAAAAGGAACAAAAGTTATTCAGCTCTGGCACGCCTGCGGTGCATTTAAAAAGTGGGGATACTCCACCCTTGACTCTGATTGGGGCGATGAAAGAAAAATGTGGGAAATTTTCCCTAGATACAACACCGTTACCGACGTTTTTGTATCATCTGAATATATTATCCCCTGCTATGCTGAAGCATTTAACTGCAAAGAAGAGATAATCAAACCGTTGGGTGTTCCGAGAACTGATGTTTTTTTTGATAAAGGTTTTGTAGCATCAGGTCGAGAGAGACTTTTAACAGCCATACCTCAAATCGGAAACAGAAAAGTTATTCTCTATGCCCCGACTTTCAGAGGTAATTCACCTACCGACGCTCATAATGACGATGTAATTGACTTTGGTAAATTCAAAAAGGCTATGGGCGATGAGTATGTTCTTGTTTTAAAGTATCATCCCTTCACAAAAGGTGAAGATACATTCAGTAAAGAATATCAATCACTTTACGGTGACAGCATTTTCCTTTGCCCTAAAGAAATAGGAATAGACACTGCAATGTGTGCTGCAGATATACTTGTTTCAGACTATTCTTCGTTGGTGTTTGAATATTCACTTCTCAACAGACCAATGATATTCTTTGCATATGACCTTGAAGAGTATGACAATGCAAGAAGTTATTATTATGACTACAAAAGCTTTGTTCCCGGTCCGATAGCAAGAAGTGATGATGAAGTTCTTGATTACATCATCAACGGAACGGATATGAGCAAGGTTCAGCAATTCAAAGAAAAGTTTATGTCTGCCTGCGACGGAAACTGCACAAAAAGAATTGCACAATACACAATGAAAACCGACAGATAGAGGATTTTTATGAAAATTAAAACTACCGATGCCGATTACGAAAGTGTACTCGCAATGCCGGAAGAGACACGTCAAAAACCTAAAAAACCAAATTTATTATTCAGAACGGTAATAAGGCTTGCATCTATCCCTGACCTTATTGCAACAAAATTCACATACAATGAAATCGGTATGGAAAAGCTCAAAGAAGATGAGCCTTGCCTTATTATAATGAATCATTCCAGTTTCATTGACCTAAAAATTGCATCAAAGGTGCTTTACCCGAGAGCATATAACATAGTGAGCACTTCTGACGGACTTGTAGGCAGAAATTGGCTTATGCGAAATGCCGGCTGCATACCCACTGCCAAATTCGTAACAGACCTCGGTCTTGTGCGTGATATGATATACACCGTTAAAAAGCTGAAATGCTCCATTCTTATGTACCCCGAGGCAAGCTACTCTTTTGACGGAACTGCCACTACGCTCCCCGATTCTTTAGGTGAGTGCGTTAAGTCTCTGAAAATTCCACTTATCATCATACGCACTTACGGTGCCTTTGCCCGCGACCCACTTTATAATAACCTTCAGCTTCGCAAAACAAAGGTAAGTGCTGATGTTGAATATGCTCTTTCTCAGGAAGAAATTAAAAAGATGAGCAGTGATGAAATCAACGCTGTTATCAGAGACAGATTCAGCTTTGATAACTTCCGTTGGCAGCAAGAAAATAAGGTGAAAATCACCGAAAAGTTTCGTGCTGACCACTTAAACAGAGTGCTTTATAAATGCCCCAATTGCTTAACAGAAGGTAAAACCGAGGGTAAGGGAACCCACCTCACCTGCCACAGTTGCGGTAAAAAATATGAACTGACCGAATATGGCTTTATGAAAGCTCTTGACGGCAAGACGGAGTTTGACCATATCCCCGACTGGTATAATTGGGAAAGAGAATGTGTAAAAAAAGAAATTGAAAGCGGTGAATACAAGCTTGATATTCCCGTTGACATACGCATTTTGGTTAATTCAAAAAGCATTTACAATATTGGCGAAGGCAGACTCGTGCACACAGCAGAAGGTTTCCATCTCACAGGCTGTAACGGCAAGCTCGATTATTACCAAAAGCCTCTCGCTTCATACAGTCTTTATTCTGATTATTATTGGTATGAGCTGGGCGATATGATTTGCATAGGTGATACAAAAGCTCTTTATTACTGCTTTCCGAAAGTCGAAGGCGATTTTGTAGCAAAGACCCGCCTTGCTGCCGAGGAGCTTTATAAAATAAAGAAAGCTCAATTATAATTCATTTTTATTGACAAAACAGAATTCAGGTAGTATTATTAGCTTATCAAAACAAAGGAGCAATAAATTATGTCAGTATTTCCAATTCAAGGTTTATGTTCTTTAATCGGAACAGTAACCTACAAACTTTTAGCCGTATTGATGTCTCTTTTCTATAGCTTCAATGCATTCGTTTCACCCGCAACCACAGACCCCATTAAGGCTGTTGACGAAGACAATGTTAAAATGACATTTGCAGCTTGGGCAGACCCACAGATTTCAAACTACCTTATCCAACGTGAGCAATATGTAAGAGGCGGTGCCGAAGATTTGGCAAATGCTGAAACTCCCATTGATGCTCTTGTTCTTGCAGGCGACATCACAGAAAACGGACTTTATGCCGAATATCAGTTTGTTTATGACAGAATTTCAAATTCAGGTGTTAAGAATTTCATTACCGCAACAGGTAACCACGATATCAGACTTCGCCTTTACAGCGATTCTCTTAAGCATTTCACAAAGTTCACAAACGCTCTTAACGAAAATGCAGGCAGTGACCTCAGAGTTGACTCAATGCATTACAGATACACAGTAAACGGCTATGACTTTGTTGTGCTCGGCTCAGACAAAACAGAGTTTGAAGAAGCTTATATCAGCGATGCTCAGCTTGAATGGTTTGATGCTACTCTTAAAGAAACATCAGCCACAGGCAAGCCCACATTTGTTATTCTTCATCAGGTTCTCAAGGGCACAAATAATGTTGAAAATGCTTGGAACAGCTCAGTTGAAGGTGCAGGCTCAGTTGGCGACCAGTCAGATGCACTTGAAGAGATTATGAATCGTTATGACAACATCATTCTTATCTCAGGTCACCTTCATCAGGGCTTCGGAATCGGCACCTATGAATTGGTAGGCAAAATTCATTCTGTTAACCTCCCCTCTATCACTATTGAAAACAAAGATGGTGACGATGCAGGCAACATTTCAGGCATCGGTTATATGGTTGAGGTTTATGATGATGAAGTTCTCTTCAGAGCAAGAAACTTTGCAAAGGGCGAATATATGCCTGATTATGACATTACCATTGATGTTTTATAATTAAAATCGCCCTCATCGTAATTCGATGAGGGCTTTTTTGAAAGGAAATCCTCTATGAAAAAGAAAAGCTTTAAATCTTATTTAAAAATTGCGGCTTTTATTTTTGCAATATATTTAGGGATTCATTATTGGCCGGGTATCTCAACGGTTATCAAAACCGTATTTTCATCAGCTACGCCAATTATTATAGGGGTTATATTGGCATACATGATCAATATTTTAATGAGCTTTTATGAGCGTCATTATTTCCCGAAATCCACCAAGAAGGCTGTTATCAAAAGCCGCAGACCTGTTTGCCTTGCAGGATCAATTATTACCTTGCTCGGCATAATTGCAGTTGTTTTCTGGCTTGTTGCAACTCAGCTTGTTGACTGTATTCAGCTGCTTATCGCTAAAATTCCGGGTGCAGTTGAATTTTTGGTAGCAAAGCTCAACGAATTTGATTTTGTTCCTGAAGATATTATTGACAGCCTTATGTCCATTGACTGGAAGTCAAGAATAGGCAGTATTATTGAAACTGTTACATCAGGACTGGGCAGCGTTATGAACATTGCGGTTACAGCGGTAGCATCAACTGTTTCGGTAATTTCAAGTGTTGTTATCGGTATTATTTTTGCAATTTATGTTTTGTTTGATAAAAACAATCTTGCAAACCGATTCAAAAGGCTTATCAAAGCTTATATTCCGTCCAAGATTTACGAAAAAGCAACTCACATTACAAGAGTTACAGATGATTGCTTCCACCGTTTTATCGTTGGTCAGTGTACCGAGGCAGTTATTCTCGGTGTGCTGTGTCTTATAGGCATGCTTATCCTCCGTATTCCTTATGCTGCAATGATAAGCGTTCTGATAGCTTTCACGGCTCTTATTCCGATTGTGGGTGCTTTTATCGGTGCAGGTGTAGGAGCATTTCTCATCCTTACCGAATCCCCTGCCAAAGCACTTGTTTTCCTTATCTTCATCGTAGTATTACAGCAGATTGAGGGCAACCTTATTTATCCGAAAGTTGTAGGTTCATCAATGGGCCTTCCCGGAATCTGGGTGCTGGCAGCCGTTACAATCGGCGGCGGAGTGCTTGGCATCGGCGGTATGCTCATCGGTGTACCGTTAACGGCAGTTATTTATAAGCTGATTAAAGAAAACCTTGCCGAAAAAGAAAAAGTAATGTCCGCACCACCGACACAAAAAACCAATTCCTGATTTTTTATAATTATAATCATTAAGGGAGAGCTGATGCTCTCCCTCTTTGTTTTACTAATTTGAATACACCAACACCTTAAGAGTATCAACCGCAATAAAAGCTGTTTTGTTTCCTCTGATGCGAATATCATATGCATTGTTACCAAGTTTGGTAAAATTCATTTTAACAGTCCACACCCTTACTCCGTCAATATCTTCGTACATTGATGAATCTGAATAAGACCATGTGTTGCCGTCTTTCATAAGCTGAACTTTGGTAACATCCGTTCCCGTTGTAAAAGTGAGGTTATTTACGCCCTGATAAATTACGCCATCAATATCATCTGTAATATCAAAAGATTTAAGACTTACATCATCAGCAGGAGCATTTAGAGTTACCGTTGCAAAATATTCACTCCATTGTGAATTTATTTTAGCATAAACAGAATATGTCTGCTCATCAACATAAATCGGGAGTGCAACATTCCACACTGATATTCCGTCATTATACAGAACCGAGTTAACTTTCGGGCTATCGGGTGTGAGGGTCATGCTTGCTCCGTCAGGTGTTACAAACCTTATCTTTTCCGGGTTGCCTGTCACACCGACATCTAAAATTGCCCGTGACTTGTTAATTGAAACCACAGTTGCTGTAATCGTCTTTTCTGTGATAATTTCTTCAACCGCAACATCAAAAGAACCTATCGGCTCAAAAGTTTCCCCATTCTCTGCATTGTTTTCGCATTCAACAATATAAGTTTCACCGGCATCAAGAGTGAGCGTAACATCAAAATTCAAATCGGAAGAGTTCGTTTCTGCATTGTCAGCTCCGCCAACAAAACCGTCACAGCTATATATTTTTATTTGCGGATCTGCACCCTCGGCAAGATTTGATTTAAAGCGATATTTACCATGACGGTCAGGAATAAATTCAAATGTGTCTTTATGACCGCAGTGATGTTTGTCGCCTGGCTTCATATTTTCAAGCTCGGCATTTTCAATAGTCACTTTAACTTCAGATGGGGTAAACAGATCAATCAGCCCTTCAAAGCCGTATTGACAGTAAATCTCATCACCCATAGATGTTTTATCGGCTATACTGATGCTAATTTCTCTGCCCTTTTTTGCATTGAGATATGTAATTTCTGTTTCATCAGCATCAAGCACTTTGATAAGTGGTTTTATATAAAGACCTTTATATGATGTTTCAGGCGTGGTGATCACTATCCCCTCACCCAAACCGTTATCATCAGGGCTGCCACAGTAAACAAGCACCTCAATACACGCTTTTTCAACAGCCGCTACGGTCACTTTATAATTACCTGAAGACGGAGGAACAAAGCTGAGAATTACTTCTTCGTCTTTTCTAAGGGCAAGAGTTTTTGCTTCATTAAGAGTAATTGAATTACCGGGTTGGGCAAAAGCTACACCTACTAGGCTTAAAGTTAAACAAAACGCCAATAATACTGATACAAACCTTTTCATAATTATCCTCCTTTTCTCTGTGTAAACCATTCAATATGCTTATAACATAGCTTACGGTTACATTTTAACCTGTTTTAGATTAAAAGTCAATACCCTGAAACAGGTTATAGTATGATTTCACTGAGGTGATTTCAATGTACAACCGCATACGCGATTTAAGAGAAGACCACGATATGAATCAGACACAGGTTGCCAAAATCCTTGGTATGTCACAAACCGGGTATTCAAAATATGAAACCGGAGAAAACGACTTACCAACCACCGTTCTGATAAAATTGTCAAGACTATATGACACAAGCATAGATTATATATTGGGTGAAACCGACAACCCAAAACGCTATTGATTTTAGGGCAATAAATATAATCCAAAAAAGCACAGTTCGGATTATATCTGTTGCTCTGATTTTCTTTTACGGTCTTTTTGGTTATAATCTTACTTTTTTCTTCATACAATGTTATGAAAATAAAATTTAAAGGTGAGATTTATGGCTTTAGAATATTCAATCGAAAATATGGGAATACTAAATAATTTATTTGAAGGCTCCTGCGAGCAGGCATTAGACTGTGATATTTCTTTACCCGATTATTGCCCTGATATTTCACGAGTGCTTAAATGTTGCATTGTACCGGGAATTGTTTCTGCCAAAATTTCAGGCGACCGTGCGTGTGCTGACGGAAATGCACCGGTGAGAATTATTTATTCAGACGAAGATAATAATATCTGCACATACGAGCAGAACTTCCCTTTTTCAAAATTTGTTCAGCTTGGGGCAGACACGTCCGGTGCACTCAGTGCAGAGGCACATGTTCAATATACTAACTGCCGTGCCGTGAGCAAAAGAAGAATCGAAATTCATTCAATGCTTCACATTCAGTTTAAAATCAGAGAAATTTCATGCTGCGAAGCAGTTAACGAAATCAGCAGAAAAACTGTTCAGGCAAAAACAGAAGAAATCAATTTTTCTAACCTTTGTGCCGTCGAAAGCAAAATCTTTTCTATGAGTGAAACGGTAGAACTTCCGTCTGACTATCTCCCTGCCGAAAGAGTTGTCAGTTGCTGTGCCACTCCCGTTCTCAATGATGTAAGAGTAGTGCAGGATAAAATTCTCATAAAAGGCGAAGCTGACATAACAATGATTTATTGCTCTGCCGACAACGGTGGCGAAAGTGTCAGATTTAACCACACCATCCCGATTAATCAAGTGGTTGATGCTCAGGGAATCACCGAAAGTGCAACGCCTGCTGTCAGACTGAAGATGCTTGGCTGTGAATGTAATGTGAGAAACGATGCAAACTCAAACCCTCGTCTTATTGAAATAAGCTGCAACATAAACGCATATATCAAAGCATATTGTGAGTCACAGCTTAAGTGCATCACTGACGCTTATTGCATAGACGGACACCTTCAGGCAAATTACGAAAGCTTGGAATTTATGAAACTTTGCAACAAAGTGCACGAAACCACTATGCAAAAATTCACCGTTGACCTATCTTCCCTCGATGCACAAAAAATCTGCTGTATCTGGTGGGATTCGCCTAAAGTAAACAAAAGTATACACGACGGAAAGCTTTGTTTACATTCAACCGTACCTATGAATATTATTGCCCTTGACTCTGACGGCAGACCTGTTTTTTGCGAACGTGAGGTTGATTTTGAGTTTTCAAAATCCGTTGACAATAACAGCTGTGTGACATGCGATGAAAATGTGACACCGATTGGTTTCTCTGTCGGAACGCTGACAGACGGAAAAGCTGAGATTAAAGGTGAATTTTTGATCGATGCCGATATTTTTACTTCAAGGAAAATAAATGCCCTTGTGAATGCAGACATCATTTCGGCTGATACTAAACCTACAGCATGTGTTATTGTTTATTTTCCCGAAGAAGATGAAAGTCTTTGGAACATTGCAAGACGCTTTAACACCACTGTTGACATGATAAAAGATCAGAACACCGTTTCGGGTGAATGTGCCAAAAACGGAGTGCCGTTACTTATTCCCGTAACAACAGGTTAATGGAAATCAACCAATAAAAAAGGTTCGTATTATATTCGTAACCTTAAATTAACACTTATTTAATAAAGTACACAATTTGTTAACCCCGTTTACTAAATTTAGTAATAAAAGGATGTTATAGTATAGACAACACAAACGACAGGGAGCGACTCCGATGGACAGTTAACTGAAAAGGATTTTGTCTTAACATATTTTTCTCTAAAAGCGGTGGCAAACAACAGCTTGCCACCGTGTTTCCATTTGTAAAATCAGGTTTACATTTTTATTGAATTATGATAAAATATTAATATGATTTTTTCGGGAGGCGTTATGCAGAACTTATTAAACAATCTTAAAAAATTCAAAATCAAAAACATTCTTTTTCTCACCCTTGCAGGAATTATAAATGCAATTGGTGTAACGCTGTTTTTATCTCCCGTTAAACTGTATGACAGCGGTATATCGGGAACAGCAATGCTTCTTTCTCAAATTACACCCGAATACCTTACGCTTTCGGTTTTCCTGCTGATTTTAAATATTCCTCTTTTTATTTACGGGCTAAAAAAGCAAGGTGCCGTTTTTACAATATATGCCATATACACTGTTACGATTTATTCTGTTTCAGCATGGCTTATCACCGATATTCTGCCTGTTGATGTGAGCATCGCCTCTCCCCTTGCCGGAACAGACTTGCTTTTATGTGCTTTATTCGGTGGTCTGATTTCAGGTGTGGGCAGCGGTCTTGCCATCAGAAACGGCGGAGCAATGGACGGCATTGAAGTTATGTCTGTTATCTTTGCTCGCAAGCTCGGCATAAGCGTTGGCAGCTTTGTTATGATTTATAACGTTTTGCTTTATATAATCTGCGGCATCGTACTCAAAAGCTGGATATTGCCGTTGTATTCCATTGTAACCTATATGGCGGCTCTTAAAACAATCGACTTTATAGTTGAAGGTCTTGACCGAGAAAAATGTGCAATGATAGTGACTGAAAAGCCGGATGAAATATGCATGGTGCTTACAGCCACTTTTGAGCACGGAATTACCAGAATTGAAGCAAAAGGCGGATATTCAGGGGCAGAAAAAACAGTTGTTTACTTTGTTGTGAACCGTTTTCAGGTAACAAAAATGAAAGAGCTTGTTCACGAAATTGACCCAAAAGCCTATATCATAATGAGTGAAGTAGCAGACATATTTCAATCTAACCAGTAATTTTTTCAGCAGTAAAGGATGCTTTACTGCTGATTCTGCTTTTGCAAAGCAGAATTAACACATATTTTTTAAATTTGTAAACCCTGATTGATTGCATAAAGTGAATTTCTGATGTATACTTAAGCCATAAGGAGTGAGTAATATGACAACATCTGACAAAATTCAGAAATTAAGAAAAGAATCCGGCATGTCACAAGAGGCTTTTGCTGAAAAACTAGGTGTTTCTCGCCAATCCGTTTCAAAATGGGAATCGGGAGCTTCCATACCTGAAACAGATAAAATTCTTGCAATGAGTGAAATGTTCGGAGTATCCACAGATTATCTTTTAAAAAATGATAATATTAATACCTCAAAAACAGAAGAAGAGGATTTAACGGTTACACCGAAAGAAGAAAAGAAAAGGAAATTTACTCCTAAAAAAATCATCGCTCTCGTTGCCGCAATTTGTGTTTTGATCACAGCAATTTGCGTACCTGCTCACTTTGGCGGAATAAAAGAAACCTGGTGGGCACTTTGCGGAGGAAAGGTTCAGTATCCGTACATTCTCGTTCACGGTCTCGGCGGTTGGGGTGAAAGTACAGGAATCAATAACACCGTTACTTATTGGGGTTCAACCACAGGGGATCTTACCGTTTATCTGAAAGAACAGGGTTATCAGGTTCACGCCCCCAGTGTGGGTCCCCTTTCAAGCACATGGGACAGAATGTGTGAACTTTATGCACAGCTTACCGGAGCAACGGTTGACTACGGTGAAGCACACTCAAAAGAGCATAATCACGCACGCTACGGAAGAGAATACACCACACCTCTTGTTGAAAACTGGGGAGAAAAAATCAACGGTGGTCAAACAGTTAAAATTAACCTTGTCGGTCACAGCTTCGGCGGTGCAACCGTAAGGCTTCTCACTTCAATGCTTGAATACGGCAGTGAAGCCGAAATGAACGCCACAGGTGATGAAACATCTGCACTGTTTACAGGCGGCAAAGGCAATTGGGTCAACAGCGTAACAGCTTTGTGTGCACCCCATAACGGTTCAATCCTCACTTGCGTAATTGATTCAATCGGCTCTGTTGCAGGCTTTACCGATTCAACCCAAATGCTTGTTTCGCTTTGCTTTGGTATTGCAAACATTGCAAGCCCTGCAAGCGGTGTTTATGACTTTATGCTTGATCAATTCGGAATCGGTGCAGTAAGCGGAGATGCCGATGATGTTGCCGATGCCTTTGCAGGTGTCACTTCTCTGGGCAATGACCACGCAGGCTATGACCTTTCACCTGACGGTGCGGCACAGCTGAACTCAACAATAAAAACAGTAGATGGCGTTTACTATTTCTCATATTCTTATCTCACCACTAAAGACGGCTCACTTTTAAGCGGACAAGTTCCTGACGGAGGAACCCTGCCTTTACTTTATCCGACTGCCCTTGCAATGGGTTCCTACAAAGGAACAACTCCCGGAGGAATTGCCATTGATGAAACATGGCAGCCAAACGACGGACTTGTAAGTGTTATTTCTGCTCAACACCCTGCTAACGAGGAGTGGACAGATTTTAACGCAGACAAAATCCAAAAGGGAATCTGGAATGTTATGCCAACAAGAAAGGGCGACCACGGCAATGTTATCGGCCTTAATGCCGACACTGACGAAACGCAAAGATTTTACACTGAGCATTTCGGCATGGTTGATGAGCTTAAAAGATAAAAACAAAATCTTTTTGATATTAAATGATTTTGGCAACCGATCTTTGTGACATTTTCATACAAAAACTACTTGACATGTCCACTTATTCGGTAATATAATCTAATTACCAAATAAAATTGAAGGGGTATAATTATGAAGAAATTAATTTCAGTTTTCATGGCAATCGTTTTTGTTTTAACCGCTTTACCGGTTTTAGCAATCAACTCTGTTGCGACCGAAGCAACAGCACCTGTTTTTTCCGTTACACAAGAATCAGCAACTTCCGGATTATTAATCCTCAGCTTCAACCTTGAAAGCGGTTCATTCAACTCACTTGATTTGAAATTTGACATTTCAGACGGACTTAAATGCTTAAAGATTCAAAAATCTGAAGCTTGCAGCGATGGCGGTTTTGTATCCACCAATCCTGAAGCAACTGACGATGCATATAACTTCTCTATGGTAAGCACTTCAGGCTATTCCGAAAAAGGCTCGCTTTTCACTGCAACATTTGAAATTACAAGAAACAATCTTGAATCATATTCTGTTGCTTTCAACATTGAAGACTGCACCGTAACTTCAACCGATAATGGGGTTGAAAATATTTCTGTGAAACCTGTTAATCCGATTTTTTCAAAAAGAAGCCTCTCAATTTCAGTAGCTTCTCTTCCAAAGAAAACGACTTATTGCATTGGTCAGTCACTTGACACAACAGGATTGTCTGTTAAAGCTGAGTACTTTAACGGAGAAAGCAAAACAATCACCAATTATAAAACAAGCTATAATTTCAGCTCAGCCGGCACAAAGACCGTTAAAATCACTTATTCAGAATCTTCTTTAAATGCTGAAACATCTTTTGATGTAACAGTTAACAATCATAATCCGGGCGAGCTTAAGGTTGTTAAAAATCCGACCTGCACAGCAGACGGACTTAAAGAACAGCATTGCACAGTTTGCGGTGCAATGTTACACTCTGAAGCCATCAAAGCTACAGGTCACAGCTTTGAAACTGTTCTTATCAAACGCCCGACTTACAAAACAACAGGCGAAAGCAAAAAAACCTGCACAAAGTGCAGTTATGTTGCCGAGGTTATCACCGCACCCAAATGCAATGCTGACATTGACGGAAACGGTTCAGTATCTTCACGAGATGCATTATTTATTCTTCAGCATGCCACAGGCTTAAAAGCACTCACCGGCTCTGCCCTTACTAACGCAGACCTTGACGGTTCAGGCGACATCAAATCAAACGATGCATTGGTTGTTCTTCAACTTGCAACAGGTCTTATAAAAGCTTAACTTCAATTATTAACAGGATTGCACTTGCAATCCTGTTTTTATTTATTTTTCCTATTGATAAATCGGGATAAAATGGTATAATATATTGGTATAAATTTGTTCTCGGAGGGTTAATTATGAACAAGGGTAAGTATTATATTACCACAGCTATCGCTTACACTTCACGTAAGCCCCATATCGGCAACAGCTATGAAATCGTTCTTGCCGATGCTCTTGCAAGATTCAAAAGAATGCAGGGCTATGACGTATTCTTTCAGACGGGCACTGACGAACACGGTCAGAAAATAGAAGAATATGCTGCTGCTGCAGGCATTTCACCAAAGGAATACGTTGACGGTGTTGCAGGCGAAATCAAAGCAATTTGCGATTGCCTCAATACAACATACGATAAATTTATCCGCACAACTGATAAAGAGCACGAAGAATCCGTTCAGAAGATTTTCAAAAAGCTCATGGACAAGGGCGATGTTTATAAAAGTGAATATGAGGGTCTTTACTGCACTCCTTGTGAGTCTTTCTGGACTGAATCACAGCTTGTTGACGGCAAATGCCCCGACTGCGGTCGTGAGGTTAAGCCTGCTAAAGAAGAGGCATATTTCTTCAGAATGAGCAAATATCAGAAACAGCTTGAAGAATATATTGAATCAAATCCCAACTTTATTTACCCCGAAAGCCGTAAAAAGGAAATGATCAACAACTTCATTAAGCCCGGTCTTCAGGATCTTTGCATTTCTCGCTCAACGTTTAAATGGGGTATCCCCTTCCCCGGTGATGAAAAGCACGTTATTTATGTTTGGGTAGATGCTCTTCTTAACTACATCACAGGTCTTGGCTACAACGGTGAAGACAATTCTGAAATGTATAATAAATACTGGCCTGCAAATGTTCACATTATCGGCAAAGATATTCTCCGTTTCCACACAATCTACTGGCCGATTATGCTTATGGCTCTTGGTGAACCGTTGCCAAAGCAGGTTTTCGGTCACCCCTGGCTTCTTTCAGGCAATGATAAAATGAGCAAATCACGCGGTAATGTTATTTATGCAGATGACCTTTGTGACCGATTTGGTGTTGACGCTGTCAGATATTATCTTCTTTCAGAAATGCCTCACGCTCAGGACGGTACAATTACTTACGAAACAATTATTGAAAGATATAACTCTGACCTTGCAAACACCTTGGGTAACCTTGTTAACCGTACAGTTGCTATGAATAACAAATACTTCGGTGGAGTTATTCAGGCTCCCACAGCAAGTGAAGATATTGATGCTGAACTTAAAGAAATGGCTCTCGGTACACTTGAAAAAGTTACTAAGCTTCTTGACACATACAAGGTTTCAGACGCTCTTTCAGAAATTTTTGACCTTGCAAAGCGTTGCAACAAATATATTGATGAAACTATGCCCTGGGCACTTGCAAAAGATGAAGCTAAGAAAGAAAGACTCGGCACTGTTCTTTATAATCTTCTTGAGAGCATTCGTTTTGTTGCAGTTCTTCTTAAATCATTCCTTCCCGAAACAAGTGACAAAATTCTTGAACAGTTGGGAACAGACATCAACACTCTTGATTCTCTCTCTGAGTTTGGTGCATTAAAGGCAGAAACAAGTGTTGGCATTGCCACTCCCCTTTTCTCACGCCTTGATGCAGAAAAAACTCTTGCAGAAATTGAGGCATCACTTCCTGCTGTTGAGGAAGAAAAAGAAGATAAAAAAGAAATCGTCGGTCTTGCTGAAATTCAGTATGACGACTTTGCAAAGGTTGAACTCAGAGTGTGCAAGGTTGTTGACTGCAAGCCTATCAAAAAGGCAAAGAAGCTCCTTGAACTCACCCTTGATGACGGCACAAAGACACCGAGAACAGTTGCTTCAGGCATTGCAAAATGGTACAAACCCGAAGACCTTATCGGAAAGAGTGTTATCGTGGTTGCAAACCTTGCACCAAGAACCCTTTGCGGTGTTGAAAGCCACGGCATGATTCTTGCAGGTGACATCACAGAGGACGATGTTAAGGTTGCATTTGTTGAAGGCCTCCCGGCAGGCACACAGTTATGCTGATGAATAATATATTTGACTCTCATGCCCACTATGACGATGACAGATTTTCATCTGACCGTGATGAACTCCTGAATAAAGTTTTTGATTCAGGAGTTGTGGGTATCGTCAACTGCGGCAGTGATTTAAAATCAAGCATCACTTCTTTAAATCTTGCAACGAAATATGAAAACATCTATGCCACCGCAGGTATTCACCCTCACGAGGCAGAGGCGGCAGGCAAAAATGACCTTTTATTAATTGCTGATTTGCTGAATGATAAAAAGTGCGTTGCCGTTGGTGAAATCGGACTTGATTATCACTACGACTTTTCACCAAGGGATATTCAGAAGTATATTTTTGAAGAACAATTGAAAATTGCTAAAGAAAAAGATTTGCCTGTTATTATTCACGACAGAGAAGCCCATGAAGACACCATGGAGCTTTTGAAAAAGTACAGACCTAAGGGTGTGGTACATTGCTTTTCAGGCAGTGCTGAAATGGCAAAGGAAGTTGTGAAATTAGGTATGTATATCGGTCTTGGTGGTGCGGTAACTTTTAAAAATGCCAAGAAGCCTGTCAGTGTTGCTGCAATTGTACCTGAAGATAAGCTTCTTATTGAAACAGACTGTCCATATATGGCTCCCGTTCCCCACCGAGGCGAAAGAAACGATTCTTCGTTAATCCCCTTTGTTGCAGAGGTCATTGCTTCTGTGAGAGGAATAACAGCCCAACAGGTGCTTGATATTACTTGCGAAAATGCAAAAGAATTGTTTGAAATTTAGCATTTCACGGGTCAGCAACCTGACCCGTGAAAAAAATTCAAAAATTTTTAAAAAAATTAAAAAAAGCTATTGACAAAACCATATTCTTGTATTATAATGAACAAGCTTTGTTGAGAGCACACAAACGCGGCGGCATAGCTCAGTTGGCTAGAGCATTCGGTTCATACCCGGAGTGTCGTAGGTTCGAGTCCCACTGCCGCTACCAACAAGGCCCGGTGGTCAAGCGGTTAAGACACCGCCCTTTCACGGCGGTAACACGGGTTCGATTCCCGTCCGGGTCACCATGAAAAACCTCTTTTGTTTTAAAACAAAAGAGGTTTTTTCAATGAAGCAGGCTTTGAGCGATGTACCATCCGACAGCTCTGTTATTTTGATACTAACTATATTCTTTCTAATACACGAGGCAATCTATGGTTGAATTACGAGAGATTACAAGGAATAATTTTGACGAAATTGTTAATTTAAAAGTTAATGACAAACAATCAGCTTTTGTGTCAACAGTTGCACATTCTTTAGCTCAAGCCTGGTTGTATAGAAATACAGCCTTTCCATTTGCTATATATGCTAACGATACTCCTGTTGGATTTATTATGCTGGGTTATTATGAAGAAAGAAATCAGTATACTTTATGGAAATTTTTAATTGATGAGAAATACCAAAACAACGGCTATGGAAAGCAAGCATTAATTCTTGCTATTAATTTTTTATATTCCAATTTCAATGCAGAAGAAGTATATGTCGGAGTTTCTGTCAAAAACGAAACAGCAAAGCACTTATATATGTCTTTTGGATTCAAACTAACCGGAAGAATAGAAAACGGCACGGAAGAACTAAAGTACATCTGTAAGCATTAAACCTATTTCATTCATCTACTAAAAGTCAATCGGAGGAAAATATGGCAACATACAAAAGATTACCACTTAAAAATATTATAAATTGCCGTGACCTTGGCGGATACCCTTGCGACATCGGTGTTACTGAATTCGGCAGATTTATTCGTTGCGCCATACCTGAAACTCCCGACAAAAACGATATTGTTGAACTTCTTAAACACGGTGTCAACACGGTTATTGACTTGCGTGATAAGGCAGAGGCTCAACGCAACCCCTCTGTATTCAAATTCCTTGATGGGGTTGATTATCACCACATCTGCCTTTTGGAATTCAATCCTGCTGCGGTAGAATGCTTTGGCAGAGATTTGGAAAAATCCTATGAATACAGCATTGAGCATCACAAGGCCGACTATAAAAAAGCTCTTGAAGCTATAGCAGATGCTAAAGACGGCTGTATTATGTATCACTGCTACTTCGGTAAGGACAGAACAGGCTTGCTCTCAGTTATCTTACTTCACATTGCAGGGGCGTGCATAGAAGATATTATTGCTGATTATCAGGTGTCTTACACCTATCTCCTCCCCTTTATTCAAAGAAGATTTGCTGACGACCCCGTATGGAGCTGTGAAGAGGAGTTTTTCAAAAGCGAGGCTGATGTCATCGCTCAGCTTATCGCCTTTATAAACGGCAAATACGGTGATATTAACGGCTATTTAAAAAACATTGGCATCAGTGACGAAACAGTGGCAAAGATTAAAAAAAGATTTTTCTAAAAAGATAACGGCTTGCACAGATTAATTTCTGCACAAGCCGTATTTTTTATGGTTCAATACCAAGATATTTTCTTATTGTGTATTCAATATTGTAGCCCCAGTTATCAATCAACTGAATGAAGGTTGTGAATTTTTCAATCAAGCGATTACCGGGTGAAACACCCTTAACTCTGAGGCTTGAGCCTGTGTCTTCAAGCTCCACGAAAATTGCGGTTTCGTGAATACCCTTTTCTGTGTCAGAATAATTCGGGCTGTGAAGGCTCATCATCAGTCTGCCGTCAAAGGTTTCAAAAATTGTTCCGTGTCCGCCCTCGTAAATATTGGAGTCATTATCATACAAAACACCTGTATAAAGTCGGCTGAACTGCTGTTTCCATTCACCGTTGACCTTGCCGTTTTTACTTTCGGCAATACCAATGGAATATCCCTGGTCTGTTACACTTGACCAAATCATAAGAAGCTTACCCTTTGAAGTTTTGTAAAGCCAAGGTCCGTCAGTGACTCCACCTCTTGACCAAGCAGAGCTTCGTGCGTGAAAAAGAACTTTAGGATCACTGATAAAATGAGTTAAATCATCACTCATTTTTGCCGCTGCCATTTCGCCTTCACCCATAAAGCAGGTTGTCCACTCGCACACATAAACCATCCATGGCTGACCGTTTTCGTCAATATAAAGTGTGCCGTCAATGTTATCAGTATTATGAGGAGTAATATGACCGTTGCTGATTTCTACAAACGGACCTAACGGACTTTCAGCTTTAAACACAGAAGTGCCTCTGAAGCCTGTTGTACCTGATTGATAGGTTGCAAAAAGATAGAAATTACCCTGATAATAATGACATTCAGGTGCCCAATAGCAACCTATGCCGTCAAAATCTTCTGCCTTATCGGCTTCAAACACATTAAAAGGACCTGCCCAGTTTTCAAGGTCACGGCTTACATAACAACCATATCCGGCAACAGTTGAAACACCTGTGCCGTACATATAATAAAGACCGTCATACACCAGAACAGACGGGTCGCGGATTGCAATATCTTCTGTTTTAATAACAAAATCAAGCTGCTGTTCGCCATCCTCGGCATAAGCAAAGCAAGAAATACACGATAGCATAAAAATCACACTAAGAATCACAGATAAAATCTTTTTCAAGTAAATTCCTCCTTTTCTTTTTTACAATATCACAAAAATACCATAAGGTCAATAAAAAAGCAGATTTATACGCTAATATAAATCCGCTTTTGTTTTATTTTTTCTCTTTTTTCTTTTTGATAATCACTTTATCCAAAGCAGCAAGCAGACCGGGCAGAATAAAGAGAATAAGCACTGTTGCACTCAGACAACCGATTGAAACCGTTGTGCAAATCTGACCGATTGTGGGGTTTCCGAAGAAATTGCCGACAATAGCAGTGATGATAATCATAATAAGACCTGATGTCAATATCGTGTGTGATGAACCCTTATATGATTCCGCGAGAGCCTCTTTGACACCCATTTTCTTACGATTTTCTACATAATAATTTGTAAACAGAATACCGTAGTCTATGGTTGCTCCCATCAGGATACATTCAACAATCAGAAGTGCAAGGAAGTAAATATTGATACCTCTGAGACCAATAATTGAAACAGTTACATAAACACCGCATTGAACCAGAAGCACAAGAACAGCAGGTATTGTAAGAGAACGGAAAGTGACTGCAACAACCACAAAAATTGCTAATGCTGTGAGTATTGTGATAAACAGAAGTTCCTTATCAAAAGTCTGCTGCATTTCGTAACTCATTGCAGAATTGCCGATAAAATAAAACTCACCGTCGAGCTCTTTTTCGCATCTTTCACTTAAATCAGAAATAAATTGTGTTGTTTCTTCCGATTCATCGGAATATACACTTGAAATTACAAGGCGTGAATAATCAGGCGAAACAAGCTGAGCCTTACCGTCAACAAGTTGAGTTTCAGCATCTGAAAGAGTTGATTTCATTTCATCATCAATCATCATTTCAAACCTTGAGTCAGTAATCACATTATCAACAAGGTGAGCAAAGAGCGACTCGGTGGTCATAGTCCATTGAGGGTTGCCATTGTTTACACCTGCATAATAAAGATACATAAGTGAAATTGTATTTTCGTTTATGTCTTCACTTATATCGCCAAACATTGAAGCCATATCTTTTGGCGAATAACTTTCACCGGAGACAACCGCATCAACCAGTGTTTCAGCAGCAGGAAGAAGCTTTGAAGTGTTTTCATCAAACTGAGAAGAAAAATCCTTGTTTGTAAGCACGTGAGTGTTAATAAAGCTCAAAAAGTTCTGAATGCTCAATTTCCAAGATGATGTATCACCGTGAAGGCTTGTATAAAGAATATAAAGCTGTTCTGCCTGCGATTTTTCCATACCGGTGAGCTCAGCTAAACCGTCAGAAGTAAATGCTGTTGACTTTACCGAAGCGTTGACAAGCTTTTGGGCTGTTGTCATTAACTCTGCCGAAGACGGGTCAGCCATTGAAGCCACAAGTTCTTTATTTTCGCCAAGGAAATTCATCAACTTATGCATCGAAACCTTCCACTGAGAAGCCATAGCATCTGCCTCATTCACAGCATAAAGAATGCGAAGCATATCTTCATCTGTTCCGATTAATTTTGCAAGCTCGGCACAGGTGAGCTGTTTTGAGCCGATACTTCCTTTCATAAGTGGCTGAAGTGCAGAAAGCATTTTAAGCAGTGACGCTGTTTTGGAATCAAAATAAGACGAAAAAGCCGGATTTTCAGAAAGCTCAATAGCCAGAGAAGTAAATTCATTTATCGTCATCGGGGCAGGATCATAATCCGCCTGAGAAGCAAAATAATAAGCAAAAAGCATCTTTGCCATCTCTTCTTCAATGCTAAGCATAGAAGCGATTTCTTTGTATGTGTAAGGTGTTGTCATCTTCTTGGCATCGGCAAAAAGCTGAAGCTGACTTAACTGTGAAAGAGTTTCTTTGTCAAACATTGAGCCATAGGTTTTGTCTTTAGCAACCTCATTTATAACAAAATCAGCAAATACCGACAAGGTCATTTTATCAACATACACACCACCATTTTGAGTGAAATAGTAAAGATAAAGATTTTTAATATCATCGCTTTTCATACCGAAGATTTTTGCAAGTTCATCGGCAGACATTGGCTTGGTGAGACTTTCTGCATCTGTAAAAGCAGAAAGCATTGAAATGTTATCTGCCATTTCACCCTCACCCATATATGAAGCAAAAAGCTCATTATCGGCATTTTTTGATACAAAGTCAAGCATTTCTCCGGCTGTCAGATTTTTTGCTTTACCGTCGGTGTGATATGTATAATAAAGCATTTGGAGAACACTTGCATCAAGTGGCATATCCCCTGCCATAGACTTAATTGAAGTTGCCATTTCGTCTGCTGTTAAGGGCTTTGCAAGCATCGTGGAATAACCCATAACCGATTTAATTTTTTCATCATTTTCAAGGTCATAAGCTATCTTTGAAACAGCTGCTTCATCTTTGGTTTCATAAACCATAACGAGCATATTTTCTTTAGGAAAAACTGCTGCAACGGGGTCTTCATCGGTAAGGGTGTAAGCAATTGCCGTAGAGCCTTGCAGGATGTAGCTGCCTGCAAAAAGGAATACGAAGAAAATTGCTATACCTGCTCTCATTCTGTAACTGAATGAGGCCAATTTTCCCATAGGAACATGAAGCTCTTTTTTGGCAGTTTTTTCTATAAGCTTGTCAAACAACAGGATAATGCCCGGCATTGCGGTGAGAATGCATACCATACTTAAAGCAACGCCCTTGGCAAGAACAACACCTAAATCGAAGCCGATTTTAAAGCTCATAAACAGCAACGCAAGAAGCCCTACAACAGTAGTCAGCGAGCTTGAGGCAATCGACGAAAATGCGTGCACAAGGGCTACTTTCATCGCTTCGGCAGAGTCTGTAATATGTGCCTTTTCCTGACGATAACGGTTGATAAGAATAATTGAATAGTCCATTGACAGCACGAGCTGTAAAATGGCAGAAATAGAAAATGTAATGCTTGAAATTGAACCGAGGATTATATTTGTTCCCATATTTATGGCAACAGCAATACCTATTGCAGAGAGGAAGAGTAACGGTTCAATCCACGAACCGCACATAATAAGAAGAATGACTATCAGCATTGCAACAGCGACCAAGGCAATCCATAACGGTAAATCGGGAAGGCTGGTATCACCGTTACGCCAAACAACTTCATAATCGACAAAATTTTCTTCAAGGGCCTTTTCTATAGTTGCCTCTTCTTCGCCACCGTAAGCACAATCAATATTCAATGTATACAGCGTATGGTTGTCTTTATTATAATCGGGACTTTCGGGGTCATGGGATACACTTGTTACGTGGTCAATACCTTGCAGAGATTCAAGCACCTGCGACTTTTCATCATCAGCAAGGTCAGTAAACATCACCCTTATAACCGACGGCTGTTCCATTGCCGGAAACTCTTCATTCATAATGTCCATACCGATTTTCATTGATGAATCGTCATCAAGGTATTTGGTCATATCCTCATTTATTTCAACCTGTGTCATAAGGCCGACACAAACAACGGTAAGTACCAGCATCACTGCAAGCACAATTTTTCTTTTTTCAACAATAACATCTGCAATTTTTTTAAGCATATTAAAACCCTCTTACAATTTACATATTTTAATTATAAACTATAAGTTAGTGCCGAATCAACAACTTCAACAAAAGTTTACATTTCGTTCAAAATTAAAGCACCACCGAAGAAAAACTCGGTGATGCAAGAATCATCTTTTTGGGTTTATTGAGATTTCATTCCATAAAGTAAAGCCCAATATCAATACCCCACCGATAACCTGAGGCAATGTCATTGTTTCATCTAAAATAAGCACCGATACAAGAACGGCAACCAATGGGTCTATGTAGCTGAGAATTGCCGCTTTCTGCCCCGGCAATTCCTTGAGAGATGAGAAATAAAGGCAATAAGTGATACCTGTATGTACAAGACCGACAATTAAAAGATTTAACCAACCTTTAGAATTGAGGGTGGTAAGACTCACTCCGCTTGTTAAAAGCACATACGGAACAAGAACGATTATTGCCGCCAAAAACTGCAAAAAGGTTCTGTGAATTCCGTCAACATTTTTTATAAATTTATTAAGGAGAATAACCGTTGCATACAAAACAGCCGCACCAAGGCCAAACAAAATGCCTGTTAAGTGGCTGTTGCCCTGGCTCAAATCACCTATTCCCGTTATAAGCACAATGCCGAGAGTTGACATTCCGAAGCAAATCCATTGCTTGACAGTCATTTTTTCTTTAAACAAAATCGGACAGGCAACCGTTACAATAACAGGAGCAAAATAATAGCTCAGCGTTGCAACCGAAACGGTGGTGTACTTATAAGCTTCAAAAAGTAAAATCCAATTAAAGCCCATTGCAATACCCGAAGCCAGAAGCAATGGAATTTCTTTTTTTATTTTGGCAAACGGTATTTTCTGCTTAGTTACGAGCAAAAATCCGCCAATCATTATTGATGCCATAACCGCACGGTAAAGTGCAAGCTCGCCTGAGGCTATAGGAATGTTCCTTACAAACAATCCCAAGGAGCCGAAAACAGCCATTGAAACAATGAGCATCAGCCTTGGATTTTTAAACAACCTCATATTTGTACTCCTGATTTTAATCTCAAAAATAAAATATCACTAAACAATATATTAGTCAAGGATTTTGATTATCCTCATGAATTCCGCACTTGACCAAATTCGTCTAATTAGTAAATTTCAAACCAAGTATATAATCAACACTACCAATAAAACTGTTGTCTAAGTTACGAATTCAATCATATTGATGATTGAAAAAAAGTATAACAAAATTTAGAATTAAGTTATAATATTTTAAGGAGGATTTGATATGAATAAAACTTTTTTTAAAAGAATTTTTTCGATTATTATTGCAATTATAACCGTTTTAACAATGACAACCGTTGCATTTGCTCAAACAGACACCCATGCATCAGACGATGAAATTGTTGCAACAATCACCCTCTTCTGCAGACCGAATATGATTCTGCACGGTCACGGTTGGATTTATGTTGAAAATCTCTCTGATTCAACTATAGAGTTAGGTCATTATGATTTATTACCCGGTGACGGTGTTTCAATTGGTACTTTTGCCAATTCACGTGAAGACGGCTGGGGAATTTATTACAACATTGAATCATACTCAGCCACCACATACGGAATGGATGGTTGCACAACAATCACAGAAGAACTCACCGAAAACGAAGTAGAAACCTTAAGCAACAAAATTTATAATTACACAAATACTTGGAACCATTTTATAAACTGTATGTATTTTGCTTTCACAATGTGGAACAGTGTTTCAGACATAACTTTTATACCGGTCGTTTTTCCGATTTTTGGTCAGCTTCAGATGCTGTTTTACGATTATCAGACCGATGAACCTGATATGAAACCTGTTACGGCTGATCAAGTTTACAGGCAAAAAGGTACAGGCGACAAAGCCTATCTTGTACCCGCAAGCGAAGGTTCACTTGATCCGCTGTAATTTATATAATATAGAGAACGGAACTCATACAAAAAATGTATAGGTTCCGTTCTTTGATATATTCTGTTTAAATGAAATGGTATTATTAAAAATCACTTCCAAAAAGTCGCATAACTCTTCAGGGTTTTCTTTCATTCCGCTTTCAACCCAGCACCTCAGCACACCGTAACAACCAACAGATATGTAGTGATAAAGCCATTGTTTTTGACTTTCATTCAGTGAAGGGTAGCGTGCATAAAATTCAGGAACTACATGCGAATAACAAACACTAAAAATATCTGTAAGAAACTTTATATCTCCATTTTCAGAGCAAATTACCAATACTGACTCCGACACGTTTTTGGTTGCTTCTAATATTTTCAGCATTAGTTCACGGCTTGAGTCAGTTTGAATATTTAAAACAAACTCTTTTAACCTGTCAAGAATATCTTGCTTTATTTGTTCAAACAAATCATAAACATCATAATAATACTTATAAAAAGTTGACCTGTTTATTTGAGCTATTTCGCAGACTTTTTTAACCGTAATCCGATTAAGAGGTGTATCTTTTAAAATTTCAAGAAAGGCTTGCCGAATTACCATTTTAGTGTAACGAACTCTCGCATCCTGTCCCATAACATACCCCTTTCAATTGAATACAACTAAATTATACAACATTGTGTTGTAAAAGTCAACACTTGTCTATTTTACACCTCCCCTGAAAAGAAACCGCAACACCTCTCGGCATTGCGGTTTTGGTTTAATGAACTTTTTGCTTGATTTGCTCCTGTGCGTTCTTTTTATCAAAGAATGATGTAAAGTTGATTATAAACAAAAGTGCGTAAGCAACCCACATAGGAAGATTTTCAATAAACGCACTCTTGCCCACGGTTACGAGAAGAACAAGCATAATTATAAGCACCGCCACAAAAATAACGGTAGCGATTATGTATCTTTTCTCTTTTTTCTTTGATTTATAAAGCAGGAAAATAATCACTCCTGCCGCGCCGAGGAAAGCAAAAATCAGTGCTGTTGCCCAGTGAGAAAGACATCTGGCGGTCATCACCAGGTCAAGGCCTGCAGATGGAACATTGATTGTTACAAAAATTGCGGCACAGCCAAGTGAAGTTACAATTACGCCCACCTTACCCTGATAATTATTTTTGCGGTACATATAAAGAGTGTTTGTAAAAATTGAAAGTGAAGCCAGAACGCCCCAAATTTTAAAATACCACGGATAACGAAGGCCGAGCATACTTGCGGTAACATCGGTCAGGATATTACCGAACTGAGCAGGAAAGCTCAAAAAGCCATACCAAGTGATAAAAGCAAAGCCTGCAATCAGGTTTATTGCACAGAAAATTGTTGTAGCTTTGTTAAGTTCCTTGGCAAAAAGAATTTTTCTGATAAACAAGCCATAAAGAAGTAACAAAGCGGTCGAAAACACTACCCACAACCAATAATGAGTTGCGTTTGCATACAACGGTTCAAAAAGCATACCGTCAAACTTTTCAACAAAATCCTCATTTGGCAGGTTCATATCTGCTTCGGTAGGGATTATGTAAGGGAATTGATCCCATTTCATAAAAACGGACATCCATACACCGTAAACAACAGCGATTACACCCCACAGCCAAGTGTAAGCATTTTTTAACTTATCATTAGTCATAAAATCACCTCTAAATACATTTTACAACTGATTTGCGATAAAAGCAATAAAAGTATTTCATTTTTATTATATTATAGCACTTGACAAATAGTAATCAATAGTTTATAATATCACTCGTTGCGAATATTGCAATTCGGGGTGTAGCGCAGTTGGTAGCGCGCCTGCTTTGGGAGCAGGATGTCGGGAGTTCGAGTCTCTTCACTCCGACCATCTGAAAGAAATCCGAACCCTCATCTTATAGGTGAAGCGTTCGGTTTTTTTCTATCTCTCAAGTATCCGTACTGAAAATAATTTAATATTCGCACATTCGACTAACCTCTTGTTATAAGGTAAAATAAGATTACCAAGTAACAGGAGGTTTTGTTATGGAAAGAAAAATAAAAATTAAGTTTACCAGTTTTGAATGCAACTTGCTTATCAACGGTATGAACGAGTTCCGCAATATGCTTTTGGCGGAGGAGTTACCCACAGAAGATGTTGATGAACTGCTGTTGAAAATCATTGATAAGAGTGAGCATTGAAAGTGGTGATATTATGGCTAATATCATTGAAGATTTTTATTACGGCAACATAGAGCCACAAGAGGTCAATTCAGAATTAACACCTAAGCTAAAAAAGAAGCTGAGTAACCTTGCAGAGAAAGAAGAACAGCTCACAGCAAGGCTTATCGGTGAGGATAAGGAGCTGTTTCTCAATTATGTAAGTGCTTATATTGAATTTTCAACAACAAGCAATGCTGACAGCTTTATATCAGGCTTCAGGCTCGGTGCAAAATTCACATACGACACATTTATTAAGAATGCGAAAGGATGAATGCTATTATGAAAAATATTACATACAGCCAGGTCGCAGATTATATGATACCCAATCTCACACTCCCATCCGAAGAAGCAAATATCACTCTCGGTAAATGGGGAATGTTACATAAAGACTATCTTCAAAAATATAAGAAAGTGCTGTTTGCAACGCTGCTCACCCAAGGCAAACTCTATCAGCACTGTGCCGAGATTGAAAAACAGGCACAGCAGATGTTTGATACACTTGTTGAGCAGATGAAAAAGGCTGAAGGTGTTACTGAGAAACTGAAAGAGCAAGAACAACTTGAATGGGTATGCCGTATGCAACACATTGAGGCAAGAGTTAGAGAACTGATATGTGAGGAGCTGATATATGTATGATAGTGAAATACAAAATTGAAGTTCCAAATGAATTATCGGCTGATTTTTGGAAAGCTTTGACCGAGAATTTCAATATTATCCTTACCAAAAAGCAACACTCCATTGATGGTGAAATAATAAATATTTATGTAACCGTTACCGATACAAAAAGCAAATAGCACATAAAATTAAGGACTGTCATTGTGGCAGTCCTTAATTGCATTTATTCATCTTTTTGATATGAACGGGCACTATAAACAAAATCTTCTTCGAGGTCTAAATCGTAGCGTTTGAGCAAATCTCTTATGAACCATATACAGTCTGCTGCTGAATAGCCTGTGCTTATGTAAATGCCGGAACCTTTCTTCAATTCATAATCGCCTTTAATTTTATCAACATCATAAGAAAAAGCCGGAACAATCCATCCGTTAAAAGATTCACTATTCTTTGCCATTTTCTTAATAATCGAACTATCAAGGTCGTAAAGTTTCAAAGCTACTGAACGCACCATAGCGGCGAAACTATCAATAGTAACTCTTTCACCCAAAAGCTCGTAATAATTCACATATTTATATGTAGCATTTTTAGGATCTGTAGCTTTGTATTCCTGATATCTTGGGTCGCTGAAATCAACAACAGTTTCAGCAGGTTTGATTGGGAATAATTTAAGAATTGTTTTTGTTAATCTTTTCGCTCTTTCAGTAATTGTATCTTCGTTCCAGTCCTCTTTATCAAGCACATCATTATAAAGAACGGTAATATGTGTTGGAGTTTCAGGATTTTCAAGCATATCTTTTTTTACATCAAATGGTTTATCGCCTAATTCAGAATTATATCCCGTAAGAGTAAGATTGCCAAGGGTATGTAAATATCTGTCATGTACCTGTTCCCAATTCTCTCCAAGCATATTCTGCCAAGCCTTTGAAAGATTCTTGTTTTGAGGCATAATATGCTCAATGCTTAATGAATCGGTTTCAATCTTTTCTTTGCCTTGATTTTCAATAGAGGCAAGCAGATACTTACAGAGTGCATTTTTCCTGTAAAGATTTCTTTCTTTTAATGCTAATGCAAATACTTCATCTGTCGGGATGGCATCTTTTGATGTTAATTGTGATAAGAAAGAAACTATAGAATCATAATAAAAGTTTTTATTCTCATCCCTATTAAATGCACGACCATAGAGAGTTTTGTATAAGCCTCTTAAAGAGTTTGAACCGACTTCACAGATAAGTCTGCGAATACTATAGTTGAGAAGCAGATGAAGCACATCAGCTAATTCATTTTCATCAATTATATCATCTTCAAAATCATCAAAAACATCAAACAAAAACAAGTATACGGTAGTTTGTTTGAGCTTGCGAAGACCACTCAGAGCTTTATTAATAGTCTTACTTAGATCTTTTGAACCGTTAAGGAAAATATCGTACTGTTTTGCATAATGCAGTAATTCTTCCAACATTGTTTCATTTGTATATTTTTCTTCTTTGAATAGAATCTTGAAATTATCATAAGCTTCTTTTTCACGAGTAAAGCCGTCAAGTTTGAAGTTGAGATAATCAAGGAAGAAATCTGAAAGGTGGTCATTACCAAGCAACTGTTCCATAACAAGCCAGTATTCTTCATATAATCTGTCTTGGTCAACTTCTGTCATAAGAACAAAGTTACGTATTTTATCAGCAAGATTAAGAGGGACGCCTGTTGAGTTGATTCTTTCAAATATTTCCTGCTCTTTGCCCTTTTCTTCCTCTTCAAGCTTAATCATTGCACAAGAAAGATGTTCTATGCCATCATAAATTCTTTCGATAGTGAGATTTTCATCTTCTTCAAGTGCATCTCTAATAAGACGACAAAATAAATCGTAATTTTTGTAAATTCCGCTTGATTTATCCATCTTATCAATCTGATTTGCCATAAGATACAATAGCTGCTTATTATCGCTTTTGATTGGCTTAAGCTTCAATTTGCTTGAATCGTCAATGTTATATTTTTTGAATTTATCTACATTAAACAATACTGATGTAAGCGTTTCTTTTTCAGAATCAGTTTCAGCAACATCTATAAGCGCTTTGATAAGTATATAAATAGTTGTTAATCTCTGCTGACCGTCTATTATTACGTAGTAATCTATTTTATTCTCATTTTTGAGTAGAGAGTAAACAACTGAACCGGTAAAATGAAAACGGTCAAGTTCGTGAGCCTGAAGTATATCTTCAAATAGTTTTTCACACTGTTCCGCAGACCACTCATAGTTACGCTGATAAACAGGAATAGAATACTGTCTCAAATTTTTATCTATAAAATCGTTTATGAAACTTCCTTTATCAATTTTCATTTGCTGCACCCCCTGATAAATTGATAATATTGTAGCATATTCCACCACGCATTTCAACCGATTATCATGCTTGATGCGCTTAATTCAGTACCAATAATGTCACTTTGCTTTTCCTGAACTCTCAAAAAATCAGAAATCCATTGAATTACAAGGAAAAATAATATATAATTAACAATAGGTTTTTATACTCTAAAAGCAAAAGTATCCTCAATAATGCGGTTTGAGGATTACATAAAGTCAAGGAAGTGAGAATAGTATGGCATATCAGAGTGAAGCTCAGTTGGAAGAACAGTTAATTGAACAACTTAATAGTCAGAATTATTCATCAGTAGAAATAGCTGATTATGATGCTTTAGTTGATAATTTTAAGGTTCAGTTTGAAAAATTTAATTCATCAAAACTCAGTTCACCTTTAACAGATAAAGAGTGGGAACGAGTATTTAATGTTATGCTCGGTAAATCTGTTTATCAGAGTGCAAAGATTTTAAGGGATAAATTTGTCTTGGAGCGTGAAGACGGTACTAAGGTTTATTTGTCATTCTTTGATAACGACCACACTAAAAATATCTTTCAGGTAACACATCAGACAACAGTGGTTGGTAAATATGTAAACCGCTACGATGTTACCTTGCTTGTAAATGGTTTACCCCTCATTCAGATTGAATTAAAACGCCGTGGTGTAGATATAAGAGAAGCTGTTAATCAGGTAATGCGTTATAAAAAGCATTCCTATAACGGCTTATATCACTTTATTCAGCTTTTTGTTGTTTCAAACGGAGTTGATACTAAATATTTTGCAAACTCTGACAGAGATTTGCTTTACAGCCTTGCTTTCTTCTGGACCGATTTCAATAATATCCGCATTACGAATCTTAAAGAATTTTCAATATCATTCCTTGCCCGTGATCATGTTATAAAAATGCTCACAAGATTTACTATCATCAATGATACTGACAAAATTCTTATGGTAATGAGACCTTATCAGGTTTACGCAGTTGAGGCTCTTGTGCGTCAGGCAACGCTTACAAATCGTAATGCTTATATATGGCATACAACAGGTGCAGGAAAAACATTAACCTCATTTAAAACCGCACAGATTCTTGCTGCAAATCCTAACATTAAAAAGGTTATATTCCTTGTTGACAGAAAAGACCTCGACTCACAGACAACTGAAGAATTCAATAAGTTTGAAGATGGTTCTGTTGATGCAACAGACCGTACTGATATTCTTGTAAAGCAGATGCAAGATAAAAACAGACAGCTTATTATTACAACTATTCAGAAAATGACTAATGCTGTTAAAAATGCAAGATATTCAAAAGTAATGGATACATACAGTAACGAAAAAGTCGTATTCATTATCGATGAATGTCACCGCTCACAGTTCGGAGAAATGCATAAAGATATTATGCGTCATTTCAAAAATGCTCAGTTCTTCGGATTTACAGGTACACCACGTTTTGAAGTAAATGGTAAAACTGAAGGAAAAATTACACAGACCACAGAAAAACTGTTTGGTGAGTGTTTACATAGCTATCTTATCAAAGATGCAATTTTTGATAACAATGTTCTCGGTTTCCACATTGAATACAACAAAACTATTGAAGGCGATTTTGATTTCGATGACCCTACAATGGCAGATGATATTGATACAGATGAATTATATATGTCTGATGAAAGAATGTCGCTCATTGCAAATCACATAGTTCAGAATCACAAGTCAAAAACAAGAGACAGACAGTACACTGCTATTTTTGCTGTATCCTCAATTAATCAGCTTGTAAAGTATTATGATATTTTCAAGAAGATAAAGCATGACCTTAATATCAGCGGTATTTTCTCTTACGGACAGAATGAAGATGCCGAAGGTAAAGATGAACATAGCCGTGATTCACTTGAACGCATAATTGCAGATTATAACGAAAAATTTAGCACTAATTTTTCAACAGACACTTTCTCTGCCTATCATAAAGATATTTCAGACCGTGTTAAAGGCAAAAAAACAAAACCATTAGATATTCTCATTGTTGTCAACATGTTCCTTACCGGTTTTGACAGCAAAACACTTTCTGTTCTCTATGTCGATAAAGAATTGAAATATCACGATTTGCTTCAGGCATATTCAAGAACCAATCGTGTTGAAAAAGAAACAAAGCCTTTTGGTATTATTATCTGCTATCGTAATCTTAAAAAGAATACCGATGATGCACTTGCACTTTTTTCAAAGAATAACTCGGAAGGAGTTATTGTACCCGGTTATGAGTTCTTTGTTGAAAAGTTTAACGAAATGGCAATCAAGCTTAAAGAAATTGCTCTCTTTCCCGAAGTTGTTGACACAATGCAGGATGAAGAAGAACAGAAGAAGTTTGTTATTGCATTCCGTGAACTTACAAAGTATTTACAGTCACTCAAAACATTTATAGAGTTTAGCTTTGATAAAGATGCTCTTATTATGACGGAACAGGAATATATGGACTATAAGAGCAAATATCTTATGCTTTATGCAAGACAGAAGAATGCACGTCAGGTTGTTTCAGTTCTTGACGATGTTGACTTCTGCATTGAACTTATGGAGAGTGACCGTATTAATGTAGCTTACATTATGAACCTTCTTCGTAACATTCACTTTGATGACCCTAAACAGAAGGATTATGATATTAAGCATATCGAAGAAGAACTCAATAGAACTGATAATCCGCAGTTGCTTCGCAAGGTTGATATTTTACAAGCTTTCTTAAATCAGGTCGTTCGTGGTCTTGGAAGCGTTGATGAAGTTGATGCAGCCTATAACGACTTTGAAAATGAAGAAAAGCGTAAGGAAATCGAAAACTTTGCTTCTAACGAAGAAATTGAGCCTAAACTCCTGACTGAATTTATTTCGGAATATGAGTTCTCGGGCACTATGGATACAGGTAACATTCGTGACAGAATTGAAAAACCGTTACCGCTTCTGAAGAAAAAGAAGTTGGTAGAAAGAATTGTTGATTTCATCTTGTCACATGTTGAAAAATATCAGTAAGGAGTACAATTATGGATAACAGTATTCAGGCTCATCAGAAAGAGCTTTGTAATAAACTTTGGACAATGGCTAATGCCCTGCGTGGAAATATGGAAGCATACGAATTCAAGAATTATATCTTGGGTATGATTTTCTATTACTATCTTTCAGATAAAACCGAAAAATATATGGTTAATCTTTTAAAAGATGATGGTATTACATATGAAGAAGCATGGAAAGATGATGAATACCGTGAAGCCGTTGCAGAGGAATCGCTCAGAGATATGGGCTTTATTATCGAACCCAAATATCTTTTCTGCAAAATGGTAAAAATGGTTGAAAACAGGTCATTTGATATTGAATTTTTACAGCAGGCAATCAACTCTCTTATGGAATCAACAATCGGTACTGATTCTCAGGAAGATTTCGATGGCTTGTTTTCTGACATGCAGCTTGACTCAACCAAACTCGGTCATACTGTAAAAGACAGAAGTGCCGTTATGAGCAAGATTATTGCCGCACTTGATGAAATCAACTTTAGTGTTGAAGATACAAAAATTGATGTTCTCGGTAATGCTTATGAATATCTAATCGGTCAGTTTGCCGCAACTGCGGGAAAAAAAGCCGGTGAGTTTTATACCCCTGCAGGTCCTGCAGAGCTTCTTTGCCGTCTTGCTTGTCTTGGTTTAACAGATGTAAAAGCGGCTGCAGACCCGACTTGCGGTTCAGGTTCATTGCTTCTCAGACTTAAAAATTATGCACATATTTATAATTATTACGGTCAGGAGCTTACTTCGACCACTTATAACCTTGCTCGTATGAATATGATTCTCCGTGGTGTTCCTTACCGTCACTTTAATATTTATAACGGAGATACTCTTGAACACGACTATTTTGGTGACACAAAATTCCGTGTTCAGGTAGCAAATCCGCCGTATTCTGCAAATTGGTCTGCAGATATGAAATTTATGGAAGATGAACGTTTCAACGAGTACGGGAAACTTGCGCCTAAGAGCAAGGCTGACTTTGCTTTCGTTCAGCATATGGTTTATCATATGGATGAAGACGGGCGTGCAGTTGTTCTGCTTCCTCATGGTGTTCTTTTCCGTGGTGCAGCAGAAGAGACAATCCGTAAATATCTTATTGAAAAAATGAATGTTCTTGATGCTGTCATCGGACTTCCTGCAAATCTCTTCTTCGGCACAGGTATTCCCGTTTGTGTTCTTGTACTTAAGAGAGAACGAAACGGCAATAGTGATAACATTCTTTTCATTGATGCATCAAAGGATTTTGAACCCGGTAAAAATCAGAACATTCTTCGTGAATCTGACATCGACAAGATTGTTGCAACTTATGAAAATCGTGTTGATGTGGACAAGTATGCTCATGTTGCAACAATGGCAGAGATTGCGGAGAACGGATTTAATCTGAACATTCCCCGTTATGTAGATACATTTGAGCCTGAACCCGAAATTGATCTTAATGAAGTTGCGGGCGAAATTCGCAAACTTCAGGCGGAAATCAAGCAGATTGATGCTGAGTTAAAACCGTTTTTTGACGAATTGGGACTTGATTTTCCCTTTGATACGGAGGGCAAATAATTATGGCAAATGTATCCTCAAGTAACGGTATTGAAAAGTACCCTAAATTAAGATTTCCGGAGTTTACAGAGCCGTGGAAAATGCTATCTGCTGAAGAACTGTTTGAAAACATAGTGGATAAAAACCATCCTGATGATACTGTGTTAACAATCATTCAAGGCTC
>JAFTXJ010000021.1 GCA_017461625.1 Clostridia bacterium
CCCAAGCCTGCTGATTACCGGACCGTTTTCCATCGTTCTCGGCTTCAACGGCGGACTTATGGCACTGAATGACCGCCTCAAGCTCCGTTCTATGGTAGTCGGCGAAAAGGACGATAAGGTATATATCGCCAGCGAAGAGGCGGCAATCCGCACTATGGAGCCGAATGCAGAAAACATATGGGCACCTGCCGGCGGAGAGCCGGTAATCGTTAAGGTAAAGGACGGTGCATATTGAAATGAGTGTAGAATTTATCTATCCCGAATTTGAAGTAATCAGAAATACCGACCGTTGCATCGCCTGCCGTGTATGTGAAAGGCAATGTGCAAACGAAGTTCATACCTTTCTTGAAGAAAAAAATGTGATGATGGCTGACGAAACCAAGTGTGTCAACTGTCAGCGTTGTGTATCCCTTTGCCCGACAAGGGCACTCAAAATCGTAAAAAGCGATTGTGTACTCCGTGAAAACGCTAACTGGCAGAACGATACGATCAAAGAAATCTACAAACAGGCAAACAGCGGCGGTGTCCTACTCTCCTCGATGGGCAATCCGAAACCCCTGCCTGTGTATTGGGATAAGATCCTGATCAATGCCTCGCAGGTAACGAATCCGCCGATCGATCCTCTGCGTGAGCCGATGGAGACTCGTGTGTTCTTGGGTAAAAAGCCCGAAAAGGTTCAGCGTTACGAAAACGGAAAATTAAAATGCGAACTGCCGCCGCAGATTGAACTCTCTATGCCGGTTATGTTCTCGGCAATGAGCTACGGTTCCATCAGTTATAACGCTCACGCTTCTCTTGCCCGTGCCGCTACTGAGCTTGGTATTCTTTATAATACCGGTGAAGGCGGTCTGCACGAGGATTTCTATGTTTACGGTGAAAACACCATCGTTCAGGTGGCGAGCGGACGTTTCGGCGTTCACGAGGACTACTTAAAAGCCAGTGCTGCTATAGAAATCAAAATGGGACAAGGGGCAAAGCCGGGTATCGGCGGCCATCTGCCGGGTGCAAAGATCGTTGGCGATGTATCTCGTACCCGAATGATTCCCGAAGGCTCGGATGCGATATCTCCTGCGCCTCACCACGATATTTATTCCATTGAAGATCTCCGTCAACTTGTGTTCTCGCTGAAAGAGGCTACCGAATATAAAAAACCGGTTATCGTAAAGGTTGCCGCCGTACATAACATTGCGGCAATCGCCAGTGGTATTGCCAGAAGCGGTGCGGATATCATCGCTATCGACGGTTTCCGTGGTGGTACCGGTGCTGCACCTACCCGTATCCGTGATAATGTTGGTATCCCGATTGAGCTTGCTTTGGCTGCTGTGGATCAACGTCTTCGTGATGAGGGTATCCGAAACAATGTGTCTCTTGTTGTCGGTGGCAGTATCCGCAGTGCGGCTGATGTTGTTAAGGCGATTGCTCTCGGTGCTGATGCCTGCTATATCGCAACAGCGGCTCTGCTTGCTCTCGGCTGCCATCTTTGCCGTACCTGTCAAAGCGGTAAATGCAACTGGGGTATCGCAACCCAACGTCCCGAGCTTGTAAAGCGTCTCAATCCCGATATAGGAAGCGAGCGTCTTATCAATCTAATGAACGCTTGGCGGCACGAAATAAAAGAACTTATGGGCGGTATGGGAATCAACTCCATTGAGTCCTTGCGCGGCAACCGTCTGATGCTTCGCGGTGTTGAACTCACAGATAAAGAACTTGAGATCCTCGGTATCTCTCATGCAGGAGAGTGATAAAAATGAAACGAGTATATGTAAATGAAGAGTGGTGCCTTGGCTGCCACTTATGCGAATATAACTGTGCTTTTGCCAACTCCGGCATGTCGGATATGGCAACGGCACTCAAAGGCAAACCAATCTATCCCCGTATTCATATCGAGGGTGACGATAAAATCTCTTATGCAGTTTCCTGCCGCCATTGCACCGATCCTATCTGTGTAAAAAGCTGTATTGCCGGTGCGATTTCCAAAAAAGACGGTGTTGTCTGCGTAGATAAGAACAAGTGTGTGGGCTGCCTTACCTGTGTGTTGGTATGTCCTTATGGGGCGTTATCACCCAGTGACAGCGGTGTAATGCAAAAATGCGAACTCTGTCTGCAGAACTCCTGCGGAGATCCCGCTTGTGTCAAGGGCTGTCCCAACAGAGCAATCGTGTATGAGGAACGAGGTGAGAACGCGTGAAGCAGTATGTTATTATTGGTAACGGTGTAGCTGCTGCCGGTTGCATTGAAGGCATCCGCAGTGTAGATAAAGACAGCAAAATCACGGTTGTTTCCGAAGAGAATCACCCCGTTTACTGCCGTCCCCTTATCTCGTATTATCTGGAAAACAAAACCGATCCGGAGCGCATGAACTATCGCAGTGCCGATTTTTATGAGAAAATGGGCTGTGATGTATTCTACGGCAAAAAGGTCATCCGTATTGATGCGGATTCAAAAAAGGTTGTGCTGGATGATGACGCAGAGCTTCCGTACACAGAAGTTTGCGTTGCAACCGGTTCGGCTCCTTTCGTTCCTCCCTTTGAAGGACTTGATACGGTCGAGAAAAAGTTCAGTTTTATGACACTGGACGATACCTTTTCTCTTGAAAAAGCAATCAATAAAGACAGTAAGGTATTGATCGTCGGTGCAGGTCTTATCGGTCTGAAATGTGCCGAAGGCCTTCACGATCGTGTGGCAAGCATTACCGTTTGCGACCTTGCCGACCGTGTGCTTTCCAGTATTCTTGATACTGAGTGTGCCACTATCATGCAGAAGCATTTGGAGGCAAACGGTATTCAGTTTATGCTCGGTGATACCGCAGTTCGCTTTGAAAAGAATTTTGCTCAAATGAAAAGCTGTAAAACCGTAGAGTTTGACATTCTCGTTCTTGCCGTGGGTGTCCGTGCCAATACCGTTTTGCTAAAGGATATTGGTGGCGAAGTCAACCATGGCATTATCGTAAACGATCGGATGGAAACCTCTGTAGAAAACATTTATGCTGCCGGCGATTGTGCCGAAGGTGACGATATCTCTTTAGGGCAAAAAAGAGTCCTGGCACTTCTCCCGAACGCCTATATGCAGGGGCATGGCGCCGGTGTAAATATGGCAGGCAGCGGAGAGGTATTTGACAAAGCCATTCCGATGAATTCGATCGGGTTCTTCGGTCTGCACGTTATGACTGCCGGAACTTACGTGGGCGAAATGTATGAGAAAAAAACCGACAGTACATTAAAAAGGCTATTTACAAAGGATGGTTTACTCAAAGGCTTCATCCTGATCGGCAAGACCGAACGAGCCGGAATCTATACCTCTCTCATTCGTGAAAGAACACCTCTTGACACGATTGACTTTGAAACAATGAAAAAAGTTGCAACTTCTGTTGCATTTTCTCCAGAAACTCGTAGAAAAAAGTTTGGAGGTGTGGTATAATATTATGTTAATAAATGTTAAGGGACTTGATTATAAAGCTCTGAACGAAACCTTGCGCGAAAGTGCAGACGACATTACCCTTGAGGAATGTTGCGGTCAACGCTTTATTGCCGCCGGTATGTCGGATAAGCGCATCACGATCAACGGTGTGCCCGGCAATGCTCTCGGTGCCTATCTCAACGGAGCCACCATTACCGTTAATGCAAACGCTCAGGATGCCGTAGGCGATACGATGAACGAAGGGAAAATCATTGTACACGGAAACATCGGTGATGCAGCAGGATATGCAATGCGCGGCGGCAAAATATTTGTTAAGGGCAATGCTGGCTACCGAGCAGGCATTCATATGAAAGCCTACAAGGAAAAGGTTCCTGTTATGGTGATCGGCGGAACGGCGGGCAGCTTTCTCGGCGAATATCAAGCAGGCGGTGTTATCGTTGTTCTCGGTCTTGAACCCAAAAACCAAAAAATCGTTGGTTTCTTTCCATGTACCGGAATGCATGGAGGTAAAATGTTCCTCAGAAGCGAGTGTAAAGATGTAAAGTTCCCAAGTCAGGTAACAGCTCGCCCTGCCGATGAATCGGATATGAAAGAATTGAAAACGTATGTCGCCGAATACTGTGATATATTCGGTTATGATGTTAACGAGGTGTTATCCTCACCCTTTACTGTCATTACTCCTGACAGTAAGAATCCATACAAGCAAATGTATGTGGCAAATTAAAAGAAAGTAGGTAGGATATTATGAAGTATTCAAAGGAAGAGGTAATGCAGTACGTCCAAGAGGAGGATGTGAAGTTTATTCGTCTTGCCTTTTGCGATGTATTTGGAAAGCAAAAGAATATATCAATTATGCCCGAGGAGTTGCCTCGCGCCTTTGAATACGGTATCGCTTTTGATGCTTCGGCAATCGCAGGCTTTGGCGACGAAACAAGGTGCGATCTTTTGCTCCATCCAGATCCGGAAACGTTGATGCTTCTACCGTGGAGACCGGAGCACGGCAAGGTAGTTCGTATGTTTACCAGCATTTCCTATCCTGATGGGACACCTTTCGAGTGTGATACTCGCAGTCTGCTCAAAAAGGCTGTGGAAGATGCGCGGAAGGCCGGATACACATTTGCCTTCGGTGCCGAACAGGAGTTTTATCTGTTTGAGCTTGATGAAAAGAATAAGCCGACAAAAATTCCTTACGATGAAGCAGGATATATGGATCTTGCTCCCGAGGACAGAGGCGAAAACATCCGCCGCGAAATCTGTCTCACATTAGAACAGATGGGCATTCGTCCCGAAAGCTCCCATCATGAAGAAGGTCCCGGGCAGAATGAGATTGACTTCCGTTATTCTGATCCGCTTACTGCGGCTGATAACACAATGACCTTCCAGACAATCGTTAAAACAGTTGCTCGTCGCAACGGTGTCTTTGTCGATTTCAGTCCAAAGCCTCTTGAAAATGAACCCGGAAACGGATTCCATATCAATATGTCCGTACAACCAAGTGAAAACTCGGAAAACCTTTGCTATATGATAGCAGGTGTCCTTGACAAGGTGGTGGAGATGACGGCTTTCCTCAACCCTACGGAAGAATCCTACAAGCGTTTTGGTATGGATAAAGCACCCGGCTATGTTTCCTGGTCAAGCGAAAACCGTTCTCAGCTTGTGCGTATTCCTGCCGCAGTTGGTGAATATCGTCGTGCTGAGCTTCGCTCTCCCGATCCTACTGCAAATCCTTATCTGGCTTTTGCACTTATGATTTATGCCGGTTTGTACGGTCTTGAAAATAAGCTTGATTTGCCCGAAGCCGCCAATATTAACCTATACAAAGCCGATGCAGAGACCTTGACAAGGTTTATGAAACTGCCTGAAAGTTTAAGCGATGCTTGTAATGTGGCTGTGACAAGTGATTTTATTAAGGAACACCTACCTGCAGCAATTTTAGATATCTACTGTAATAAATAAAGCTGAATAGCAGCCCAAAAAGGAGGGGAGCAAAAATGAGTCTGAAAGAACGGGTTTACAGCGTTCTGATCGTTTCGGCGGCAGAAAGCTTTAATGAGGCACTCTCCGCTCTGCTCCCTAATTCAAAGTATTCGCCAACTCATTTTGTATCAAATATCAGTGCCGCAAAGCGAGCACTCGCCGAACGTGCTTTTGATTTTGTTATCGTCAACTCACCGCTCTCTGATGATATAGGGACTCGTTTTGCGATTGACACAGGTAATTCAAAAGAGACCGTCGTGCTTCTGATGGTACGGGCAGAGCTTCAAGCAGAAATCTACGACAAGGTTGCAGAACACGGTGTGTTTGTGCTTCCAAAGCCAACCTCAAAGCCGACAATGGCAATTGCTCTCAGCTGGCTTTCATGCGCACGGGAAAAACTCAGAAAGACCGAAAAGAAAACACTGTCCATTGAAGAAAAAATGGAAGAAATCCGTATCGTCAACCGAGCAAAATGGATACTTATCCGCGAACTCAAATTGGACGAACCGGAAGCACATCGTTACATAGAAAAGCAAGCGATGGATCGCTGCGTTTCAAAACGCGTTGTTGCCGAAGAAATTATAAAAACATACACATAATAGCAACAGCACGGCTTACAGTTTCTTGAAAGTCGTGCTGTTGCTATACAATATTCAAATGCCTATCTGTTTTTTATTTGTATATCAGTTCATCAAGTACAATCTCTCTTGCTTGTTGCTGAATGTTGCCCATTATCTGCACCCACTCCCATTGTTTTTGCTCTTTCAATTCCTCAGTAACAGCTTCACTTACGTTCATCTGCTCAATGATAGTATCAAACATATTCCTTGCCTGATTTTCAATTTCAGCACAGTGCTGATAAAGTTTGCCTTTTATAAGCAGTGAGTTAAACAATGGCTTTTTGTGCTTTTCAAGATAAGCTTTGTGCATCATTCCCCATTTGCCAAGTGTTACGGCTGTTTCTTCGGGTGGTAAGACGAAGTTTGGGATGAGATAATCTCCAACTTGGCGGTAACTGATAGCTTTTTTGTTTGACATAATAAAAACCTCCTGTTATTTGGTAGTGTTATTCTACCTTATAACAAGAGGTTAGTCGAATGTGTGAATATTTAATTTTAAATTATATCATTCTAAAATGCCTCAACGCATCCATAATAGCATCTTCTTTTTCCTTGGGACACTGTGGTACTCGACTTTTGCCTTCACCTTTATTGTAACATTCTCTTTCAATAATACCACACTTAGCCTTAACCTGTGATATGTAAAGAGTTGACACTTTAAGTCCGTGTTTATCAAGTACATAATCCTTGATTTCCTGATATGTTGCTTTGGTTTCAGCAGCGGTAATATCAATCTCTGAAAGGTCAAGCTTTATGTCGATATGTGTATCCGGTATGCGTTGGGACAAAAGTGCAACCGTCTCACAATGCGGAGCACGCGGAAACATATCTACAGGGGTAGCTGTTTTGAATTTGTAACCAAATTCGGTAAGAATTTTAATATCTCTTGAAAGCGTTGCACTGTCACAGGAAACATAAACAATTCTGTCGGGGTTCATTTTATTAAGCGTTTCAAGCAGCTCCTTGCTGCAGCCTTTTCTCGGAGGGTCAATAATTGCTACATCGGGCTTTATTCCTTCCTCTTTCAGCATTTCAGCTGCCCTTGCTGCATCTGCACAGATGAATCTTGCATTGTCAATATTGTTTTTCTTCGCATTTTCTATGGCATTTTCAACAGCCTGAGGGATTATCTCAACACCGATAATCTGCTTTGCTGTTTTTGCCATAGTCAGACCTATAGTACCTGTTCCGCAGTAAAGGTCAAGCACCGTTTCTTCACCGTGAAGGTCAGCATATTCACAGGCTTTGTTGTACAGAAGCTCGGCTGTATCGTGATTTACCTGATAAAACGAGAGTGGAGAAACGTCAAATTTCAAACCGCAAAGCTCATCAGTAATATATCCGTTGCCGTAAAGGGTAACACATTCATCACCAAGAACAACATTTGTATCTCTTTTATTTTTATTCATAATTATGCTTTTAATATTCGGCAAAGCATCTCTTAATTCAAAAATAAGCTCGTCTTTAAACGGAATATCATTGCCGTTTATAACAATGCACACCATAAGCTCGTCTGTGTTAACAGCTTTTCTGACATAAATGTGGCGAAGCAAGCCTTTTTGGGTTGTTTCGTCATATGTTGAAATTTTAAAAAGCCTGACCCAATTTCTGAAAACATCAGTAACTTTTTTAAACTCTTCAGGCTGAAGCAGGCAATCAGCACAATCAATAACTCTGTGAGAATGAGGGGCATAAAAGCCGATAAGTGCAAGAGAGTTGTTATCACTCTGAACAGGGTATTGGGCTTTGTTACGGTATCTTTTATCACTCGGTCCGCTGATAATCGGTTGTGGCTCAAATTCTATACCTGCAAGACGTTGGAAATTTTCCTTTACCTGCTGTGCCTTGATTTTAAGCTCTTCTTCATAATCAATATGACCGAAAGCACAGCCACCGCATTTTTCAAAAACAGGGCATTCGGGTTTAATTCTCATTGGCGACGGATGAATCACTTTTTCAACCTTGCCGATTGCATAATTAGGCTTAACCTTGATTATGTGCAGCAACACGTGATCACCCGGGGCAGTGTTTGCCGCAAAAACGGTCATACCGTTATATCTTCCCACCCCGCTGCCTAATGAGGTGCAGGAATCAATATTTATTGCAATTTTGTCGTTCTTTTTGAGCATTTTTGTTCTCCGAAAATCATATTAAAAGATATAAAACATAACCATTCAATATATTATATCATAAAACATTTTAAAATCAAATTAAAAACGTAGAAATTTCCTTGCAAAAATTATGTCTTTATGATAAAATTCTGCGAGGAGGTGATTATTTTGGCCAAAAACAAACGACATCACTTTTTTGCGATGCTTTCCAGGATGAAATATATAAGCCGTTGGGCACTTATGAGAAATACACATACTGAAAATATCAGCGAACACAGCCTTGAGGTTGCAAGTGTAGCTCATGCCCTGGCTGTAATACACAACAAACGCTTCGGCGGCAATGTTAATGCTGAAAGAGCAGCTGTTCTGGGTGTTTATCACGATACCCCCGAGATAATCACAGGCGATATGCCTACCCCTGTTAAATATTACAGTGCTCAGGTACACGAAGCTTATTCTCAGGTGGAAGACAGTGCTTGTCAGGCTCTTGTAGATATGCTCCCTGAAGATTTACGGGCGGAGTATTCTTCTTTCTTTATTAAACAGGAACAAGACAGACAGCTATGGAAGTTTGTTAAAGCTGCTGACAAAATCTGTGCCCTTACCAAGTGCATTGAAGAGGCAAAGGCAGGCAACACCGAGTTTGAAAAAGCGGCAATCAGCACAAGAAAAGCCATAGATGAAATGAATATGCCTGAAGCTCAGTGCTTTATGGATGATTTTTTAGAAAGCTTTGGTCTTACACTTGACGAAATGACCGAAGATGTTTTAGATAACAAGTAATTGATTTATTTTTTGATAGGATGGTAGTCACAATGAGCAAAATATCTGAACTTTTCGGAAGTATGGTGTTTAACGACACAGTTATGCACGACCGTCTTCCAAAAGAAATTTACCGTTCACTGCGTAAAACAATTGACGAAGGCAAAGAGCTTGATTTAAGTGTGGCCAATGTTGTTGCAAGCGCAATGAAAGACTGGGCGATTGAAAAAGGTGCAACACATTATTCTCATTGGTTTCAACCAATGACGGGCATCACTGCCGAAAAACACGATAGTTTTCTTTCTCCCCAAGGTGACGGAACCATCATAATGGAATTTTCGGGTAAAGAGCTTATAAAAGGTGAGCCTGATGCTTCATCGTTCCCTTCGGGCGGTATCCGTGCAACATTTGAAGCAAGAGGCTACACTGCGTGGGACCCAACTTCTCCTGCTTTTATTAAAGAAAATACCCTTTGCATTCCCACTTCATTTGTTTCATACACAGGCGAAGTTCTTGATAAAAAAACACCGCTTCTTCGCTCTATGGAAGAGGTAAACAAACAAGCTAAACGTGTGCTTACCCTTTTTGGTCAGAGTGTTAAGCGTGTCAATTCCACTGTTGGTCCGGAGCAGGAATATTTTATTATTGACAAAGAGCTTTTTGATCAACGTAAAGACTTGATTTATACAGGCAGAACTCTTTTTGGTGCTCCCACGCCTAAGGGCCAAGAGATGGATGACCATTATTTCGGCACAATCAAGCCAAGAATCAAGGCATTTATGACCGAACTTGACGAGGAGCTCTGGAAACTCGGAGTTTTTGCAAAAACGGAGCATAACGAGGCTGCCCCTGCTCAGCACGAGCTTGCACCTGTTTTCACAACAACAAATATTGCAACCGACCACAACCAGCTCACAATGGAAATTATGAAAAAGGTTGCTCACAGACATGGCCTTGAATGCCTTCTTCACGAAAAGCCCTTTGACGGTGTAAACGGAAGCGGCAAACATAACAACTGGTCACTTTCAACAGATGAAGGTGAAAATCTGCTTGAACCCGGTTCAGACCCGTATTCAAATTCAAGATTTTTACTTTTCCTTGTGGCTGTTATCAAAGCAGTTGACGATTATCAGGATTTATTGAGGATTTCTATTGCCAACGCAGGTAACGACCACCGTCTTGGTGCAGCAGAGGCTCCACCTGCAATCGTTTCAATGTTCTTAGGTGAAGAAATTCAGAAAGTTCTTGATGCTGTTGAAGCAGGCAAACCATATCACTCTGCAAAACATCTTAAGTTTGATACAGGTGTAAGTGTTCTCCCTGCTTTTTCAAAAGATAACACTGACAGAAACCGCACTTCACCCTTTGCTTTTACAGGTAATAAGTTTGAGTTCCGTATGCTTGGCTCAACCCTTTCAATTGCCGAGTCAAACATTGTCCTCAACACCATTGTTGCAGAGTCGCTTTCAAAGTTTGCCGATATTCTTGAAAAAGCCAGCGACGTTGAAGCTGCCGCAAGAAAGCTTATCAGAAAAGAATATATCAAGCATAAGAGAATTGTATTCAACGGCAACGGCTACTCTGATGAATGGGTAGAAGAGGCTGAAAAAAGAGGACTTCTTAACCTTAAAACAACGGTTGACGCAATTCCTCATTATAAAGATGAAAAGAACATCAAGCTTTTCACAAAGCACAATATTTTCAGTGAAATTGAAGTTGTTTCAAGAACAGATATTTTGCTTGAAGAATATTCTAAAACAATCAACATTGAGGCAGTAACAATGCTTCATATCGCAAGTAAAGAGATTATCCCTGCTGTGGTTGATTATGTTACCGATGTATGTCAGTCAGCATCTCTTAAAAAGAGCCTTAACCCCGGTATGGCTTGCGCTTGCGAAACAGGGCTTATTAATGAGATTTCTTCAAAGCAGGATGAACTTTTCTTGGCGGTGAATGCATTGAAAAAGGCACTTAACGAAGTTCCCCGTGATGATGAATCAACAACAGCCATTTATTATAAAGAGGTTGTTATCCCTGCAATGGCAGATGTCAGAAAGCCTGCAGACGAGCTTGAGCTCCTGGTTGGCAGAGATTATTGGCCGTTCCCGACCTACGGTGACCTCCTTTTCAGCGTGGTATAAATGATATAAGCAGTGAAAATTACCCACAATGGGGAAAATTTCACTGCTTTTTGTTATTGCCTTCTTGACTAAATTACGGATTTAAGATATTTTATTTTTAAGGAGTGGTTGTATGAGTAATTTTGCCTTATTTTTGCTTCAAAAGATAACGGCTGTGGTTTTGCTTTTTGTTTCAATTTTCAATTGCCTTTTCGGATTAAATAAAATTGATGAAAAAACGGATTTGGTAAACGGCTCGTTGGTTGGCACAGATGCATTGGGAAGAAGTTTTACAACAGCTGCCGAGAGTGAAAAGAAAGTAGGTGTTTTCTATTTTCTTTGGCATGGTCAGCACGGTAGAGAAAGAATAATTAACAACACAAATCTTGTTGCTGCTAATCCGGAAGCTATTAAATCAGAAGAGGCTTGGATGGCCGCAGGTGGCGGAGAAATTAATGAGTTCCATTTCTGGGGTGAGCCTCTTTTGGGCTATTATACAGCAGATGACAGTTGGGTGTACCGAAAGCATTTACAAATGTTAACCGATGCCAAAGTTGACTTTATTGTAATAGATATTACAAATTCATTCACCTATTCTGAGCCTGCAAAGCTTCTTATTGATGTTTGGTATGAATATTTGCTTGACGGATGGAATGTTCCGAAAATTGCTTTTTATACAAACTCAAGTTCCGGAAATACAATGAACAGAATTTATGATGAAATATATAACGCCCCTGAACTGAATCAGAAGTATCCGAATCTTGAAGAGCTCTGGTTTAAGCTTGACGGCAAAGCGATGATTGTGGGGGATGATAATGACCCTGCTTTGAGGGAAGATGTGAAGAGTTATTTTCGCATCAAGGCAAATCAATGGCCTAATGAAGATAAGAAAAAAGACGGTTTTCCGTGGATGGAGTTTGACCGCTCTTTAACATTACAGGCAATGTATGATTCACAAGAAACGAAAATAATGAATGTTTCTGTTGCTCAGCACTCTGACACAACCGCATTCAGTAAAACTGCATGGTACGGTGCTAACGACAGAACACGATCATGGCACGACGGGAAAAACGACACCTCTGAAGATGCAATGCTTTACGGTTATAACTTTGCCGAACAATGGGAATTTGCTATTAAAATGAATCCGGATATAATTTTTATAACAGGATTTAACGAGTGGATTGCCCAGCGACAACCCGGTACGGAAGATGCCCCCGTTTTATTCATAGACTGTGCAGATGAAAATTCTTCCCGTGACATTGAGCCGTCCGCCGGCACTCTGGGTGACAATTATTATCTTCAGATGGTAAATTATATTGCACAATTCAAAAAGAGTGTTTCAAAAGTTTCTCAGGGCGATTTTATAAAAATCGACATCGAAAGTGGATTTGAGCAGTGGAATAACAGCAAAATTACAGCTGTTTATAAAGATTATGATAACGATACTGCTCAAAGAAATGCACAGGGCTATGGTGGCGTAATTTATACTGACACTTCAGGCAGAAACGACATTGTGAACATGAAGATTACACAAGATGTTCAGTATTTATATTTTTATGTTGATACAGCTGCCGACCTCACTTCTTCTCAGGATAAAAATTGGATGTCACTTTTTATCGGAGACGATTATGTAATCAACAGGACATCGCCTGAAAACGGAAAAACTGATATTGAAAAGATTACAGATACAGGATTTGAAAAATGTGCAGAGGCTCAAATCAGATTTGAAAGCAACAAGCTTATGCTCAGAGTATCTAAAGCTGATATAAGCTTTTCTGAAAGCATTAAGTTTAAATGGGCAGATAATTATGACGAAAACGAAGTGTATTCGTTTTATACAATGGGTGACTGTGCACCATATGGCAGAATGTATTACAGCTTTTGATGCTGCTTGCAGTGACCGGCTTTTCAGTATGATATAATTCAATAAAAATATGCACCTCAAAAGCATCGACTTTTGGGGTGCATAGCATTTTTACAACAATTTTTGTTATGTAAATCAGTCTTCTTTTTTAGAAAGGGCAATTACCGCCATAGCAGAAACAGTAAATACAGAAAGTGCTACTGCAATGCCTGTTGAACTGTCACCGGTGCTGGGGTTAACAACTGCGGGCTGATTATAATCAACAACGGGGGCGTTTGTTTCAGCTTCATTTTCAGGTGTTTCGGTATAAGCACCTGTGTAAAGATTAACAAGGGTATTAAGAGCAGAGCTGTTCTGAAGCTCCTTTTTTATAGCCTCAACATCATAACCGCTGTTAACCAACACCTTTTCAAGCACTTCTTCCAAAGCGGCAAGGTCAGTGAACACTGCACTTGTGTCGGCATCTTCACTCAAAGCGTACTCAACAACCAACTGCATTATTGCTGTCAAGTCACCGGTTTGCTGAGCTTCCTGAAGGTCAGCATAAAGATTTTCAATTGCTTTTTCAAGAGCTTCATCATCACCCTCACTTTCAGCATCAACCAAATCACCGACACCGTCAACAATATCTGCTATCAAATCATCATCAACCTGTGTGGTTGACTCTACAGCAAAAGCACAAACAGAAAGAGCAAGGCAAAGTACAATTGCAAGCATAATGCCTAATAACTTTTTCATAAGTAAACATTCCTTTCAAAATTTATTACACGACTATTGTATACTAAAACAGGCTCAAAGTCAATACTACGTTACCTTGTAACACCGGCAGAGGTCAAAAGCTCCTCTGCACTTTTGATAAATGCCGATTCATTGTCACCTGCTCCCATTATTCTGGCAAGTTCCTGAGCTCTTTGGTCATAGTCAAGAGAATCAACCCTGGTGAAGGTTTTGCCGCCGTCAACATATTTTGAAATAAGCTTGTGGCAATCAGCAAAAGCCGCAATCTGTGCAAGGTGGGTTACGCAGATAACCTGCCTGCCTCGTGAAACTTCAAAGAGCTTTTCCGCAATTTTACGTGCAGCGGCACCACTGACACCTGTGTCAATTTCGTCAAAAATCATAGTGTCTGTGCCGTCTTTCTGAGCAAGAGAATTCTTGATAGCAAGCATTATTCTTGAAAGCTCACCGCCTGATGCAATTTTAGCAAGAGGTTTCGGCTCCTCACCCACATTGGCAGAAATCAGAAATTCTATATCATCACATCCGTCAGGTGAAAGCGGTTTTTCTCCCCGCCTGACCTCAAAGGTGATATTTGGCATATTTAAAAATTCAAGCTCTGAGCAGATTTTTGCAGCAAGGCGTTCACCTGCTTCAATCCTTTTTTGTGAAAGTTCAACAGCAAGAGCCTTTGTTTTTTTCAAAGCAAGTTCCTTTTCAGCTTTAAGCTTTTCTGTTCTTTCTTCCGAAAGTGTAATTGTTTCAAGCTCTGCTTTTGCACTTTGCAAAAAGGCAAGCATTTCTTCTTCATCTGCACCATACTTTGATGAAAGACGATGAAGCAAATCAAGCCTTTCTTCCACACTGTCAAGCTCGGCAGGGTCAGAATCAGCAGAAGCAATCAGCGAACGGATTTCTTCACAGCAATCTTCAAGCTCATATTTGGCATCATTAAGCCTTTGGGCAACAGATGATGCACCGTCATAAAAAGAAAGTATACCTTCAACCTCGTAAGTTGCGTTGCTTACACTGTCACACCCTGCTCCGTCTGAATAAAGGTAGGAATAAGCTGTGTTGAGTGCATCAATGATTTTTTGAGCATTTTTTAAAAAGCTTCTGCGTTCTTTCAGCTCTTCAGTTTCACCGATTGTAATATCAGCATCCTCAAGCTCGTTTATCTGAAAAGTCAGCATATCAATTCGCCTTGCTTTTTGCTGTTCATCCATATCAAGGCTTCTGATCTGTGATGTTATTTCACAAAGCTCATCGTAAGACTGACTGTATTTACCCAGCAACTCATTTAAATCACCAAAGGAATCAATAAAGCCACAATGCATTTCGCTTTGCAGAAGTGATTGGCTATCGTGCTGACCGTGAATATTTATAAGCTCGCCACCGATATTTTTAAGCATTGAAACGGTAACAGGAGTGCCGTTGACAGTGCAGATATTTTTGCCGTCTTTTTTAATATTTCGGCTTAATATTACTGTATCTTCGCTGTCAATTCCCATCTCTTCAAGCTTTGACATTACTTTTTTGCTTACATTCTCAAAAACAGCGGTAACCTTACCTGATTGTGCTCCTGTTCTGATAAGCTCCTTTGAGGTACGCTCACCTGTAACAGCGTTGATAGAGTCAATAATAATTGACTTACCTGCACCTGTTTCACCGGTCATAACATTAAAACCGTCTGAAAAGCTGATATCAGCAAGCTCAATGATTGCAATATTTTCAATTTTTAACCTGGTAAGCATTGCAACCACCCTTATTTAATAAGTTTAGTAATTGAAAGCGACAGCTCCTGAGCAAGCTCGGGAGTTCTGCAAAGGGCAAAAATTGTGTCATCACCTGCAATGGTTCCCACAAGACCTTCCCACTGCATACTGTCAAAAGACGCGCATGCTGCCTGAGCCATACCCTGAATGCATTTAATTACAGTCGTGTTGCCTGCGTAATCCGCAGAAATAACGGAATGTGCAAAAATCGCATTGAACTTTGAAAGATATTCTTCAGTTTCACTTTTGCTTTCAACGTAGCGATAGACACCCTGTTTATTCATCTGCTTAATAAGATTCAGCTCTTTAATATCTCTTGAAACAGTCGCCTGTGTAGTTAAAAAACCTGATTCTTTAAGCTTTTCGAGCAATTCTTCCTGAGTTGAAACCGTGTGCTGTGAAATAAGCTTTAATATTTCACTGTGTCTGTTCTTTTTCATATAATGTCCTCTCTTTATATCAGAGTCTTCTTTGGGCTAATTTGTTATTTAATATATCGTGGAAAGCATCCGCTTTTATTCTTATAAATTCCGCATCCATCGGGGCACGTTCAACCGTTATATAACCACCGCAAGGAATATTTATCGGCTCACCACCGTCACAGGAAACCCTCATTCCCTCTTCAGAAAGAGCCTTCAAAACAAGCTTTACGTCAGGTTTAAAAATAAGTGTTCTTGAAAAAAGTGAATGAGTGCAAACCGGTGTCAAAAGCAAGCTCTCAATTTCGGGGTCAACAACAGGCCCGCCTGCTGACAGGTTATATGCCGTTGAACCTGTGGGGGTTGAAATAATTATTCCGTCAGTGAAATAATCATTGATTGGTCTGTCATCACATTCCACAGAAATTTCAACCATTTTTATCTGCTCACCCCTTGCGGCTACCACATCATTAATGCAGTGGCTGCAGGCAATCTCTTTTTTGCCGTCATTCACTGCTGCGGTGAGCATCATTCGCTTATCGGTTTTATAGCTTCCGTCTTTAAGATGAGTGAGCAAATCAAGCTCTGTGGGTTCAAGACCTGCCATAAAAGCAATTCTCCCTGCATTGATACCAAGCACAGGCTTTCCGAATTTGGCGGCGTGTAGAATCGTTCCGTCACCACCCACCGGAATAATAATATCGCATTCGTCAATCATTCTTTCAAAAGGCAAAAAATCAGCATCAACTTCTGCCATCTCGCCTTTTAAAGACTCATCAAGCATATATGTAATGCCAAGATTTTTCAGCTTTTTGCATAAGCTTACGGTAACATTATGGGCATTTTTTCTTGTGAGATTGGGTATAACTGCTGTTTTCATAATTCACACCTCATTTATCAAGCTGAGCGTGGGAACGGCTTACAAGCTCATGGGGATCAATTTGAGAAAGATTTTCACCCTTTTCACTTTTCTTTATGTGCATAAGGTATTCAATATTCCCCTCCGGTCCTTTGATAGGTGAAAAATCAAGATTAAGAATTGTGAATCCCGTTTCAACGGCAAAATCACAAATGGTTTTAACTACGTCTTCGTGAACGGCAGGGTCACGCACAACACCCTTTTTGCCGATGTTTTCTCTTCCTGCTTCAAACTGAGGCTTGATAAGACAAACCGCCTGACCGTCAGATTTTAAAAGTTCACGCATAACAGGCAAAATGATTTTAAGAGAAATAAAAGACACATCAACACTGGCAAAGTCAACATCTTCGGGAATCTGCTCATGGGTAACATAACGGAAATTTGTTCTTTCCATATTCACCACACGCTCATCAGTGCGAAGCTTCCATGCAAGCTGACCGTAACCAACATCAATTGCATAAACCTTTTTGGCACCGTGAGTGAGCATACAGTCAGAAAATCCACCTGTAGATGCACCAATATCCATACAAACGCAATCTTTTAAATCAATGTCAAAATTCTCTGCAGCTTTCTGGAGCTTTAACCCTCCGCGGCTTACAAAAGGATTGGTGCTGCCCCTAACCTCGATAACGTCATCAGGCTTTACCGTTGCACCGCCTTTGAGCTCTTTCTGACCATTGAGATACACCTGACCTGCCATAATAAGAGCCTTAGCCTTTTCTCTTGAATCTGTAAATCCCTGCTGAAAAACAGCAGTGTCAAGCCTTAATTTTTCTGCCAAATTATACACCTCTGTGTGAACGGATTTTTTCAGTTATGGAGTCTGCATCAAATCCGTACTGTTTCATTAACTGCGGAACTGTTGACTGCTTAACAAAGCAATCTTCAACAGCTGTCAGGCTGTAAGAGCCTTTATATCCTTTCTGAAGTAAGGTTGCAGCAAGCTTTTCACCAATTGAGCCTGTACGCACACCCTCTTCAAAAAAGAAAATGGATTTAGCTTTTGATGCAATTTCTATTACTTTGAGGTCAATGGGTCTTATTCTGTTGAGCTTTAGCACGCAAGCAGAAATCCCCTGCTCTTTTAGTTGCTTCTGAGCCTTGCACGCAGGACCGAAAACCCTGCCGTAAGTAACAATCAGCGTATCGCTCATTTCGCCGTAAATATCGTAGGTTTTGAGCGACGGCTTATAATCCTCAGGGATTTCATATTCACCGCCCCTGGGATAACGTACAGCTACAACATCGCTGTCACGGTAAAATGCATTGCCGAAAGCAATTTTCATCTCATCATAGGTTGACGGGGAATAAATGGTAACGTTTGGTATACTTCCTAAGAAAGAAACATCATATATGCCATTATGTGTTTCACCGTCATCACCTACAAATCCTGCTCTGTCAATGGCAAGTACCATACGCTGATTCTGCAATGCTCCATCGTGAATTATCTGATCATAACAACGCTGCAAAAAAGTGGAATACACAGCAAAAACAGGCAACATTCCACCCTTTGAAAGACCAGAGGCAAAAGTAACCGCATGCTCCTCGGCAATACCGACATCAAAAAATCGGTTTTCATAATCCTTACTGAATTTTTCAAGCCCCGTACCCAAAGACATAGCAGCAGTGATAAGGCAAATTCGCTTGTCCTTAGCTGCCATCTTACACATAAGCTCGCCAAATTCATTGCCAAAGGTTTCGCTGCTAGTTTTATATTCACCTGTGTTTATATCAAACTTTGAAATGCCGTGGAACACCGACGGGGATTTTTCGGCATAGTCATAACCCTTACCTTTAACGGTACTAACATGAAGCAAAACAGGACCTTTAACACCTTTTGCAGTTTCAATAGCTTCACACATCTGCTCAATATTGTGACCATCAATGGGGCCCATATAGCGAATACCCATATCTTCAAACATTGTGCTTTTGTAAATAAAGTTTTTGATCTGTGTTTTAAGCTTAAAGGCAAAGTTTGCAAGGTGATTGCCCACGAACGGAATTATGCTCAACGCTTTTTCAAGCTTTGCTTTCATGGTAGCATAACGCTTTTTGGAACGTGTTATCGCAAGGTAACGAGCCATAGCACCTACGTTTTCAGAAATCGACATTTCATTATCGTTAAGAATAATTATAAGCTTACTTTTTGAACGACCCGCATTATTGAGAGCCTCATACACAAGACCACCGGTCAGCGAACCGTCACCGATAACTGCAACAGAATAATTCTGGTTGCCCTTAATAGCGTTTGCACAAGAAAGACCGTAAGCAGAAGAAATTGAAACGCTGCTGTGACCGCTGTAAAATGTATCGTGCTCACTTTCATCAGGGCGTGAAAATCCTGAAAGACCGTCTTTTTTTCTTAAAGTATGAAACTGCTCATATCTGCCGGTTAAAAGCTTATGAGTGTAAATCTGATGACCAACGTCCCACACGATTCTGTCTTTTGGTGAATCAAAGCAACGGTGAATTGCCAAGGTAAGCTCCACCGCACCCAAATTTGACGCAAGATGACCACCGTTTTGTGAAACGGTTTCAATTAATACATTTCTTATTTCACCTGCAAGCTCTTCAAGCTGAGAGTCTGTCAGATTTTTAATATCAGATGGAGAATTGATTTTGTCTAAATATTTAATTTTATCCATCAATTTTCACTTCACTTTTTTCTTGTCTGTAATTTATCTGCAAGCTCTTTTAAAGAATCTGTTTCTTCGTTAAAAACTTCAAGGGCAGCTTTGGCTTTTTCAGTAAGCTGTGCTGCAACTTCTTCTGATTTTTCAATACCTAAAAGAGAAACATAGGTTGTTTTTTGATTTTCGGCATCACTGCCGATGGGCTTTCCAAGAGTTTCGGCATCGCTTGTAACGTCAAGAATATCATCAATAATCTGAAAAGTAAGACCGACACCCTTTGCGTATTCTTCGGCTGCTTTTATTTTTTCATCATCAGCGCCGGCTGCAATGCAACCAAGCACACAAGCAACACGAATCAACTCACCTGTTTTCAAATTGTGAATCTGCTCAAGCTCCTTCAAAGTAAGGGCTTTATTTTCATTTTGTAAATCAAGCACCTGACCGCCTACCATACCGAGAATACCTGCAGAATACGAAAGCTCTTTAACTGCTCTGACAATATTTTCGGCAGGTAAATCTGCTTTAACAGCAGTTTCAAATGCAAGGGTGAGCAATGCGTCACCTGCAAGCAGTGCATTTGCCTCACCATAAGCTTTATGGCAAGACGGTTTGCCCCTTCGATAATCGTCATCATCCATACAAGGTAAATCGTCATGTATAAGAGAATACGTGTGTATCATTTCAACTGCACAGGCAAACGGCAAAGCTTTACGTGGGTCTGAGCCGCAAGCGGCACAAAATTCAAGAGCCAGCATCGGGCGGATTCTTTTGCCGCCATTTCGCACACTGTATTTCATGGCCTGAGAAACAATATCTCCACTTTCAGGCAGATATTGCTCAAGGGCATTATTTATAAGTTCAAGATAATCCATTATTCCTCTTCCTTTTTTGAAAGCTCGGTGATTTTGAGTTTTGCATTTTCAAGCCCTTTGTTGCAAAAAGCTGTAAGCTGTGTACTTTCTTCAAATAGCTTTAAAGATTCATCAAGCGTGAGCTTACCTGAATCAAGCTGTTCCACAATTTCTTCAAGGCGTTTAACTGCCTCTTCATAAGTCATTTTTTTCATATCAGTTGCTCTCCTTGCTGTCAACGGTTACATTAACTGAGCCGTCAAGAAGTCGGATTTTTAATTTATCATTTGTATTTATATTTGAAACAGAGGTTACAGCCATTTCATTTTTATAAGCTATTGCATAACCTCTTTGCATAACTTTCATCGGGTTAAGAGCATCCAGCTTTGCAAGAATCGCTGCAAATTCACCGGATTTTGTTGCAAAATTCTCTCTGACTTTATCATAAATTTTTTGCGATAATATGTCGAGAGTCTGAATTTTGTTTTCTATAACAGTCAACGGATTGGTATATTCAAGCCGTTTTTGAATAAATCTGAGGTTATCCTCTTCATTCTGAATTTTCATAAGAAGAGTTTCTTTGCATTGATTAAACAAAGCTTCAACATAAAGCTTTTGCTCTCGCCAATCGGGAACAGCCAATTCAGCCGCTGCAGACGGGGTAGGTGCTCTTAAATCAGCCACAAAATCGCAGATTGTGAAGTCAGTTTCATGACCAACGGCAGAAATTACGGGAATATCTGAATCGGCAATCGCCAAGGCTACAATCTCTTCATTAAATGCCCACAAATCTTCAGCTGAGCCACCACCTCTGCCCACGATAAGCACATCGGCACCGTCAGTGAGGTTAAACTCCCTGATAGCCCTTGCAATCTGCCCTGCGGCCGAAGCTCCCTGCACCTGAACAGGTGCAACAATCAGCTCCGTCATAGGGAATCGCCTTGAAATTACATTAATAATATCGTGAATAGCAGCACCTGTGTTGGAGGTAACAACGCCTATTCGCTTTGGCATAAAAGGAATCGGCTTTTTCTTATCGGGGTCAAACAGACCTTGGGAAGCAAGCTTTTGCTTAAGCTGTTCAAAGGCTAATGCCAGCGCACCTGCACCGTCGGGCTGCATATCGTCAATATAAAGCTGATACTGACCGTCACGTTCAAAAACGGAAACTCTGCCTCTTAATATAACGCTCATTCCGTTTTCAGGCATAAATCGAAGACGTTGATTTGAATATTTGAACATAACGGCTTTTATTGAGCTCTCACCGTCTTTAATGCTCATGTAATAATGACCTGTACGGTAATGATTGGTAAAATTTGAAATTTCACCTTGCAAAAAAACATTGTTCAGATTCAAATCAGAATCAATTACGGATTTTATATAAGTATTTAATTGTGTAACCGTCAGTACAGGCGGTGTTTTCATAAAATCACTCATTTTTTAAATTGGTTAAAAATGCAATGCCTGCGGCATTATCACAAGAAAATTCAGGCTTTGCAAAGTATGCACCAAAGCGTTTTGTAAGCTCGGCACTTATAACCTTGCTGGACATAACCCCACCTGAAAACAGAATCGGCATATCACCTAATCTTTCAATCTGATACTCTGCCATTTTTACAAGTGCCGCCATAATATAGTCTATGCAATAACGGCTTATATCCTCAGGTCTTTCACCGTTTTGAAGCATTGCTTTACATTTGTTTTCAACCCCTGAAAGGCAGCAATTACCTTCTTTGAGTTTTATATTTATTTTATATCTTTTCTCACTTTTCAGAGCAAGTTCATCCACATATTTACCGGCCGGAAACGGAAAGCCGAGCATAACCCCTACCCTGTCAACCGCCTGACCTGCCTTCAAATCAAGAGAAGTTGCGAGCATTTCACAATCGATTATGTTTTCCTTATCCGGGTTCACGAGCAAAGCATCAGTTGTTCCGCCCGAAACGTGAAAAGCGAGAAAAGGCTTTTCAAAAAGCTCGGGTTTGCCCACAGAATAAACTGCCGCTGCAACATGACCCTGCTGATGAGAAAAGCGATAAAGCGGCTTTTTTACAGCCAGCGAAAAGGAATTAGCCGCATTAACACCTGTTAAAAAGCAAGGCATATATGAGCCTTTAACCCTTCGTGGTGCATCTGACACACCGACACCTGCAATTTCACCATCAAAATCAGCAAACAGTTCATTCATAAGCTCAGGCAACTGCACCGTGTGGTGAAAAACTGCATCGCTCTGACGAAGCCCCAACTCACCATTTTTTACGGGTAACAGCTTTTTTCTTTGAATAACGTCACCTGTTTTAGGCAAATACAATGCACATGAAGTTGTGTAATTGCTGGTATCAATACCCAAATAAGCTTTCATAATTTATGACCTTGAAACTGAGCCGAGAACTCCGTTAACAAAAGACTTGTCCTCTTCTGAGCCGTAATCTTTGCATATATTAACAGCCTCACTGATAACAACACCGACGGGTGCAGGCTTTTCAGCAATTTTAAGCTCATAAACACCCAATCTTAAAACAGCAAGGGCAACCTTTGAAATTCTTGCTTTGCTCCAACCTCGAAGATTGTCTTCAATAAGTTTATCAATTGCTTCAATATTGGAATCAACGCCTTTTGCCATATTTGCGGCTTTTGAGCTGAGGCTTACGCTTTCACATTCACTTGCGTTTGAAACAATCTCTTCAACTGTAAGCTCTGGGTTAAATGATTTTTCAAAGATGATAATAAAAGCCTGTTCTCTCGGTTTTAATTTTTTGTCTGCCATTTTTAAATCCTCCAAAAACAAAACCCTCTCGCTAAGGAGAGGGCAATAAACATTTTAATATCCGTTTTTTAAGCTGCGCGATAAATGTATATATACATCCCTCGATGCATATTATAACATAAATTTTTAATTTCTCAACTGCTAATTTCAAAAATTGTAATGTTTTCAGGACTAAAATCGCCCTGATTAAGAACTAAATCTTTAATTTGCATAGTTACACCCTCTGTAAGCACATCTTTTTCAACAACCACCTTAACCTCGTTTGCATCTATAATCACAACACATCCGCTACCTGTTTTTGCTTTAATAAGTGTTTCAAGGTCGCTTTCTCGTTTGATAGATTGCGTAAGCTCAGCAAGTTTTTCGGTAGCTTCTGACACTGCAGCCTGCGACGAAGCAGAATCTTTGATTACTTTGTTAAGAGTCTCCTCAGCCTTGTCGTGAGCAGTCTGCCTTTCAAGCCTGAAAGAAGCAAATTCATCGTCATTGGCTGTTGCCGCCACATACTGAGCATCACCCAAACTTTCAGACTGCTGTGAAACAGAAGTAGAAACTTCTTCACCCGTTGGCTGAGCCTGTGGCTTTGTATAATACCAATTTATAAAAATCGCAGCCCCCAAAGCCATAACCATTGCTGACATTGCTATTTGTTTTTTTCTGATTTTAATGCTCATAGCTTATCCTCCGTTATCTGTTTTCATAGTTGCTATGCTTACCCTTGCAGCACTTATATCAAGCACTGCCGTAATTGCCTCAATAATACTTTGCCTGACGGTGGCTGATGCACCACCTTCACACACAACAGCAACCCCCCTTATCTTTGGTTCAGTCACCTTCAAGAGCATTCCGTTTTCACCGTTCTGAGTTTCAATAATAACCACTTTGTTTTCCTGCATTGATTCAGACGATTTTTCATCAACGGCATAAACATTTTCATCAGAGCACTCAAGAGTTACCATAACTTTTGTTTTGCCTGCTCCGTAAATACTTGAAATCAGTGACTCCAGCCTTTCCTCAATATCAAGTGAATAGTTTTCATACCCGGCAGTTTCTTTCGTCTGCTCCTCGTCGGCTTCAGGTTGCTTATCAGGAATAATCTCTGATAAAGCCAATAAAAAAACGCCTAAAACTCCAACGAGAATTATCGCAACAGCCTTCTTGTCAAGCTTGAGTTTCTGAGAAATTGAGTTAATGATATTTTTCATTTTAATCCTCCGTATTTTTCACATAAACCTCTGCCGATATCTGAAGCCGGTCATTCAAAAGAGTTTTTGCTTCTTCAGTTTTATCCGAGCTTTCTTTTTCCAACTCAACGCTTACCTTTTCAACGCTTATTTCGTCTTTGTTCGTTTTTATGTCTATGCTCACTTGATGGGTGTGTATTCCGTTTTGTAATAAAATATCCTCAACAGACCGAGCCAGCTTTTTTTCAAAGCTTGCTGATACAGTGTCAAGAATTTTTTCATCATCAATAGCTGTTGTGCCGACAGCAAAATCAAAATCTGTTTGTAGCTCTTTATTTTTCATCAAAGGTAAAAGTATTGATGAAATAATAAAAACTGAAACCATTGTTTTAACGGATTTCCCCACACTCCCCTCAGGAGCAAGAACAAGCACAACTGCCCCTACAACAGCCGAAACCGTCAGCCCTGAAATCCACAATCTGATCGTGTCCAAATTTTCACCTCACTGCCTGATAGCAAGAATCAAAGCCATTGAAATTATAAAAAGCACTGCATTAAACAACAGCACCACATTCAGAAGTGTTGCTGCCGAAGCAAAAGCTTTTAAAATTTTCACCGTTCCGTCCTGCATAAAAACTTCGCCGGCTGCCACACCGATTTTTAATGCAAAAATCCAGAATAAAAGCTGAATCATCGCCGGTGCTGTTATAACAGCAATTACTGCTATGCCAAAAATTCCGACAGTGCTTTTGACCAATACCAAACTCCCCAATATTCCGCTGTAAGCTTCACTGACTGCACCGCCCACCACCGGCACAGCCGAGCTGATAATCAATTTTATGCCTTTGTTTGCCACTGTATCAGCAGCATTAGCAAGGGCACCTTTTATGCCGAGAAACGAAACATAAAGACTTGCCGCAAAAGACAGCACGCTTACAACTGTTTTTTTTATCAGCTCTGTTATACCTCCCAATTTAAAAGAAGGCATAAGTGAACCGGCAATATCAAGAGCAATAACAGCACCGACTAACGGCACAATATATTTTTCACTGACAAGTGAGATAACCTGAGCCGCATAAAAAGCTACCGATTGAAAGCTGATTGCCAAAGAAGGATTGCCTGAAGCAGAAATAACTCCCGTTAAAACAGGAATAAGTAATTTCATAAAACTTGAGCAAAGGCTTACGGATGAAACTGCCGATTCCATTGCCTGATAAAGAGGAACAATAACAACGCTTATGCAAAAGAGTGAACCTAAAATGCCCATTACCGGCTTAATTTTTTCATCATCAGGGATAAAACTTTCTCCAATAGCAAGAAGAATTATAACGCTCAGCAACTTTGTTAACGATTTGACAGGTGATTCAAGACTGCCTGAAGCTGCATTTTTTATGACGTTAAAAACTTTTTCAAGAGATACATCAAAAAGAGAAGTAAAATCTACACCGTTTATCCCCAGTTCGCCCAAAGCATCTTTAATTTCATCGTCCAAGCTCTCATACAGTTCATCTGCACCTGAAGAGTTAATCAATGAAGTGAAATCATCATTTTCTTCCGCTAAAACGGGCACGGCAAAAATAATCAACATCAAAAAGCAAGCTAATAACGATTTAACAGCCTTCATTAAATCATCCTTTCAAAAGACCCGATGTCACATCAGCAAGATTTTTCAGCATCGGCAAAGTCAGCAAAAGTATTGCAGCCTTTGCAATAAGGTCAACCCCGAAACCCAAAACGTTATTGCCCGAATCTCTGCAAATTTCACCCGCAAATTTGGAAACAATTGCAATTGCCAAGGCTTTTATTAAAAGAGAAAGATATCCGACATCAATAATCTCCTGTGAAAAAACATTTTCGCAATAAGATATTACTTTGGTAACAGTCACCGTACCCACAGACAAAACCGCAATAAACCCTGCAAGCTGAACAAAAACAGTAAGTTCAGGTCTATATTGCTTTATCAGAATGGCACACACAGCACCAATAACCGCAACAGCCGAGATTTTAATTATCTCTTCCATCAGAAATCAAATGAACCGATGATTGAGCTTAACTCGTCTAGCTCAGGTAATATCATCAGCACAACAGCCAGAATCCCTGCAAGAACGGTGAGCATTGCATATTCATCCCTGCCCGAGCGGGACAGTATCTGCCCCAAAACAGCCACAACAATCCCTATCAAAGCAATCTTTATAACCAAATCCATAATTCCACCACCGTCAGATTGATAAAATCAGAGTCGCAATACCTGCCAGAACACCGATTCCCCCGACAGGCTTAGAATACAGGCTGTAATCTTTTTTGGCAGAGTTCAATTTTTCTTCAACAAGCTTTTTATGTATTTCACAATTTGAAATTTGACCTGTCACATCCGTTGTTCCCAATGCCGAACCAAACGATTGCAAAATTGCAACATCTTCTCTTTTTAAAGACCAGATATTATTTCTGTTTTTTGTTGCCGTTTCCCATGCAGATAAAAAGCTTTCCCCCGAAACAAGCAGATTTTTACATTCATTGACGAATCCCAGCGTATGATAATTCCCCGAGCTGTCAAGTGAAATAAAAATATCGGTTAAACTGTCCGCAGTGTATCGGATTCTTGAACCGATGTCGGAAAAAAGCACAAGAATTTTTTCGAGTTTTAATAGTCTTGATGATAATTTTTTAACAAAAAATCTGCCCCCGAGGGCAAATGATGTTGCCATCAAAGCAGCAGCTATCTGTTTCACAAAAAATCACCGCCAATATCAAGTATTTCGCTCACATCACAAGGCACTCCGCTTTTCAGAAAAACAATTTTTTTAAATGCTCCTGTTTTTATTAATGAACACAATGAAGGCTTTGAACGTATATCATCTGCATTCACGGCATGAATCGCAGCCACAAAGTCAACACCGGAATTCACTCCGTTCTCTACGGCTTTTACATCATCATCACCGCCAAGCTCATCACAAACCACAACATCGGGCGACAAGGTTCTTACTGCCTGCAAAATACCGTAAGGTTTGAGATAACCGTCAAGCACATCAGTGTTTATGCCAACATTGTTTTGTACCTGCGAATGGCTGACAGCGGCAATTTCGCCCCTTTCGTCAACAACAGTCACCTTTTTAAACATAAAATCAGACATAATCCTTGCACAGTCACGAAGCAAAGTTGTTTTTCCGGTTGATGGGGCTCCGCAAAGAAGGAATCCGCAAAAGCCGTTGCTCATTACCTCGTTCATCATTTTTTCTCCGCAGCCGATGTATTCCCTCGCAATTCTGAGATTTATGCCTCCCACATCACGAACTCCGGTTATTTTACCGTTTTGATAAACTGCAGTTCCGTAAACCCCTGCTCTGTGACCTCCGGAAACAGTGATAAACCCCGAAGCTATATCATTCGTATAAGAATATACCGAATACTCACAAATACGGTTAAAGCTTTCTTTTACATCAGCTTTGCTGACAGTAAAAAGACCGCTTGTGATAAGCCCGGTTACTCTGCCTGTTGCTGTGATATACATACATCCGTCAAAAGTAACCAGTGACAACGGCTTACCTGCTCTCAGGCGTATTTCGCAAACTCGCCTGCCAAAATCTTCAGGCAATGTATTGAGAACAGAATAAATCCTTTTTGAAAGAAACCCGCACGCTTTTAAAAATCTTTTCATTTTCTCACCTCACAGTTATTATTTTTTATGAAGCCTTGTCCCAAGTTAGAACTTAATTTTAAATTTAATGTGAAAATAATTATATTTTCTTGAAAGAGGTTAAAATATATGGTAAACTTATCAAAGAAGAAAAACACGGAGGATATATTATGGCACCCAAAAATGCTCTAAAAAAAAATAACGGAAAAGAATCTGCTCTTTCCCGTTTTCTTAATGAAAACATATTTATAATTCTCGCTTTCATCTGTTCAGCAGCACTGATGATGATTGTTTACTTTTGCTTTGATGTTATTCCGTTTGGCGAAAAAACAGTTTTAAGAATGGACCTTTATCATCAGTACGGTCCTCTTTTTGCCGAACTTTATGACAGAATAACCGGTTTTAAAAGCCTGCTTTATTCGTGGACTTCTGCCGGAGGCAGCAGCTTTTTGGGAAACTACATGAACTACCTTTCAAGCCCGATAGCTTTGATTATTCTTGCCTTTGGTCACGAAAACATTCCTGAATCAATCGGTGCAATGGTGCTTATCAAAAATGCCCTTGCTGCCGCAAGTATGGCATATTACCTCAAAAAAGCCCACGGCAAAAATGACTTTTCACTCCCTGCGTTTGGCATTATGTATTCTTTTTGCGGATTTTTTATCGCATATTATTGGAACATAATGTGGATTGATGCGATGTATCTTCTCCCCCTCGTTGCGTTGGGTATTGAAAAGATAATAAATGAACGAAAAGCTAAATTATACATCGCTGCCCTTGCAGTTACATTTTTTGCAAACTACTATATGGCATTTATGGTTTGCGTGTTTTCCGTTTTATATTTTCTTGTTTACTTTTTCGGAAAATATTCAATCAAAGACTATGACAAAGCCCCACGTCAGATTGAAGTTAAAGAAGGTAAATTTGTCAACAAAAAATTTGATTGCATTAAAAACTCTTCTTTTTTAAACCGTGGTATTCTTTTCGCTTCAAGCTCTTGCCTTGCAGCAGCACTTATGGCTTTTGTTCTGATTCCTACATTATTTGTACTTCAGGCTTGCTCCGCAACATCAGGCAAGATGCCCGAAGAGCTTTCAAACTATAACACTGTTTTTGATTTTCTTGCAAATCACCTTGCCTCGGTCGTACCCACAATCAGAAGCAGCGGTGACACGGTTATTCCCAATGTTTACAGCGGAATGCTCACACTTATTCTTGTTCCTCTTTATCTCTTCTGCAAAAAGATTCCGCTTAAAGAAAAGATTGCAAACACACTTCTTCTCGGAGTTTTCTTTGCTGCATTCAATTTCAATATTCCGAACTTTGTTATTCATGCATTCCATTTTCCAAATGACTTGCCGTTCAGATTTTCCTTTATTTATTCATTCTTCATCGTTTCAATTGCATACAAAGCTTTGATGCATATCAAAGAGTTCAGCGGCAAAGAGCTTCTCACCGCAGGCGTTGCACTTATCGGCTTTATTGTGATTGTTGAAGAAATCGGTCAGGGCAATGTTACAATCAACACTGTTGCAATCAGCATTATTTTCACAGCGATTTATGTGACTGTTTTGTGGCTTATGAAAAATCCGAATTTTTATCAGCCAACGGTTGCTTTGCTTCTTATGTGCTGTGTTTTTGCCGAAGCATCCATAGCCAACACCAATAACTTTGAAATCACTCAGGTTAAACCAAACTTCACAAACGGATATTCAGAATTCCGCACTCTTAAAGGAAGGCTTGATTCCGATGAAGGCAATGACTATTACCGAATGGAACTTACCGACATAAATACCCTTATGGATAACTGCTGGTTTAACTATAACGGCACATCCGTTTTTTCATCAATGGCTTATGAGAAAGTATCTAATGCTCAAAAAGACCTCGGGCTTAAAGGTAACTACATCAACAGCTACATCTATCATTTGCAGACCCCTGTTTATAACGCTATGATGTCGCTTAAATACATTGTTGACAACTACGGTTACACAATGAACGATTCACTCTACACCTCTGTTGCATCTGTAGGAAATTTTAAAGCCTATAAAAACAACTATTATCTGCCCATCGGCTATTGTGTAAACAGTGCAATCAAAAATTGGGAAACAGATTCTTCCGACAATCCGTTTGAAATTCAGGCCTCTTATTGGCAAAAAGCAACAGGCTTGAGTGATGTATTTACACAGGTTGAATTAACAGATGTTTCTTTAAACAATATTGATGAAGACAACTCTACCTTTACCGGTGAAAACTTCTTCTATTCAAAAGCAGATCCAAACGAAGATGCCTCTGCAACAGCAAATTATTACATTCAGCAAGCCGGCAATATCTATGTTTATGTAAACACTAACGCTTGTGAAAATGCAAATATTACTTGTGGCGAATTCAGTGAAAATCAAAATCTTGATGAACCGTATATTCTTGATTTGGGTTATCACACAGAGGATGAAATCTTATCTGTTGATCTTCCTTTCAAAGACGATCAGGATTCAGGCACTGTCGGATGTTATGTTTATGCTCTTAACGAAGATGTATTTGTTAACGGCTACAATTCATTGGTTGACGGAGGGCTTGTGATTAAAGATTTCACAGATACTTCAATCAGTGGCTCTGTTTCAGCCGATGAAAAGTGTGTATTTTACACATCAATTTCATACGACAAGGGTTGGAGCGTAATGGTTGACGGCAAAAAGGTTGAAACCTTTGACCTTGCTGACGAAACATTCCTTGCATTTGAAATTGATGCAGGCGAACACGAAATTGAAATGAAATATACCCCCCGTGGGCTTACAGCAGGTATTTCAATTTCATTCGCCGCATGGTTCTTTGTAATTGTTTTTTCAATTGTCGGTGCAATCAAAAAGAAAAGAAAAAAGAACAAAGAGAAAGCAAACAAAGCAGAGGATAAACCCATTATGGGCATTGACGCTCTTATGGCTCAGGACTTAGGTCCTAACGCCACTGCAGAGGATTCGGAAGCACTTCTTGAAACAGAGCACGAAATTATTATTGAAGACATTCCTGAAGAGAAGGATATTCCAATAATTCAGGCCGAAGAAACAACAAGTGATTTTAGTGAAATTAAAGAAGATTCTGACGAAACAGATAAATAAAAAATTCCACGGCTATCGCAATGATAGTCGTGGATATTTTTATAACAGCTTTTTAAGATAATGACCTGTGTATGATGCTTTCACCTGAGCAACTTCTTCAGGTGTACCCGTTGCAACAACAAATCCACCCTTGTCGCCTCCCTCAGGCCCTAAGTCGATTATATGGTCGGCAACCTTAATAACATCAAGATTGTGCTCAATAACAAGCACTGTATTACCTGCGTCAACAAGCTTTTGAAGAACTTCGATAAGCCTGTGAACATCAGCAGTATGAAGACCTGTTGTGGGTTCATCAAGCACATAAATCGTTTTACCTGTGCTGATTCTTGCAAGCTCGGTTGCAAGCTTCACTCGCTGAGCTTCACCGCCCGAAAGGGTTGTTGCAGGTTGACCCACCTTTACATAACCAAGCCCAACTTCATAAAGGGTACGGAACTTACGGCTGATTTTGGGAACAGCTGAAAAGAACTCCATTGCCTCTTCAATAGTCATTTCAAGCACATCGTAAATGCTTTTGCCTTTATACTTTACTTCAAGGGTTTCACGGTTATATCTTGCACCGTTACACACCTCACAAGGAACATAAATATCAGGCAAAAAGTGCATCTTAATTTTTGTTATACCGTCACCCTGACAGGCTTCACACCTTCCGCCCTTAACATTAAAAGAAAACCTGCTTGATTTGTAGCCCTTAACCTTTGCATCTTTCGTTTCGGCATACAAGCTTCTGATATCATCAAAAACACCTGTATATGTTGCAGGGTTTGAACGTGGGGTTCTGCCGATTGGTGACTGATCAATATCAATAATTTTATCAAGATTTTCTATCCCCTCAAAGCCTGAGTGCTTTCCGGGGAATTTTTTTGCACCGTTTAGCTCAGTTGCCAGTTTTTTGTATATAATTTCATTCACAAGTGATGATTTGCCCGAACCTGAAACACCCGTTACGCACACAAACTCACCTAAAGGAATTTCAACATCAATCTCTTTAAGATTGTTTTGAGCAGCACCTTTAATCACAAGGCTTTTTCCGTTACCTTTACGTCTTTGCTCGGGTACCGGGATTTTCTTTTTACCACTGAGATACTGACCGGTTACGGAGTTTTCACAGTTTTTAATATCCTCAACACTTCCGCAACAAACAACATTGCCGCCATGAATACCCGCACCCGGGCCTATATCAACAATATAATCTGCAGCATACATTGTGTCCTCATCGTGCTCAACAACAATTAATGTGTTGCCCAAATCACGAAGGTGCCTGAGGGTATCAAGCAGCTTTTCATTGTCACGCTGGTGAAGACCGATGCTCGGCTCATCAAGCACATAAAGCACACCCATAAGAGATGAGCCAATTTGAGTAGCAAGGCGAATACGCTGACTTTCACCGCCTGAAAGAGTACCTGACGAACGTGAAAGAGTAAGGTATTCAAGACCAACACTTGAAAGGAAACGGATTCTGTCTTTAATCTCTTTTATAATAGCCTTTGCAATCATTTCATCCCTTTGAGAAAGCTGCAGCTTTTCAAAAAAGTTAAGGGTTTCACTGATCGGTTTTCGGCAAAGAGTGTCAATATTTATATCGGCAACGGTTACACCAAGGCTCTCTCTCTTTAGCCTTGCACCTTTGCATTCAGGGCAATCCACAACACTCATATACTGCTCAACATCATTGCGTGACCATTCGCTTGTGGTTTCATTATGGCGACGTTCAAGGTTATTGATAACACCCTCAAACTCTGCCATATATGTTCCGCTTCCGTAAGCGTTTTTGCGTTCCATTTTTATTTTTTTGCCTTTAGTGCCATACATCAGCACTTCCCTTGTTTCTTTGGGTAAATCACGGTAAGGTGTTGTCATACTGCCTCCATAGGCATTGATAACACCTTCAAAATACATCTGAGCAATCGTACCACCGTCTGCATTTGACCAGCCTGTTGCTTTAATTGCACCGTTCGCCAAAGAAAGGCTGTCATCAGGCACAACCAAAGCCTCATTAGGCTTCATAAACACACCAAGACCCATACAGGTTGGGCAAGCACCAAAAGGATTGTTAAAAGAAAACATCCTCGGTGAAAGCTCTTCCACACTTACGCCGTGCTCCGGGCAAGCATAATTCTGGGAAAAGAGAAGCTCTTCACCGTCAGCAACATCAACCATAAGAAGCCCTTTTGACATCTTTGTTGCTGTTTCAACAGAATCGGTAAGTCTGCTTTTTATATCTTCCTTGATAACAAGTCGGTCAACAACAATTTCAATATTGTGCTTTTTGTTTTTATCAAGTTTAATCGTTTCCGAAAGGTCATAAATACTGCCGTCAATTCTCACTCTTACAAAACCGCTTTTTCGGGCATTATCAAGCTCTTTGACATACTCACCTTTTCTGCCGCTGACAATGGGAGAAAGAATCTGAATTTTACTTCTTTCGGGCAACTCCATAATTTGGTCAACAATGGTATCTATACTCTGACGGCTGATTTTTCTGCCGCAAACCGGGCAATGCGGAATACCCACCCTTGCATAAAGCAAACGCAGATAGTCATAAATCTCGGTAACTGTTCCGACTGTTGAGCGTGGATTTTTGGAGGTTGTCTTTTGGTCAATGGATATAGCGGGAGAAAGACCCTCGATGTAATCTACCGACGGCTTTTCCATCTGACCTAAAAACTGACGAGCATATGATGAAAGGGATTCAACATATCGCCTCTGTCCCTCAGCATAAATTGTATCAAAAGCAAGGGAAGATTTGCCCGAACCCGAAAGCCCTGTGAAAACTACAAGACTGTCTCGAGGGATACGCACATCCACATTTTTCAGGTTGTGTTCTCTTGCTCCCTTAACAAAAATATCTTTTACCTGCATTTTATTTTCCTTCTCTTAATTTTTCAATTTTATCTCTTAAATAAGCCGCGTGTTCAAATTCAAGAATTTTTGCCGCTGCTTTCATTTCAGCAGTTAATTGCTTAATCATTGCTTCACGCTGTTCTCTTGTTATTCTCTTTGACGGTTTTTCAGCCTCGTGAGTTGAAATTTCAAGAATATCACGGACTTCTTTTTTGATTGTTTTGGGTATGATTCCGTGTTCTTCGTTATATTTTTGCTGTTTTTCTCTTCTTCGTGCTGTTTCTTTGATTGCACGCTCCATTGAGGGAGTAACACTGTCGGCATACATAATAACCTGACCGTCTGCATTTCGGGCGGCACGGCCGATTGTCTGAATAAGTGATGTTTCACTTCTGAGAAAGCCTTCTTTGTCGGCATCAAGAATACACACCAATGAAACCTCGGGAATATCAAGACCTTCACGCAAAAGGTTGATACCAACAAGCACATCGAACTCACCCAAACGAAGCTCACGGATAAGCTTCATTCGTTCAATGGTTTCCACATCATAGTGCATATAACGCACTTTTATATCAATATTTTCAAGGTAATCGGTCAAATCCTCAGCCATTTTTTTTGTAAGGGTTGTAATAAGAACTCGCTCACCTTTTTCAATTCGCTCATTTATCTGTGAAACAATGTCATCAATCTGACCGTCGGTTGGTTTAACTATAATTTCAGGGTCAAGCAAACCTGTGGGGCGTATAAGCTGCTCCGCTGTATGAGCAGATGTAGTACGTTCGAACTCACCGGGAGTTGCACTTACAAACACCTTCTGCCCTGTTTTTTGATAAAACTCTTCAAACTTCAGCGGTCGGTTATCATAAGCCGAAGGCAGACGGAAGCCGAATTTAACAAGGCTGTCTTTTCTTGAATAATCACCGCCGAACATACCTTTAACTTGAGGAAGTGTTACGTGAGATTCATCAATAAAAAGCAAAAAATCATCGGGGAAATAATCAAGCAAAGTGAACGGAGGTTCACCCGGCTTTCTGCCTGACATAATTGCAGAATAGTTTTCAATCCCTTTGCAAAATCCTGTTTCACGAAGCATTTCAATGTCATATTCCGTACGCTGTTTTATACGCTGAGCCTCAAGCAATTTACCCTCTGACTGAAAAACTTCAACCTGCTTTTGCATCTCTTCATAAATAGTGCGGATAGATTGCTCCATTTTATCGGGTGATACAACATAGTGTGATGCCGGGTAAATTGCAACATGAGAAAGAGTGTTTTTCACCTGACCTGTCAGGGCATTTATTTCACTTATACGGTCAATTTCATCGCCAAAGAACTCTACTCTTATGGCATTTTCATTAGAATAAACGGGATAAATTTCAACCACATCACCGCGTACTCTGAATTTGTTACGTGAAAAACTGATGTCATTGCGTTCATACTGAATTTCAATCAGCTTCTGAATAAGCTCATCACGCTCTTTGACCATACCTGTTCTCAAAGAAATTACCATACTACGGTAATCTATAGGGTCACCCAAGCTGTATATGCACGAAACACTTGCAACAATAATTACATCTCTTCGTTCAGAGAGTGCCGAGGTTGCCGAATGGCGAAGCTTGTCAATTTCATCATTAACTGCACTGTCTTTTTCAATATAAGTATCCGTTGTGGGAATGTATGCTTCAGGCTGATAATAGTCATAGTAACTGACAAAATATTCTACTGCATTTTCAGGGAAGAACTCTTTAAACTCTGAGCAAAGCTGACCCGCAAGAGTCTTGTTATGAGCAAGGATAAGCGTGGGTCTGTTAAGCCTGGCAATAATATTTGCCATTGTGAAAGTTTTACCTGAACCTGTTACACCTAAAAGTGTCTGCTCACGGTTGCCGCTGTTGATGCTTTCCACAAGCTCGTCTATAGCCTGTGGCTGGTCGCCCATGGGCTGAAATTTTGAAACTAATTTAAACTTGTCCACGCTCTCACCTCTTTGATTTTACTATCTTATTTATTATAACACATATATATTTAAAAATAAAGATTTCATAGTGCCTTGACACAAAAAATTCACTAATATATAATGATTTCATACTGATTCAAAGAGGCGATTCTATGCTGATTTTAGGCTTTGATATTGGCGGAACAAAATGTGCCGTTATTACAGCTAAATATAACCAAAACGGTGAAATTGAAATTTTTAAAAAAGAAAAATTACCCACTGACCACACAATTTCACCGAGTGATATGATTGAAAGACTTATTGAAAAAGCTGACGGAATTCTTGACACAAAGCCTGATGCAATCGGTATTTCGTGCGGAGGTCCGTTGGATTCAAAAAAAGGTCTCATAATGAGCCCTCCCAATCTCCCCGGCTGGGACAATGTTGAAATTGTGAAGCAGATTGAAGATCATTACGGTATAAAAGCTAAATTGCAGAACGATGCCAATGCCTGTGCAATGGCTGAATGGAAATTCGGAGCAGGTAAGGGCTACAGCAATGTGATTTTCCTCACATTCGGCACAGGGCTTGGTGCAGGGCTTATTCTTGACGGTAAGCTTTACAGCGGAACAAATGACAACGCAGGTGAGCTTGGTCACATTCGCCTTGACAGATTCGGACCCGTAGGCTACGGCAAGGCAGGATCTTTTGAAGGCTTTTGCAGTGGCGGAGGTATAGCTCAGTTGGGCTACACAAAGGCTCTTGAAAAAGTGCAGATGGGTGAATATCCCCTTTATTTCAAAAAAGGTATGACAGCAGACGACATCAGTGCAAAATCCATAGCAGAAGCAGCTGACAAAGGCGATGAAACTGCCATTGAGGTTTACAAAATCTGCGGTGAATACCTCGGCAGAGGCCTTTCGATTGTGATTGATATTCTTAATCCCGAAGTGATTGTACTTGGCAGCATCTTTGCAAGGTCACACCACCTGCTTTGGAACCACACAAAAGAAATCATAGAAAAAGAAGCTTTGCCTCTTTCGGCAAAATGTTGCCGTATTTTACCTGCTGAATTAGGAGAAAGCATTGGAGATTATGCCGCAATAGCTACGGCTTTGGAGTGATAATATGTTAAACGAGCTTATGAGCAGATACCCTGCTTTGAATGAAATAAAAGACGATATTATGAGGGCAACTGATGCAATTATAAATTGCTATGAAAACGGAGGCAAAGTGCTTCTTTGCGGCAACGGCGGCAGCTGTGCCGATTGTGAGCATATTGTTGGTGAGCTTATGAAAGGCTTTTTAAAGCTCCGTCCTATAAGCGAAGAAAAGAAATCAGAGATGAAAGAGAACTCCCCTCTTGCAGATGATGAAATATTATCAAAACTTCAAGGCGGTCTGCCTGCAATTTCTCTGCCGTCAATGACTGCACTTAACTCTGCTTTTTGCAACGATGTTGACCCTGAGCTGATTTATGCTCAGCCACTTATGGCTCTGGGCAATGAAGGTGATATTCTCATTGCAATCAGCACCTCAGGCAATTCAAAAAATGTTTTTGGTGCAGTTAAAGTGGCGAAGGCACTGGGAGTTACCGTTATCAGCCTTACAGGCAACACAGGCGGAAAGCTGAAAGAAAATGCAGACATCTGCATCTGTGCACCCGAAAAGGAAACATTTAAAATTCAGGAATTGCATTTGCCGATTTATCATTACATCTGTGCAGAAGTTGAAGCACACTTTTTTAAGGAATAAATTTGACAAACCGGAATTTGCGGGAGTATCAATATGTATAGAGAATTGATTGAGAAGCTAATAGAAGGACATAATTGGGCAAAATTGCAAGAGCCATGTTCTGAAAATAAAATCTCTGAAGCTGAACAGTTTGTCGGATTCACATTTCCTGATGAACTTAAAAACCTGTTACATGAGACGAATGGCGACCATTGGTTTTTGCTTTCAGCAGAAGAAATTGTTAATCATGTGAAAACTAATCGAGAGATATTTCCTGAATACTTTGAGCCGTACGAATTTGAAGAGAAAGTTAACCGCTATATTTACTTTGCCACAAATGGCTGTGGCGACTATTACTGCTATCGTGTCCTTCAAAATGGCGAAACGGATACATCAGCAATATATATTTGGGAGCATGAACTTTTTGAAACCCGTAAGGTTGCTGAAAATATTCCCGATTTAATAACCAGGTATTACAACGACGAGGTGTGACACTGTAAAATCCCAATTATCCATACATATCAAAATAACGGAGAATAACATGAATAACATTATAGAAATAACAGACTTTCTTGCACCTGAGCTGGATGTATATGCAAGGCTCACAGAGGTTCAGCTGTTAAACAGAGAATTCCCCGAAAAGGGCTTGTTTATAGCTGAAAGCCCGAAGGTTATTGAACGAGCACTTGACGCAGGATATGAGCCGGTCTCATGTCTTATGGAAAAAAGACATATTGAGGGCGAAGGCAAACAAATTCTTGCAAGAATAAAAGATGTTCCTGTTTTTTGTGCGGAATTTGATATTCTTACTCAGCTTACAGGTTTCAAGCTTACAAGAGGTATGCTGTGTGCCATGAAACGAAAGCCTCTGCCTTCAGTAAGAGAATTGTGTAAAAACAAGAGAAGAATAGTTATATTGGATAAGGTTATGAATCCGACCAACGTAGGTGCAATAATCCGCTCTGCCGCGGCACTTGGAATGGATGCGGTAATTCTCACTCCCGGATGTTCAGACCCTCTGTACAGACGTGCCGCAAGAGTGAGTATGGGTACTGTGTTTCAGATTGAATGGACTTTTTCAGCTGAAGACAGCCTTGATGAAATAAAGGCTCTCGGGTTTAAAACAGTAGCTATGGCACTAAAAGATAATTCCCTTTCTATCAACGACCCAAGGCTTACAGACGAAAACAAGCTCGCCGTCATTATGGGAACAGAGGGTGACGGATTATCTGACCAAACCATATCTGACTGCGATTTCACAGTGAAAATTCCAATGTATCACGGTGTTGATTCGCTGAATGTTGCAGCAGCTTCCGCAGTAGCTTTTTATCAGCTCGGTAATAAACAAAACGGTGAATGAACCTTCGCAAATTTCCAATACATTAAAGAAATTTAAAAATTAAATGTGTAAGTATCTCATAAAATATAAAAACTATTTTGCAAATTCGTTATAGTGTGTTATAATGGATTTGCAAAAGTTTTTTACAGGAGGAATGTAAAAATATGGAAAATAAGCTCAGTAAACGAATTTGGCTAAACATTATTATTTTCAGCTTTATGGGCGGAATTGCCTGGAACCTTGAAAACATGTATTTCAACACCTTCCTTTACGGTGAGATTTATGAAGGTGTATCAGCCACAGCCCTTGCAGGGGTTATGCCCCCAACAACAGCAATCAGCCGAATGGTTGCCCTTTCCGCAATAACGGCAGTTGTTACCACATTTATTATGGGTACCCTCAGTGAAAAAATGAAAAAACGTAAGGTTTTTATATCTGTCGGTTACATAATATGGGGTCTTATTACAGCAGCTTTTGGTTTTATTTCTAAAGAAAACATCGCAACAGTTTTTGGTCTCAGCGATGAAATCAAAATTCTTGCCTTTTCAATCTGGGCAGTAATTATTATGGATATGGTTATGACCTTTATGGGCTCAACCAGTAATGACTCAGCGTTTAACGCCTGGGTAACAGACGTTACCAACCCCGCAGTCAGACCAACAGTTGAAACAGCACTTATGATTGTTGGTGTTGTTGCAATGGTTGCAGTTATGGGTGTTGGCAGTCTTGCTCAGGGTGGTGTTGTAAGCTACAAAGTATTTTTCCTCGGTCTTGGTCTTGTTGTTGCAGTTTGCGGTGTTATTGGACTTTTCACCCTTGAAGAGCCAAAAATCAAAGGCGAAAAAACAAACTCAAATTATTGGAGTGATCTTTTCTACGGTTTCAGACCGTCTGTTGTTAAAGAAAACTCAAAGCTTTATCTTGCCCTTGCCGCAGTTGGTCTTTATAATATCGCGGTTCAGGTTTTCTTCCCCTATCTTTTCGTTTATCTCGGTGAGGTTGTTCTCCCGGGTGTTGTGTTTGACGCTACAACAATCATCACCGCTGTTGTTGTAGTTGCAGCGCTTATCGCAGGCATAATTATCCTTCTCAAAGTTGCAAACAAGAGCAAAATCAAAGCACTTATTCCTACAATCATTCTTTTTATCGTAGGTCTTGCCATTCTTTCAACTTCAACAAATATTATTGTTGTGCTCATCGGCATTGCACCCACACTCATAGGCTATGTTATTCTTCAGATTCAATTAAGTGCCGCTGTGCGTGACTTTATTCCTGAAGATAAGGTTGGTCTTTTCCAGGGTATCAGAATGATTTTTATGGTGCTTATCCCAATGGTTGTTGGCCCTATGATCGGCGACCTTGCTTGTCAGATGTCTAACCTCACAATCGTTGAATACGGCGTTGAAAAGCTTGTTCCGTCAACGAGTATGTTCCTCTTTGCATCGGTGGTTGCGGTATTTGTGTTTGTTCCCATACTTCTTCTTGCAAAGAAAAAGGCATTAAAATAATAATTGCATTTATCAACCCCACAGGAATCAAGTGTTCTTGTGGGGTTGTTTTTGTGGTTTTTTAGATGTATAATCAACTTGATAAATAAGAACTTGTAAGGAGGTTAAACAAATGATTGAAATTGTAGAATATAAAGATGAATACGCAAAAGAGTTGTCTGAAATTATTTTAGACAATATGTATAAAATCAATATTAAAGATCACGGAAAAGAAGTTATTGATAGAATTTCACA
>JAFTXJ010000007.1 GCA_017461625.1 Clostridia bacterium
CTTGCATGTGTTAAGCACGCCGCCAGCGTTCGTCCTGAGCCAGGATCAAACTCTCTAAAAATTATATCTAAACACCCATAGGTGTTTAAACCATTCTTAGAGCTTTAATTCGCTCATTCGTCATTGCTGACTTCTTTTTCGTTTCCGAAAATTTACTGTACGGTCAATGTATTTCTACATCAACTTCATTCAAAAAAAATCTCAGGGTTTTTCTTGTTCATCGTTGTTTAATTTTCAAGGTGCATCCGCTGTCCTCGCGACAGCTTTGCTATCTTAACACATCATTCCTCTTTTGTCAACACTTATTTTTATCCTTTTTTCAACGTGGCCGTGTGTTTCTTGATTGATTTTACCATATATTGAATTTACACAAGTGAAAGATACAATATATGTGGATTTTGCACAAGAAAGAAAGTTGATAGTTTTTTATTTACATCTGCTTCTATTAGCTATAATCATAATTTAATCTTTTTCTGACAATCCCTCAGTCTTTTTCTACGCAAAATCCAGCTCCCTTTACACAAGGGAGCCGATGATAGTCGTAATTTTGACTTTATATAAAAAGCTGGGAGTACTGAGATGCTCTCTTACTTACACCTCATAGTCACTTCGTACAGTTTTTCTCAGAAGAAGCAACGGACTACTATAATTGATAACTGTTTTTCTATCATTGAATTTTGTAACCCTTTTTTCTGATTCACATAGTATGTAGTGTAAGACAGAAAGGAGGGGCAAGAGAGTATGGGTTGCTGCAATAACTGGATCTGGATCCTTTTAATCATCGTTCTTTTCTGCGGTTGCGATAACGGTTGTTCTTCAAACAACAACTGTGGTTGCGGCTGTAACAACGGCGGTTTGTTTAACAACAATAACTGCGGTTGCTAACGGTTAATCCCCCTGACTGTGAGGGCTATGGTAATAACCATAGCCCTCCTTTTTTGTTAATTTTTTAACTTGTGCAAAACCCCTTGAACAGTTGCAATAAAAGTTGTAGAATGTTATATACAATTGTATATATAATTTTTTAGGTGAATTGAATGAAAAAATCAAATAAGAAAGTTATTTCAATTGTGGCTGTAATTTTATGTGCGGCAATTGTTATCGGTCTTGTTTCTTATGACTTTGTGAAAAGCTCACTTTCTGTTGAATCTACCGATATCGCAATGGGCACTGTTATTTCGTTCTCAATCAAAGGTAAGGACGCACAAGCCGCTACTGACGAAATTAAAGAATTTATCATCGGTCTGGAAAACTCCTGCCTTTCATGGAGAGTTGAAGAATCTGATGTTTGGCGAATAAATTATGGTGCCGGTACCGATGTTTCGGTTTCAACTGAAACTGCAAGCTGGATAGGCAGAGCATTAGATATTTCTGCAGACAGCGAGGGTGCTTTTGACATAACAGTAGGCAAGCTCACCCGATTATGGAACATCGGAAGCGGTGAAGAGGTATTGCCCGACAAAGAGACAATCAGCACACTGCTTGATGATGTAGGATACAAAAAAGTCTTTATCAGTGATACAAGTGTAAAAATTGAAAACTGCCAGGCTATTGACCTTGGTGCTATAGGTAAAGGGGTCGCCTGTGATGTGGCAAAAGACTTACTCGATGACTACAGCATTAAAGAGGCTATTATTTCAGTTGGTGGAAGCATACTTGTTTATAATCAGAAAGCTTCTGTTGGAATTGCAGACCCAAGCAACAGCCAAAAGCATATGGCAACTATTGAAGTTGATAACCAATGCGTTTCTACAAGCGGAGATTACGAAAGATTTTTTGAAGCAGACGGAAAGAAATATCATCATATTCTTGACCCTGAAACAGGCTACCCTGCTATTACGGATTTGAGAAGTGTTACGGTAATTTGCGATTCCGGCCTTGATGCTGATGCTCTTTCAACAGCCTGTTTCGTTATGGGATACAGAAAAAGTCTTGAGCTTTTAAATAAATATGATGCAGAGGCAGTATTTGTTTTTGACAATAACACAGTAAGTGTTACTGACGGAATCAAAGATAGCTTCAAACTCACTTCTGATAATTATACGGTGGAATAATGAAAAAGATTAAACTTTTCAGCAGATATGATTTATTGGTTTTAATTGTAATAAGTGCTTTAGCGATTATTTTGCTTATACCTAACTTGTTTACGAGCGACACACTCACAGCAACCATCAGCGTTGACGGTGAAATTGTTGAAAGTGTGGATTTAAGCAAAGCTGCAGGTTTCAGAGAAATTAAGATTCAAAGTGACCCTGCAGTTAAAGTCAGAATTGAAAACGGCCGAATTTGTGTTATTGAAGCCGAGTGTGAAGACAAGCTTTGTGTTAACTGCGGTTGGCTCGAAACTGACGGAGCAATGGCAGTTTGCCTGCCTGCTAAAGTGGTTGTAAGCGTTGACGGCAAAAACGCAGACACCGAATCTCCCGATGTCATCACATATTAACGGAACAATCAAAGGATAAATTATGAAAACAAAAACTTTTACTCAAAACCTTGCTCTGGTCGGGATTCTTTCAGCGCAGGCAATAGCGTTATCTTATCTTGAGAGCCTGATTCCGGCTATCCCGGGCTTTCCTCCCGGAGCAAAACCGGGGCTTTCAAATATAGTAACCATGTTCTCTGCCGGAGCATTAGGAATATGGCAAACGATTTATATCACGTTTGCCAAAGCAATTTTTGCAGGAGTAACAAGAGGTCTGACTGCATTTTTAACAAGCCTTGCAGGCGGGCTTTTAAGCACAGTAGTTGCACTGATTCTTCTGCAAAATAAAAATAACAAATTAGGCTATGTAGGCATCGGCATTATATGTGCCGTCTGCCATAATATAGGTCAGCTTTGTGTGGCTTGTTTTATTTCGGGCACACCTGAGCTGTTTACAAGTTACGGTCCGTTTTTGCTTCTTGCAGCGGGTGTAACAGGATTTCTGACAGGCACAATACTCAAATATGTTATGCCTGCTTTAGAAAAGCAAATGAAGTTTATAATTAAATCTAAATAAAGGGGTTGAATAAATGAGCAAAGTCAAAGTCAGCGGAGTGCTTAAGGCTGTTGTTAAAGGCCGTGGCGGTGTTAAGGTTGACCACAGAAAAAACACTGCAGAGCTTGAGATTGTGAACATGCCTGCTCCGAAACAGGTTATTTTGCCAATGTCACAACACATCGGTGCACCATGCACACCCACGGTTAAAGTGGGCGACACAGTAAGTGTGGGTCAGGTTATCGGTGACAGTGACAAATTCATCAGCGCTCCCATTCACGCAAGTGTATCGGGCACAGTCAAAGCCATCGGTAATGTTGCATTACCAAACGGCTCGGTTGTTCAGGGTGTTACCATTGAATCAGACGGTGAAATGAGAATCCACGAAGATATCAAACCACCAAAGGTTGATACTCTTGAAGAATTTATCAAAGCCGTTCGTGATTCGGGTCTCGTCGGCTTAGGTGGTGCAGGTTTCCCTGCTCATGTTAAACTCAATGTTCCTAAAGACAAAAAGGTTGACACACTCATCATAAATGCAGCTGAGTGCGAACCATATATTACGGTTGACTACCGTGAGTGTATCGAAAATTCATGGGATATTCTTTCGGGCATTCATATTATCAAAGACTTCCTCGGTATTAATAATGTTGTTATTGCTATTGAAAACAACAAACCAAAAGCATTTGAAATGCTTAAAAGAATTGCAGACTCTGACAATTATTCAGGTGATGCAATCAAAATTATGGAGCTTGAATCCAAATATCCTCAAGGTGCTGAAAAAGTTATGGTACTTTCTGCAACAGGTCGTAAGGTTCCTCCCGGAAAGTTACCGGCAGATGTTGGTTGCTTGCTAATGAACGTAACATCTGTTGCCTATATTGCAAAATATTTAAAAACTGGTATGCCTCTTGTCAGCCGTGCATTAACAGTTGACGGTTCAGCAATTGCCGAACCCAAAAATGTAAGAGTTCCTTTAGGTACAAATATTTCAGAGATTATTGAATTCTGTGGCGGTTTTAAAGAAGAGCCTCACAAGATTATCACAGGCGGTCCTATGATGGGTCTTTCCATTGTAAGCACTGACCTTCCTGTTTCAAAAAGCAACAACGCTATTCTCGCATTCACCGAAAAGGATGCAGCTTTAACCAAAGAAAGTGCTTGTATCCGTTGCGGAAGATGTGCAACAGCCTGCCCGATGAGCCTTATGCCTACAGTTATTGTTCGCCACGCAAAAGCAGGCGATGCAGAAGCTGTTGAAAAAGCAGGCGTTATGGTATGTATGGAATGTGGTAGTTGCTCATACTCATGCCCTGCAAAGAAACCACTTGTTCAGAATATGAGAGCAGCTAAAGCATTAGTCAGAGAGGCAGGTGCCAAAAAATGATAGAAATTAAAAATAAGCTTAACGTCAGCGCATCACCTCACGTTAAGTCACCCAAAACAGTTACGGGCATTATGCTCGACGTTATCATCGCTTTATGCCCTGCACTTATTGCTTCAGTTTTTCTTTTCGGACCTCAGGCACTGGCAGTTACCGCTGTTTGCGTAGGCACTTGTGTATTGAGTGAATTTGTAGCCCGCAAAGTTATGAAGCGTGATAATACAATATGTGATCTGAGTGCAATCGTAACAGGTTTACTTCTCGCTTTCAATCTGCCTTCAACCATTCCTTTATGGATGGCTGCTGTGGGTAGCGTTGTATCAATAGTTGTAGTTAAGCAGTTCTTTGGCGGAATCGGTCAGAATTTTGTTAACCCTGCCCTTGCCGGAAGAATTATTCTTCTCACCTCTTTCCCAACAGCTATGGCAACCTGGGCAAAGCCACTTTCGTGGAAGGCTGAAGCAACCACAACCGCTTCTCCCCTTGCAGCTATGTATAACGAAGCAGGTGAATTTACTGCAGAAAATCTCCCCTCACTTACCGATATGCTTATCGGTAACCGAGCAGGTTGTTTAGGTGAAGTTTGTGCAATTGCTTTGATTTTAGGCGGACTTTATCTTGTTATCAGAAAAGTTATTTCTCCTGCGATCCCTCTTGCTTTTGTTGCAACGGTTGCCGTGTTTATGGCAGTTGCAGGCGGATTTAACATGGAATATGTTGCTTATCAGCTTTTAAGCGGCGGTCTCCTTATCGGTGCAATCTTCATGGCTACCGACTACACAACATCCCCTATCAGCCTCAAGGGCAAAATTATTTTCGGTATCGGTTGTGGTCTTATAACATCACTTATCAGATTTTACGGCAACCTCCCCGAAGGTGTAAGCTTTGCTATTGTAATTATGAACATTCTTGTTTCTCATATTGAAAGACTTACAGCTCCAAAGCCCTTTGGCACAAAAAAAGAAAAGAAATCAAAGGAGGTTAAATCAGCATGAAAAAAGCTATTTTAATCCCCACGATTTCATTATTTATTATCTGCCTTTGTGCAACGTTCCTTCTTGGTCTTGTTAATGACATCACAAAAGATAAAATTGCGCAGAATGCAGTTGAAACAGAAATGAACAGCCGTAAGGTCGTTATGGCTGATGCCGAAGATTTCGGTGAAAAGGTTGAAGGTAACCACATCTTTGAGGGTGTTGAATCTCCATACAACTATGTTGAAGCATACGACAAAGACGGAAAATTAATAGGTTACGTTTTTGTTACTCAGTCAACAGGTTACGGCGGAGCAATCAGCACAATGACCGGTGTTGACACCCAAGGTAAGGTTACAGGCGTTGAATTTCTTCAGATCAATGAAACAGTCGGTCTCGGTATGAACGCAACTAAAGATTCATTCAAAGACCAGTTTAAAGGTCTTTCAGGTGTAATCGGTGTTAATAAGAACGAAAGCACTGAAACCGAAGTTAAAGCACTCACAGGTGCAACAATCACATCAAAGGCTGCCGCCAAAGGTGTAAATATTGCACTTGATGTTTTCGAAAGCATTTCAGGAGGTGAGAACAATGGCTGAAAAGAAAACATTCCGTCAGGAATTTACTAAAGGCTTAATCAAAGAGAACCCCGTTCTCCGCCTTGTTCTCGGCACCTGCCCCACTCTCGCAGTTACAACATCTGTTATGAGTGCTGTGGGTATGGGTGCTTCTGCAACAGCAGTTCTTGTTTGCTCCAACATTGCGATTTCCCTTTTAAGGAAAGTTATTCCTTCAAAGGTACGTATTCCTGCATACATTGTTATTATTGCTTCCTTCGTTACAGTTGTTCAGATGGTAGTTAAAGCATTTATGCCTGAGCTTGACCAGCAGCTTGGTGTTTACCTTCCGTTGATTGTTGTTAACTGCATCATCCTCGGCAGAGCCGAAGCCTTTGCAGGTAAAAACCCTGTTTTAGCTTCTGCTGTTGACGGCTTGGGAATGGGTGTCGGCTTTACATTGGCTCTTTTCTGCATGGGATTTATCCGTGAGCTTTTGGGAAGCGGAACTTTCCTTTCAGGCATTGCCGGCATCAACGGCGGTAACGGAATTGCCGTTCCATTCCTCAATGAAAATCCAATGTTGATTTTTGTTCTTGCTCCCGGCGGATTCTTCGTTTTCGGTTTACTTATGGCTCTTGCCAATAAAATTGCTGAAGGCAAAGGACTTCCCAAAGCTGAGCTTCACGGCTGTGAAAATTGCCCCATGGCTAAGTCCTGCACAATTATTCACAAAGAAGAATGCAAATCAAATGAGGAGGTGGCAAGTAAATGAGTTACTCAAAAGAGCTTATTTCAATCCTCATAACTTATATTCTTACCCAGAACTTTATTCTCGCAAAGTTCCTTGGTATCTGCCCATTCTTAGGTGTTTCTAAAAAGCTTAATACAGCAATGGGAATGTCGGCGGCAGTTATTTTTGTTATCCTTATTTCAACTGCCATCACCTACCCCATTTACAACCTGCTCGTTCATTTCGGGCTTGAATATCTTGAAACAATCGTTTTTATCCTTGTTATTGCAGCCCTTGTTCAGCTTGTTGAAACAGCTATGAAAAAGTATATGCCCCCTCTGTATAACGCATTGGGTATTTACCTGCCCCTTATCACAACAAACTGTGCTGTTCTTGGCGTTGTTCTTCTCAACATTGACACAAACGGCTACAGCGGAACAATGGAAAACTTCGGCAGAGCTATGATGTGCTCTCTCGGTGCAGGTCTTGGCTTTATGCTTGCAATGGTTATGTTTGCAGGGGTTCGTTCAAGGCTTGAATCCTGCGACATACCCAAGTTCCTCAGAGGACTTCCTATCACTCTTATTGCAGCTTCACTCACTTCTCTTTCATTTCTCGGCTTTGCTGGTCTTGTTGAGAATATGTTCGCTTAAAGGAGGTAAAGACGATGGATTTTACATCTATTCTTATAGCAGTTGCTATCGTAGCAGGTCTCGGACTTTTACTTGGTCTTTGCCTTGCAGTTGCCTCCATTGTTATGGCAGTGCCAGTTGATAAAAAGGCTGAGGAAATCCGTGAATGCCTCCCCGGTGCAAACTGTGGTGCCTGCGGATTTTCTGGCTGTGACGGTTATGCCGCTGCCCTTTCAAAAGGCGTTACCAAAAACACCACTCTTTGTGCTCCGGGCGGCAACGATGTTTCACAAGAAATTGCTCGTATTGCAGGCTTAGAGGCCGGCACAGTTAAGCCTATGGCGGCCGTTGTGCTCTGCCAGGGTATCAAATCAAACTGTGACTATAAAATGGTTTATCAGGGCATTGAATCCTGCAAAATGGCAAAGCAGCTTTTCGGTGGTCCAAAAGAATGCATCTATGGTTGTATCGGATATGGCGACTGTGTAAAGGCTTGCCCTTATGACGCTATTCACATCTGCGACGGTGTCGCAAGAATCAACCCCCTTGCTTGCCGTGCTTGTAAGCAGTGCGTTAAAGTTTGCCCCAATTCACTTATTAAAATGTTGCCGCTTCACGAAACAAAAGCCGCTGTTCTTTGTGCCAATAAAGATAAGGGTGCTGTTACTCGTAAGGAGTGCAAAACAGGCTGTATCGGTTGTATGAAGTGCGTTAAAACCTGTGAGTTTGAGGCAATTAAAGTTGAAAACTTCTGCGCTAAAATTGACTCAACCAAATGCACCGGCTGCGGAAAGTGTGCTGAGGGTTGTCCCACAAACGCAATTCAGCTTATCACACTTAAATAACACAACAAAGACCTTGATTTTAAATCAGGGTCTTTAAATTTTGCCTTGACAGCATATTATGCTTATGTTATAATTTTAGAGTAATGATATGTGGGGTTCACCCTATTTCAAATTTATAATGATTGGAGTTTTTCAAATGGAAAGAATTAAAACAATCGAAACAAGAGACCTTGTTGAAAGCATTGAAAACGGCGGTTGCGGTGAATGCCAGACTTCTTGCCAGTCAGCTTGCAAAACTTCTTGTGGCGTTGCTAACCAGCAGTGCGAGAATTGCGAAGAATAATTACTTTTCGTAAAATGTACTAAACAGGTAATACGCTGAGTATTACCTGTTTTTTATAATCGGAGGAACTATGGTACACCAGTATAAACTCAATGGCTATAACATCGTGCTTGACACTTGCAGCGGCTCTGTTCACACAGTTGACGAGGTTGCTTACGACATTATAGCTTTATATAAAGAAAAAGATGCAGACGCTATCACTGAAGAAATTACTGCAAAATACAGCGACGTTACACGTCAGGATGTTTTTGACTGCATTGAAGATATTAAAACTCTTGAAAAAATGGGCAAGCTCTACACTCCTGACACATACGAGGGTATGGCTTTTGACTTTAAAAATAGAAACACTGTTATCAAAGCCCTTTGCCTTCATGTAGCTCACACCTGCAACCTTAACTGCAACTATTGCTTTGCAAGTCAGGGCAAATATCACGGCGAAAGAGCGTTGATGAGCTTTGAAGTAGGTAAACGTGCTCTTGATTTTCTTATTGAAAATTCAGGCACAAGAAGAAATCTTGAGGTTGATTTCTTCGGTGGCGAGCCCCTTATGAATTGGGACGTTGTAAAACAGCTTGTCGCCTACGCCCGTGAACAAGAAAAGATTCACAACAAAAACTTCCGTTTCACTCTCACTACCAACGGTATTCTCATTGACGATGATGTTATTGAATTTTCAAACAAAGAGATGAGCAATGTTGTGTTGAGCCTTGACGGCAGAAAAGAAGTTCACGACAGACTCCGCAAAGACTATATGGGCAGAGGCAGTTACGACACTATTGTGCCCAAATTCAAAGAATTTGTTGAACGCCGAGGCAACAAAAATTACTATATGCGTGGCACATTCACCCACGCTAATACAGATTTCACCAATGACATTCTTCACATGGCTGATATGGGCTTCACCGAACTCAGCATGGAACCTGTTGTTTGCTCACCTGATGACGATGCAGCCCTCACTAACGAAGATTTGCCCGTTCTTTTTGAGCAGTATGAAATCCTTGCCAAAGAAATGATTAAAAGAAAGAAGCAAGGCAAGCCTTTCACCTTCTATCACTATATGCTTGATTTAAAGCACGGCCCTTGCATATATAAGCGTATTTCAGGCTGTGGCTCAGGCACAGAATATATGGCAGTCACCCCCACAGGCGACCTTTACCCATGCCATCAGTTTGTAGGCGATGAAAAATATCTTTTAGGTAACATCTATGACGGTGTTACAAATAAAGAAATTCAAGATGAATTCAAGCTTTGCAATGCCTACGCACGCAAAGAATGCGACGACTGTTGGGCAAAGCTCTATTGCTCAGGCGGTTGTGCCGCTAACTCATACCACGCTTCTGGCAAAATCACAGGCATTTATGAATACGGCTGTGAGCTTTTTAAAAAGCGTATTGAATGTGCCGTAATGCTTAAAATCGCTGACAGCGAACAAAACTAAGAGGTCTAAATGAACACACCTATCGCTGATTTTGTAAATAATTACACAAAAAGCAACAAGGCCAGGCTTCATATGCCCGGCCATAAAGGTGTGCAGTTTTTAGGTATTGAACAATTTGATATAACCGAAATCAAAGGTGCAGATGAGCTTTATTCACCGGAGGGAATTATCCTTCAAAGTGAAGAAAATGCCTCTGCACTTTTCTCAACAAAAAAAACCGTTTACTCTGCAGGTGGCTCATCCCAAAGCATCAACGCTATGCTTTATCTTGCCAAAATCAGAAGCAACAGCAACACTGTTTTTGCTGCACGTAACGCTCACAAAGCTTTTCTTTATGCCTGTGCAAAGATTGACTGTGACATTCATTGGCTTTACCCTGAAGGAAGTTCTCACCTTTGCTCTTGCATTATAACAGATAAAATCCTTGCAGAGGCTCTAAAAACAGCCGAAACACTTCCATTCGCTGTTTATATCACAAGCCCTGATTATCTCGGCAGAATGGCTGATATTAAATCTCTCTCGGCCATTTGTCGCCAATATAATGTTCCTTTGCTTGTGGATAACGCACACGGCAGTTACCTTGCTTTTTGCGAAGACAACCTGCATCCCACAGCTTTGGGTGCCGATATGTGTTGCGACTCGGCTCACAAGACTTTGCCTGTGCTTACAGGGGGAGGCTATCTTCACATTGCAAAAGATGACCTGTTTTATTTTTCTGAAAGAGCTGTTCAGGCTATGGAAATTTTTGGTTCAACAAGTCCGTCATATCTTATTTTACAGTCCCTCGATTTGTGCAACAAATATATTTACGAAAAAATCAGAGACGATTTAAGTGCTTGCCAAAGCAAAATTGAAGCAATCAGGTCGGTTATGCCTGTTCCGGATGTTTCACAAGAACCACTCAAAATAACGGCAGATATGCGTTGTGTAGCAAACAAAGACGTTTTTGAAAAGAACGGAATTGAGCCTGAATTCACCGACGGCGACTTCACGGTATTTATGCTCACACCTCAAAACAGTGATGAGGATTTTGCAAAGCTGAAATCTGCGTTCTCACAGATGCAAATTGTAAAAATTATCTGTGAAAATACACCCGCCATTCCCCGCGGAGTGCAAAAAATAACGGTGCGTGAAGCAATTTTTTCACAAAGTGAAACAGTTGACGTTGAAAAGGCAATCGGCAGAATTTGTGCCGCACCTACGGTATCCTGCCCCCCTGCAATTCCAATTGCCGTCAGCGGTGAAGAAATCACAACTCAACACATTGAGCTTTTCGAAAAATATAATATCAATCACATCTCTGTGGTTAAAAAATAACTCTCTATACGCGTGTATAGAGAGTATTTTTTATAATATAACAGGCAAAACTTTGCCGCCATTTTCTCTTGATTCATCAGCAAGGAACACTGCAAGGTGACCTTTCATTGAATCCTGAATTGATGTGCATGAAATTGACGGTTCACCGCCAACAACATAATCAATAAAATCTTCAGCAAGGAGCAAGTCTCCACCGCCGTGGCTGTCATCTTTAACGCTGACATCAACAACGGTTTCGCTGAATTCACAACCGGGACGTGGATCTATCATTGATATGGTAAACTTTCCGTCTTCAAGGTTGCCATAAATTTCACCCTTGGTGCCGGTAATGTGCAGCTTGCGAAGACCTTTTGACGCACCACCAACCATATTGTGAGTGCCTGTTGCACCGCTTTCAAAGTTCACAAGCACACTCTGATGGTCAACCACATTGTTATCGCTCTTATATGCGCATATACCATATGGGCTGTCGGTTTTGAGGAGTTTGATTTTCTCTTCAATATCATCAATGCCTCTGTCTTCAAGGTCTGCCCACACATAAAAACTCCATCGGTCGGGGTGGTCGATATAAAGCCGCTTTGCCGAATAAAGACATTCATCTACCAACGGACAATCTACCATACATCTTGTGCCTGCGTTTTCAGGGGCATTGCCTAAAACAAACTGCTTGTTGCATCCAAAGCTTGAAACAGCCACAGGCTTGTCACTACCCATAAGCCACATCATAATATCCATATCGTGGCTGCACTTTGCAAGAAGCATTGACGCGTGGCACTTTTCATAATTATTCCACTTACCCCTTACATGGCTTGTTGACATATGATGATAGCTAACATATTCAGCAAGCTGAATGTTTATAATGTCACCGATTGTTCCCTTAATAAGCTCCTCTTTAATCTTTTGGTAAAACGGAGCATATCTCAAAACAAAGCAAATCATAATCTTGCGATCATATTTGTTCGCAGCAGCAACCAACTCTCTTGCCTCTTTTTCATTAACAGCAAATGGCTTTTCAAGCAAAACATCAAGACCGTATTCCAACAAAGGGATTGTTGTTTTAACATGAATGTTATCCATCGTTCCATTGATTGCAGCATCAGCAAAACGAGGAACTTCAACCAACTGCTCAACAGACTCAAAGCAATTCTCAGCAGGAATATTAAACCTTTCGGAAATATATTTTCTGCGAATATCGTCAGGGTCAACAATACCCACAATCTGCATTTTTTCAGGTTTTAATTCGGCAAGGGAAGCGTAAATAAGGCTTCTGTGCCCTCCACCGACAATAATAGTTTTTAAGGGCTTATTCATAAGGGGTCTCACTTTCTTATCCGATAAATCCATGGTCAATGTCAGGCTCTTCTCCCTCTTCAATAGGGAAAATGTCAATCAGCCCAACAGCACGCATCAATATTGACAATGCATCTGATGAATTAATTTCACCGTCAGCTGACACATCTGCATAAATTTTCTGCTCCGGAGTCAGATTTTTAATACCTGTGCTTGCCATCAAAACAAGAAGGGCATCAGAAGAATCGATTTTATTATCATTATTCAGATCACCATAAGATGCCGCCAAGCAGTTTACGCTTAATGCAAAAGCTAAAATAAGAGTTAATAAAACAGCAATAGTTTTTTTCATAACGGACCTCCGAATTATTTTTTTACATTATACCAAATCGCTCAAAGAAAATCAATTAAAGCTTTATTTCATAAAGAAAAGAGATGATGCAATCAAAATCTGCGCACCGTAATATGTAATATGATTAAGCACCACAAATAGTCTGTTACAGCCCTTCTCAGTGAAGAAAATCTGACTGAGCACAAGGTCAGACACAAAGAATGAAACAGCACCCGCAAAGAAAAGAATCTGTGAGAGCTCCATACCGTAATTTGTCATAGTCATAAAACCAACTGAAAATGTCATTGAAGCAAGAGCACCGTAAGAGTTTGAAAGTACCTTAAATTTACCCATATCCATTTTTGTGATTTTAACCGCAACACTTGAAAGCAACAGCACAGCAAGAGGGGCCGTTAAGCTAACAAGTGCATTAACCAATGTCATCGGGTAATGAATAAATACTGCCGCAACAAGCAAAACGTGCTGAACCATAAAGGTGACAAAACCAAAGGTTAAAAATGTATTGCTGTTTTGTGGCTGAATCCATTTAAGCTCAATAAAAATATCTCCAAGAAGTCCAAAAACACCGCCTGCAATTACCATTAATCCGTATGACAGCACAGCATCAGGGTTTGCAATCATTGCAGCAATGCCAACTGCAACAAACAAGCAGCTGGTAACAGTTTTAAGTGCCAGGTCAGCAACCCCCACTTTTAACCCTCTTTTTGCAGTGAAAACAGCGGTAACAACCACACATAAAGCTAAAGCAATCCAAAAGATCATATAAATTCCTCCTTACAATTTAATATATTACCACAGCATTGGTTTTAACATCAATACATAAAACAAAAATCGTCATCAAAAAAGATGACGATTTTTTGGTTATTTTGTCTCAATCTTTTCTTTTCCGCCCATATAAGGTCTTAATGCAACGGGAATATTAACACTTCCGTCTTCATTAAGGTTGTTTTCAAGGAAAGCGATCAACATTCTTGGCGGAGCAACAACAGTGTTATTGAGTGTATGAGCAAGATATTTTCCGTCTTTGCCGTTAACTCTGATTTTAAGCCTTCTTGCCTGTGCATCACCGAGGTTCGAGCAGCTGCCGACCTCAAAATATTTCTGCTGACGAGGTGACCATGCTTCAACGTCAATTGATTTAACCTTAAGGTCAGCAAGGTCGCCTGAGCAACACTCAAGAGTTCTTACAGGAATATCAAGTGAACGGAACAAATCAACAGTATTTTGCCAAAGCTTGTCAAACCACATTTTGCTGTCTTCGGGCTTGCAAACAACGATCATTTCCTGCTTTTCAAACTGGTGAATTCTGTAAACACCACGCTCTTCAAGGCCGTGAGCACCCTTTTCTTTACGGAAGCAGGGTGAATAGCTCGTAAGGGTCTGCGGAAGCTTTTCTTCAGGAATAATGGTATCCATAAACTTACCAATCATTGAATGCTCACTTGTGCCGATAAGATAAAGGTCTTCACCCTCAATTTTATACATCATGGCATCCATTTCAGCAAAGCTCATAACGCCGGTAACAACACCGCTTCTGATCATAAAAGGAGGAACACAATATGTGAATCCACGGTCAATCATAAAGTCACGTGCATAAGAAATAATTGAAGAATGGAGTCTTGCAATATCACCCATAAGGTAGTAGAAGCCGTTGCCAGCCACTCTTCTTGCTCCGTCAAGATCGATGCCGTCAAATTTTTCCATAATATCAACATGATAAGGAACTTCAAAATCAGGAGTAACAGGCTCACCGTAACGCTGAACCTCAACATTTTCGCTGTCATCTTTACCAATCGGAACAGATGGGTCAATGATGTTTGGAATTGTCATCATTATTTTTGTAATCTTTTCGCTGTATTCTGTTTCAAGAGATTCAAGCTCTGCAAGACGTTTTGCATTCTGAGCAACAAGAGCCTTAACCTCTTCAGCCTCTTCCTTTTTGCCCTGAGCCATAAGGGCACCGATTTGTTTTGAAATTTTGTTTCGGTTTGCACGCAACGAGTCAGCCTCACCCTTGCAGGCTCTGCTCTGCTTATCAAGTTCTATAACCTCATCAACAAGAGGGAGTTTAGAATCCTGAAATTTATTTTTGATATTTTCTTTAACTAATTCAGGGTTTTCTCTTAAAAATTTTAAATCAAGCATAGAAATTCTCCTTTAGGGTTGCTAATATAATCCATTGATTATAATAACAAAATTATCATAAAAATTCAATAGAAAAATTAAAGTTCCTGATTTTACTCAGGAACTTTTAATATTATTGATTATTCAGCGCTGCTGTCAGCCTTTTTCTTTTTGTTGATCAAGATAAATGCTACAACTGCAGCTGCAATAAGAGCAACGATAACTGCTGCAGCGATGATTAATGTTTTGCTGTTATCTGAATCATCAAGAATTTCTTCCTGCTCTGCGTCAGCAGCCTCAGTTTCATCAGGAACGTAATTATAATCGTAATCGCCATAGCTGTCAAAATCAAGGTCAGTTGATGAAGATGTATCAACATCAGATGATGTTGTTATATCACCGAACAAGCTACTGTCATCGGGAAGGGTGTTTGTTGGAATTAAACTATTAACTCTTGTTGTGGTGGTAGTTGTGGTTGTGTTTGCAACATCACCTCTTTTGGTAGTTGTGGTGGTTGTTGTCTTTTTAGTTGTAGTTGTAGATGAAGTATCAGCCTTTTTAGTGGTGGTTGTAGTGGTGGTTTTCTTTGTAGTAGTTGTTGTGGTAGTTGTCGGTTTTTCGTACTTAATAGTACCACTAATGTTAGGCTTTACATTAACATTTTCACCGATTGAAGTAATATTTCCGTATTCATCATATTCTATATCTTTTGTTACCATACATTCATCTATATTAAGACTAAATGAATACTTCTCTTCATTTGTAACCTTAATAACAACCTGAGCTAAATCGCCATCCAAAGGCTGTGTGGAAGCAACAGAATAGTGTGATGAGTTTCCGGAAGCATTTGCATTACCCATACCTGCACCGGTCAAATCTTTGACGGATTCACATTTAACACCGGACATAGTAAACTTAATATCAACAGCATTAACATATCCCTCTGAAACAACAACATTCAAAATAATTTTTTCACCGTCTCTGCTCTTTTCAACAACTGAAATAGTAGGTGCATCTGCTGCAAATGAAGAAATTGCCATTGCAGAAACAACGCTCAACAACATTACAACAGAAAGTAATAAAGAAATAATTTTTGCTGATTTTGTCATATGTATATATCTCCTCTCAAAAGATTATATATATAATAACAAATAATTATAAATAAATCAATAGGAAAAATAAAGAAAAAACCCTGTATCCAAAGATACAGGGTAAAATCAGTTATTCAGATTAGTCTTCCTTTTTACGAAGAGCTACTACTGCTGCTGCACTGATACCAAGAACTGCAACTGCTGCAACTGCTGCAACTGCGCTTTCACCTGTTGAGGGGTTAGCTTCGTCTGCTTCAGGAGTTGCTGTTGTTTCTTCATCTTCAACTACAGGAGCTTCTGTTGTTGTAGTTGTTGTATCTTCAACTTCGGGAGCTTCTGTTGTTGTAGTTGTATCCTCAACTTCGGGAGCTTCTGTTGTTGTAGTTGTATCCTCAACTTCGGGAGCTTCTGTTGTTGTAGTTGTTGTATCTTCAACTTCGGGAGCTTCTGTTGTTGTAGTTGTTGTATCTTCAACTTCGGGAGCTTCTGTTGTTGTAGTTGTTGTATCTTCAACTTCGGGAGCTTTTGTTGTTGTAGTAGTTGTTGTAGTTGTGGTTGTTGTAGTAGTTGTAGCAACTACTTCGCCCTTAACTGAAGGATCAACATTTACGCTATCACCAAGAGAAGCGATGTTGCCATACTCGTCATAAACGATGTCTTTAGTAACACTGCATGATGTTACATCAATATCAAATGAATATTCTTCATCTTCAATAACAAGAGTAACCACTGCAATGTTACCTTCAATAGGCTCTACAGAAGCACCTGAAATATTTGAGTAAGGAGCAACTGCATTAGCATTGCCTAAAAGTGTCTGTGAAGAAGTTTTGATAGCAACGCATTTAACACCCTTCATTTCAAAAACGATGTCAACGCTGTTGATATAACCTTCTGTAACATCAATGCTTACTACCATTTTCTCGCCGTCATTGCTCTTCTCTGTTAAGGTAATTGTTGGAGCTTCTACTGCAAATGCTGAGAAAACAAGAGCAACAGTAACACCGATTACCATTGAAACTGCGAGCACGATAGAAAGAATTTTAGCTGTCTTTTTCATTTCTAATCATCTCCTAATAAATTTATCAATTTAGTGACACTGACATAATAACAGACTTCCACTAAAAAATCAATAGGTAAATTTAATTTTTTTATTATTTTTAATTTTAGGTGAATTTTTCACATACATTTATATATATAATTATGCGTAATTATTTATTGACATATAAAAGTTGTTAGTGTATAATCGTATAAAGTATTGGAGAGGAGGATATTTAATGAAAAGAATAATCAGCATCACCCTTTGTTTGGTTATGCTGTTGACAGCTTTGATTGTTCCCGCTTCGGCATACTCCATCAAAATTGTGAAAATGCCGGACAAAACCGTTTTTTACGAGGGTCTCGACTGGGCTTATTCAGGGTCAGACATCATTCCGAAATCTGACTTTGACCTGACAGGTACCGTTATCGACTATGAGGGAAACGACATTTCTTTTCACAAGTTCCCTTGGGGCGGTAACATGATTGCTGAACCGGCAAACGGCAAATGGCAGACCGGCAAAAACAAAGTGAACATTATTCTTGATGACTTTGAAAATGTTTATGTTGAAAGTGAGCTTACGCTCGTTGCCATCAAAAAGGCTGAGCTTGCCAAAAGTCCTGACAAGGTTGAACTGATTCACGGAACAGATTGGGATTATGACTCTTTGGGTTATATAGCTCTTAAGACATATTCCCCTGCCGGTGCAAAAGTCAAGCTCACTTACACCGACGGAACAACCACAACCGTTTCTTATGAAGACGGAGGCATGGATTGGATGGTTTCTGACGAAGTTGAAGACTTCACTTTGGGTACTAACCCACTTACACTGACATATTACGGTCACAATATTCCGTTTGAAGTTAAGTTCGTTTTGGAAGAAATCAAATCTGCAACCATCAAGAGTAAGCCGACAAAGCAAAACTATGATTTCGGTAGCGATTGGTCATACTCAAACGGAAAAATTGTTCCAAACTTTGATTTCAGCGGTTTGAAAGTGAACCTTACATATTCTAACGGAACAAGCGAAACAATCTCTTATTCAACAGAACCCGGCAGATTTAAGTTTAACACGCCAACAACTGTTTCACTCGGCAGCAACACCGTTAAAGCCACGGTTGACGGCAAAGCAACAGTTGAACTTAATGTGCTTATAAGAGGTTATGGTGACATTAACTTTGACGGCTCTGTTAATTCTAACGATGCACTGAATGTGCTCCAGTATTCAGTGAGCCTTGCTAAATTCAGTGTTGTAAAATACAAGTATGCCGACGTCACAATTGATGACAAGGTTAATTCTTCAGATGCACTTGCTATCTTGCAGAAAGCCGTTGGCAAAATCGATTATTTTAAAGCTGAACTTGTATAATTTTGGGAGGATGATATAAAATGACAACTTTAAAAAGAATCTTATCCGCACTTATGGCTGCTGTACTTGCTTTTTCAATTGCAGGTCTGAACGTAGCCGCAGAAGAAAAGTTACCAAGCAACGCAGCTTATGTTGCAGGCGATGCAGACGGTGATGCAATTATTAACTCAGCAGATGCTTTGAGAATCATTTATCACTCATCAGGCAGCTATGAAATGACTGATGTTGTTCGCAGAACTGCTTCTGACGTTGACAAAAGCGGTGAAGTAAACTCAACCGATGCACTTTACATTCTTTACCACGCAACAGGCAAGATTGACTCTTTCCCCAGAGACGACTATAATCTTCAGACCATTGCAGGTAACATCACTTATGACCCATACACAGGTTGTGTTATTGACAATGAAGGTCTCGGCCTTGTAGGCTTTGCTTATGATGCAAAATACAATGTATTCTATGCTACCGGTGCAGGTTGGCAGAGAACAATGGGTTACACAGAGCTTTATGACCGCCTTGCAGCTGTTGCTTTTATGCCCCTTGATACAATCAGAATTAAGTTTAACTATGCAGGAATGCAGTGGATGGTTCAGCTTTGGAAGGGTTATTACGGACTTGTGCTCGCAGGCTGTGAAACAGGTTTCTACAACCGTCCCGGTGACACACCTGAAAACCACACAACTTACAACGTTGTTTCTGAAGAATATCATCAGGAGATGAGCTGCAGATTCCACTACGGTTTAAGCTCATTCAACCGTTACTCAAAAACATGGTGGTTAACAGGATTCTCACCTGCTGCTCAGGTAAGCCCTGCAACAACAATCCCAATGATGAGAGTTGAAAACACAATCAACTTCACTGATATCGGACTTATGAACGCATTTATTGAAGGTCTTGAAGGTGTTGACCATATCTTCCAGAACTATGACGGTAAAACAAGACCGTTCTACTTTGAAAGAGGCGTTAACTACAGAGTTACAGGCACTTCAGTTTGGTTTGAATGGCAATAATAAATTAAAGCAGAGAGTTTCGGCTCTCTGCTTTTTTGTGTGTGAAAAAGGCACTGTGCATTTAACACAGTGCCTTTTGTTTTAATAAGCAAGTTTATAATCAATTTCTCCGGTTGCTGCACCGTTTTCAAGGTTTATTGCAAGTGCACTGTAGCTGATATCAAAACCTTTGATATCACCCAAAACAGTGTATTGCCATGCACATTTGCCCTTAACAAGCTTGTTATCTTTATCAACAGTAACGGTAACCGAAGCATCCTCATAAGCAAGCTCGCCCGTAGCATTATCAACATTAACAATATCGTCCACGCCAGTATCAACCACAACCTGCGGAATATTACCTACAACACCAATCGTTCTGCCAACAGGGCCTTCATATTTTGAACCTTCAAGCGTATCGGTTTGAGGCTTAACGTTGAGCTTTACGGTCACCGTTCCGTCATCATTCACAACATATGTTGCAGAACTGAGATCATCAACCGAAATATTCTCAACATCACCGGGGAACCCGCTGACTTCAACAGTGTTGGCATCAAGAACCATTGTTGCCAATGTTTTAAATGCCGGGTTTAATATAAACGAGCCTACATCAATGTCAACAAGGTTAAAGGTCTGTGCCGTTACAATATCTTTATTTTCCGCTGCGATTTTTTTGTAATAATCAAGAAGTTCTTCTTTTGTTGAAGGAACCTTTTTCTCTTCAACAGGGAAAGAAGCAATAAGACTTGTGGCAAACTGCAGAATGCTCAACGCATCACCCGAGTTAACGCTTCCATCGCCATTCACGTCAGCCAAAACCAACGCTGACTCATCCAACGTTTTAAGATTTGTGGAATGCTGAAGCACGGCAAGAGCATCGCCTGAGTTAATTGAACCGTTGCAATCCACATCGCCGTATTTTATGCTATCTGCCACAGCAGACGGACAAACAGCACTTACCGCAATCACAACAGTAATTAAAACACATATTAACTTTTTCATAAATTACCCCTCTAATTAATTAACCTTTAAGAAAGAAATCATCTTCTGTGTAATCAGAAGGTATTACAAGCTTAGAAGCATCTACACCCTTTTCAAGATTTGTAACCTTAAAAGTCTGTGTTGTTCCGTTATTTGAAATTGTAGCTATTGCAAGCTTACCGTTAAGGAAGTAGTATTCAAAGCTTGCTCCTGCTTCATTATAAAAGGTTTCACAAACATATTCTTTACCGTCAACTGTTCTTTTAACAGATGAACCAAAAATTGCTTTTGAAGTGAAAAGTCTTACATAGCCGTCAAAAATTTCATCAACATTTTCTTCAATTTCACAATATGTTCCTGTGTGTTCAACTCTTTCTTTTTTACCTAAAATTTCAACATCAATTGCACCTACAACCTGATAATTCTTGCCGTTAGTGTGCAGCATGCTGAGGTCAATAGGAAGAATACCCTGGAAATTTATAACTGAAGTGATTGCTTTTGACTTGCCGTCTGTTGAAAAAACCATATCAAAATTACCTACAGACTCATCTTCCATTGCAACGCTGAAAGTGAAAGCATCGTTTGCAAAAACGGGGTCAATTTTGGTTGCCTTAAGTGTGTTAGCATAGTCTTTATTAAAAGACAAAACAAGACCGGTAGCGTACTGCAAAATCAAAAGTGCATCCGATGAATTTGCTTTGGCGTCTGAGTTTACATCAGCAATAGCCATATTATAATTTGTAAGGTCTTTAAGGCCTGTTGATGACTGCAAAACTTCAAGTGCGTCACCTGCATTGATTGCACCGTCTTTATTAACATCACCGTAAACAACATCTGTAGCAGCTGATGCATTCATAGCAAAAACGCCCATTGCCATAACAAGAGCAAGAACTAATGAAATAACTTTTTTAAACATAATTTTTACCTTCTTTCTTATTTGATAACTGTCATTGATTTTATTACGATTGGATCAACAGGAACAGCAAGCTCGCCACTCATATTGTATGTACGTTCAACATCCTGAAAGCCGTCAATAACATCCATACCCTCAATAACCTTACCGAAAGCCGCATATCTGCCGTCAAGGCTTCCTGTGTAGTCATCGCTGTAACAGATGAAGAACTGTGAAGAACCTGAATCAGGATCATTTGAGCGAGCCATTGAAATAACTCCCCTTGTGTGTGAAAGAGTGTTCTGCTCAAAGCCGTTGAGTGCAAACTCACCTTTGATTGTCTCATCGCTGCCTTCGTAGCCTTCACCGTCAGATGATCCACCCTGAGCCATAAATCCATCAACAATTCTGTGGAATGTCAATCCATCATAAAAGCCCTCGTTAACCAGTTTAATAAAGTTTTTGCAGGTTTCGGGAGCGTATTCGGGATAAAGCTCAATAATGAACTCTCCTCCGTCTTCCATAACAACCTGAACTTTAGTGTGACCGGTTACATCAACTGAAGTATCCTGTTCTTTTTCACCGCAACCTGCAAAACACAGGCAAAAAAGCATAGCACACATCAGCAAGCTGATTATCTTTTTCATTTAATCAGTCCTTTCTTACAGATATACAGAGTATAACACAAAACACTCTTGCACACAAGAGTAATTTTATGGTAGTATGTAATAAATTTGAATTTGGTGGTCTATTGTTGTGAAAAAGAAAAATATAACCCTTTGCGCAGTTAATTCCAAATATATTCACTCCTGCCCTGCTGTTTATTACCTTAAATCAGCGGTCGATAAAGCTTTGCCTGACTATAACACCACTATTATTGAAAGCTCGGTGAATGACACCGCCGAGCATATTCTTTATACAATTTTTAAAACCGATCCTGATATTATAGGCTTCAGTGTTTACATCTGGAATGTTACCATGATTGCAAACCTTTGCAAAAGCATTAAAGCAATCAACCCTGACATTAAAATCATTTTAGGCGGACCTGAAGTTTCTTACGGCATCGAGCACACAAATTTAAAAATTGAGGATTTTGATTTGATTGTAAGCGGTGAGGGTGAAAATGCATTCCCGGCAGCAGTAAGCATTGTCTGCAATGAAGTGCCGTCAACAGATTATGAAATCAGCGGCAAAACGATCTCATCGACACAAATCAAAAATCTTGATGCCATACCTTTCATATATAACGATGAAAACATCACAAGCTTCAAAAACAGAATAATTTATTATGAAACCTCTCGAGGTTGTCCGTTTTCATGTGCGTATTGCCTTTCTTCCGTTTGCGGTAAGGTAAGATTCTTATCTTTGAAAAGAGTTTTTTCTGACATCGACTTCTTTATACGTCATGATGTGCAGCAGGTTAAATTTGTTGACCGCACCTTTAACTGCAACCCCAAAAGAGCAACGGAAATATGGAAATATATAATTGACAACGCTCATAAAAGCAGAACCAACTTTCATTTTGAAATCGGAGCAGACCTTTTAACTGACACACAGATTGAGCTTTTAAAGTGTGCACCTACAGGTAAAATTCAGCTTGAAATCGGCATTCAATCCACCAATGAAAAATCACTTAAAGAAAGTTGCAGATACGCTCCCAATGAAAAAATCTTTAAAAACGTAAGTTCACTTTGCGAGGCGGGAAACATAAATCTTCACACCGACCTGATTGCAGGTCTCCCCTATGAAAGCTATGAAAGATTTCAGCAAAGCTTTAACGACGTTTATAAGTTAAAAGCACATCAGCTTCAGCTTGGATTTTTAAAACTTTTAAGCGGTGCACCTTTAAATGAGATCAAAGAAAAACACAATTATATCTTCACACCATATCCGCCATATGAAATCCTCAGCAATAAATACATTTCTTACCAAAAAATTCAGCAGCTAAAAGAAGTTGAAGATGCTCTTGAAAAAATTTATAACTCAGGTCGATTTGTTTTAACTCTTAACGAGTTAGAAAAAGTTTTTGATTCGCCTTTTAAAATGTTTTCAAAAATCGCTGATTTTTTAAAAGAAAACAAACTCCTCTTTTGCGGAGTTTCAACCAAAAAACTGTATGATGTTTTGAATGAGTTTTCTCAAAAATATAAACTGGATTTATCCGAAATTTTGTTGCAGGATTTTTATCTAAGCGAAAACTCTGAGGTTGTTCCCGATTCATTGAAGCACCTCGCCGGATTGAGCAAATTCACACGACCTGCTTCAAGTAAAATTCTGCACCAAATTAATCTTTCAAAAGAAAAAAAGATTTTTGTTAAATTCATTCATAATCACGCTCTTGTTATCAACTATGGTACACGCAACCCCGTAAACGGCAGATTTGAATTAATCTGCAAAAAGGAGATTGACTTTGATGAATAACAAATGCACAGCCTGCCCCCGTGAATGTAACATTAACAGAAAAACCGACATCGGTTTTTGCGGAGTTTCTGACACATTCCGCATAGCAAGGGCCGCTCTTCATTATTGGGAAGAACCTTGCATCAGCGGCACAAACGGTAGCGGAACAGTTTTCTTTTCAGGCTGCAATTTAAAATGCGTTTACTGCCAAAATTTTGAACTGAGTCATAATGCCTTCGGAAAGGATATTACCGATGAGCGATTGAGTGAAATTTTTGATGAGCTTGTTTCGCTGGGGGCACACAACATAAACCTTGTGAACCCCACTCACTACGCAATCAGACTTGCGGAAATGTTAAAAGTGAAAAAGCCATCCGTTCCGATAGTTTATAACACAGGCGGTTTTGAAAAAAATGAAACTTTAAAAATGCTTGACGGTATTGTTGATATTTACCTTACAGATTTAAAATATTGTGATGATAAAGTTTCACTTAAATACAGCAAAGCTGAAAACTATTTTGAGAATGCTTCATCTGCAATTTTTGAAATGAAGCGTCAGCAGCCGAAAGATATTTTTGACAGCGAAGGCATTATGCAAAAAGGGGTAATAATCAGAAACCTTATTTTGCCCGGCAATGTCAGCCAATCAATAAAAGCTTTGGATTTTATTGCCGACAATTTTTCTAACGAGACAATCGTCAGCCTTATGAGTCAATACACCCCCTGCGGAAAAAGTGAGGAATACCCAACCATTAACCGCAGAATTTCAAAAAGAGAATACAACACTGTTTTAGATCATCTTGAAGGCCTTGGGTTTGAAAATGCTTATGTACAGGAGCTTTCCTCCGCTAAAGAAGAATACATTCCCCCATTTGATTTAACAGGTGTATAAAATTACGGCTTGAGAAAATATCTCAAGCCGCTATTTTTAACCCTCTTTGAAACTCTAACTGTAATCTCAAGAAAGCAACAAGCCTATTTTATCTTACCCAACATAAGTGAATAAGGCTCGGGCTTACCTATTTCTTTTGCGCTCATTTCATCGAGTGTCAGTGTCATTTTAAGAAATGTTTTAATCTGCTCACACATAAGGTCAAGGCTGAACTTTTCCATCTGATGAGGTTCATTGATTGCCGTCAGATAATCTGGCGCAGTTACAAGCGAAATATCAGGAATACCCACATTTCTCGGTGGCTGACCTTCACCGAAATGAAGGAAATTATGTCCTTTTACAGTTACTGTTCTTAACATTGTTCTACCTTCAAGAGAATCATAATAAACCTTATCCATTGCCTTGTTTGCAGTATATACAAGCTCAATATCAATGGGATTGGTGCACTGATATTTTCCGTCATTGTCTTTCCACTCTGTACAGCCTAAATGCTCAACACCAAGACTCGCAACAGCCTTGATATGTCCCTTTTTGCCGTCCCACATATCCCGGTGATTTTTAAGCCACTTTGACGTTGCCTGAATATCGTGCTCCTTAAAATCAGGAAGCCTGAAATGCCCAGTTGCAAAAACAAAAATAAGTGTTCTGTCAAGTTCTGCATCCTTTAAGTGTCTCATCATTTCAAGCATTGCAATGGGGCCATTTTCTTCAACGCAGTTTATACCGTCGGTATGAGTGTTGATGATAATGGCTTCTCTTTTGTTTTTGCCTTCAAGAACGGTATAAAAAGATTCGGTTTTAGCGTTTTTCTCTTTTTCTGCTGCAAGTACAAGGTTAACCTTCTTCTTTTCCTTTGCTGCTTTTTTGAGCTTCTTTCCTGATTCCTCGCCAACCCATAGTGCAGGAATACCTTGATAATCCATAATAAAGGGAAGATACTGTCCCTTTACCATTTCATCGCTCATACCTTCCCATATACAGATAACAGCCTTTACACCCATTGCTTTAGCAACGGATATAAGAGGTATTTTAACAAAAGAATCAGCAACGGGACCTTTGTAGTTCTTTGGTAAAGACAGGCCTTTAGGATATGAATTTCTCTGATTAAAAGCAAAGACTGTCGGCACTTTTTCAAGGTCTTTAACTTTCACAAGTGCAATCTTGCCCCTTGCAGGTAGATAGTTGATATGCTTACCGAATATCTCTACTATTTCCTCGGTAATGCCGTTTTCATCGGTTTCACCTGAATAAGGCCATGCAGAGGTGACTTCGATATTTTCATCACCGTGGGGATTTATGATTTTAATTGAAGAATGCTTTTCTTCCCAACGGTCAAATGAATAAAGGTCGCTATATGTGTTAAAACCCATTTTGTGAATTTCATCCTTCAAATAATCCACAAATCTCTGCTGTCCGCTTGAACCGGTAAGCCTTAGCCCGAAGCTATTCATTGTTTCTATTCCGTTCAATACTTTTTCTTTTGATATTTCAAAAAACATTTTATCCTCCATCCGAAACAATCTTCCCCCGTTTCGCAGCTCGATTCCACCATATTATATATCTTTGTTCTCCATAAGTCAACCTTGCCGATATAAAATATAACAAAAAGTGGAAAGAAAGGAATAAAGCAGTGAACTTTGGTGCTAAATTAAAACTATTACGCAAAGGGCAAAATCTTACCCAGCAACAGCTTGCCGACAGAGTCGGCGTAGCAAAGTCCGTTGTTTCATATTATGAATCAGGCGACCGGTATCCGTCTTATGATGTTATGATTAAAATTGCACATATTTTTCACACCACAACAGACTATCTTCTCGATGAAAACAGAACAAGAGTTGTTGATGTTTCGGGTCTCAGCGAAGAAGACATTTCTGTTGTTATCAATGTGGTAGAAGCTTTAAAAAGAAAAAACACACAGTAAAAGCATCAAACTTTTACTGTGTGTTTTGTTTATAAATTTAATTATGGATTATATTTAATTGAAAGGCAGTGTGAACGCATTTTGCTGTATCCAAAAATTTTGGAACGAACCTGCTCACCTTTAACTGTTTTGCCACCAACTTTCATTGAGCTTATATAACCAACGCTGTTACTGATTGACTTATCGTGAACAATATCGGTAAACCATTTATCAGGTGAGCCGGTGAGGGTTACTCCGAGATTTTGCTGAACGAGCGACCTTATCTCATCTGCAGAAAAAGTATATGTTTTTTTAGTAATGCTTTCGGGTTCAGGGCTGGTTCTTCCGCCCTGAAGATAAGCTACATCTGAGCCCTGCCATGCGTTTTTGGCAGATGTATTTTTGCCGCCTATACTTGAGCAATAAACCGAAAGAATAGCCTTACCGTTATATGAAAGGTATTCACCGAGAACCTGGTTCATCGCTGTTTCAATTTTTGTGCCTTCGTATTTATAATCCGCTTTATATGCGTGGGTTGATGAGCTTACATTAAAGCCGTAATATTTCGCATAAGTATAAATTGCAACCATCTGGGCTTTAATTGCTTCAATATGCCAGCTGTCACCGATTTCTGCTCTGACCGAGCCGGCAATGTATGTTTTAAGGTCAAGCTCCTGACTGCCGTATTTAACGGTTTCGGGCAATTCGGCATCTTTTTCTATTTTGGTCTTATTGCTGTAGAAATAATGAAGCAGAATTTTATCATAAGTCCATCCGTCTTCAGCGTAGTATTTTGCACCGTACTGGCTCATTCCTACACCGTGACCATAGCCGTAACAAACAACAGTAAATGTTCCTGAAACAGGCTTTACAGGCTGAATATATTCAAGGCTTACCCAACCATTTTTGCCGTTATAAGATGTGTAACCCCAGTTGTTGCTGATTTTGGTTATTGTCAGTTTAGTTCCGTAAGGAATATCGGCAATATGAGAATAAGATGTTCCTGCTCCGCTTCTGAACCTGAGAGACGGGTCAGCTGTTACAACACCTTCATAAGGAAGTTTAACTGTTGATTGCTCAACCAATGGTGTTTTACCGATAGCGGTTTGCAAAATCAACAAAGCATCAGAGGCATTTGTTTTTCCGTCACCGTTCATATCACTTACAGCCGTTTGAGCCGATGTGAGCGCCCTTGCACCGGTTGAAGCCTGAAGCACAAGCAGTGCATCATTAGACATAACCTTACCGTTACCGTCAATGTCGCCCATATAAGCTGCTATACATGTCATTGAAAAACCGCCAAGCAAAGACATTGCCATCAGAATTGCAAGAAAAAAGGCAGCTATTCTTTTGGAAAGTTTCAAGCATAATCACCACCATATTATAGTGATGAAATTATAACAAAAGTATATCACCTTGTCAAATCGCTATGATTTATAAAAGATTTTTGACATCACATAGTCACAAAGTGAATTCTCATCTGTTGACTCAACATATATATCATCAAGCTCACGATTATATTTATCAATATATTTTATAGATTCAGAAGCTTCTTTTATCAATGACTGATATGCACGCTGATTAAACTGCAGCCTGACTTTTGCACTTTCACCCATTTCACTGAGAATAAATCTTTTTGCTCTCACTTTTTTCACGTTCAGCCCGGCAAGAGTCATCTCTTTTTGTTGGGTAAACACGCCAAACCTCAGTGCAGGAATAACTATATGCTCAGGTACTCCGTCAAAATCCAGAAAGCTCTTAAAGCTGACAACATCCGCACCGCTGCTCAATGCATAACGGCGAACTCTGTCAATTATCATTTCGCTGCAATAACCTGCACTGCCTTCTATTAATATTGCTGTGTCACAAATATCTTTAATGTCGGTGCAATCAAATTTAATTCCGTTTGAAACCGGTACACTGAGAAAATACTTTTTTTCAACACCGACTGTTCCCGAGGGAGGGCAGCCGTAAGTTGACCACAGTTTGGCAGAGTATCTGCTGATTTTTCTTGAATCTGCAATCTCTTTTTCTAAACGCTTTTTATCCTTATTTATTCCGGCGGCTGCATTCAAAAACCGTTGACACCGACGCTCTTGCTCCGAAACGCTTTGTGTAAGTGAAACAATATCTTCGCTTTTCTTTCTTAAAACACTGCTTTGCTGAAAATTTTCAAGGCTGATAATCCCGTCAACAGCTCCGAATGTAGCTGCATCATCTGAAAATGGGTGCGTACCGTCACAAATAATAAAGCTTTCGTCTTCACTCTTAAGCCCGCACACACGGCCGTCATAATTTCGACTTAAACAAAAATCAATATTTTTTTTATTAAGTACATCCGTTATTTTACTGAAAAGATTTTCTTTAACCTTACCTGAATTACCTTTGAGTATGTATCTGAAGCTATCCGGGTTATAGGAATTAAGCCTGATGTGTTTGAAGCCGTTATTTGTATATGCACTGTGATAAAACGCTTTCATCTGATTGCCACCTTTCATGACTTATATCTATATACTATTCATAAAAAACAGAAATGGTGATAACATTTTGGTGGTGTTTGTTCTATTTTAGACAAACAATAAATATTTGTTCAAAATATGTTGATTTTTTTTAAATATATGCTATAATATCGGTGGAAATATTTTCCGAAATATATGAAAGGGGTATTGCTAACATGGAAAACGTAATTAACGAATTGATGGCTCTCGTTGAGCAGATTTCTGCTTTCATCAGCGGCCTTGACTTCACAGCTTTGTCAACAGCTATCAGCGATTTCGTAGCTGGCCTCGGTTTATAATTCCGAAAACAAAAGCCACGGTTTGTGCCGTGGTTTTTTGTTTTTATATTGAAATTTATATCTAATAAATGTATAATATGAAATATATTTTCAAAGGAGTGTTTTTATGTTTACTTTTTTAGGTCAACTTTTTTCCAGTATTTTTTTGATTCTTGCAACCATTGTTAACTCAATCATCCCGCTTTTTGCAGGTAATTCGCTTACCGATGACCGTTATTATGATAAATGGTCAGCCGATGACGCTTATGTTGTTGATTATGATTCTGTAATACAAAAAGACCCTGATGAAGATTTAAACATTCTTGTTATCACTGATGTTCAGCTTAACGGTGACGAAGTTCTCGGCGAAACAAGATTCAAAACCGAAGAACTTATTACAAAGCTTGTTAACAAAACTGACCCCGATTTAATTGTTGTAGTCGGTGACAATGCTATCGGCATTTTTGCTTATCATTGGTTTGTTGAATTTATGGATTCTTTTAATATTCCCTGGGCTCCTGTTATGGGCAACCATGACGGTCAAGGTCTTTCAAGTGAAAGCTGGGCAGCTTATAAAATGATTAAAGCTGACAACTGCCTTTTCAAATTTGGTCCTGAAGATATGGGTCACGGCAACTACACCGTTCAGATTCGTCAAGGCAACAAATTTATCCATACCCTTTATCTTATGGACACACACGATTCAACAGATTACATTGACGGTGACATCGTGCTTGAAGATGTTTATGACGGACTTTGGAAAAACCAGATTGAATGGTACAAATGGAATGTTAACGGCTTAAACGAGCTTACAAACAGCACCGTTGAAAGCACGTTATTCATCCACATTCCTCTCCCCGAATACAATAATGCTTATGAAGCTATCGGCTCTGACCCGACAGCATTTGGTCAAAAGAGTGAATACATCTGCTGTAGCGGAATGAACACAGGTATGTTTGATGTTTTGAAAGAACTCGGCAGCACCAAAAATGTTATCTGCGGTCATGACCATGTTAACAACTTCTCTACCAACTATCAGGGCATCCGCCTTTCTTACGCTACTAAAACAGGTACAGGCTCTTATCACGACACTTCAATCCAGGGCGGCAGCCTTCTTACAATTGATGAAAATGGCACAGCTACTTTTTCACACATTGACGCTGCCACTCTTTAAGTAAATAAATAATGATTTAATTATTTTTATCGAGATTTTTGCCTCTCTTAACGACTCGTATATTAAAGAAAAGCACGGTATCAAAAGCTGATACCGTGTTCTTTTATTTTATAGTGTTTTTTATAGCCTCAAAGCTTTCCGCACTGATAACATGCTCTATTCTGCAAGCATCCTCCGTTGCAACCTTTTCATCAACACCAAGCCCGATGAGGAATTTTGAAATAACCGTGTGACGCTCATACATCCTTTCTGCAATTTCAAGACCTTTGCCAAGAAGAGTGATGTGACCGTCCCTATCCACTTCAATATATCCGTTTTCACGAAGGTTTTTCATTGCAACACTGATGCTGGGCTTTGAAAAATCAAGCTCGTTAGCAATATCAATGGACCTAACCATGCCCTTTGATTTGCTTAATATAAGTATTGTTTCAAGATAGTTTTCTGCTGATTCATGTATTTTCATATAATCACCGATGAACAAATTTTAGGTATTATACCATATGCAAAGAAATTTTTCAAGTAGAGCAAAAATTTCTAAAAAAACTATTGACAATTTTTTATCATAGTGATAATATAACACAGTAGTTAGTAAACCCTAACTCTAAATTCCAACTCAGGTGGTATATTATGAATTTGATTGATGCTCAGGAAGGAAAAGAATATATCATCCGTTCAATCGAGACTGACGATGAAGAGCTGGACTCGTTCCTCTTTTCGTTAGGCTGTTACAGTGGCGAACCGATCACCGTTATTTCTCATATTAAGGGTGGTTGCGTTGTTTCGATTAAAGACGGCAGATATAACATCGACAATCAGTTGGCCGAAGCTATTATTATTTAATAATTGAAGCTGTCAGTTACCAACTGATTACTTTTCAAGTATGAGTTAGTCAAGATTAACCCGATTTAAAAAGGAGGAAAAAATATGAGAATTGCTTTAGCTGGCAATCCTAACAGTGGTAAAACCACTATGTATAACGCACTTACCGGTCGTAATGAAAAGGTAGGCAACTGGGCAGGCGTTACCGTAGAAAAGAAACAAGCACCAATTAAAAAAAGTCTTTACTCTTCAAACGAAGAGCTTATTGCAGTTGACTTGCCCGGTGCATATTCAATGTCACCCTTCACCTCTGAAGAGAGCATAACAAGCTCTTATGTTAAAGGTGAAAACCCTGATGTTATCATCAATATTGTTGATGCCACAAACCTCAGCCGTAGCCTTTTCTTTACAACTCAGTTGCTTGAATTGGGTATTCCGGTTGTTGTTGCTCTTAACAAAGCTGACATAAACAAAAAGAAAGAAACCAAAATTGACGTAAACGCTTTGTCACAGAAGCTCGGTTGCCCTGTTGTTGAAACTGTTTCAACTTCAGCAAATGGTTTAACTGAGGTTGTCAAAACTGCTGCTTCGCTTAAAGGTAAAGCTCAGGCTGCTCCCTATGTTCAGGGCGATATCGACTTAACAGATAAAGCTGTTGTTGTAGCCGCTGACAGAAAGCGTTTTGAATTTGTTAACGGTATTGTTAAAAAGGTTGAAAGCCGCAAGGTTCTCACCAAAGATAAAAACGCACAGGATAAAATTGACGCAGTGCTTACTAATAAATGGTTAGGTATTCCGATTTTTGCGGTTGTTATGTATGCTGTGTTCTGGATTTCACAGGCAGGCCCCGGTGTTTGGATTGCTGAAGGCTATGAAATGAAAAACGGAACAGTTATTCCCGGTCTTGTTACTCTTCTTGAAGGCTTCCAGGGCTGGATTGCAGGCTTCTTTGAAAATGCAAATCCCCTCCTTTCAGCGTTGCTTGTTGACGGTGTAATCGGCGGTGCTATTGCAGTTATCGGTTTCTTACCTCTCGTTATGGTAATGTATTTCCTCATTGCTTTGCTTGAGGACTGCGGATATATGGCCCGTGTTTCAGTTGTGCTTGACCCAATCTTCAAAAAGGTTGGTCTTTCAGGTAAATCCGTTATTCCTTTCGTAATCGGTACAGGCTGTGCTATCCCCGGCGTTATGGCTTGCCGCACAATCCGTAACGAGCGCGAGCGCAGAGCAACAGCAATGCTCACCCCATTTATGCCCTGCGGCGCAAAGCTCCCTGTTATCTCACTTTTTGCAGGTGCATTTTTCGGTGATGCAACCTGGGTTGGACCGCTTATGTATTTTGCAGGCATAGTTCTTATTTTCTTCGGTGCTTTGCTTGTTAACAAAATTGCAGGCCATAAGGCAAGAAAATCCTTCTTCATCATCGAGCTCCCCGAATATAAGGCTCCCTCTCTTTTAAGAGCATTCAAATCAATGTGCAGCCGTGGTTGGGCTTACATAGTTAAGGCTGCAACAATCATCCTCCTTTGTAATACAGCAGTTCAGATTATGCAGACCTTCACTTGGAAATTCCAAGTTGCTGAAACTGCAGACGCTTCAATCCTTGCATCAATCGCAGGTCCGTTTGCTTATGTTCTTATCCCTGTTGTAGGCGTTCTTTCATGGCAGCTTGCCGCCGCCGCAGTTACAGGCTTCATTGCTAAAGAAAATGTTGTTGGTACTCTTGCAGTTTGCTTCGTCGGACTTGAAAATCTTATTGACACAGAAGAGCTTGCTCTTATGGAAGGTGCAGGCGCAGAGGTTGCAAGCGCATTTGCAATCACTAAGGTTGCCGCTCTTGCTTACCTTATGTTTAACCTTTTCACTCCCCCTTGCTTTGCCGCTATCGGTGCTATGAACTCAGAAATGAAGAGCGCAAAATGGCTTTGGGCAGGTATCGGCCTCCAGCTTGGCACAGGCTTCACAATAGGCTATCTTGTATATCAGATTGGTACTCTTATTACCACAGGCGCTCTTGGCGCAGGCTTCTTCAGCGGACTTGTTGCAGTTATTGCTTTTGTTGCCATTCTTGTTTACCTTTGCCTCAAAGCAAACAAAAACATTAAAGCTGAATACGCACTCAACGCACAGAAATCCAAGGCTAAAGCCACGAAATAACTTATTAAGGAGATCGCTATGGATAACGCTATTATAGTTGCTGTGGTTTTGGTAATTATCGGTCTTGCGGCTTGGTACGTTATCAAAGCTAAAAAAAGCGGTAAAAAATGCATCGGTTGCCCCGACAGCAACTGTTGCCCTTCTCAAAAAAACGGTCAATGTGGCGGCAACTGCGGTTGCTGCGGCAATGATAACCGGTAAATAGCGAGGAGTCGTAGAGAAATCTACGGCTCTTTTTTTGCGAAATATATTGACAATCTGCATATATGAGCATATAATAAAACCAATATATGAACAACTGTTCATATATTGAAAGGAGAGCTTTATGGAAAACCACACAAGTGATTTAATAAAGAGAACCACTCCCGATATAGAAACGCTGTATGATTTATCGGAGCTTTTCAAGGTGTTTGGTGATACCACACGAATCCGCATCATTGCCGCTTTGCTTGACGGCGAAATGTGCGTTTATCACCTTGCCGAATATCTTGAAATGGGTCAGAGTGCAATATCTCATCAATTGCGTATTCTACGCTCGGCAGGCCTTGTCAGACCCCGTCGTGAGGGTAAAACAATTTTTTACTCTCTTGATGATGAGCATATCGAAATGATTTACAATATGGGGCTTGCCCATATCTGCCATAAGAAAGGAGAAGTTAAATGAGTCACAACCACGAACACCACCATGATGACCATTGCCACCATAACCACTGCCACGATGAATGCTGTGAATGCGGTCACGAACACGTTAAAGAAAATAAGCTTACAACATATCTGCTTTACGGTGCTATCGCCCTTTTTGCTTTGTCGCTTATTAAAATTACCGCAATACCCGAAATTGTTTACAGCATTATTCTCATTATGTCTACCGCACTTGCCGCTTATCCTGTTATACTCACGGCAATCAAAAGCATTAAAAACGGCAAAATCGATGAAAATACACTTATGATGATTGCCGTAATCGCCGCTGCTTTTTTGGGTGAATTCAGAGAATCAGCTGCTGTTGCAATCTTTTTCAGAATAGGAGAAGCAATGGAAGAACTTGCATCAAAAAGAAGTAGGGATTCTATTCGTTCACTTTCAGAAATTCAAGTAGACAAAGTAAATGTTGTTACCACCACAAACGAAGTTTCAACAGTTGAAGCAAAGCATGTACCTATCGGCACAAGAGCTATAATTTATCCTCATGAAACTGTTCCCCTTGACTGCATTGTCATTCATGGCAATTCAAGTGTTGATGCCTCTGCAATCACGGGCGAAAGTATTCCCATTCCTGCAGAGAGAGGCACTCAGCTCTTAAGCGGAATGGTTAACGGCAATGAAACTTTGGCAGTTAAAACAACTAACACTCTTGAGGAATCCACTGCATCAAGGATTATCCGCCTTGTGGAAGAAGCGTCCAACAAAAAAGGCAACACACAAAAACTCATTTCCCGCATTGCAGAGTATTATACCCCGGCGGTGGTTGCCCTCGCGATTATTGTTGCCGTTATCCCCTCACTCATAACAGACGATTGGGCAACGTGGATTCACAGAGCATTGGTTCTTCTTGTTGCATCATGCCCATGTGCTCTTGTTTTGTCCGTTCCGCTTGCCTTTTTTACTGGTATGGGCACTGCTGCAAAAAGCGGTATTCTCATTAAAGGCAGCAAATATATTGAGCAGATTGCAGATGCTACGGCAGTTGTTTTTGATAAAACCGGTACCCTCACCACTGACAGACTGAAGGTTACCGATGTAAGCTCCCCGATTGGGCTTAACAGAGAAATTATTCTCACCCTTGCTGCAATAGCAGAAGGTCATTCACAGCATCCCATAGCCAAAGCGATTAAAGAAGCTGCTCCAAAGATTGATGAAAAATATATTCAAAATTTTAAAGAAGTACCGGGTCACGGAGCAAGTGCAGTTTTTGTAGGCAAAAATATTATTTGCGGAAGCAAAAAGCTCCTTAATGACAACGGAATAGAAACAGGCGATGCTAACGGCATTCTCGTTGCAGTTGACGGTAAATTGATTGGCAACATCAAAGTAAAGGCAGAAACAAGACCTGAGGCACAACAAACGATTATGGCACTTCGCGAAAGCGGAATCGGTCACATTGCAATGCTCACAGGTGACAGTGAAGATTCTGCCAAAGAGGTTGCTCTTGAGGTTGATATTGATAATTTCTATGCTTCGCTTCTTCCTGAAGACAAGCTTAATTATCTTGAAGAAATCAAAGCCTACCACGGCAAAACAATTTACGTTGGTGACGGTATTAATGATGCACCTGTTCTCGCCGCTGCAGATGTAGGTGCAGGAATGGGCTTTGGTTCACAGGCAGCAACCGAAGCCGCTGACCTTGTGCTCACCACCAACAATCTCGGCAAGCTTGTCCAGGCTCGTCAGCTCGCAAACAAAACTATGAAAACAGTTAAAATAAACATCGCATTTATTATGGCTGTCAAGATTTTAGTTCTGCTTTTAGGTATTGTGGGTATAGCTCCGATGTGGCTTGCAGTTTTTGCAGATGTCGGAGTGTGCCTTATTTCGATCATTATTTCTTCAACAATCGCATCAGATGATATAAAATCTACCCTTTTAAAATTATTCAAAAAATAAGAAATACCGTTCAGTCTTTACAGATTGAACGGTATCTTTTATTTAATTATTGCATCAACAACTCGTTTAGCGGAGTTGCCGTCAGGGGATCCGAAATTAAATCTTCGGAATGTTTCAAGCTTTTCATTCCCTTCAAGATTTTCAATATTCTTGATTACATCTAAAAGTTCATCAAAGCTTTTTGCAACCGGACCCGGAACATAGCTTTCATAATCGAAATAAAAGCTTCTGTCAGAAGCATATTTTTCTAAATCAAAAGCATAAAAAGCCAACGGCTTACCGATAAGGGCAGCATCCATACAAACAGAGGAGTAGTCCGTTATCATGCAGTCACAAATAAGCGTGAGCTCACCGACATCTTCCCAGTCAGTAACATCCACCGCACCCTGCAAAGCAGAATCGCAACGGTGAATCTGCGGATGAAGCCTTATAAGAAAAGCAAATTCATCACTAAGCTTTTCAGAAAACTTTTTCATATCAATGCTTTTTAAAAGGACTTTATCTTCCTCGGCATCGTCTCTGAATGTAGGTGCATAAAGCACAAGCTTTTTACCTTTGCACTGAGGATATTTTTGCAAAAACTTTTTCTTAATATCATCTGTTTTGCATTCCTTAAAAAATCTGTCACATCTCGGTGCACCTAAAGGCAAAACCTTATTTTCCTCCACTCCAAATGCCTCGGCATAAAGAGATTTAACCGACTCAGAAGAACAAACCACAAAGGAAAGCTTAGATGCCCCTGCAAGCTCGCGTTTCCTCACATCCTCGGGCTGTGGAATATGTAACCCAAACTTTTTAAATACACCTTCTGCATGCCATAGCTGAGTTATAACTGCATCTTTGCTGAAATTGAGGCTACCCATAGGCATAAAGTTATCGTTAAGAAAAACATATTTTGACGTTGCCAGCAAATAAGCCTTAACGGTAAAAAAACCGATTGCTCTGAATATGCCTTTAATTCCGCCGTTTAAATCAAGATCAGCAGATGACACTTTGGCAATGTCATACTTCCCTCTTTTTTCAACTTCACGAAGCACCATACCAAGGCTGTCAGTGAAATTTTCTCGATGAGGCGAAAGGAAGGTCACTCTATTTTCTTTTAAAGGGAATATGCGGCAAATGTTAAAAAATGCCGCATATAAAATATAAAACAATCTTTTCAAAGGGAAACCCCCATTATTTATTCCAAATCATAACTGTCTTACCAAAGTTTCGATTATAATCAAACCTGAAAGCCTCGTGAATGTCGGAGATTGTTGCAACAGGAATTTCCTCACCTACAATATTCTCAAAATAATGAGACAACTCTGGGTATTCCGCAAGAAGCTCAACTGTGCGAACAAAATCATCTCTTCCACTTCGGCTTGAACCGATCATACGAAGACCTTTTTCAAGAATCATACGGGTATTGATATCAACAAAATTTTCTGAAACACCCATAATAGAAATTGTTCCTTCAGGGTTGATATAATCAATGATTTGATTTATTGCACTTCTCGAACCCGCACCGCCAACGCACTCAAAAGCGTGATCAACATTGAAATCTTCAGGAATATTATCCACATGATATGTCTCTTTTGCGAATGCAAAATATGACAATTTTTCACGACTTGCTCCTAAAACAAACAAATCAGACTCCGGGCATATATATCGAAGCAATATCGCCGTAATAAATCCTAAATTTCCATCGCCCCAGATTCCAATCTTTTCACGGCGTGAATGTGCAATTTTTTCATATCTTGAAATAGCGTGAACACTTACGCTTATAAGCTCCGAAAACGCGGCAACAGTTGTGTTGACACCATCGGGGAGCTTAACAAGACGGTCAGGTGCACAACTTACATAGTCTTGCAAAAATCCGTCAAAGCCACTTGCCCTGAAACGGCTTGAATACAAATAGTTTTCTGCAATAACATCGTCCTGCTGAGTTGGTGTGTTTGGAATCGGAACTACCTTGTCCCCGGGCTTGAATGTGCCTGTAGGGTCATAAACCACCTGAGCAACACATTCATGAATCAAAGCCATTGGAAGTTTCTTTTTAAGAATGCTCTGGCTTCTTGTTCCCTGGTAATAACGCTGGTCAGCTTTACAGATTGAAAGCTTAATAGGACGAATAATAACGCTGTTCTGATCCAAAGACATTTCTTTATAGGTCACTTCAAGCAATCTTGGGGCAGTAAGCTGATATACTGCGTTAATCATCTTCCTTTACTCCTTCTAATAAAACACCTGCCATCTTCAGGTCGTATGGGTAAGTGATTTTAATATTGAAAACCTCACCTTTAACAAGGCTTACAGGCTCACATTTTAGGGTGTAAATCTTACAAGCGTCTGTGAGGATCTCTTTCTCTGCTTCTGTAAGTGATCCGCAAACTTCTTTAAGCCTTTTTGCCTTAAAGCTTTGAGGAGTCTGTCCCTGATACATATTCTTTCTCTCAGGGATATTGCTGATAACTTCACCGTCAACACTTTCAACAATTGTATCGGTTGCTCCCCATACGGTATCACAAGCACCGTATTTGCGAACAGCTTCAATATTATCATTTATAATTCTGTGAGTAACAAACGGACGAACAGCATCATGAGTGATAAGTATTGTGTCATCATCAAGGCCATAATTCGTTTCCACAAAATCAATTGCACACATAAGAGTGTCATTACGGCTGGCACCGCCGCTGATAACAGAAATCTTATCAGTGTCACCGATATATTTGTTGATTAAATCTTTGGTCTGTTTAACCCACACATCCGGGCACAGAACAACCACTTTATCAATATCCGGGTTTACAAAAAACTTTTCAACAGTGTGAACAATAATGGGTCTTGAACCTAACATCATATACTGTTTGGGAGTCTCTGTATTCCCCATACGGCTGCCTTTGCCACCTGCTAAAACTGCTGCAATAATCATAAAATCAACCTCACTTATTATTTACAAGTGCATCATATTTATCACAAACTTCATTAACCTCACCCTGAGCTATAATCTGACCGTGGTCAAGGATAATAGCCTTGTTGCAAAGTCGTCTGACCTGTGCCGTTGAGTGAGAAACAAACAAAACGGTTACACCTTTATCAAACATTGAGCGAACTTTAGCTTCACTCTTGTTTCTGAATTTAGCATCACCAACCGACAAAACCTCATCAAGAATCAAAACTTCAGGGTCAACTGCTGTTGCAATAGCAAAACCAAGCCTTGCTCTCATACCTGATGAATAGTTTTTGACGGGAACATCAATAAATTCTTTAAGCTCAGAAAATTCTACAATTTCGTTATATCTTTCTTCAATATACTTTCTGGAATATCCCATAGTTGCGCCATAAAGATAAATATTTTCTTTACCTGAATAATTCATATCAAAGCCGGCACCAAGCTCAAGCAACGGAGCAATAACACCGTGAACCGACACACTGCCCTTTGTGGGTTTAAGCACACCTGCGATTGTTTTAAGAAGTGTACTTTTGCCCGCACCGTTAAAGCCGAGAACACCTACTCTTTCACCCTTTTCAACGGTGAAAGAAATATCTTTTAGTGCCCAGAACTCATTAAACATCAGCTTTCTGGTAACAAGCTTTACAACATATTCTTTTAAATTGTCAACTTTTTCTTTATTGAGGTTAAATAATATGCTGACATTTTTAACCTCTATTGCAGGTTTTGCCATATTATTACCTCCTTAAATGTGAAGAATAAACTTGTCCTGCTTCTTATAAAAAATTACAAGACCCACAACAAGTATTACAACAGATGAGCCGGCAGCATAAGCGAAATATTTCCAATCCCACATTTCACAATAAAGCACACAGGAACGGAACATTTCAATAATACTGTAAAGGGGATTAATCTTAAGAATTTGAAGAACTGCAGCGTTGATTCCGCTTCTTTCAAGAGTATCAAGCTTATACATAATCGGTGTAACATAAAATAACATCATACACACAACTTCATAGATATACTCAATATCTTTAAAGAAAACATTAAGAACAGAAAGAATTAGACCAACACCAAGACTTAAAACACACAAAATTAAAATCGGAACTCCCGATAACAAAACGTACCAAGAAAGATGCAAATCAGGATAATTACCTTTGATAAGGAAAAACGCCATAACCGCAACAAGCACAAGCAAAGAAATCAAAAACGTAATAAAGTTTGACATTACATTGGCAAGCGGATAAATATATTTGGGGACATAAACCTTTTTAATAACCGATGCACTTAATCTGATTGAGCGCATCGCCCTTTTTGTTGACTGGGTGAAAAATTCATAAATCAAACGACCGGTAAGCAAAAACACAGGGTAGCAAACCACACCGTCATTTGATTTACCAAAAATTGTGCCAAAAATAAACACAAGCACAATCATCGTAAGCAACGGCTGAAGAAAAGTCCAGAAAATTCCCAAAAATGAGTTTCTGTATTGAAGTTTAACATTTTTTCTGACAATTTCCTGCATTAAGAATCTGTATTTATATGCGTTTTGCAAATACTTTTTTGCAGTAGGTTTACTCATATTTTCACCTCATATAGTTTTCCATTTTAAGAAATATTTAAGCATTGAAAAAATATGTATTTTCATCAGCTTAAGGTTACGTTTACTGTCCCTTCCCCATACGTGATAAACCACTGCACCGGGATAATAAACAACCCTCTTATGCTTTTTAGCTTCTCTTGAAATATCAGCATCTTCAAAATACATAAAATATCTTTCATCAAATCCGCCGATAGCTTTAAAAAGCTCTGTTCTGAATGCCATAAAACAGCCCGATGCATTTTCAATATCGGTTACAACGCTTAAATCTTTGTCAAGCATTGCATATTCTTTAAGCAAGGAGCTGATTTCGCCCTCTTTTCTCAATCGGCTGGCAACAAGATATTTAAGGTGTGGATTACGCTTACCTAAAATCTGGTCACGGCCGTCAGGGAAACAAATTCTTGGTGAAACCAAGCCGACATCATCATTGTTTTCAAAAAAATCAACTATATTTTTAATCGCATTATCTTTAAGAACAATATCGGGATTGATAATAAGATGATATTTTGATTTTATCATCGGCAAAACAGTGTTGTGACCCGTTCCGAAACCTTTGTTAGTCATCGGTTCAATCACATTCACCTGAGGATAATTCTTCTTAATAAAATCGGGGGTACCGTCAGTCGAAAGGTTGTCCACAACATAGAGTTTAAAATCAACATCTTTTGTGTATTTAAAAATTGTGTCAAGGGTTTCTTTAATTGTTCTCATATTATTGTGAGTAACAATACACCCTGTAACAAACGGACTAATCATAAGCTAACCTACTTTCTGATTAAAGCGCTGATAATTGCAATTCGCCATTTCAGCTTTTGAGAAAAGGATGTTTCACCGCCTGTGGCTGTACCGTCGTGTCGGCGATAAAGCAAATAAGGCTTATCAATAAGGCTGACCTTACCAACCTTTTCACCCTTGAGACCAATCCATTGGTCGTGCATAGGCAATTTATCGGGGAACGGCAGAATGTGAGGCTTCAACTCTTTGCTGAAAGCCATACAGCAGCCGATATATGTGTTTCTTATAACATTTTTAAGAGTGCCCGTACCGCTTCCGTGAGAAGCGAAAAAGGATTTTTCAATAACATCAAGGTCGTTGTTGACAACCTTCGCATCGTGCATAACCACAACTGCACCTTTTTTAAGCTCTGCCACAACGGCATCCACCTTGCCGTCAAGCCAAATATCGTCCTGGTCGCAAAGAAAGATATAATCCCCTTTTGCATTTTTGATAGCGTGTTCAAAGTTTTTGATAACACCTTTGCCGGGACCTTCAATATATTTTACCCTCGAGTCAGAAGTTAAAATTTCTTCTATTGCAGGCTTTGTTGTGCCCGACGGTTTATCATCAGAAATTATAACTTCATCATCTACGCCCAACTGACTCAAAACAGAATCGAGCTGAGCCTTTATATATTCACCGCCGTTATATGCGGCAAGAACCACCGAAATCATTTTCATTCCTCTTTTTGGAAATTTTGTTAAACAAAGACATTCCTATACAAAGTATATTATAACTTTACCAAGTCTTATTGTCAAGCAATTTGACTTATCTGAATTCTGTGTTAAAATAATCATGAAAGGAAGTGGTGCAATGAGTATCATACGTTATATCACTGCAATCGTTATGATTGGCTTCAATTTATTCAATTATCTTTTCAGCGGCTACGCTTACCCTGCCGTTTCAACTAAGGGAGCATATCTTTTCTGCTACTTTGTAGGTAATTCACCTGAGGAACAGAGAATCCACCTTGCCGTCAGCTCTGACGGCTACAATTTCAAAGCACTTAACAACAACGAGCCGATTATCATTCAGACTAAGGGTAAAAAATGCTGCCGCGACCCGTATATTCTCAAAGGTCAGGACGGCTGTTATTACATAATTGCCACCGATATGAATGCAGAAGAGGGTTGGACATCAAACCACGCACTTGTCACCTGGAAATCTGAGGATTTAATAAACTGGACTGATGAAACGATTATTGACATCCGCGATTTGGGCGGTGAATTTACCAACACAACCAGAGCATGGGCACCTCAGGCAATATGGGATGAAAGTGTGGGTATGTATATGGTGTATTGGGCACATTCAACTGTTGAGAATGACATTGCAGGTCACTACTATGCTTACACCAAGGACTTTAAAACCTTTGAAACCACACCCAAGCCCCTTTACGGCAGAGAGGGTATTCAGTGCATTGACGGTGATATAGTTTACAACAAAAAAGACAGCTACTATTACCTTTATTTCAAATATGATGAAACGCAGAAAATTGCCTATGTAAAATCCAAAAATCTCACAGGACCTTATGACACGGAGCCTGTTGTATGCTCCCTTGGTTATTGGGGTGTTGAGGGCAGTTCAATGTATAACATCACAGGCACCGATGCCTGGATGATGGTTATGGATGAATACGGTACAGGCCATTTCTTTGCTCAAATGACAAGGGATTTTAAAACATTCCGCAAGGTCAACCGTCAGGTTTATGCAATGGACCACCTGAAGCCTCGCCACGGCTCAGTGGTTGCCATAAGTGAAAAAGAATACCGCACTTTAGTAAAAGCCTATGGAGTTCAACCAATTCCGAGAGGTGAATAAATAGCAAAAGACCTTGAGAGTTATCTCTCAAGGTCTTAATTTTTTAATCAAGTGAACTCATCATAGGTTAACTTTTATTACAATGTTTTTCCAATTTAAATACTAATCTTTTAATTTTTGTTTTAGTTATCGTTATACCCAAAATTTCTGCTCTGTAAAGTGTCTTTCCACCATGATTCTCTATCTAATACTATACAGTCATCAACTCTTGCATTGTAATTTTCTAAAATTGAATATTGGAAGTTTTGCTTTATGTATTCAAATCCACTTTCATCGACAATCTTTTTAAACTCTACATTTCCACCATGACCATTCTTTACATAGTCTGACCAACGGGATAATAACATACCGTTGATACTCGTGGCTGAGCCAACATACAGTTTTCCGTTATTTTTATCAGTAATAAGATATATCGCTTTTTGATTTTCCAAAGCAGCTATCCAACTTTTCTTTTTGCGTTCAAAAATGTATTGTAATTGTGTGAAAGAGAGACGAACCTTATCATATCCAGGAAATTCATCTCCATCGTAAATACCAGGGAGGACTTCTAGCACTTCCAACTCATCACAAACCGTATTATAAAACATACCTTGTGTTTGTGCTGTCTTATGATATTTAACAATTACCCTTCCGAAATACTGTCTATATTCAGAAAGCTCTTCTCCTATATAATTTATGCCGTTCAATACATCAAGTTCTTTTGTCACTTTTTTAATTGTAGTTAAAAGCCAAGTATCATAAGCTAAATTCAAGAGACAAATAGCAATCTGTCCAACATTAAAATATCTTTGCTTTTTTCGCCAAAATAACCATTGTGAATTTACAATTTCAGGATTTTTTAAATATAAATCCATCGGATCGTTATTACCATCATTTTGATTGAATCTGATTTTAACATTATTCCCATTTGAATCAGCAATTCTCAAAAGGTCATTCAATTTTATTTTATTCATATTCTCGTTCCTATCAAATTCTTTCAATTTCATTAACCACTTTTTGATACTTCCGTTTTTCAAAAAGCCTAACAGAGCACCATCACAATATTTTTCTGCTCGCACAGCCCCCAACAAAAGTGCACATATCGCATTAGGAGGCAAATTATCAACATTAGCATTATGCATTGATTCTATATTCCACTCTATGCCATTGTCATTTAAAATCGCAGCATAATTTTTAAAATCTAAGTTTTCAGCACAACTATACACATCTTTAATAAAAGCATTTACTACTCTGGAATATATTATAGACGGTATTCTAATGGTTTTCTGAATCGAGCCATTGTTTATATTATCTGTTGACCATTCTCCTAAATAGTCAGTCATAAACAGTTCAATATATTTCGTTAACACATCATACTTACCCATACAATATCCCACCATTCCTAATCTTATCAAACAGCCCAAGATACCGTAAGATATCTTGGGCTACCGTAAGTTATCAGTCTAAAGATTTCATCGTGGGGAAAAGGAGAACATCTCTTATTGCCGCTGAATTGGTGAGGAGCATCACCATTCTGTCGATACCAAAGCCGATACCTCCTGTTGGTGGCATACCGTATTCAAGAGCACGAAGGAAGTCTTCATCAGTTGTGTTAGCCTCTTCGTCACCCTGTGCAAGAAGTGCTTCCTGAGCCTTAAAGCGTTCTCTCTGGTCAATGGGGTCATTAAGCTCTGAATAAGCGTTAGCCATTTCCCAGCCGTTCATAAAGAACTCAAAGCGTTCAACATAGTCGGGATCTTCCGGCTTTTTCTTTGTAAGGGGTGAAATTTCGATAGGATGATCCATAACGAAAGTGGGCTGAATAAGGTGTTCCTCAGCAAACTCTTCAAAGAAGAGAGAAAGAATATCGCCTTTGCCGTGTCTGTCTTCATATTCAACATGGTGCTTGTCAGCCAAAGCTCTTGCATCTTCAAGAGTTTTAACTTCATTCCAGTCAATACCTGCATATTTTTTAACAGCGTCAACCATTGTGATGCGTTCAAAGGGCTTACCAAGGTCCATTTCAATACCGTTATAAACGATTGTGGTTGTGCCGAGCACTTCCTGTGCAACGTGACGGTAAAGATTTTCTGTTAAATCCATCATACCGTGGTAATCGGTGTATGCCTGGTATAACTCCATAAGAGTAAATTCAGGGTTATGGCGTGTGTCAAGACCTTCATTACGGAACACTCTGCCGATTTCATAAACCTTTTCAAGACCGCCTACAATGAGTCTCTTAAGATAAAGTTCAAGAGATATACGAAGCTTGAAATCTTCACTCAAAGCGTTGAAATGAGTTTCAAAAGGTCTTGCGGCAGCACCGCCCGCATTAGCAACAAGCATAGGGGTTTCAACCTCAAGGAATCCCTGTGAATCAAGGTAGTTTCTTACGGCTCTGATGATAAGTGAGCGCTTCATAAGAGCATCTTTAGAATCTTTATTCATAATGAGGTCAACATAACGCTGACGGTATCTTGTGTCTGTATTGGTAAGACCGTGGAACTTTTCGGGAAGAGGGAGAAGTGACTTTGTAAGAAGAGTAATCTTCTCAGCATGGATAGAGATTTCGCCTGTTTTTGTTTTGAAAACAGAGCCCTCAATACCGATAATATCACCTATATCAAGCTTTTTGAAATCCTTATATTCGTCTTCACCGATGCTGTCACGAGCTACATAGGACTGGATATTACCCTTAAGATCCTGAATATTACAGAATGAAGCCTTACCCATAATACGCTTTGACATCATACGTCCTGCCACGCAGACAGTCTTACCCTCAAGCTCGTCAAAATTTTCTTTAACACATACACTGTGATGAGTCTGATTAAATTTTGTGATTACAAACGGGTCTCTGCCATCAGCCTGAAGTGCCTCGAGCTTATCTACTCTTATCTGTCTCAATTCGTTAATATCCTGCTGTGCCTCCTGCTGAGGTGCATTAACGTTCTTTTCTTCTGCCATAATTTAAAACTCCTTTGCTGTAGGGTTGCGAATAAATTTTATACGCACAAAACGGGCGTTACCGCCCGAGAAATTATTTAGAAATTTCCAAAATTTTGAAAGTAATTGTTGCACCGTTGGGCAATGCAACATCAACAACATCGCCTGCCTTGTGACCCATAAGAGCCTTACCTACTGCAGACTGGTCTGAAATAATGCCTTCATCGGGGTTAGCCTGAGATTCACCGAGGATTTTATATTCCTCAACCTCTTCATATTCTTCGTCAAGAATTTTAACCTTTGAACCAAAATGAACAATCTCGGTATTGATTGCACTTTCGTCAAGAATCTGAACATCTTTAAGGTCGTCTTCAAGTTGGCTGATTTTAGCCTCAAGTTTAGCCTGGTCGTTAAGAGCCTCATCATATTCGCTGTTTTCTGACAAATCTCCAAATGAGCGAGCTTCTTTAATTCTTTCGGCAATCTGATCTCTGCCTGTTGTTTTAAGCTCCTCAAGCTCTGCCTTTTTCTTATCGAAAGCAGCTTGTGTCATAACGTTTCCCTGTGCCATTTTATTTCTTTCTTCCTTTCAACTATATAATCATTTTGCTGAAAATAGTGATATATTATTATATCTAAAATAATCAAAAAAGTCAAGTTAATGTTTTACAATATGTGATTCAATTCACCCATATCTTTAAAACACGGTATGTGTGGCAGATGATAACCGCAGGTTTCATACAGAGCACAAATAAAAGTAAATTTATCTATTCCGTATCGCTCACAATCAAATTTTGCGTAATTTAAATCACTTTGTGACAGTGTGAAAACATTTTTATTTTGGGTCTGCTTTTTGTAACAAATAATTTTACCACGGTCAAAGTTGCTCAATCCAGCATCATCAACTGAAATCACCACATCACTGCCATAAGCCGAGGCAACATTATCACTTAAATCTATACTTATGCCATATGACGCAAAAATTTCTGATGCACAGATTTCATAGCGGTCAAATCTTGATGTGATTACTCTGACATAACGCACATTTTCAGCAAGAGTTGACATCGTATCGCAAGCTCTTGCCGATTTATCAATAACCGCCACACTCAAATTACATCTTTCACTTTGCCTTGCAAAAAATTCACCAACTGTTTTTATAAGCATTTTAAGCGGTAACACTGTCGGGGTGAAAGCCACAGGTGTTAATTTTTGTGTCAGAATATCATTTTGTGCAAACAGTGCAACCCCGTAACGTGAAACAATCTTTTTTAATTCATCAAAATCGGTGTAATCCCTATGACAATGAGCCACAAAAAACGGAGCACATCCTTTAACATCGTGCCGTTTTAGCTCAATTTCGTGCTTACGAAACTTCTCAAAAATCCGTTTTTGCCCGTCTGACATATCAACAATAACAAACATAAACCTCTCCAAAGCAATGATGTTTTATGATATGCAGACTACGCTTATATTATTACTTTTGTATTAAATTCACTTCATCTTTTGAAAGAACTTTACACTCACCCGGGGCAAGACTTTCATCAAGAGGAAGTTCCCCCATTTTCACTCGTTTGAGTTCGATAACCGCGTTGCCCACAGCCGCAAACATTCTTTTAATCTGATGATATTTTCCTTCACAAATTTTGATTTCAACCAAGGGATTATCACCGCCTTCGAGCACTTTCACTTTTGCCGGTAGGCATTCAGTGCCGTCACCAAGTGTTATTCCCTCTGCAACCTTTTGTAACGATAAATCATCAATCGCCTCTGCAAGACGTGCTTCATAAGTTTTTTCAATATGGTTTTTTGGTGAGAGAATTTTGTGAGCAAAGTCACCGTTATCAGTTATAAGAACAAAACCTGTTGTGTTTCTGTCAAGCCTGCCGGCGGGAAAAAGATTTTTCTTTTTAAATTCAGCAGGAACCAAATCCACAACAGTTTTTTCTGTCGGGTCCTTTGTTGCGCTGACAACACCCTCAGGTTTATTGAGCATTATATAAACATACTTTTCAAGATTTATCACTTGACCGTTTATTTTAATAACGGCTGTTTCTGGTTCAATGCAAAAGCCTCTGTCTTTAGTTGTTATACCGTTAACAGAAACCGCACCTGACTTTATCAGCCTATGAACCTCTTTGCGAGAAAGAGTGCCGCTATTTGCAATAATTTTATCAAGTCTTTCCATTTTTCCTCCAAAAAACAAACCGTCGGACAAAATCCAACGGTTTTACTATTTAATTATCTGACGCAGAAGAAATCGCCATGAACAACATAGTCATGTGGGGTAACAATTCCGTAACCCTTAACATACATTGCTGCCGCAGCACCTCCGTTGCCCCAATATGCATATTCAACACCTAAATCGTTGAGCATAATCTCGGCAAGGTAACCCATTCCGCAACCTTCACCAACGATAACGTAATACTTGTCAGTACCTATTTTACCGATAAGTGAGTGGTTTGTTTCAGGGTCAAGAGAATGATTGAGCCAAATGCCTGTATTAACGCCACATTCGGGGTGGTTATACTTTTTGCCTTCCCAAATTACGGGATATGTATAAGAAACAGAAGCAATTGCACCTGACTTTATAAGCTCTTCAGCTGAAGACATTGAAACACTGACAGGATACTTCCATGTGCCGTCTTTATACATAACAAGTGAATCCTTGCTTGCATCGCCACGCTGAGCAATAACACCGTTTTTGATAACGGTAGCTGTAAGAGAATCATCACCGTTATAGAAGATGTTTTTCATCGGGTTATCATAGTTTCTTGCACACATTTCATTGTTTGATGCAAAGAGGATATCCTGATTCATTTCATCTTCATAGCCTTTAACAAAGCTTCTGATGTCAGCAACTTTGTTGCTTGTGAACTGGCTTGCTGCAACCACACTTACTCGTGAAGGTCTTGTGTTGATTTCAGCAATGTAAACATTTCTGGATTTAGTCTGTGATGTTTTAACTCCGTCTTCATACACAGGAAGTGAAACAGCAATTTTTTCAACAACAACCTTTGAGATAACACTTGAAACTTCCCAACGCTTTGCAGCCTTTAATCCGTTGATAAGCTTTGAGCTGACATTTGTTTTAACGCTTTCTTTATCGGATAACGGTTTGCTTGTGGGGACTTGCTGAGTTGTTGTAACTTCTGAGCTGTCTGAATTCTGGTCAACAATATTGCTATCAGCAATATCGTTATATTTTGAAGTGGTTTCAGCTTCACTGCTGGGTGCAGTTGTTTCACTGTTTTGAGGTGCAGTTGTCTGTGCATCCGCATCCTGCACTATACCCGGAGTTGTGGTATTTTCTGAGGGATTATCTTCATCAACAAAACTGCTTACAATAAAGAAAGCCGCAACTATTACTAAAACAGCTACAACGGCAACAATAACCGGCTTGATATTCTTTTTCGAAGCAGAATTTTCATTACCCATCAGAAGTCACTCCCCTTTTTCCGTATTTATACAGATTTATTATATCACTAAAAATTCAACTGTCAAGAGTATTTCTATAAATAAAAATAAGAAAAGCTGTATTTTTTTGTCAAAATACAGCTTTTATCTTTATTCTTCTGTCTGAGATGTGGATTGTTTATCAGTTATTCCGTTTGAAATCTGCTCATCAATAAGTAATATACCCCAAACTCCACCGTCATTTGAAGCAAACGCTCGTCCGTCATGAACAGTAGTAAGGGCTGTATACTGGCAAGGAACCACTTGCGTTCCGTCAGCTTTGAAAATGCCGTACTTTCCGCCTTTTAAAACAGTTACATAGCCTTCACTGCATTCGTAGGGTGTGGTTGAATTGCCCAATGCACCGTAGCCGTCAATAGCATCGTATTCAAAAGGAATAACTTCTTCACCTTTTGAATTTATATAACCCCATTTACCGCCTTCAGACATTGAAACTAGTCCGCCCGTAAACACACCTGCAGCATCATATTCGGTTGAGCTTACAAGCTTTTCACCCGAAACTAATCCGTACTTTCCGCTGTCAAGCTGAACAGCCTCCGGCAAAAAACTGCCGCCGTCAGCCTGAACGTCACCGTTTTGAATGCTGACTTTTTCCAATGCAGAGTTCCACAAGTAAGTATAACCGCTGAAGTCCTCACACTTATGCGGGTAACTCCAGGTTTCACTCAAAGATGAATCAATTACATAAGTTGTTCTGTAAGAGCCTTCGGGCTTAATTGTTGCAATATATCCTTCGGTACAAATACAGGTTTCAACAGTATCATACTTAGGCTCAATAACAATCTTTCCGTTTGAGTCTATAAATCCGAATTTACCGTCTTTTTGAATAACATAGCAATCTCCAAAAGTAACATCATAGTGATTGGTTTTGTCATTAAAGGTTGTCTTCGGCAGAGCAAATATATTATCAGCTTCAATAGACGGTTCAACAACCCATGTTTCGGTATATTCAATTTTCTGCTCAGAATCTGTTTCAGTTTTTGCGTCTTCATCATTGCCGCAAGCACACAAGCCAATCAGCAAAGCAACACAAAGAAGAACCGCAAATATACTTCTAAAACTCTTCATTACATACTCCTTTGAAAGTCGGGCTTATTTCTTCAAAGCCTTTCTTGCTTCAATCTCAGCAACCATCTGAGCCTGCTTCTTTTCAGTAATTGTATAGAAAAGCATCGGGATGATTGTACCTACCATGCTGATAGCACCGGCAAGGATAAGAACATTCCAGAGAAGCTGTTCGCCCTCAGGCTGAATTGCAGGAGTTGCTTCGGGGTTAATGCCTGCCCAGCTGAACGCCATAACGCCAATGAAAGCACCAACAGCCATACCAACTTTATTGATAAGGGTCTGCATTGCAAAGCAGATGCCTTCGCCTCTTTCACCTGTTTTCCACTCAAGGTAGTCAACAGTGTCACCAATCATAGCGTAAGTGATAATGTTGTTAACACCCTGAGGAATACCGAGAAGAACAAGTCCGATTGCACAAACAACAAGCTTCCACGGAGCATCGTAACCGATGAAATACATAGCAAACATTACTACTGCACCGAGAGCGTGAACACCGATATATGCCCATTTCTTGGTGAATTTCTTTGACATCCAGGGAACAAGAATTGAAGCAACAAGGCCACCGGGAACAACAAGAAGAGTGATAAGACCATACAAACCTTCATCTTTAAGAACGTACTTGGCAAAGTAAAGACCGCCTGTGTATGTATAAACCATTCTTGCGCCACCGAGAACACCTGAAATAACAATAAGAAGAAGCTCTTTGTTTTTGAAAAGGAGCTTTAAATTGTGACCAAGGCTGGGTGGTGCATCTGTTGTTGTGAAACGTTCTTTTGTGTGTTTGAAACCATAATAGAACATAGGGATAGCAACAACTGTGAATACAACAGCACAAATGAAATATGTCCACTTAAGAGTATCAGCGTTATCCTGAATAAACTCAGGCATAACTGTGCCAACATAAGAAGCAGCATTTTCAACTGATACACCAAGGTCAGCAACAATTTTATCAATATCTTCTGCAGTATATTTGAATTTTGATGTGATAGCATCTGTAAGAATCGGAACACCAATTGTTACAATACCTGCACCGAGCGTACAAACAAGACGCGTGATTGTAAGCATATTACCGCGAACAACGGTGTTGTTTGTAAGGCAGGTTGAAAGTCCCCAATAAGGAACATCGGCAACTGTATAAGCTACTGACCAGAGAGTGTAGATAACAGATACAATAATGAATGTCGTAAGTGACTTTGCCGGGAAAGGCAAGAAACAAGCAATAGTCATCACTGCGATGGGAAGAGCCATCCACTTAAGATAAGGACGGCATTTACCCCACTTGGTACGGGTTTTATCAACAATCGAACCCATAATCGGATCATTAAGTGCGTCAAAAATACGAACACCGAGCATCAAAAATGCAACAGCCATAGCACCGTCAAGTGCACCAAAGATGCCACCTTTTTCAACACTACCGAAAAGCAGTGCATCTGTGAGAAAAATAGTAAGGTATGAACCTATAATTGTGCAGATAAAGTTCTGACCGAATCCTGTAATGGCATAAGCAATAGCTTCTTTAGGCTGAAGGCTACCCTTATCATTTGGATTTGTACCATAAACTTTATGCAACAAATCGTTGATTTTCATAGAAAACCCTCCAATTTATTATAATATATTGATTTTATCACATATTTTTATTTTTTTCAATCTGTAATATACATAAAAAAGAGGCAAACTACTTCAGCAGTTTGCCTCAAAATCTATTTCTATTAATTAGCCAAGGTTTGCCTTAAGAGTATCAAGCTCTTTTGCAAGCTCTGAAGGAAGGGTTTTTCCGAATTTACCGTAGAACTCTTCAATACCCTTAGCTTCTTCTTTCCAAAGAGCCTTGTCAACATCAAGAATCTTCTTAAGTGAGTCAACAGAAACTTCACCTTCAAGACCTTCAATGTTGATGTCTTCAGCCTTTGGAAGGTAACCGATAGCTGTTTCATCAGCATCTACTTCACCGTCACAACGCTTGATGATCCATTCAAGAACACGAAGGTTGTCACCGAATCCGGGCCACATGAAGTTGCCGTCTTCGTCTTTACGGAACCAGTTAACGTTAAAGATTTTGGGAGCCTTGTCAGCATCAAGTGTTTCACCGATGTTGATCCAGTGCTGCCAGTAGTCACCCATATCATAGCCACAGAAAGGAAGCATAGCCATTGGGTCACGGCGAACAACACCTACTGCACCTGTTGCAGCTGCTGTTGTTTCAGAAGCCATAATTGAACCAACGAATACACCATGGTTCCAGTCTCTTGACTGATATACAAGAGGAGTAAGAGCTGCACGACGGCCACCGAATACGAAAGCTGAAATGGGAACACCTGCAGGATTTTCAAATTCGCTTGAAATGCAGGGGCAGTTCTTTGCGGGAGCTGTGAAACGGCTGTTTGGATGAGCACCTTTGATCTCGTCAACCTTACCGTTCCAGGGCTTACCTGTCCATTCAATTGCATTCTCGGGTGGATTCTTATCAAGACCTTCCCACCAAACTGTATTATTATCAAGGTTATGAGCAACGTTTGTGAAGATTGTGCCCTGCTTTGTTGATGCAAGAGCGTTGGGGTTTGATTTTTCGTTTGTGCCGGGGGCAACACCGAAGAAACCGTTTTCAGGGTTGATAGCATAAAGTCTTCCGTCTTCGCCCTTACGGATCCAAGCGATATCGTCACCTACGCACCAAACTTTGTAGCCTGCCTTTTTGTATCCCTCGGGAGGAACCATCATAGCAAGGTTTGTTTTACCGCAAGCTGAGGGGAATGCAGCACAGATGTACTTAACTTCACCTTTGGGATTTTCAACGCCGAGGATGAGCATATGCTCTGCCTGCCAACCTTCGTGTTTGCCCTGATATGAAGCAATACGAAGTGCGAAGCATTTCTTACCGAGAAGAACGTTTCCGCCGTAGCCTGAGTTTACAGAAATAATTGTGTTATCCTGTGGGAAGTGGCAGATGTATCTGTTGTTTTCATCAATGTCACATTTGCAGTGAAGACCGCGAACCCAGTCATTGCTCTCATCGCCGAAACAATCAAGAACAGCTTTACCTACTCTTGTCATAATAGCCATATTGAGAACAACATAGATTGAGTCAGTAACTTCGATACCAACCTTTGAAAGCTTTGAGCCGATGGGACCCATTGAGTAAGGGATAACGTACATTGTGCGACCCTTGTAGCTGTCTCTTGCGATGTCGAAGAGCTTTTTATACATTACATCAGGATCTTCCCAGTTATTTGTGGGACCAGCTTCTTCCTTTGTCTTTGTGCAGATAAAGGTACGACCCTCAACACGAGCAACGTCGTTGGGGTTAGTTCTGTGAAGTAAGCAACCGGGGAGAAGGTCCTCGTTAAGTCTTTCCATTTCGCCTGTTGCACAAGCTTCGTTACGAAGAGCCTCAAGCTGCTCCTCTGAGCCGTCAATCCAAACAACGCTGTCGGGCTTAACAAGAGCTACCTGCTCGTCAACCCAATCAAGAATTGTTTTGTTATTTGTAAGTGCCATATGAAAATTCTCCTTTCAGAATTTTATTCAACGTATGTCGTTATATATTATAATCGATTTTTTGTAAAATTTCAACCTTAAAATATATAATAAACAAGAACAAAATGTTAATTTTTTGTCATTATTTACAAAACAAAACTGAATAATACTGTTTTCGGCTGACTATACTTATTTTAAAACATATTTTATAAAGAAAGGCTGTTATTATGAAAGACCTCCGAACAGAAAGCCAGAAGCTTTTTCACACATTTGTTACTCTTGCTGTTATCATTATGAGTGTAACTTTGATTATTATGGGTGTTTTTGCCGCTAAAAATAACACTGCAATGATTGATTCGGGTATTACCCCTGCAATGATTTATGCAAGAAGAGAAAACACGCAGATTTCTGTGCAGATTGGTGAATCGCTTTATGAAAACACGCCCAAAAAAGAAATTCCGCTAACAAAGCTGGCATCTTTTGCACCTGCACCCATTAACGGAATTTATATTATTTATAAAAATATTTGTGAATTAACCGATTCATTTCTTCCTTGAAAAAAGCACAACCAATCCGCCGTAAAGCACCGCTGCACAAGGCCAGATTACCCACGTTGTACGCCAATCTGAAGAAATAAAGCTCCAAGCTAAATAAGCGGCAAGCACAACCGACCAATACACGCCTGCTATTTTTTCAAGTTTATTTTCGGCCTCTTTTCTTTGCGGAGTGTAGTCACCCTGTTGCAAAAGCTGTTGATATGAGCCGTGAGTCATCCCTGCCTTTATAAAAAGAGCCACCGCAACACTGACTATTATAAAAAGCAACAGAACACTTATAATCACACCTCGGTCACTGTCATCAAAAGCGGCACAAATAACAGTAGGTACAATGCTCACAATGCACAAAACAACACCTGCTACTATATACGAAGCAAAGGTTTTGCTGTAAGCCGACCTACCTTTTTCCAGAAAGTCCTCAGTACGCATATCAATGCTGAACTGCTCTTTTGTGATATGGTTATATTTCCCGAGGTTTAATCCGCTATAGATAAAAAGACCGACGGCTGTTGCAATTATAACAAGAAACAACGGCACACCTACACCTGCCATAACGGCATCACTTAAGCTAAATCCCTCCAAAGCAACAAGAACACACGGGGATAAAATGCACAACATAACACCTATTGCAATTGAAGATGAAAACTTTTTAACCACCTCAAGATAAGCCGATGCTTCTTCTATAGAAACCGTTCTTAAAAGCTTAGTTGGCGATTCTTGCTCTTCCGGCGGTTGATTTTTGAGAAGATAATCGGTGCTTACACCAAAAATCTCACTCAATTTAACTATGCGGTCAAGGTCGGGAATCGACTCCCCCGTTTCCCATTTAGAAACCGATTGCCTCGAAACATCAAGCTTTTCAGCTAATGCCTCTTGAGAAAGACCGTTTCTTTTTCTTAATTCAAAAATTTTATCTGACAACATATAATCAGCTCCTTTCATCACCTGTATTATACAACATTTTCAGGTTGACAACTACCAAGTGCGGTTGAAAAAACGGCAACCAACAGTTGCGGTTGCCGTTTTCTTTAGCTTAAAGCTTTTTAATATTCTACTACGCCTTCATAAACCTTGTTTGCATCACCAAGGAGGTAAATGTTTTCACCGTCATATCTTACGGTTACATCGCCGCCACGCATTTTAACTGTGATGTCTTCGTTAAGGTTACAAAGACCTTTTTCAATTGCTGCTACAACAGTTGCACAAGCACCTGTACCGCATCCAAGGCTTTCACCGTTGATAGCACGCTCGTAGCAACGCATCTTAATTGTATTTTTGTTAACAACCCTTGCAATTTCTGTGTTGATATATTCGGGGAGGAAACCTGAGTTTCTCATTGTGTCGCCCAATTCGTTCATATCAACATCTTCAATTCTGTCACCGAAGATTACGCAGTGAGAGTTGCATACAGTTACGCAGTTGATCTTATATTCCTTGCCGTCAACAGTGAGAGGATAATCGATAATCTTATCCATATCCACGTTAACGGGAATGTTTTTGGGATCAAGGTCGGGCTTACCGAGGTTTACTCTTGCAGAGCGGATTTCACCGTTGTATGAGTAAAGCTTAACCTCAATAACACCGCTTGCTGTTTCAATTTTCATCTCTTTCTTAGGAACAAGACCCTGGTCATAGAGATATTTTGCGGCGCAACGGATGCTGTTAGCAGCCATAAGAGTAACAGTACCGTCGGTGTTGAATACTCTCATTTTTGCATCGGCAATATCAGACTTTTCAAGGAATACCGTGCCGTCAGCACCGATACCGTAGTTACGGTCAATGAAGTTGATTGTGAGTGATTCGGGTGAATCAATATCACCGTCAAAATTATTGAAGTAAATATCGTCGTTACCTGAAGCCTGCATCTTTGTGAAGTTGATGCGTTTCTTTGTTTCTCTCATTCTGTTGATGTCAACAAGCTCAGTATTCTTCTGAGTGAAGCGGCTTGCAATAATATCTGCAAGAGCATTGGCTGTATCAAGAGAAGTAAGGCAGGTGATTGAAAGCTGAACAGCTCTTCTGTGAAGTCTGATGAAGTTTTCAATAGACTTTTCTTTAGTTGAGCCTGTGTAAACAATGTAGTTTACTGCACCTGTTTCAAGGAGCTTAATCATATCATCGCCCTTGTTGATGCTGCTTACAACCTCAACATCTACGCCAAGGCTTCTAATTGCGTTAGCAGTGCCGTCAGTAGCATAAATCTTGAGACCGACATCGCTGAACTTCTTGGCAAGGGGGATAACTTCGTCCTTGTCCTTATCCTGAACGGTGATGAGAACACCACCGTTGTGATGCATATGGTGATATGTGCTTCTTTCGCAAAGCTTGAAGCCTGCTGAAACAAGACCCTTGAAAAGTGCTTCATTAAGGCTTCTTGCCAAGCCGAGCACTTCACCTGTTGATTTCATCTGCGGGCCAAGCTCTGAGTTAACATCACTAAGCTTTTCAAATGAGAATACGGGAACCTTAATTGCAAAGTAAGGCGGAGTTTTATAAAGGCCTGTGCCAAAACCAAGGTCACGGAGCTTCTGACCAACCATAACCTTTGTTGCAAGCTCAACCATAGGTACATTTGTAACCTTACTGATGTAAGGGATTGTTCTTGAAGCTCTGGGGTTAACCTCGATAACATAAAGCTCGTTCTGATAGAAGAGATACTGAATATTAACAAGACCCTTTGTGCCCAGTGAAAGAGCAAGATTTGTTGAGCATTCAACAACCTTTTCAATCATTGTATCGGTAAGAGTAAAGGGTGGGTAAACTGCGATTGAGTCACCACTGTGAACACCCGCACGCTCGATATGTTCCATAATACCGGGGATAAGAATATCTTCACCGTCGGAAATTACGTCAACTTCGAGTTCTTTGCCCATCATATATTTGTCAACAAGTACAGGGTTTTCAATCTTCTGTGAAAGAATGATGTCCATATACTGTCTAACATCGTTTTCGTTATAAGCGATTGTCATATTCTGACCGCCGATAACATAAGAAGGACGTAGAAGAACAGGATAGCCAAGCTCTTCAGCAGCTTCAAGGGCTCCGTCAACATTCATAATTGTGTGAGCCTTTGGTCTGCGGATATTGAAAGATTCAAGAAGAGCTTCAAAACGCTCTCTGTCTTCTGCGATGTCGATACCCTCAGCAGATGTGCCGAGAATCTGAATTCCGTTGTCATCAAGGAACTTTGTAAGCTTGATAGCAGTCTGACCACCAAAGGCAACAACTACACCGATGGGATTTTCAACCTTGATAACGTTCATAACATCTTCTTCGCTCAACGGCTCAAAATAAAGCCTGTCAGCAGTGTCGAAGTCGGTTGAAACTGTTTCGGGGTTATTGTTGATAATAACAACCTCGTAGCCAAGCTCCTTAAGAGTCCATACGCAGTGAACGGAAGAGTAGTCAAATTCAATACCCTGACCGATACGGATAGGACCTGAACCAAGAACGATAATCTTCTCTTTATCGGACTTAGGAAGAGCCCTTGATTCGCAGTGATTATCGTATGTTGAGTAGAAATAAGGTGTTTCTGCGGCAAACTCTGCAGCACAGGTGTCAACCATTTTATAAACTGCATCTCTGGTTTCTTCAGGCAATTTGCCTGCAAGGCGTTTAATAGCCTCGTCGGTATATCCGTACTTCTTACCTTTGATGTAATAATCTTCATCAAGGTTGCCTGACTCAAGCATTTTTTCGTAATTTACGAGATTGAGAAGCTTTGAAAGGAACCATTTGTCGATTCTTGTGATTTCATTGATTTTATCAATGCTTACGCCCTCTTTAAGAGCTCTGAAAACAGTAAACAAACGAAGGTCATCGCAAACACCGAGGCGCTCAACAACATCCATTCCATCAGGGAACTTTTTATAGTTAAGAGTATCAAGTGAAATTTCCGCACCACGAACAGCCTTCATAATTGCCATTTCAAATGAGGGGGCAATAGCCATAACCTCACCTGTGGCTTTCATCTGTGTGCCCAACTTACGGTTAGACTGAACAAATTTTTCAAAAGGCCATTTGGGGAACTTAACAACAACATAGTCAATTGTCGGCTCAAAGCAAGCACAGGTTTTGCCTGTGATGTCATTTCTGATTTCATCAAGGGTATAGCCCAAAGCGATTTTGGATGTAACCTTAGCAATGGGGAAACCTGTTGCCTTACTTGCAAGAGCAGATGAACGTGAAACACGAGGGTTAACCTCAATAACAGCGTATTCAAAGCTGTCGGGGTTAAGAGCGAACTGGCAGTTACAACCGCCCTCGATTCCAAGCTCGGTAATAATATCAAGAGAAGCTTTGCGAAGCATCTCATATTCTTTTATTGAAAGAGTAACAGCAGGAGCAATAACAATACTGTCACCTGTATGAACACCTACTGGGTCAATATTTTCCATTGAGCAGATTGCGATAGCGTTACCAACGCTGTCACGCATAACCTCAAACTCAACTTCTTTCCATCCGTAGATATATTTTTCAACAAGTACCTGTGTGATCGGTGAAAGAAGAAGACCGTTTTTAGCGATAATTTTAAGCTCTTCAACGTTATTGGCAACACCGCCGCCTGCACCGCCAAGAGTGAAAGCAGGGCGAATGATAACGGGATAACCGATTTTTTCAGCGATTGCAATTGAATCTTCAAGAGTTTCAGCAATGTCTGAAGGGATGCAAGGCTGACCGATTTTAACCATTGTGTCACGGAACATCTGACGGTCTTCAGCCTTGTCAATAGCTTCATAGTTAGTGCCGAGAAGCTTAACGTTCATTTTGTCAAGATAGCCGCTTTTTGAAAGCTGCATAGCAATGGTAAGACCTGTCTGACCGCCCAAACCTGCAAGCAAGCTGTCGGGGCGTTCTTTTTCGATAATACGCATTACTGTATCTTCTGTAAGAGGCTCAAGATAAATTTCGTCAGCAAGAGCCTTGTCTGTCATAATTGTTGCAGGGTTTGAGTTAACGAGAACAACATCAAGACCTGCATCTTTAAGAACACGGCAAGCCTGAGCACCTGCATAGTCAAACTCAGCAGCCTGACCGATAACGATAGGACCGGAACCTATAACTAATACTTTTTTAATATCTTTATTTAACGGCATTAGTTTTTACCTCCCATCATTTTAACAAATTCATCATATAAAAACTCTGTATCCATCGGACCTGAACCGGCTGCAGGATGGAACTGAACTGAAAAAGCTTTTTTATCAGGATATTTAACACCTTCACAAGTGCCGTCGTTAGCATTTACAAATGCCAACTCGCCAACACCGTTGAGGCTATCAGCATTAACAACATAGCCGTGGTTCTGGCTTGTGATGTAAGTCTGACCGATTGCAAGGTTTTTAACCGGCTGATTTGCACCACGGTGACCGTATTTGTGTTTTTCGGTTTTACCACCGTTGGCAAGTGCCATAATCTGATGACCGAGGCTGATACCAAACATAGGAGTTTTGCCCATAACAGCCTTAATCTGCTCAATTGAATAAGCATTGTCGGCAGGGTTTCCGGGACCGTCTGAAAGAACAACACCATCAGCACCGAGAGCGAGAATATCGTCAGCAGATGTGTCACAAGGAACACTCACTACTTTGCAACCACGCTTTGTGAGTTGCTTTACGATGTCACTCTTTTCACCGTAATCAACAACAGCCACTGTATAATTTGAGTCGCCTTCAGCTTCATAAGTTTCTGTTTCACCGCTTGAAACAGTCTTAACAGCGTCAACAACTTTATAATTTTTAAGTTCTTCTTTAATCTCATCTGTGATTTCATCAACGATTTTTGCGTTCATAACACCCTTTTCACGAATAATCTGTGTAATCTCACGGGTATCAACATCGCAAATACCAACTATACCTTCTTTTTTGAGGTACTCGTCAATATCACCGTCACAGCGGAAGTTTGAGGGAGTGTCACACCACTCTCTGACTACAACGCCTTTAACATAGCTCTTTTTACCCTCGGTATCTTCATAAATCATACCGTAGTTACCGAGAAGAGGGAAGGTCTGAACCACAATCTGACCGCAATAGCAAGGGTCAGTTAATGTTTCTATGTAACCAACCATACCTGTTGTGAAAACGAGCTCACCAAGGGTTTCGCCTTCTGCACCAAAGCGTTTACCCTCAAAAATGTGACCGTCTTCAAGAACAATAAAAGCTTTTTTCATATCCATCATCCTTTTATAAAAATCCTGAACTGAATTAATCTGCCATTAACTTTACCATAATTGCTTTCTGAACGTGTAAACGATTTTCTGTCTGTTCAAAAATCTCATCTGCGTGCTGTTCAAAAACCTTTTTGGTAATTTCTTCTTCCTTGTGAGCAGGAAGACAGTGAAGCACAATGGCATTACTCTTGGCAACTTCCGTTACATTATCGTTAATCTGATAGCCCTCAAAAGCTACCCGTCTTTCTTTAATTTCATTTTCCATACCCATTGAAGCCCAAACATCGGTATAAAGAACATCTGCATTTTCTGCAGCCTCTTTAACATCGGTTGTTAAATGAAATCTTCCTGTTGAAAGTGCCCATTTCACTACATCGTCATCAGGCATATAATCTTCCGGGCAGGCAATACTCACATCCATACCCACTTTAAGTCCGCCGACGATAAGTGAATTCGCCACGTTGTTACCGTCACCGATAAAACACAGCTTTTTATTTTCAAAAGAACCCTTATATTCCCTTATAGTCTGCAAGTCAGCCATAGTCTGGCAAGGGTGAGAGTAATCGGTAAGTCCGTTGATAACAGGCACTGAAGAATATTGAGCGAGTGTCTCTGCCTCTTCATGCTCAAAGGTTCTGATAACGATACCATCAAGGTAGCGTGAAAGAACTCTTGCAGTGTCTTCAATCGGCTCTCCCCTGCCCATCTGAGTGTTGGTGGAGCTTAAGAATAAAGCACTGCCGCCAAGCTCGTACATACCAACCTCAAAAGAAACTCGGGTTCTTGTTGATGACTTAGTAAAAATCATACCCAAGGACTTGTCCTGTAAATATTTATGAGGGATTTTTTTACGCTTTTTATCTTTAAGTTCATCAGCTAAATTGAGAATAGAAATAATCTCATCATAGCTTAAATCTGACATTTTTAAAAAGTGTTTCATAGGTTTCACTCCAAAGGGGCAACTAACAAATTGACCCTAAAATCCTTTTCATAATATTATACAATTACAGGAACTTATTGTCAATAAAATTATTTTATCTTCTAAAAAGTTTTTTGTATAAATATTCATTGAATTTCAGTAAATATACATTGATATACATCAAAATATGTATATATTCATTTTTGCAATTATCTGTAAACATTCCAAAACAGCGTACACCGGTTAAAGTGTACGCTGTTTTACAGTTAATTATTCAGCGTCAGGAGCGTAGAGAGCCTGGAGCTTAACAAGATGGTCATATCTTGCCATAGCAGTAGCCTCTGCCTGACTGAAGAGAGTTTCTGCTCTTTCGGGGAATGAGCGAAGGAGAGAAGCATAACGGCTTTCGTTCTTGATGAAGTCCTGATAGCCGGCTGATGGAGCCTTGCTGTCGAGAACGAAAGGATTCTTGCCTTCTGCTGCAAGAGCAGGATTATATCTGAAGAGGTTCCAATAACCACAGTCAACAGCCTTCTTCATTTCTGCCTGGCAGTTCATCATTCCGCCGCCCTTGATACCATGCATTTCGCAAGGTGAGTAGCAGATGATGATAGAAGGTCCGTTGTAAGCTTCAGCTTCTTTGATTGCTTTGAGAGTCTGATTCTGGTCAGCACCCATAGCGATCTGAGCAACGTAAACGTAACCGTAGCTCATAGCGATTTCTGAAAGGCTCTTCTTAGCAATAGCCTTACCTGAAGCTGCGAACTGAGCAACCTGGCCGATGTTTGAAGCCTTAGAAGCCTGACCGCCTGTGTTAGAGTAAACTTCTGTGTCGAATACCATAATGTTTACATCTTCATGAGCAGCGAGAACGTGGTCAACACCGCCGAAACCGATGTCGTATGCCCAACCGTCACCACCGAAGATCCAAACAGATTTCTTTGAAAGGTATTCTTTATTCTTAAGGATAGATGCACAATGATCGCAACCTGTAACTTTTTCAAGTTCAGCAACAAGAGCGTCAGTAGCAGCAGCATTCTTTTCACCGTCGTTAACAGTGTCAAGGTATGCAGTTGCAGCTGCCTTGAGTTCGTCAGAAGCCTTGTCAGAATCAAGGATTTCGCCAACCTTAGCGATAAGGTTATCACGGATAGCCTTCTGACCAAGGAACATACCGAAACCATGCTCTGCGTTATCTTCAAAGAGTGAGTTTGCCCATGCAGGACCCTGACCCTTGCTGTTTACAGTGTAGGGAGATGTTGCTGCAGGACCACCCCAGATTGAAGAACAACCTGTTGCGTTTGAAATATACATTCTGTCACCGAAGAGCTGAGTAACAAGACGAGCATAAGCTGTTTCAGCACAACCTGCGCAAGAACCTGAGAACTCAAGCAAGGGTTTCTTATACTGGCTGTTGATAACAGTCATATTAGCTGTTGTTTCAGGCTTTTCAGTTACGTTTGCTACACAGTAATCAAATACTGCCTGCTCAGCATCCTGTGATTCACGAGCAACCATCTTAAGTGAGTTTGTGGGACATACGCCAACACAAACGCCACAACCCATACAATCCATAGGAGATACTGCAAGAGTATATGTGTAGTTAGTTTTAACGATAGGTTTAGCTGATGTTTTGATGTTTGCAGGAGCATCTGCAAGCTCTTCTTCGTTCATAGCGAATGGACGAATTGTAGCATGAGGACATACGAATGAGCACTTATTACATTTTGCACAAGTTGCTGCATCCCATTCAGGAACGAGAACTGCAACGCCTCTCTTTTCGTAAGCAGATGCACCGTGTTCAAAAGTACCGTCAGCATGGTCAACGAAAGCAGAAACAGGAAGTGAGTCACCGTCCATCTTAGAAACGGGCTTCATAATACCGTCTACCATCTTAACAAGCTTTGCGGGACCTTCTGCTGCTTCTTCAGCGGCACCGTCAACAGCGTTAGCCCAATCAGCAGGAACATCAACCTTAACGAAAGCAGAAACACCGGCATCGATAGCCTTGTGGTTCATGTCAACAACATCCTGGCCCTTCTTGAGGTAAGATCTTGTTGCAGCGTCTTTCATATACTGAACAGCTTCTTCAATAGGCATAACCTTTGCAAGAGCAAAGAAAGCAGCCTGAAGAATTGTGTTAGTACGCTTGCCCATACCGATCTGAGCAGCAAGGTCAATAGCATTAACAGTGTAAAGCTGAATGTTGTTGTTAGCGATATAACGCTTTGCTTCAGCAGGCATATGCTTATCAAGCTCGTCTGCTGACCACTGGCAGTTAATAAGGAATACACCGCCGGGCTTAACGTCGTTAACCATCTTGTAGCCCTTCATAACGTATGAGGGGTTGTGGCAAGCTACGAAGTCAGCCTTGTTGATATAATAGGGGCTCTTAATCTGCTTATCACCAAAACGAAGGTGAGAAACAGTGATACCACCTGTTTTCTTTGAGTCATACTGGAAGTATGCCTGAACATATTTATCAGTGTGGTCACCGATGATTTTGATTGAGTTCTTATTAGCACCAACAGTACCGTCACCGCCAAGACCCCAGAATTTGCACTCGATTGTGCCTTCTGCTGCAGTGTTAGGAGCGTTGTCCATCTCTTCAAGTGAAAGATGAGTAACGTCATCGTTGATACCCATTGTGAACTGTTTCTTAGGAGCGTCTTTCTTGAGCTCATCATAAACAGCGAAGATGCTTGCAGGAGGAGTATCCTTTGAACCGAGACCGTAACGGCCGCCGATTACCTGAGCCTGTCTGCCTGTTGCAGCAAGAGCGGCAACAACATCAAGGAAGAGAGGTTCACCAAGTGAGCCGGGTTCCTTAGTTCTGTCAAGAACAGCAATCTTCTTAACTGTTGAAGGAATAGCTTCAACAAGCTTTTCTGCTGAGAAAGGTCTGTAAAGACGAACTTTAACAAGACCAACCTTTTCACCCTTAGCGGTAAGGTAATCAATAACTTCTTCTGCTACGTCGCAGATTGAACCCATAGCAACGATGATGTTTTCAGCGTCGGGAGCACCGTAGTAGTTGAAGAGTTTGTAGTCTGTGCCAAGTTTAGCGTTAACCTTGTCCATATATTCTTCAACAATGCCGGGAACTGCATCGTAATATTCATTACATGCTTCTCTGTGCTGGAAGAAGATATCGCCGTTTTCGTGTGAACCACGCATTACGGGGCGGTCAGGGTTAAGAGCACGTTTACGGAATGCATCAACTGCATCCATATCGCACATTTCTTTAAGATCATCATAATCCCAGATAGCAATCTTCTGGATTTCATGAGATGTGCGGAAACCGTCAAAGAAGTTGATGAAAGGAACACGGCTCTTGATTGTTGCAAGGTGAGCAACTGCACCGAGGTCCATAACTTCCTGAGTGTTTGTTTCAGCGAGCATTGCAAAACCTGTCTGACGGCATGCATAAACGTCAGAATGGTCGCCGAAAATATTAAGAGCATGAGAAGCTACGCAACGAGCTGATACGTGGAAAACTGAAGGTAAAAGCTCACCTGCAATCTTATACATATTGGGGATCATAAGAAGAAGACCCTGAGAAGCTGTATAAGTTGTGGTAAGAGCACCGGCTGCCAATGAGCCGTGAACTGTACCTGCAGCACCTGCTTCTGACTGCATTTCTGCTACTTTAACTGTTGTGCCGAAAATGTTCTTCACACCCTGTGCAGACCACTGGTCAACATAGTCAGCCATGGGGCTTGAAGGGGTGATGGGGTAAATACCTGCAACTTCTGTGAAAGCATATGACACATAAGCAGCGGCATTATTACCATCCATGGTTTTCATTTTTCTTGCCATTTTGATTGTCCTCCTTTAAAGTATATACCAGTAAATAGCGTTCATTTACACCACCAACAATAATAACACTTTTAAATCGAATTGTAAACATAAAAAAACAATTTTTTTGTCAAAAATTTAACTAATTCAGGAAAATCTTTTGTAAAAAAGAAATAATTATCTTCCTTTATTGAACATTATCAACTTTTTTACTTGATTTTGATATTTTGTTTGTTATACTATAATTAGTAAGAAAGGGGGTATTTCCTTGACTCTTAAACTTCAAAACAAAATGGATTCAAACAAATTCGTTTTAGCTTTGCGAAGCTTTTTTATGTCAAAGCTATGTGTACTGCTCCAGCTGATAGCAGCAATAGCAATTATCATAATCAGATTCAAAGGCAACAATATGCCCATTGTTTACGGCATTGCCGGGTTCGTTATTTTGGAGTCACTCATTCTCGTCTTTTGTGATGACATAATAGCTACCCTACCCTCTTTTATGATGGTCTCGGTTATTTCGCTGAAATGCTACGACTCATTCAATCAGTTTATGACAGTATGGTGGATTCTTCTTTTTGCAATACCTGCTGTTATATTTCATTTCACCGTTTACAAAAAGAAGCTTCAGTTCGGGAAACTTACGATACCATATGTTGTGATGTCTTTTGTGTTTTCCCTTGGTGGCGTAGGCATCATTTCGGCAGAGGATTATTTTAACGGAGCCTCACTTTATCACTCATTCGGTCTTGGTTTCGGTATGCTGATAATGTATGTGATTTTAAGTTCACATCTTCACACAAGCAAAAATTACAGCTTGCGAATGAGAGTATCTTACATAATGATGGCGGCAGGTATTCTTTGCTCTTTTATGGTACTTTTTCAATATTATATGTACAGAGACATCGTTTTCAGCGAATTCAGAATCATCTATATGCAATGGCGAAACAACGTTTCAACCATTCTTATGCTGGTAATGCCGTTTTCGTTTTATATTTCAACGAGAAAGTATCCTTACTTTTTCCTCGGTCTTATTGAGTATGCCGCCCTTTTGCTTTCGGGCTCACGTGGTGGAGCAATGTTCGGCACCATTGAGCTTGCCCTGTGCCTTATTGTTCTTATTTATACTGATAAAAAAAATCGCAGCAAAAACATTGCCATTATCACAGCATGCACCGTTTTGCTTTGCACCTTTGCCAGAACAATTGTTGAATTTTTTATGCCCACGCTCCAACGTTTTCTTGACGGTGACAGCATAAGAAGCAACCTTATCCAAAGAGCACTCAGCGATTTTAAAGCAAACATCTTTTTCGGCAGAGGTATCGGCTATTCAGGTAACAGTGATGTTTATGAAGGCAAAAGTATGGCAATAAACTGGTATCATTCATCACCGTTTCAGGTTATCGGCAGCTTTGGCATTATGGGAATTTTAGGATTCGCCTATCAATTTATTGCCCGTTGTAAGCTTTTTGCATCAAAGGTTACTCATTTTAATCTTACTTTATTTATAGCTTTCATCGGTCTTACAATGATGTCAACGGTAAATCCCGGTGAATTCTGCCCCATTCCTTACGGTTTTCTTATAACATATTTCTTTGTGGTGTGCGAAAAATGCAACATCGCCTCTGTAAGAGAAAACGGAAATGAAACCGAAGAAACATACATAAAACTTTAAAAAAATCGACGGAACTCAAAGCTCCGTCGATTTAATTTTTTGAATTTTATAATCAGGAAATTCTCCGCATACGCTGATCACAGAATTTTCATATACGAAAGAAATAAAATGATTGCCGTAAGCACAAAAATCCTCACCGATTATCGGGAACTCATATTTACCGTAATCGGCTATTGTTTCTCCGTTTTTTTTGATAACACTTTCCTTAAGGGTCCACAACCGGGTAAACGCTATACTGTTATTTGAAACTGCTTTCAACTCTGATTGGGAGCAAACTTTTTTCACCGTTGTATCCCGGGGAATTACAATCTCCTGAAAATCTACACCGATTTTCCGAACATCCAATGCACAGGCAAAACCGTTTTTGCTGTGAGACAGGTTGAAATACACCGGGTTTCCTTTAATATAAGGCTTACCGTTTTCACCGTATTCAAGCTCAAAACCGTCGATACCAAAATCTTTAAGACCTTTTAAAAGCAAAAGATAAGCACCGACACAGTTCTTCTTATCACGTTCAAGTTTAATACGGTGGTATTTTTCAAGCCTTTCAGTGGGCAACAGACTCAAAAACTTTTCGCATTCAAAGTCATAGTCATTGCAATAATAAATTACAGCACAGTTTGTCATTTAGACTCAATCCCTAAATAGATTTTTGAAATTCTGCTGATAAATGAGCTTTCAACATCATCAATCACTTCTTCACTGTAGCTGATTGAGTAAGATTTTTCTTTGGTTTCGGTCATTTTTTCATCGGCAGCCTTGCTTGCCTTTTCTGCTCTGATAGTGTAGTTCCAATAATGATCATATCCGCTGATATAATAAAGGATTGTATATGCCTCATCAGTTTCAACAATTTCTGTATCGCCTGCTTTTCTTTCTGCTGAAAGCAACCAGTCTTTAACGGCTCCGTCTGTCATCTCGGTGCTGACTTTTCCGGCATTTAGTCCGCCTGCAGATGCAGTGCTTCCTTGAGATTCTGCCATAGCAAAATAGGTAAATGTGGCTTCGTTGGCATCACCGTCATCCCATTCATCATAAATATCTTTTGCCTTTTTCTCAATCTTAGCGAGTTCTTCTCCTTCATAGCTTTTACCGTTTGCGTCAGATTTATTAAACACAATTTCACGGTAGCTGACGCACTCACCTTTTGAATAAACAGGTGTATTAACCAACACAACCGTGTAGCCGTTCTGCGTTTTGAACACGCCAACATCATTCTGCTTTCTGGCTTTGTCAAAGGCCCATTCGCCTGCCTCTTTAGAATAATTGCTGTCAATGTAATACTTCGGCACTGCAGGATACGTTTCTTTGTCAGCTCCGTTTCCTACATTGGCTGAAATTGAATTGGTGAAAGCATCAAGATTTACAGATTCACTTGCAATTTTATCGGCAACAGCCTTTGCATCATCACCCTTTGCTTCATAAACGTAAAGGTCGGCAAAATCATAGTTTTTATAATCCGCATCATAAGCAGATTTTATTTCTTGCTCAGAATACTCTGACATAAGGCGCGCATTAATCTCGGTATCATATTTTGTTGCCATATATTCTCTGATAAGCTCGTTTTTAAAGAATTCTTCATCACAGGCTTCACCAAAGAGGATTTTCAGATATTCATCAAGAGTAGGATAACCGCCCTCACGCACGGCACTGCGTAAGCCTTCTATATGGTCATACACCTGAAGTCTTACATCATCGGTGAGTTCAAGGTCCATTTCTCTTGCAAGTTCAAACTTAACTCTGTAAGCAAGCATTGAATTTATGGCATCATTGCGGATATAATCCTGCCACGAAATCTCTTTGCCTGTTTCACTGTCAACGGCCATAACAATCTGCCTGTCAATAGGTCTTGTGAAATCAAATGTGTTGGGGTTAGCCTGAGCATATTCCTGATAATACTCACTATAATAATCTTTACTTTCATCAAATTCAGCTCCAAGTTTTTTACCCATATAGTCTTTGAAAGAAAGCTGTGCACTGTTTCTCAAAGTTGAATAGCTCTGACGGTAAAAGAACTCATACTCATCCTCACTGATTTCAACATCACCGAATTTCATAACAATTGAGTCATCTTCATCAACCTCAAATGTATACTCAATGTCAAGAGGACCTTTTTCTTCAACACGGTTTGGATTACGGCTTCCGATTATATCAAAGTGAAAAAGCAGCACCAAAGCTACAGATATAACGGCAACCGCAGCAACAATACCGATTACAAGACCTTTGTTGACCGTTTTTTTATTTTTAAGCTTTGCGTTTTTCTTGGCAGCCTTCTCTTTTTCTTTTTTTAAATAGGCATCCATTTCCGCATTGCCTTTATTTTCTTTAAATATCGTACCACATTTTTTGCAGTTTGCAGCGTTATCCGGCAAATCTTTGCCGCATTTAGGGCATTTCATAGGGCTAACCCCTTTCAAAGTTTTATTTGTTTCACATTCTAACATTAAATATGATGTTTTTCAACAGAGTATTTGTAAATTTTTTTAAATTTCTTATTGACAAGGTGTAATTATATGTGTTAGAATGTATCGTACATTAATAAAAATACCCCTTGCAATAAGCGGAGGGAGGGAACAAAATGAGTCAGGTAAAAGTTAAAGAAGGCGAATCATTAGATAACGCTCTCAGAAGATTCAAGAGACAGACTTCAAGAGACGGCGTTATCCAAGAGGTTCGTAAAAGAGAGCATTATGAAAAGCCTTCCGTAAAGCGTAAGAAAAAGTCTGAAGCTGCTCGTAAGCGCAAGTTCAAATAATGACTTACATACAGGGTGCAAGTTATGCACCCTGTTCTTTTTTTAACAGAATATATGTTGAAAAAACATATTATTTGTATTATAATGATTGTAATTTTCCTTTGGAGTTGATTTATTTGATTACACCGTCACCTGTCTCTTTTTCAATGCCCACTGTGGCATTAAGAGGATTGGTCGTTTTTCCCGGTATGAATATAAGCTTTGACGTTGGCAGAGAAAAGTCTGTCAACGCTCTTAAAGCTACTATGGCAGATAAGCAGGAGATTTTTCTTGTTACCCAAAAAGATATCCGTGACGATGACCCTGACTATGAGCAGCTATATAAAGTTGGCACTATAGCAAGGGTTAACCACATTGTGCGAATCCCCAACAGCGACAACATCCGTATTTCGGTTGAGGGTATTCGCAGGGCGAAGCTTTGCTCTGTTTTGTTCAGCAAAGAATACCTTGTTTGTGAAGTTAAGCCGAGAAACGATACTTCAATCAAACCAGAAAAGCACGATTATTCTCAGGCTCTTGTTCGCCACGCTAAAGATCTGTTTGAGGAGTACGCTGAATATGCTCCCCAGCTTCCGCCCGATATTATTCTCAACATCCTTGAAACTCACGACCCCGGCAAAATAGCTGACTATATCGCAGGCAACATTATGCTTGAATATACCGACAGGCAAAAAATTCTCAACGAATTTGACCCCGTCACAAGGCTTGAAAAGATGTGTTACCGCCTCGCTAAGGAAGGCGACCTTTTGAAGCTTGAAAATGAAATCAGCGACAAGGTTCAGGAACAAATAGACAAAGGTCAGCGTGAATATTATCTTCACGAACAGATGAAGATAATTTCAAAAGAGCTTAACGACGGCGGTTCACCTGAAGAAGAAAGCAATGAACTGAAAGAAAAAATCTTATCACTTTCTCTTATTGCAGAGAGTGAAGAAAAGCTTCTCAAAGAATGCTCGCGCCTTGAAAAAATGCAGTATCAATCCCCCGAAGCAAACGTTTTGAGAGTTTACCTTGAAACTTGCGTTGCTTTGCCGTGGAATATCAATACAACCGACAACCTTGATTTGGTTAACGCACAAAAGGTGCTTGACCGTGACCACACAGGACTTGAAAAGGTCAAGGAGCGTATAATTGAATCGCTGGCAGTTAAAAATCTGACCGACTCATCTTCAGCGCAGATTCTTTGCCTTGTCGGCCCTCCCGGTGTCGGTAAAACTTCTATCGCAAAATCTGTGTCAGAGGCTCTCGGCAGAAAGTTTGCCAGAATTTCTTTGGGCGGTGTTTCTGACGAGGCTGAAATCAGAGGTCACAGAAAAACTTATATCGGCTCAATGCCGGGCAGAATTATCGCTGCAATTCAGCAGACAAAGGTCAACAACCCACTCATTCTTCTTGATGAAATTGACAAGCTCGGTGCTGATTACAAAGGTGACCCCGCTTCAGCACTTCTCGAGGTGCTTGACCCCGAACAAAACAAAACATTTACTGACAGATATATTGAAATCCCCTTTGATTTAAGTAAGGTAATGTTTATTACAACAGCCAACGACAAATCAACCATCCCCTCACCTTTGCTTGACAGAATGGAAATCATTGAGCTTTCAAGCTACACGAGGGAAGAAAAATTCAGAATTGCTAAAAATCACCTTGTGAATAAGCAAAAGAAACTTCACGGACTTAACGGCAACAATTTGAGAATCACAGACAAGGCACTTTACGCTTTGATTGACGGATATACACGTGAAGCCGGTGTGAGAAAGCTTGAACAGAAAATAGCTGCCCTTTGCCGTAAAGCCACCGTTAAAATCGTTAAAGACGGTGAGAAGAGGGTTTCGGTCAAAGACACTGACCTTGAATCACTTCTCGGTGCGGCAAAATTCACGCAGGAATCTGTTGAAGAAAGCCCTGTTGTGGGTGTTGTCAACGGACTTGCATGGACTGCTGTCGGCGGTGAACTGCTTCAGGCAGAGGTTGCCGTGCTTGACGGCAGCGGCAAAATAGAACTTACAGGCTCTTTGGGCGACGTTATGAAAGAATCTGCCATGGCAGCAGTGAGCTTCATCAGAGCTAATGCTGACAAATATAGCATTGACAGCAAATTTTATAAAGAGAAAGATATTCACATTCACTTCCCTGAAGGTGCCGTTCCCAAAGACGGTCCGTCAGCAGGTGTAACTATGGCAACAGCCCTCGTTTCTGCTCTTTCAGGTATTCCCGTTAATCAGAAGGTGGCAATGACAGGCGAAATTTCTTTAAGGGGCAGGGTTCTTCCAATCGGCGGACTTAAAGAAAAAACAATGGCAGCCTACAGAGCAGGAATCAAAACTGTTATCATTCCTCAAAAAAATATTCCTGACCTTACAGAGGTTGACCATGTTGTTAAATCAGCCATTGAGTTTGTGCCCGTTAGTGAACTGAGTGAAGTTTTTGACACTGCCCTTTGCAAAAGTGAAAGCAAGGCAGTGGCTGCCGCTTCATTGAATATTAAAAATGAAAAAACCTACACTACAATAAGAGCAGGTGGATTAAATGAATTTTAATAACGTTAAATTTGAAACTTCTTTCGGTGTTTCGGCTCAGTTACCTAAAACCGATAACATTGAAATCGCCTTTGCCGGCCGTTCCAATGTTGGTAAATCCTCTTTGCTCAACAAAATTTTCAACCGCAAAAATCTCGCAAGAGTCAGCTCTGTTCCCGGCAAAACCGTTACAATCAACTTCTTCGACTGTGACGGAGTGAAAATGGTTGACCTTCCCGGTTACGGTTACGCTAAAGTTTCTTTTGATGAAAAACGTCGGTGGTCTGACCTTATGGAAAGCTATTTCAGCTCAGGCAGAAACATTAAATTAGTAGTTCAGCTGACTGATATGCGTCACAGCGTTACAGAACAGGATTTAGAAATGATGCGATTTTTAAAGCATTACAATTATCCTTTTATTGTTGTTATGACAAAAAGCGACAAGCTCAATAAATCAGAAACAGCAAAAAGACTTGAAGATATAAAAGCTGAGCTTGCCGAATTCGGCGACGTGTTGGCAATTCCTTTTTCTGCCACCAAAGGCACAGGAGCTGAAGAAATCAAAGCAGTTATTTCAAAAGCTGTAGGAGGTTAAATTATGTTTGTTTCAGACTGTTTAAATATAAACGAGCAAAATCATCTTACAATCGGCGGTTGTGACACAACCGAGCTTACAAATCAGTTCGGCACCCCGGTGATTGTTTATGATGAAAATGAAATCCGCAAAAATTGCAGAGCTTTTGTTGGCTCAATTCAAAAAAACTATAACGGCAACGGCAGAGTGCTTTACGCAAGCAAGGCCTTCAGCTGTAAAGAGATCTATCGCATTGTGAACAGCGAAAACATGGGTATTGACGTTGTTTCGGGCGGTGAGCTTTACACAGCTCTCAGTGTCGGTTTCCCTGCAGAAAAAATCTGTTTTCACGGCAATAATAAAAAATATTCAGAACTTGAGGAGGCTGTCGAAGCGGGTGTCGGCAGAATCGTGGTTGACAACCTTACAGAGCTTGAAGCTCTTAATGCTATCGCAGGTGAAAAGGGTAAAAAAGTAAGCATAATGTTCCGCATCAAGCCGGGCATTGATGCTCATACTCATGACTTTGTTAAAACAGGTCAGATCGACTCAAAATTCGGTCTTGCACTTGAAACAGGCGAAGCAATGCACGGTGTTAAAACTGCATTAGCTATGGAAAACGTTGAGCTTAAAGGGGTTCATTGCCACATCGGCTCACAGATTTTTGACATTGACCCATTTGAGCTTGCCGCAGAGGTAATGATGAATTTCATCAAAGATATTAAAACTGAAACAGGCGTTACCATAACCGAGCTTAATCTCGGCGGTGGATTCGGTATCAAATATCTTGTTGATGACAAGCCTGAGGCTTATGAAAATTATATGGACAATGTGGCAAAAGTGGTCAACACTAAAGCAGATGAATACGGTCTTCCTGTTCCGTTTATTTATATTGAGCCCGGCCGTTCAATCGTGGGTGCAACCGCAATTACACTCTACACTATCGGCTCTGTGAAGAAAATTCCCGACATCAGAAATTATGTTTCGGTAGACGGTGGAATGGCAGATAATCCGAGATACATTCTTTATCAATCCGATTATGAAATCGTCTGTGCAAATAAAATAAACAACACAAAGTCTCTCACTGCAACTGTTGCAGGTAAATGCTGTGAAAGCGGCGACTTGCTTCAGGAAAATATCTGCTTACCTGAGGTTGAGCCGAGTGATATTCTCGCTGTTCTTTCAACGGGAGCATACAACTACTCCATGGCTTCAAATTACAACAGAATCCCCCGCCCACCCGTTGTTATGGTAAAGGACGGACAAGCAAAGTTAATAATCAAAGGCGAAAGCTACGAAGATATTATTAAAAACGATATATAACACAAAGACTGTCTTGGCAAAAGCTAAGGCAGTCTTTTTTGGCAAAAATGAGATTTTTGCATATATTGAATTGGGAAGTAAAGAATAAAGACATGCGGATATAAACGGTGCAGCGGCATAAGCCCTGAGGGAACTGCACCTGCGTAAGCAATTATCCGCTTAATATACCCCGTCTGTTGCAGTAACAATTCAGGCGGGGATAAAAAGAAAAGCACCCGTTTTGGGTGCTTTATTTTTTGCAATTACTGCTCAACTGCGTAAACGCTAACCTTTTTGCGGTCTTTGCCTACACGCTCAAACTTAACCTTACCATCGATAAGAGCGAAGAGTGTGTCGTCAGAACCTCTGCCAACGTTGTTGCCGGGGTGAATGTGTGTTCCGCGCTGTTTAACAAGAATGTTACCTGCAAGAACAAACTGACCGTCAGCACGCTTTACGCCGAGTCTTTTTGATTCAGAATCACGGCCGTTACGGGTTGAACCCATACCTTTTTTATGAGCAAAAAGCTGAATGTTGATTTTAAGCATTATGGCACCTCCGTTTAGATGTTTGTAACTTTAATGTTTTTAGGATAATCCTGTGATAGGCTTATCAAATGCAGTTGTAAGCCTTTGAGAATCGCTTGTGTTTCACTCAACGGTTTAACTTTTAAATAAAGATATCCGTCTTCAACTCTGATATCAGCATCAACTGATAAAATCTCGGTAATTGTGTTGGCAGCCATATACGCTGCTGAAGAAACTGCTGAACAGATAATATCTTCACCATACTCTGCACTGTCACTGTGACCGGAAAATTCAAAGCCTGTGAGCAAATCACCATGATTGAAAAATCTGGCTTTAATCATACCAAATTAAGCGTTAATTGCTGAAATTTCAACCTTTGTGTAGGGCTGTCTGTGACCCTTCTTACGCTTCTCGTTTTTCTTTGCTTTGTAGGTGAAAACAACAACTTTCTTAGCTTTGCCGTTCTTTTCAACCTTTGCTGTAACTGTTGCACCTTCAACATAAGGAGCACCTACAACAATACCGTCGTCTTTACCAACTGCAACAACTTTGTCAAAAACAACTTCGTCGCCTGCTTCAACGTCAAGCTTTTCGATGTAAACAGTTTCACCTGCTTCAACCTTATACTGCTTGCCGCCTGTAACAATGATTGCGTACATTTTTCTTACCTTCCTTTATTATGGACTCGCTACTGTGGGGCGGATAAATCACTTGTGTTGCATAGCAACGCCCGAAATATGCGGTATAAATGAGTATATCACAATGCACAAATTTTGTCAACACTTTTTACAAAAAATCAGGTGCACTTTTGTGCACCTGAAATAATTACCAAACAAAAGCTACATTAACTCCGTTCTGAGTTGTTTCAACTTCACCTGTTGCAGCAGCTGATGCTACAAAGAGGTCTGCCATTTCCTGAGAATGAAATTCAAATGTGCCTTTCATTGTAAGATTTTCGGGCAAATATGTTTTCGGTCCGAATTTGAATCCTGTAAGCCACCAGTGTTTCATTGGTCCGCGCTGAAGAAGAAGGTCATCGTGATGATAAATTTCCATTGTCATAACCATCATTTCTTCATCGTTAGCGCAGTTGTAAAATGTTCCGGGAGCTCCGATTTCACGAGTATAAATTCCCATTTCGCCACCGGGAACAATGAGGTATCTGCCGCCCTTCCAGAGCTGAATCATCCATTCTTTGTTGTCATAAACAAACTTGATTCTGACTGTTTCATAATCAAGGAAGCTGGTAGCATAGCAGAAAAGGTCATAAGCAAGTGTAAAGCCCATATATCTCTGCCATGACTTTACAACTGTTGTGAGAACATAATTCTCTGTATCAAGCTCAAATCCGAAACCAAGGATACCTGTATCATCAACGTTATCAAGGGTGTTTTCTCTTGCGTTGTACTGAAGGCCTGTGAATGCAGTTTCTTCACTGCCGTCAAGGTATTTGATGTCGATGCAAATATTATAAATATCGGCATCTGTTTCAGACTGCATAGAGTAAAGCTCAACCTCAACCATTGATTTGAGATATACTCTTATAATAAACACGATTGTTGCACCAAGAGCACTGCCTTCTGCGAAAAGCTCTTTAGATTTTTCTCTGAGAACAGGTTCAAGTGTTTCCATATCAATTTTGAAAATTGATTTGATTTTTTCAGAGCTTCCGGCAACAGCAGGAAGACTGTTGGCAATAAGTTCACAGTCAAGAACACCGCCGCTAACTTCTTTAAGGTCAGCAAAAATATCACTAAGGTGACCTGTAACAGAAACAGCAAGCTTTTCTTCCGGAATAAGTCTGACACCAAGAAGAACTTCAATGGCATCATTTAATGAATCCACCTGATCGATGAACTGCTGGGTTGTTAAAGGTATGTAACCGTTCAAATTAAGCTCTTCATCTGAAAGCTCATCACGGTTACCGTTCAATGCAAAAGTTGGCACCATTGCAGATGTGAAAACTAAAATAATAATCATAAGTGCCGAAATAGGCTTTTTGAGTAATGACATAATATCCCTCCAAAAAATCAGTGTGAACATTCTATCACTATTTTTCAAATAAATCAATAAACGATATATACAAAAATTCGGATATGCATATCTGCATATCCGAATTAAATTACCAAACAAATGCAACATTTGCACCATTTTGTGTTGTTTTAATCTCGCCGGTTTCAGCCGCTGAGGTAACAAAAAGGTTTGCCATTTCAACTGTCGGGAAGTCAATCGTGCCGTGAAGTGTAAGACTTTCCGGTGCATATGCTTTGGGGTGAAGTTTAAATCCCGTAAGCCACCAGTGAAGCGTCGGCTCCATTTCAAAGAGCAAATCATCATGATGATAAAGTTTCATGCTCATAACCATCATATCTTCATCAGCGGCACAGTTATAAAATGTGCCCGGTGCTCCGATTTCACGAGTGTAAATTCCGATTTCGCCACCGGGGGCAACAAGATACTTACCCTTCCAAAGCTGAACCATCCACTCACGGTTATCATATTCAAACTTAACTCTTACTGTTACATAATCAAAAATTTTGGTTATGTAGCAAAAAATGTCATAAACCATAGTAAAACCGAAGTTTCTCTGCCATGAATTAACAGCAGTTGAAATTAAATAATCTTCAGTGTCAAGAACAAAACCGAGGTCTAAAACGCCTGTATTATTTTTGCTGTTAAGTGTACCGTTTACAGAGTCATAAACAATTCCCGTTGAAAATCCGTCAGGCTCACCATATTCATAATTAACAGTTAAAAACAGCTCAAATTTACCGTTTTCACCTTCAACAGGAACGGAATAAAGCTCGCAACTGTCAATAGTTTTAAGATAGGCTCTTAAAAAAGTTATTACAAAACCTGCAATAACATTGTCCTGAGCATAATATTCATCTGCCATCTTTTTAAGGGCAGGGTCAACAACAGACATATCAATCTTAAGCAAAGATTTAATTTCATTTGAATTGCCTTTAAGAGAAGGTAAGCTGTCAATTATCAACTGGCAGTCAACCACGCTGCCGGTTGATTCAGTAATTCCGGCTAAAATCTCATTTAAAAATCCGTTTACTTCAACCTTAAGCTTCTCTTCAGGAATAAGTTTAATTCCCAGAAGGGCCTCAAAAGCATTGTTAATTGTGTCACAATACGAAACGAACTGCACCGTTGTAAGTGGGGTGTGACCCTCATCATAAACATAGTCGCTCCCTGCTTCACCTGTGGTTGCATAACCGGGAACAATAACAGCTCCGCACAGAATCACTAATGACAAAACAACAGACATTACCCTCTGTAAAATTTTGTTCATAGCATATCCCTCCAAAAATTCCATTTTGATACATTATATCATTGTTTCAAAAAATTTCAATATAAATTTTTATTTACTATTAAAATCATCATCCATATCTGACACAGGATTTTCAGGAATAATAAAAGCAAGGATGATATAAAGAATTATACCGGGAAAACCCACTGAAAAAACGGTAAGCAACGCATAAATAATTCTTATGATAGTGGGGTCAATATCAAAATATTCGCCAACACCTGCACATACACCGCAAAACTTTTTATCTTTTACACTTCTATAAAGTTTCTTTTTCATTTTCGTTTCCTCCATTCACTGTTATTTCAACTTCTGTTTCAACACTGTGAAGCGTCTCTTCCGCTTCTTTTTCAGCCTTGAGCTTTTCTTCCATAAAAAAGTCTATACCATCAATAGGCCGAGGGTTCTTTTTGTATTTCATTGTTAAAACAATCAATGTAACAACACAGACCATAACAATAGCAAAAGATAAAAGCTGTGACACTCTGATGGTTGTGTCACCAACATAAAGGCTGTCTGTTCTGAAGCCCTCAATAATAGTTCTGCCTGTTCCGTACCAAATGCCATAGCAAAGGAAGGTTTGACCGCTGAAAATTCTTAATTTTTTTGTAATAAAAAACAATACAAAAAATCCGACAATACACCATATTGATTCATACAAAAACGTGGGATGAACAGGAAGATCAGGATCCATCTCAATACCCTTTTCAGCAAAAACATCCTGATGATCTATAATGTAAAGGGCAGTTTTTTTGCTCCACATACCCCATGGCAAATCGGTGTTTGTTCCGAATGCCTCCTGATTGGCAAAGTTGCCCCAACGGCCTATGCCTTGACCTATGAGAAGGCTCATACCTGCAATATCAAGCAGGTTATAAAAATTAAGTTTTCTTACTTTGCATACAACAAAAGCTGCCGCAATTCCGCCGATAATTCCGCCATAAATTGCAAGTCCGCCGTTCCAGATTGCAAAAATTTCAAGCGGGTTATCTTTGTATCTGTCCCATTCAAAAATGCAATAATAAAGTCTTGCACCTATAATGGCGAAAATTGTGCCGTAAATTAGCACGTCAATCATTTTATCAAGGCTCATTTTCCATTTGTATGCCGTTCTGCCGCCAAAAAGAACGGCAAGCAAAAAGCCAAATGCAATAATCGCACCGTACCAACGGATTGTTATATCATTACCAAAAAGATTAAACTGAGCAAGAATTGACGAAACGGTAAAGCCCCTGTCAATCCCCGTAAAATAAACAACTGCAGAATCCATCAAATCACTCCTCTATTGGCGAAATTACAGAAAGCACACTGTATTCATCAAGCATAATTTCTTTAAGCAAAGAATTGAGATATTGGGCGGTGATTTTTTCATATTCTTCAAAATCAGTGAAAACATCTTCACCCCAGAAATATGAAATCGCCATATTATTTGCAATTTCATCAACGTCATTGAGCCCCATAATCATTCTGCCGTAAAGCTTTTTGCGAGTTCTGTTAAACTCTTTTTCGCTGATTCCGTTTTCTCTGAACCGCTGAATTTCTGCTTTTATCTCTGCTTCAACCGCTTTCGGGTCAGAGCTTTCACCGCCAAAAAGAACGGCACTGTAACCGAACCCCGTAAAATATTCATAAGAAAAAGTTGTGTTAATCAACTTTTTATCAAGCAGTCTCTTATAAAGCTGTGAAGACGGACTTGCGATTATATCAAGAATCATATCAATTGCAAGCTCACGCTTTGTGGGCTGAGCAGGGTCAGGGTAATTCTCTTTAAAGCCAAGCATAAACTGAGGAGCTGAAACAGAAAGCTTTTCTTCTGTATAATGAGTAACAATCTCTTTTGGCTCATCAATTACCTTTCTTTCAATCATTCCGCCGTCACCGTTTTTATCAATCACTCGGTCAGCAACCTCAATAACATCATCAACACTTACATTACCTGCAATTGCAAGCACCATATTGCCAAGATTGTAGAAGCTGTTATAGCAATCATAAAGCATATCGGCAGTAATTTCTGCAATTGATTCACAAGTGCCTGCAATATCTGTTCTCAACGGATGATTATGATACATTGCCCTGAAAAGGTTAAACATAATCTCCCAATCGGGAACATCTTTATACATCATAATTTCCTGGCCGATAATCCCCTGCTCTTTTTCAACAGTTTGCTGAGTAAAATAGGGATGCTGAACAAAATCGAGAAGAATTTCAAGATTCTGCCTGAAATTGCCTGAGCACGAGAAGAGATAGCCTGTTCTGTCAAAGCTTGTGTAAGCGTTGGCAGAAGCTCCTGTTTTGGCAAAGCGTTCAAAAGCGTCAAGATCTTCACTTTCAAATAGCTTATGCTCCAAAAAATGTGCAGTGCCTTCAGGGATTGTTTTATATGAGCCGTCAGTCAGAGGAATCTGAGTATCAATTGAGCCGTACTTTGTCATAAAAACAGCATACGCACCTGAATATCCGTTTTTGGGCATAACAAGAATTTTAAGGCCTGACGGATGAGTTATGTCATAATACATTTCATCAAGTCCGTCATTACGGATTTCTTTAATTTCCATCATCTTCACCCTCCCCTGTTCCTTTGAGCATATAAACTGTATCAAGCATAATAGTCTTGGCGGCTCTTATAACCTGAGCCTTATCAACTTCCTTAAACTTTTCAACCTGCTCTTCAGGTGAAATAAGCTCATCTCTTAAGATCTGAGCAGTGTACCAACTGCAAAGGCTTTCAGGAATATCATTAACACTGAGTCTGCCGTCGCAGATGCTCTTTATTGATGAAGAAAAAACTTCATTGGTGAAGTTACCTTCGCTCACCTCTTTAAGCTGATTTAAAATTTCACTTTTTGCCTTTTCTTCGTTTGCATTTTCAATACCGCTTTGAATCATCATAACGCCCTTCTGAGCAAAAAGACTTGCAGAGCAATAATAGCAAAGGCTCATTTTTTCACGCACAACGCTGAAAAGCTTTGAATAAGTTCCTCCACCAAAAATATCAACAGCAACCTTCATGGGGTAAACATTGTCATCTTCATTTCTCATACCAACTCTGAAGCCCATAACAAGCTTACCCTGCTTAACAGGCAGAGTTTCGCAAACATAGTTTGGCTTTGGGAAGCCTGCAAAAAATTCAGTTTCTCTCACAACAGGATTACGTTCAATTTTTGAAAACTTTTCTGTAAGAATGTCTTTTATCATATCAGGCTCACTGCTGCCAACCATGGTGAGCTGCATTTTTGCTGTTTTTAACAAATCGAGCCACTGAAGATAAATATCTCTACCGGTGAGAGCTGAAATTTCTTCAACAGTTCCCAATCTGTTTTTACCGTATGCTTCATTGGCAAACATAATCTGCTCACAACGGTCAAAGGCATAATGACGCTTGTCATTCTGTTCAGCCTCAAGCTTTTCAATAAGAAGACGCTTTTCTTCCTCAACAATATCATCAGGGAAAGCTTCATTCACAACAATCGGCTCAAACACAAGCTTTGTAAGCAGACGAACACATTCGTCGGTAACCTTGTCACCGTTTAAAGCAAAGCGGTCATCAACCGCTGTCATATTTATTGATAAAATAAGATTTTCTCCCAATTTAACAACAGAAGAAGAAACAACTGCACCGTAAAGCTCATCAAGCACACCGTTAAATGCGGTGAAGTCAGGATATTCGGCACACCTGCGACGAAGAAGATACGGCAAAATCGCCTTAGCAGAAATATTGCCCTCAAGGGGAGTTGCCATAGTGAAGCTGAGTCGGCTTGTTTTAAATTTGTCTGTTTTAATGCTGACAAGCCTTACGCCATCGGCAATTTCAAAAACTGTCATACTGACCTCCAAAAATGAGCAAAATATTGATATTACTATTTTACCATAAAAAAATCAAAAATACAATACGCCAACAAATTAACAAAGGTGCCGCCCATAAGCGACACCTTCAAATCCAATTAAATTATTTCTTAAGTCTGATTACATTCCAGCTGAATGGTTTAAGTTCTGCTGTGAGGGTTGTTCCATCAATTTCAGGAACAGGGTTGTTGTGTGGCTTAACATTAACTACATCAAATGTGTTTTCGTCCTTTTTGTGATAGCCGTCCATTGAAATGAACTCAACAGGCTTGTAACCGTCAAAATCCATAAGGTTAACGTCAAGAACTGCACTTTCGTCAAGACTCTTATTAACGCAGAAGATTGTCATTTCTTCGTCTTCTTCGTTATATGTTGCAATAGCCTCAAGGTAAGGAACATCGGTAAATTCTTTACAATCATACTTGGGGCAGTCAATCAACGGAAGAAGAGCACTGCCTCTGCCGTAATTTGAAAGGTGCATAAACGGGAAGAAGATAGTCTGTTCAAATACCCCGCCGCCTGTTTTGGTGAAAATAGGCGCAATAACATTAACAAGCTGAGCAAGGCAGGCAACTTTAATTCGGTCACAATGACGAAGAAGTGTGATAAGCATTGAACCGACAAGAAGCGCATCCTCAAAGTTATAAATATCTTCAAGAAGGGGCGGCGCAACGCTCCACTTATCAAACGGAGCATTGTGAGAGTGATACCAAACATTCCACTCGTCAAATGAAAGGTTAATTGTTTTCTTTGAGCGTTTTTTACCCTTAACATAGTCAAGAGTACAAATTACGGAATAAATGAAATCATCAAGTTCCAATGTCTTTGCCAGGAACGACTGAACATCATCAGACTTGTTATCATAATACTGATGAAGTGAAACATAATCAACGCTGTCATAAGCAATTTCAAGGCTCTGTGCTTCCCACTCGCCAAAGGTTTTCATTCCTCTGCTTGATGAACCGCAAAGCACGGTTTCAATTCCCGGAGAAGTCCATTTCATAAGCTTTGATGCTTCAAGGGCGGTTCTGCCGTATTCAACAGCAGTTTTGGCACCCATCTGCCAGCCACCGTCCATTTCATTGCCGAGGCACCACAATTTAATATTGTGAGGGTCCTCTACTCCGTGGCTCTTTCTCAAATCTGACCAATATGTTCCGCCGGGATGATTGCAATATTCCACAAGATTTCTTGCTTCTTCCGGGCCACGTGTACCAAGGTTTACCGCCATCATACATTCGGTATCAGCCTTTTTACACCATTTCATAAATTCATTTGTGCCAAATTCATTAGGCTCGGTTGTTCCCCAAGCCAAATCAAGGCGACGGGGTCTGCTTTCAACAGGACCGACACCGTCTTCCCAATTATAGCCCGAAACAAAGTTACCGCCCGGATAACGCACAATGGGAACATTGAGTTTTTTAACCAAATCTATAACATCTTTTCTGAGGCCGTTTTCATCTGCTGTGGGATGGCCCGGCTCATAAATTCCACCGTAAACAGCTCTGCCGAGATGCTCAATAAAAGAACCGTAGATTCGTTTGTCGATTTCTCCTATTCTGAATTCTTTTGCGAGAGTAATTTTTGCTTTCATCTAAATCACCTATTAAAACTTAGTGTTTTTATTTTATCAACTTTATCTGAATAAAGCAATAGAAAAAAGCAAAACCCTCCTTGCGGAGGGTTAGAAAATTACTTTTTCTTTTTGGTTGTTTCGCTGAAAACAACAGGTTTTGTGTGCCAGATGTTTTCTGCATACTCGTTAACTGCACGGTCAGCAGCAAAGCGACCTGCACCGGCAATATTCATAAGCATCATCTTATTCCACTTATCTTTATCGGTGAAGAGCTTTTCGGCATCGTTCTGTGCACGCTTATAATCAGCAAAATCAGCAAGCACCATATACGGGTCATGGTGAGTGATTGTTGCACCGATTTCAGGGAAGGTCTTTCCGTTGATACCTGCGTTGATAAAGTCAATCACCTTTTTAAGCTCGGGGCTGTTCTGATAATAATTCATAGGTGAGTAACCGTCACGCTTAAGGTTATTAACCTCAGGAGTGCTCATACCGAAAATCATAATGTTGTCATCACCCACTGCCTCGTGGATTTCAACATTTGCACCGTCCATTGTGCCCAGGGTAACAGCACCGTTAATCATAAGCTTCATGTTACCCGTACCGCTTGCCTCAGTGCCTGAAAGCGAAATCTGTTCACTGATATCTGCCGCAGGCATAAGCTTTTCTGCAAGGGTAACGTTATAATCTTCAAGATAAACCACCTTGAGCCTGCCACGCATATCAGGGTCATTGTTGATTAAATCTGCCAAAGCACAAATGAAGCTGATAATTTTCTTTGCCATAAAGTAACCCGAGGCAGCTTTTGCAGCAAAGATATATGTGTGAGGAATGAAATCACCGTCGGGATTTTCTTTAATTGCAAGGTATTTTGAAACAATGTGAAAAGCGTTAAGATGCTGACGCTTATATTCGTGAAGACGCTTAACCTGAACATCAAAAATCGAGTTGGGGTCAAGGTCAACACCGTTTGTCTTCTTAACAAGCTTTGCAAACTCTTTTTTGTTGTTGAACTTGATTTGGGCAAGTTTATCAAGAACTTCTTTATCCTCAGCAAAAGCTGTGAGCTTTGTGAGAGTTGAAGCGTTATATACAAAGTCACCGCCGATGAGCTTTGTGAGGTATTCGGTAAGCTCGGGGTTTGACTGGCAAAGCCAACGTCTGTGAGCGATGCCGTTTGTTACATTCTTAAACTTATCGGGTGTTACTGTATAGAAATCGTTAAACACACTGTCTTTAAGAATCTGTGAATGAAGAGCAGAAACGCCATTAACACTGTGACTGCCTGCAACACAGAGGTTTGCCATTCTGATAACACCGTTTGAAACGATAGCCATTCTTTCAACCTTACCTGCATCACCTGTTGCATTCCAGATAAAGCTACGGAAACGGTTATCAATTTCTTTGGTAATTTCATAAATTCTGGGAAGAAGTCTTTTATACAAATCCTCAGGCCAGCATTCAAGAGCCTCTGCCATAACGGTATGGTTGGTATAAGCAACTGTTTTTGTAACGATATCCCATGCATCGTCCCATTTATATCCGCACTCATCAAGGAAAATTCTCATAAGCTCGGGGATTGCGAGTGTGGGGTGAGTATCATTAATATGAATTGCTGTTTTCTGAGCAAAGTTTTCAAGTGTTCCGTGATGACGGAGGTGGTTATTAACAATATCCTGAATTGAAGCAGAAACAAGGAAATACTGCTGACGAAGGCGAAGGCTCTTACCTTCTGAATGATTGTCTGCAGGGTAAAGCACCTTGCTGATAACCTCAGCCATAGCATTCTGCTCCATAGCTCTCATGTAGTCACCCTGATTGAACATATCCATATCAAGTCCGGGAGCTTTTGCACTCCAAAGGCGAAGCACGCTTACACCCTTACCGTCTTTACCGGCAACATACATATCGTGAGGAATAGCTTTAACAATTTTGTTATCGTGAATTGTTACTGAATGATAAGCCTGATCCCAATGGTCTTCAATCCAACCTTCAAAGCTGATGTCAACAGCCTCATCCTCTCTTGGTACAAGCCAGCTTTCACCGCCGGGGAGCCAAAAATCAGGAAGCTCGGTCTGCCAACCGTCAACCAATTTCTGACGGAAGATGCCATATTCATACATAATTGAATAGCCTGTTGCATAATAATTGTCGGTTGCGAGACCGTCAAGGTAGCAAGCAGCAAGACGACCGAGACCACCGTTACCGAGTCCTGCGTCAGGCTCACAGTCATAAAGCTTTTCAAGGTTAATACCAAAATCCTTAAGTGCTGAAGCAAAAGTGTTTGTAAGATTAAGATTATAGAGGTTATTCTTTAAAGAACGGCCCATAAGAAATTCCATACAAAGATAATAAACCTTTTTGGAATCGGACTTTTTATGTTGCTCATAAAAATCTTTTCTGCCCTGCATCATCATTTCACGCACAATAAGTGCAATCGCCTTATAATAATGCTCATAAGTAGCTTCTTCGGCTGTTACGCCAAAATAATGTGAGAGCTTGCCCTCAATAAGGTCTTTAGCCTGTTTTTTTGTAAGCTTATAGTTCATAGATTTGACCTCCTGTCAAGATATCCAATGTTATTTTATACTAAAGTTATATAAATTACAACACTTATTTATAAAAATAATTTGATTGTTTTTTGTATCTTTTGCCAAAAAGAGCTTGTCATTTTAGCGAATTTTAATATTTTTATGGATAATTTTCACAAATTAACCTATTTTTTCATCTGTAAGTAGCTGTAATCACAGAAAAGCAATCACTTTTTTGATGAATTTTCACATATGCTATTGACCGAAGAAACGCAAAAGAGTACAATTCATGTATCACAGTTAAGGAGTTTATTATGAAAAGCAAATCGAAAAAGCTGATTGCCATTCTTTTAAGTATAATAATCATAATTGTTGGTGGCGGAACATACCTTTATTTCAGATTTTACAGAACACCCGCCAAGGAAACGGTAAAGCTCAGTGAAATTACCGATGCCGACGACATAACCCTCACAGCTCACCGAGGTCTTTCGGCACTTGCACCCGAAAATACCATACCGGCTATTGAGCTTGCGGGCAAAAACGGATACAAATACGCTGAGTTTGACATTCATCTCACCGAAGACGGTGTATGGATTTTAAACCACGAAGAGCACCTTATCAGAATGACGGGCAAGCTCGGCTACATAAAAGACTACACATATTTTGAGCTTGCGGAATACAACATTAATAACGGTGCAAATCACAAAGAATATCCGAATCTTAAAATGCCGTCACTTGACGATGCACTCGATGCCTGCCTTAAACATAATATAATCCCGATGATTGAAATCAAAGATTACACCGACAGCGGAATTGAAAGCCTTGTTAATTCAATCACCGAGCACGGATTTGAGGAATCTTGCTATGTTATCTCTTTTAAATATGATGCAATCGAAGCTGTTGAAAAAATAAATGCAAATATCGATATTTTATATCTCGTTGAAAAACTTGATGAAGAACATCTTAAACAGTGCCTTGACAATCCTCACAGAGGTGTAAGCTTCAAAGCTGACCCGAAGGTCAACACTTCAGAGGAAATTAATCAACTTAAAGAAAAAGGAATTGAACTTTTCACCTGGACAGTTGATGAAAAAGATACCATTGATTATTATTACCCGTTAGGTGTCAAAAATTTTGTAACCAACAGAATATTGCCATAAAAGCCAACAACACCAAAGCTTAAAGCCAAGGTGTTGTTTCTTTTTTATAATCTTTATCTATCAAAATGTATTCATTTTTATATTTCTGACACATTTTCAAATTATATTCATTCTCTTTTATTAATTCATCTTTTGAAAGGTAAAAATCATATAATCTTTTTTCAATTACATTTGCAAATTCAACTATTTTTGCAAAATTATTTTCAATATAGCTCTTAGTCATAATTAAGCAAATATATTTGATTTCTTTCAGATATTTTTCATCAAGACCATCTCTCCAATTAAAGGGAACATAACAGCCCTCTACGATTAAGTTTTGATTATTTTCCACCGCTGTTTTTATCATCTCTCTTACAATGGGCCATAAATAATCAACAAGCTTTTCATCGTCTTCAACAGTCAATTCAGTCTGGTTGCTTCTTATCAGCCCCATTTTTAAATGGTCGACAGAAAGATATGGAAACGCATATTTTTCAAGTAAACTTTGTGCCAGGGCAGTTTTGCCGGTATGTGTGGCACCTGTAATCAGAATAATCATTTTTTCACCTATGCAAAAGAGAAGCCTCATTGAAGCTTCTCTTTTTAAAATTATACTCTTTTAAGGATGTCCTCAAAGGTTTCTTTAATCACTTTCTGAGTGTTTGGTCCCATTGAGTTGGTTTCATGGTAATGTCTTCTGTCAAAACGGTCACGAGCTGTATTGAGGTACGGCTGAGTTTTGTTAAGAACAAAGTCATTTGGTGGAACGCAGTAGCCTGTCATATCATTACTTACACCAAACACAACAAGATTGGGATCGTTAGCAACCTCAACTAAAGGTGTCGGGTTTGCCTCTTCACCAAGACCTGTTGAAGAAATATCTGCTTCATCATATCCACCGAAAACTGCCGATTGGAACATTTCACCGGGAAGAAGAAGAATCTTCTGCGAACCAATTTGCATATATGTCATTTCAGACTTAAGAGCAACACCAAGCTCACTATTTTTCGACGGATACGGGTCATTGCTGAAAGTTTGACGCATACCGAGAAGCATAAGAACATTGTTATCAACAGGGAGATAAAACTTCTGCTGAACAATTTTCATCTCAGGCTCAAGTTCTTTATCATTATCAATGGCTAGCGCACCTTCGGCAAGAGCCTTACCCTGAAGCTTAATATTATTTACGTTGTCATTTTCATCAAAATCAGCCATATCAACGCCACCGATTGCGCCGATACCGTAAAGCACGTTTGCACCACAAGCTTCTTTGATTTTTTCACGCATAAAGTAAGGGTACTCACCACTGAGCATTCTGTTGCCGCCACCCAATGAGTTAGGATGAGCTGCAAAGTTCATAATCCATGTTTCAGTGCTTCCGTCATCAGGCACAAAGCGAAGACGGGTGAGGGTTTCATTAAGCCCCTTTGTTGCTCGACCGGTTTGCTGTGCTCCCTTAAGATATTTTGTACCAAGATAAAGTTTACCTGATTTTTTATTGGCATAAGCCTCTTTGCACACCTTGACCATGGTGTTCATAAGCATATTCATATAATCAGGGTCTTTACCGTCAGAGGGAATGGAAGCAAAAGGCTTGCCCCAATATCCGAGAGTATCAATGCCCGAATGGCTGTGTGTTGCACTGATGTTGATGCACTTACAACCAACCTCTTTTGCAAAGTCAGCAAGCATTGAGCGCACTTTCATAACCTCAATATTGGTCATGCCGACAATATCTGCTCCAATCCAGAGCATACCTTCATCATTACCGCAGTCAATCCATACAGCTGAAGCATAAACCGGGGTAAGAACGCCCTCCATTTTATGACCTGAACCGTGACCTGCAATCCAATATGTAATGCCTTTTGTCAAATCAGGCATAATCTCGGCTGTTGAAAAGCCTACATTATATCCGTTACCTTTAATAACTGTCGGCTGAACTTTTTCAATAGGTTCAGCAACCTTGGTTTTACTGATTTTTTTGCCGTAGCCATTTACTATTTTAACTATGCCTTTTGAAACAATGTCCATAATATCCATAAATAAGCCTCCTTATTCTGCTGTATCTGTGTTATCAGGAGCAGGCTCCTGAGGTTGCTCGGGGGTGCCCGTTGTATTTGTAGGGTCGTTATTTGTAGGTCTTGACGGAATAAGATTTTCAAGTCCGCTTGAAATACCGGGTATCAGACCTTCAATGGGATTTGTGCTGCTTTCACTCGGATTTTCTTCTGTGGATGAAGTAGATTCTGAAATATCTGCAGATGTTGAGCTGTAATCACCGATAGTTGTTGTGCTTGTTATATAGCTTGAACCACCTGAGCTTGACGATGATGATGAACCACCTGACGGATTTCTCTTAGCATTTGTGTAGTCAAGAGCTGACTGTCTGTCAGATTCAAGAACAATATTGGTTTCACCGTATACTGCAATCTGAAGTTTCTGAGCACAAATCGGATAGTCAACAATCCATACCCACTGATTGCGTGCAGAAGATGTGTTAACATAAGCCGAAGCCATTTCAACACCCTGCTCTTCCGGAAGGGTAATTTCCGTAATTTCATATTTCATCCAACCCTGAGTAACTGCCGTTGCAAGAAGGGAAATTACTTCAGACTGTGTGTAACCTGTTCTTATAAATTCAGCTGTCTGCCTGTATGCATTAACAAGCTGACCGCTTGATGCGGATTTTGCACTGGCAAGCAAAGCTTTAATAATTTTGCGCTGACGCTCAGTTCTGTTAATGTCACTGTCAAGCTTTCTGATTCGGCTGTAAATCAAAGCCTCAGAGCCTTTGAGTTTAACATCATTACCGTACGGGAAGTTTTTGTGAGAAGATGTTCTGCGAATAAACATTGCCTCATTCTGTTCAACATCAACCGTTACACCGCCCAATGCATCAATAAGCTTTTTAAATGATGCAAAGTCAACCGCAATGTATTCATCAATTTCAACTTTAAAATTCTTTTCAATAGTGTCAATCAGCGTTGCAGGACCGCCAAGGCTGTAAGCTGCATTGATTTTTTCGTATCTGCCCTTCGTTCCTCCTGACTGACGCGGAATGTCCATATAAATATAACTGTCTCTGAAAAATGAGGTAAGTGTAATCTTTTCGGTCTTTTTATTAATTGAAACAAGCATAATAGCATCTGCTCTGCCTGAGCTTGCAGTACCTGTTTCTGAGTCAACACCGCAAAGCAAAACATTGAGAACATTTTTGCTGTGCATTTTGTCGCCATCATTATTTGCCCAGCTATAGAGAAAATCGTTAAGCGAATTAGCATCAGTAACGTCACCCATTGCCTCAAGGTTTACATCCTCTTCTTCAATAATTACGTCAGAGTTGTAATCAACACCCGAATCACCGTAATCCGCACCGTCTGTAATATGGAAAAGATATGCAACAGCTGCACCAAAAAGCAGAATAATTGCAACGATTATTGAAATAAGAAGAATTTTTAAGTTTTTATAGTTGTTCCTTTTAAAGAAAGATCCGTTGTTTTTCTGTTTCATAGGCTCTTCATATTCTTCCGGTTCATTATTATAATCTTCAATAATATCTTCGTCATCTTCATCGTAATTAATATATTTGCCGTATTTCTCCGTCAGGTCTCCTATTTCTGAACTATCGGGCACACCACGCACTTCTCCATTGGCTGCCTTTTTATTATATTCATCCTGAGTGCTGAAGAAATTTTGATCATCTTTATTGTTCAAACTTCTCGCCAACTTTCATTCTTAATCATTATATATTATAACACTCTGCATCATAAAAGACAACAACATAATGTAAAATAAATATGAATTTTGTCAAACAAAAAGGCCTGCACCAAAATGGTACAAGCCTTATAAGCTTATTATCAGTCAGCTGCCTCTTCAGCTTTGTCAATAAGATCCTGAGGAATAGCCTCACCATGCTTAACAAATAAGAGCATTATAATTGCAGCTGCAAACACAATCGGGCTGTAATAGAACAGTGACATATATGTGCCTGCCAGCATTCTGATAAAGCCGTAAACAATCGGAGAAGCAATCTGAGCTGAGAATGTTGCGGTGTAATAATAGCCTGTGAATGTTCCCACTTTTTCAACACCACCGATTTCAAGAACAAGAGGCAATGTGTTAACAGTGATAAACATATTGGCTGCACCGCCAAGAATAAGAACAGGATAAATAAGAATACCAAGGATTTTGGTAATATCTTTAACAGCATCTGAAAGTGCCTGCAATGCCATTCCGAAAGATGCATTTGCATCAGTTTCAAGGATTGAGCTTGAAACACTTATAACACCTGAATAAATGCTCTCACCTGCATTTTCTTTAAGATACTCATCAAACACAGCGTAATTTTCATAAGCTGAAACATCAGCGTTACTTTCAAGGGCATTTCTGTATTCAATGTATCCGTCCATGCTGAGAACCGAACCTTCGGCAAGCTCAACACCCTCTGCCTTAGCTTTATCTGAAAGTTCTGAATTATAATTGTTAATCTGGTCATTAACAGCAATGTAAGCATTGTTTACGGTAACATAATCGTTAATTGAAAGATTATTATTACCAAGCATTGAAACAAAAACGCCAAAGAATACTACAAATGCAGAAAGGAAAATTGCAAGACCTGCAAGAATAGTCTTTTTTCTGCCGAACTTCTTACCAAACTTACCTGCAGGAAGAGCTGCAGCAGCTGAAACAACAGCAAAGATAAGCATAAGAATTGTAGCTTCTGATGTGATTTTATGAAGAATTTCTTCAGCAAAAAGTGAGAAGAATGTGGTGATTGCGTTTGTACCGCAGAAAAGGAAGAAAAGGCAAGCAAGCATAAAGATAAGGCTCTTCTTTTCGCCCTTTGAAAGTTTGATTGCTTTCTTGGCAGCTTTTTCAGCCTTCTTAGCTTCTTTTTCAGCCTGTTTTCTTGCTTTAGCGTCGGCATACTGATTGGCTTCACCCTTAAGCTTGATGCTTGTATCTTCTTCTTTAACAAAGAAAAGGAGAACGAGCATACCTGCAATCATAACGATTGAGCCGATAAGGAAAACATATGGGAAAGAGAGTGTTTCATCAGCTTTAATCTGTTCGCTTGTATAGCCCGCAAAAAGTGAACACAAAGCAATACCGATTGTGCCTGCGATCATACCGATTGCACTACCGAGACCACCCATAAGGTTGATAACGGCATTGCCCTCTGAACGAAGCTCGGGAGGTGTGAGGTCAGGCATCAACGCAACAACAGGAGCACGCCACAATGACATTGAAAATACAAAAAGAATAACGCAAATCATTGTCAATGCAAGGTTGCTTGTGTTGAGAGCAACAATGGGAATAAGGAAAAACAGCAAAGCAGAAATAGGAGCGCAAGAAACAATAAACGGACGACGCTTGCCTAATTTTGAATGGCAGTTGTCCGAAAGTTTACCGAAAGCGGGCTGAAAAATAACACCAAAGATGTTATCAAAAGTCATAATAATACCGATAAATAACGGAACAAGTGTAAATCCGCCGCCAACAAGGGCAACCTCTTCACCCTGAGCTTCGGCAAACTTTGTTAAAAACGGCATTTTTTCAACAAGAAAGTTGCTCCAGCTTTGAACCATATCACTGCCCGAAAGCAGTTTGTTCAAAATTTTAGTAATATATGGGTCATAAATTGCCCATGCGATTGATGTAGCCAAAAAACCGAAGCCGGTTAAAATAGTTTTAGGGTAATTAAGCTTCTTAACTTTTTCTGACAAGGTACATCACTCCTTTTCTTTTTGATGAATTTATAATAACAGAAATTTAAAAATTTGGCAATACTCTTTTTCTTTTTCATAAAATATTACTGTTTTATTATGCCCGATATAAGCATTTCTTACAAAAAAAAGACGACGTGATTTTCACGCCGTCTGAGTTTTTCTTATTCCTGTGGCTTTTTAGGCTCAATTTTGCCGTAAAGACTTCCGCCGATATCTGAACGGGGAGCTCTTGCGGGCTTAGATTCAGATGAAGAATAATTATTATTTCTTCTTCTGTAATCATTTCTGCCGTTTCTGCCACGGCCTGGGTTTGTGGGCTTAAAGCCTTCAGCAAGGGTAATAACGACCTTGCGATCTGACTCGCTGCCAACAGAATGAGAGCTTACACCTTCAATTTCCTGAACGGTTGTGTGAATAATTCTTCTCTCGTAAGGATTCATAGGGTCAAGAACAACATTTCTTCCGTATTTCTTAACTCTTTCTGACTGCTTTTTAGCAAGCTCACGGAGAGTGTCTTCACGCTTCTGGCGGTAGTTGCCTGCGTTGATTGAAACTCTTCTGTAATCATCCTTGCCTTTGTTGATAACAAGTCTTGTAAGGTACTGGATTGCATCAAGTGTTTCACCGCGACGGCCGATGATATAGCCATAACCGTTACCGCAATCAAGGTCAAGGCTGATGCTTTCATCATCTTCTGTTACGTTAATTTCAACATCTTCAACGCCCATACCTTTGAGGATTGATGAAACATAATCCTTGGCAACCTTGCCCATATCGGTTGTAACGCCTGTGTATGCTTTAGGTTCTTTTGCTTCTGCCTTTTCAACGGGTGCAGGAGCAACCTTTTTTTCTTCTTTTTTCTGAACCGGTTTTTCTTTTGCAACCTTTTCAACAGGTGCTTTCTTTTCTTCGGGAGCTTCATAATAAGCTCTTGCCTTAGCGGGTGCACCGCCAAAAAGACCCAATGTCTTTTTCTTGGGGAGCTCTAAAATCTCGGTGCTTACATCTGCATCCCAGGGTGCACCAAGAGCTGATTTAGCTGCTTCAATAGCCTCTTCAACGGTAGCTCCGGTTCCAATAGCTTCTTTTATCAAAATTACACCACCTATGATGATTATTGTCTGATTATTTGTTTTCGGTGTAGTCTGCTGTCTGTTTAAGGCTGTTTTCTCTTGAACGGCGTTCAATGGTTTCTTTAACCATAAGCTTTGCAATTTCAACCTGCGGACCGCGGAATTTCTTCATAAGGTAGCTCTGAATGGTTGAATAGATGTTTGAAACAATCCAGTAAACACCGATACCTGCAGGGAACATAAATGTGAATACTACAGAAGTAATCGGCATAAATAAATTCATACAACCACTACCGGGAGCTTTAGCCATTGCCGGGTTCAACTTCTTCTGCTGAGCCTGCATAATATAAGTCTGAGCAAATGAAGTCAAGCCTGAAAGAATCGGAATAATCCAATATCTGCTGAATTCCTTGTAATTTGGTCTTACGCCCAATTGCAAACCAAAAATTTCAAACTTCTTTTCAGCAACAAATTCGCTGATTGCACTTATAGTCTCACCACTAATTTTTCCTGCAAGAGAGTCCTTAAATGAATCAAAGTGTTGAATTATATACATTGGATAGTAATGAGAACTGCTTTTCAACAATGAACTGATGCTTTCATCAGGTGAGTTTTGTGCAAACTGAATGAAAACTTCTTTAATTACATTGATTTCATCAACACCCAAGCCCAATGCATAGCGCAACGGGTTATACATAACACCGAAAAGGCCGATAATAATCGGCATCTGAATAAGCATGGGAAGACAACCGGCTGACATGGGGTTATAACCCTCACGCTGATACAAAGCCTGTGTTTCTTCCTGAATCTTCTGCTGATTGCCTGCATATCTTTCCTGAATTCTTCTGATTTTAGGAGCAAGGCGCTGCTGCTTTGCCATACCTCTCTGCTGAGAGATTGTGGTCGGCAATGTGATGGTACGCGCCAGAATAGTAAACAAAATAAGAGCCAGGCCATAACCGCCTACACCACCTACAAATTTGTAGATAGCTAACATTATATAGCCGAAAATCGGGCTGATGTAATCGTAAAACCAGTTGTATATGGCCATGTTTAAACTCCTTTATGTCTATGCTTGCAATCGCACTTTTCTTTTTTGGGAGGGACCGGGTCATATCCGCCCTTAAAAAGTCGGTTGCAGCGCAAAATCCTCCACGCCGCAAGCAATGACCCTTTTATCGGTCCGTGAATCTCAATTGCCTCAACCGCATAATGAGAGCAGGTGGGATAATACCTGCACATAGGAGGCAATATGGGGGAAATAAATTTCTGGTAGAAGCGAATTATTGCAATAAGCACTTTTTTCATCTTATCACACCTGCACTTTTGAGTTGTTTTCGCATTATTTCCCTTACTTTGGTGCTTTTGGATACACCTGTTTTGTATCTTGCTACAAACACAATATCCCAACCGCCACTGACTTCTTCTTCCAAACCACGGAAGGCTGCGGCGATGACTCTTCGGCATCTGTTTCTGACAACAGCATTGCCGATTTTTTTACCTGTGGTTATTCCAATACGGCAAACGCCCGCGCGGTTATTTTTCAAAACATAGGTAACCAACGCAGGTTCGGAAAACGACTTTCCTCTTCCGTAAGCACGGCGGAAGTCGGTATTTTGCTTTAATTTAACTGTTTGGGGCAAATTACTCATCCGTTCACCGCAGAATTTCAGGTATTAGTAAGTAAGCTGCTTTCTGCCCTTAGCTCTGCGACGAGAGAGAACCTTACGGCCGTTTCTGTCTGCCATTCTTTTACGGAAACCGTGTTCCATCTTTCTGTGACGCTTCTTTGGTTGATAAGTTCTTTTCATTCTTCTGACCTCCAATCAAATTAAGTTATCTCCAACGCCTGAGGTGTTCAAGCGTGAAAAAGCATACTGATAACCAGTATTCGCAGTTTAGTATTATATAACATTGTTTGTCCATTGTCAATCTTTTTTTATTTTAAGGAGGGTTTATTTCCTTTTTATTTGCTTTTAAAAATATTAAAGCTGAAAAATCACACTTACTACAGTTAATTTTCATATATTTTGTATATAAGATTTTAATTGAAAAAAGCTTTCGGTTATGATATAATAAATCAGTATCGCCCAAAAGTATGTTCAAAATATTAAAACGAGGAGGAAAAGTTAAATGAACTCATTCAATGAGTTGTGGGAAATGGTTAAAGCTGAATGCCAGGCTCTTGTTTCAGAATCCATTTATAACGTATGGTTTAAAGATATTGAACTTATCAGCTTTAATGAAGAAAAAGTTGTGCTCGCCATCTCGGGCTTTAAGAAGAAAATTGTTGAAACTCGCTTTATCGACAAGCTTAACCAAGCTTTCTATAATATTATGGGCTTTGAAATTCCAATTGAATTTGTTGACTCCCTTGGCTATTCACAGCCTGAAGAAGAAAAAATCGAAGTTGATGACAAGGCCGATGCCGACACATTTGATTCTTTCGTTGTCGGCTCATCCAATAAATTTGCCCATGCCGCCGCAATTGCCGTTGCTGCCAACCCCGGCGGCTCATACAATCCGCTTTTTATTCACGGTAATTCAGGACTTGGCAAAACCCATTTGCTCAACGCTATCTGCCACGAAATTAAAAAGAACGACCCTGACGCTAACATAGTTTATACAAGAGGTGAAAATTTCACCAATGACCTTATTCGTCACCTTGCTCAGAAGAATATGGTTGAATTCCATAATAAATACCGCAATGCAGATATTCTTCTTGTGGATGACGTTCAGTTCATTGCAGGCAAAGAATCAACTCAGGAAGAATTCTTCCACACCTTCAATGCAGTTGCAACAGCAGGCAATCAGATCGTTCTCACATCAGATATGCCTCCCAAGATGATTGAAACTCTTGACGACAGACTTCGTAACCGCTTTGAGTGGGGCTTGATTGCTGATATTCAGCCACCCGATCTTGAAACAAGAATGGCTATCATTAAGAGAAAAGCTGTTAAATTGGGGCTTGATATTCCTGATGATGTTATTCAGTACATCGCTCAGAGGTTAAAAGATAACATCCGTCAGCTTGAAGGTGCAGTTAAAAAGATGCAGGCTTATGTTACAATGCAGGGCCTTCCCATCAGCATCACCACCGCTCAGGCTGCCATTAAAGATATTATGGTTGACACACAGCCTCAGCCTATCACCGTTGACAAAATTGTTCAGGAGGTTGCAAGAACCTACGGTGTTTCTGCTGATGATATCCGTTCAAAACGTCAGGATGCAGGCACTGTTGAAATGCGTCAGATGTCAATATACCTTGTGCGTGAATTAACCGGTATGTCAACCAACGCAATCGGTAAAGCTTTCGGCGGTAAAAATCATACCACCATCCTTTACAGCATCTCTCAATTTGAAGATAAACTAAAGAACCGTTCTGACCTTCGTGAAAAGGTTGAAAATATTAAAAAGAACGTATCTGATAAACATTAAAATCCACTCCCTTTGGAGGTAATACCATGGGACTTTTTGAAAAGTTTAACAAAGGACTCAGAAAAACAAGAAACAGTATGTCGGGAGCTATTGATGTTATGCTCCACGGTAAAAATGAAATAGACGAAGACCTTTATGAGGAGCTTGAAGAAATCCTCATAATGGGTGACGTAGGTATGAACACCGCAGTTGAAATATGCGAAAAGCTTCGTGACTACGTTGCTAAAAAGAATCTTCGCAAACCTGCCCAGGTTAAAGATGCCATCCGTGACATTGTTGCAGAAATGCTTCAGGGCGGTGAGGATATGGGTCTTATCACCCTACCCTCCGTTATCCTTGTTATCGGTGTTAACGGAGTTGGTAAAACCACCACCATCGGCAAAATGGCGTCTATGTATAAGGCTCAGGGCAAAAAGGTTATCCTCGGTGCTGCCGACACCTTCAGGGCCGCCGCTATTGAACAGCTTGAAGAGTGGGCAAACAGAGCCGGTGTTGATATCATCAAACACAAAGAGGGTGCGGACCCCGCAGCAGTTATTTTTGATACAATTCAGGCAGGTAAAGCAAGAGATTGCGATATTATCATTTGTGACACCGCAGGCAGGCTTCATAACAAAAAGAATCTTATGGATGAGCTTGCAAAAATTTACAAGGTTATTGACCGCGAGCTTCCTTATAACGACCGTGAAAGCTTGCTTGTTCTTGATGCAACCACAGGTCAGAACGCCGTTAATCAGGCAAGAGAATTTAAAAATGTTGCCGAGATTACAGGTATCGTTCTTACAAAGCTTGACGGCTCTGCAAAGGGCGGCGTTGTTCTCAATATCAAAAACGATCTTAAGGTTCCCGTTAAGTTTGTTGGTGTAGGCGAACAGATTGACGACCTTCAGCCGTTTAATCCCGATGCATTTGCAAAAGGACTTTTTGAAAATGAAGTTGAGCGTGACGAAGAAGATGATGAAAGCGGTGACGATGAATGAAAGTTCTTATAGCCACCCATAATTTAAAAAAGAAGGCGGAGCTTCAGCGAATCCTCACTCCCCTTGGCATTGAAGTTGTTACTGCTGATGACATTGGCATTGACCTTACCGATGTTGAAGAAACAGGCACAACCTTTGAAGAAAATTCACTTCTCAAAGCACAAAGCGGTTGTGATGAAAGCGGTCTTCCCTGCGTTGCAGATGACTCAGGTCTTGCAGTTGATTGTTTAAACGGTGCGCCCGGTGTTTATTCTGCAAGATATGCAGGTGAACACGGCGATGACGAAAAAAATAATGATAAGCTTTTAGCCGAACTCGACGGAGTTCCCCTTGAAAAAAGGACCGCAAGATTCGTAAGCGTTGTTACATGTGTTTTCCCTGACGGTAAAAAAATCGCCGTAAGAGGTGAATGTGAAGGTAAAATCGCTTTTGAAAGATCAGGCAACGGTGGATTCGGTTATGACCCATTGTTCTTGTTTGAAGACGGCAGAAGCTTTGGCGAATTTACAGCAGAAGAAAAAGATAAAGTCAGCCACAGAGGTAAAGCACTTCGCTTATTGGCTGACGAATTGGAGAAAATTATATGACAGATAAAATGACAGGCAAAGAAAGAGCAGCTTTCAGAGCAAAGGCAAATTCCCTGGAACCGCTTTTTCAGCTCGGCAAGGGCGGAATGAGCGATGCAATTATTGCTCAGGTTGACGATGCTCTCAGAGCCAGAGAGCTGATTAAGGTTAAGGTGCTTCTTGAATCCACCCCAATCACTCCCCGCGAGGCGGCAGACCAGCTTGCAGAGGCAACAAATGCCCACGTTATTCAGGTAATCGGCGGAGTTATTGTTCTTTACAGAGAAAACCCCGAGCTCAGAGAGCTTGAAGCAAAAAAGAAAAAAGAAGCCAAGAAAAATCTTGCTACTTCAAAGGGTGCAAAGGATTTTGCAAAAAAATACAAATCTGCCAAGAATAAAGGGCTTCCATCAAGGCGAAAATAATTATATAATACGAAAGGAGTTGTGATGGGTGAGCAACGATAAAAACACACCTGTTATCCAAAACAGAAAAGCCTATCACGACTACTTTGTTTTGGAAGAATATGAAGCAGGTATTGAGCTTTTCGGCACAGAGGTTAAATCAATCCGCCAGGGCAAGGTTAATTTAAAGGATGCTTGGTGCAACATTGTCAACGGTGAAATTTTTGCCAATGGTATGCATATCAGCCCTTATGAGCAGGGTAACATCTTTAACCGTGACCCATTACGAGTTAAAAAACTTCTGATGCACAAAAAAGAAATCAATAGGCTTTACGGCACCGTTAAGCAAGACGGACTTTCACTTATCCCTCTTTCCGTTTACTTTTCCAAAGGCAAGGCAAAGGTTAAAATCGGCCTTTGTAAAGGTAAAAAGCTTTATGACAAACGCGATGTGGCTGCAAAGAAAGAAGCTGCACGCAATATTGAGCGTTCTATGAAAGAGAGGATGAGATAACCTCTTCACTTTTCACTATTCGTTCTTCACTTGAGCGAAGCGAATATATGGGGATGAAAGGATTTCGACGGGGATTTTGAACCCGGGTAAGCGAGCAGTGGTGTGGGACCACTTTAAAACTCACAACTTTTAAAATTAAACGACAACAATAAAGTTGCATTAGCTGCTTAAAGCAGCTCGTCCTGACTGAAAGTACCACGGTTTAGTTAAGGGCGTCGATTAGTGGTGAACGTGAACGGAGGAGTAGCCTTGCAATCCGTCATGCATCAAAGGATACCGAAGCGGACAGCCTGTTTATCGGCGGTCCGTCGGGGGAATCTTAAAAGATAACCTACGCTCGTAGAAAGCTCGGAGAATGAGTTTTCGGACGCGGTTTCGATTACCGCCATCTCCACCATATAGCCCAAGCATTACACACTTGTGTGATGTTTGGGCTTTTTTGTAAATAAGGTAATCGAAACCGCAATAGTCCATCTTTTGTGTCAGCAAAAGGGACATAAAATGCGAAGGTCGCGAAGCGACGAACGAAGCGTAGCTTCGGTTTCCGCCATCTCCACCAAAAGCAAATAATCCGAAACTATTGCCAATCGGCGACGGTTTCGGATTTTTTGTTTATATCTGATATTAACTTTTAATGCTTAGTAAAAATAATTTCGGTAGCGGCTACCGAAAATAAATTCACACATTCGACTAACCTCTTGTTATAAGGTAAAATGTAATTACCAAGTAACAGGAGGTTTTGTTATGGAAAGGAAAACTAAAATAAGTTTACGGATTTTGAGTGTAATTTGCTTATCAATGGCATGAATGAGTTCCGCAATATGCTTTTGGCAGAAGATTTACCTACTGAAGATGTAGATGAGCTGTTGCTGAAAATCATTGATAAGAGTGAAAAATAAGGAGGTAAGAATTATGAAATCATCCTTTGAACAAAACGGCGGTACATACAGACTGGTTGGAGATTTCAACATTCCTAACCTCAGCTTGCCACCCGAAGAAATAAAAATAAGGCTCGGAAAATGGGGACTGTTGCATAAGGATTATCTATTGAAAAACAATAAAGTTCTTTTTACAACCCTTATTGCTGAAGGCAAACTGTGGCAACATCTCTCGGTTATTGATATTCAGGCACAGCAAATGTTTGATTCTCTTGTTGAACAGATGAAAACAACAGAAGACTTAACCGAGCAACTGAAAGAATAAAATCAGATGGAATGGGTGTGCCGTGTAAACAATATCTGTGAAAGAGTAACAGAAATAGTTACTCGAAAGTTAATTTAAACATAGGGTATGAGTTTTTTTGCTCCCCTTTGTCATCAGTGCTCTCTGAAAAATGATAATGCGACTTGGTAAACACACTGCCAAGTCGCATTGTTTTTTATTCAATTATAATCACAATCCGAACGCTTCACCAATGGGTAAAGAATTCGAATTATTTATTTCTGGCTGTTACGAACCATTATGATGCCACTTTGTTTTTAGAAAAAAGAGTTAAAATTAGCAATTTTTTATTATTTTTCAAAAAAATTTTCAGTTCGACAAACTCTTATTTGACATTATCAAACTGCTTGATTTCATTGGCAATCATAACCACGCTTTTTTCGTTGTATCAATTTTTATGGTGCTGAGCGTTTGATATAGCGGTATTCTTACTACACTTTCGGTTTACTTAACTGTGAACTTGCTTTAACGCCACAAAGCATATCGACAAGTTTCTTGGTAGCTATGCTTGGACTGCGATCCTTTTTTGTCACAAGGCATATCGAGCCGTTCGGAATCTTTTCTTTAAGACCGAGCCGAATAATACGTTCTTTTTCGTTATCGTTTTCCACGAACATTTCGGGTACAAATCCGATGCCGAGATTATGTTTTATCATCGGTAATAACTGATCGGTCGTTGCGGCTTCTATATCAGGAGAAAATACAAGCCCGTTATCCGAAAACCACTTGGAATAAAGCTCATAGGTCTTTGTTTTCGAATCAAGGCTTACAATAGGATATTCGGTAATCTCTTTAAGAGTCACTTCCTTGTTTTTTAGCTTGGAATATGCCATTCCGCATACAGCGACAGATGAAAAAGATTTGATATTCACGGACTTCATATCATCTTTAATTCCTGTCGGCGTAGTTACCAAAGCAAAATCAGCAAGACCGTTTTTCAGTTCTGTAATTGCCTGCGGAGTAGAGCAGTTTGATATTTTTATTCGGACACCGGGATATGAAATGTGATAATTTTCAAGCACGGGCAGAAGTAAGCCGTGAAGTGCTACTTCGCTCACAGCAATA
>JAFTXJ010000008.1 GCA_017461625.1 Clostridia bacterium
AGGTGTAATTCGTCTTTACAAAGGCGGAACGGAAGGCGCATCAAACACAGGTAATGAGCCTTATTCAGAATTTTACGCTTATCAGATTGCAGAGGCTCTCGGTATAGATGCTGTAAAATACAACCTTGCAATGTGGAAGGGTAGGCTTTGCTCTCATTGCGATTTGTTCACGAGCAAAGACCTTGCCTATGTTCCTGTTGGCAGAATTGTTAAATCGGGCGGTTTTAAAGCAGTTAAAGAGTTTTATGCAAGCCTCGGAGAAGACTTCGTTAAGGCTTTGAATGATATGATTCTGCTTGATGCGGTGATATTTAATTCTGACCGACACTACGGAAACTTCGGTTTTTTGGTTGATTGTAAAACCAACAAGATTGTTGCACCGGCTCCGTTATTTGACCACGGCAATTCGCTTCTGAACTTCGCAGGCAGGGATGCTTTGGAAAGTGAAGAGGCATTACAGAAATATGCCGATACAATAATGCCGTGTGTTTATGACAACTTCGTAGAGGAAGCTGTATCGGTTCTTTCGCATGAACAAAAGAACAATCTTCGCAAACTTCTTGAGTTTAAATTCAAGCGTCACAGTCGTTACAATCTGAGTAAAGACAGACTTGTTATGCTTGAGAAAATTGTTCAAAACAGGGCTAAAGAGATTTTGGATAAATCCAATCAGCTATAATAAGTTGTTTGTGGATTTGTCCTCCGTTGTACTCCAAAGTGTTGTTTACAAGAAAGTTTGAAGTATGCTGATAAAGTGCAAAAAGTACGATTCATAGTAAAAAAAGTATGATACCTTTAACAAGAAAGTGCAAAAAAGTCGCGTTTGTTCATACCTCACGGATACGGTAACAACCCGATGGTGGGTATGCAGTTGCTGTTGAAGAAGCAAGCAAATGATTGATGAATAAAGATTTTAACTGATTTTAAGACTCCTGAACACACAGTTCGGGGGTCTTTTTATGTGTTAAATCCACACAAATCAAAAAACATGTTGTTGAATAGCGTTGAGCTTGGTGTTATAATAAAACCATAGTGCAAAGGAGAGAGTATGATGGACAAAATTAAAACGCAATATCCGATTGTTTTTGTTCACGGAATGTTTGGCTGGGGCGACAACGAAGGAATAAACCGTAAAGCACCTTACTGGGGCGGCACAACAGGCAGCCTGACGGAATATCTTTCGGGTAATGGTGTTGAGTGCTATGCGGCATCTGTTGGTCCTATGTCAAGTGCGTGGGATCAGGCGTGTGAGTTGTACGCTCAGTTAATGGGCACACGAATTGATTACGGTGAACACCATTCCCGTGTTTTGGGTCACAAACGCTTCGGCAGAACATATAAAAAGCCGTTGTTTGAAAACTGGAGCAGTGAAAGGAAAGTCCATCTGGTAGGTCACAGCTTTGGCGGTAATGCCATTCGTCTTCTTGTACATCTTCTTGAATACGGTGCACCTGATGAGGTTAATGAAAACCAAGAGAATATATCTCCTCTTTTTGTTGGTGGTCAGAAAGACCTTGTTTGCAGCATCACAGCAATATGTTCACCCTTAAATGGTACAGATGCTTATGAAACAATTCAAAGGTTTAAGCTTATGGGCCTTACAAAATTCTTAACCTTGAATTATACCATGATTGCAGCTCGATCAGGACTTCAAGGCAAACTTGTTGACTTTCATCTTGAGCAAATGGGTGTTCATAAAACGGATGAAATTAAAGATCAAAAGCCGTTTTTGAAAGCAATAAAAGACCTTTACTTGTGCAAAGAAAGTATCGATTACGATATGTCTGAAAAAGGAACGCAAGAGTTGAACGGATTTATTAAAACCGTTCCGGCGGTGTATTATTTTTCATATCCGTTTAATACAGTAGAGAAAAACAAAAAGGGCAAACCCACCCCTAAAAATATAAAGTTCCCTTTGTTGTTGACTTCCAACCTTATGCTCAGCAATGATAAGCGTGCCAACAGAACCACAGTGGGCAATGACGGATTGGTTGATGTCAGCTCTGCGATGTATCCTGAAAATGAGCCACATAAGCCATATTCTCCTGATGAACAGCCTGACCCCGGAGTGTGGAGTGTTATGCCTGTGAGAAAAGGGGATCACGGCACACCAATCGGTCTTTTGGCAGATAAAGGAGAAACCTATAAATTCTACGATGAAATGGTTGATCTTTTGAAAAAGATTGAACCCCAAGCCAATAATTGAATTGTTTAACAAGAGCTTTATCTCGGTTGGGATTAAGCTCTTGCTTATTTTTGCCGTAGTGCTATAATAGAACAAAGAAAGGGGAGTGGCAGAATGTTAGTTAAAAGCGAGAACAAGATCAGTGCCGGTCCGATTCTTGAGTTTTACCGTGAGCTTGATAAGTATAATGTTGAAAATCACAGTCTTATTATTCTTTATAAAGGTGAGGTAGCTTTTGAACATTACATAAAGCCTTATTCTGCCGAGATGCCTCATACTATGTTTTCACTTACAAAGTCCGTTGTTTCAACTGCGGTGGGCTTTGCTATTGATGAAGGCTTGTTTAGCCTTGATGACAAAGTGATTGACATTTTTCCCGAATATGAAGCTTGCGAAAGCGATGAGTGGGACAATATCACCGTTCGTTCTCTTTTGACAATGCAAAGCAACAAGGAGTTTTCCTTTACTCAGGATATGAGGGGGAATTATGTTGAGATGTTTATGAAAGCTCCGTTTCGCCAAAATGGTAGGGGATTTTTGTATAGTAATAACGATGCCCATGTGGTAGCTGCTATTGTGCAGAAAAAATCAGGTATGAACCTTGTGAATTATCTTACTCCACGCCTTTTTGAGCCTTTGGGAATTGATAAACCCTTCTGGGAGTTTAACTGTGTTGGTGAACTTGTCGGCGGAACAGGTTGCTATATGAAGCTCAGAGACCTTGCGAAAATCGGTCAATGCTACTTGAATGACGGCAAGTGGAACGGTGAACAGGTTATCCCTGAATGGTGGACAAAAGAAGCAACCAAAATGCATGTTCGTTTTGGCAACAAAAGCACCGAGGGCTACGGATACCTTTTTTGGATTCATAAGGGTGGCTACAGTATGACCGGTATGTACGGTCAGCAGGTGACGTGCTTCCCGGAAAAAGATCTTGTTATGGCAAGCTTTAATTGCTGCCTTAATGACGGGGATTTCAGCCGTTCATTTGAAAATATTCTTCCACGTGCTTTTGAAGAAGAACCCGACTCCAAAGTTGAAGAGCAATTGCGTATTTACCTTGAAAGTAAAAATGTAAAAGCTGTTCCTTGTGAAAAGCTTCCCAAAATTCCGGTTGACAAAACATTCAGACTGTCAAAGCTTTCTGATATTATTGCAGGTCTTGTTTTTCCTGCTAACGTGATTCCACGTTCAGTTATCTGCAGTATGGCAATGAGACCGGGTAAAAATCTCAACAATCTTTCCTTTGCTTTGAGTGAGGATGTGCTCACAATTAAGTGGAAGGAGGACGACGACGAAGTTGTTATTGATTGCGGTCTTGACGGTAAGCCGAGGGAAACTAAAGTCATAATCAAGGGCTATCCGTATATCCTGTGGTCATATGCTTTTATGAAAGACGGCAGATTAAATGTTGTTGTAAAACCGTTGAACACTCTTTCAACAACAAATATTGTTTTTGATTTTTACAAAAACAAGGTAAAAATCAAAATCGACGGAACACCTGATTTTGTTGAGTTTATAAGCAAAAATGCGAACAAAAGCGACTTTGTCAACAATCATCCTAAAATGAGGCCCTATATTATGAAGGTGGTTAATAAAGCCCTTTTATTTATGCAACGACCTATGACATTCAGATGAATTTATTCAAAGGTGATGAATATGAGAGTTAAAGAAATCACTCCCGAAAAGCAGCAGAAAATTATTCTTAAAAGGCAAAAGGAAATTGCCCGTTGGGAAAAGGAAAAAGCTCGCCCCAAAAAGAATCTTTATTTTGTTTATCTTGTTTTCATCATTTCGCTGATTTATGCAACAGATGAAATTGCATCACAAATCGGTACCTTGATGAAAACCGAAATTGCCAATGATCTTTTTTCAAAATACGGTGAAAGCTCTGTTGGTTTGCTCGATATTTTATCAATTGCCGTTGTGCCGTTTCAAGCAATCGGTCTTTTGTATCGCCCGCTTGCTGACCGATGGGGCAGAAAAACTTTTTTGATTATCAACACCTTTGGTATGAGCCTTGCGATGCTGGTTATTTTTATGTCTGATAACCTATTCCTTTATTTTATCGGTGCGTGTATGATTCAGTTTTTTATTCCTCACGATATGCACGTGGTTTATATTATGGAATCATCACCGTCAAAGCACAGAGCAAGGGTTTATTCTTCAATCAAGTTTTTCGCAAATATGAGCGTTATGCTTATTCCTCTTTTAAGAAAGGCACTTATGCACGATGCCTCTGAGTGGCGAATGGTTTACTTTATACCTGCAATTGTTGGTGTTGTGTGCAGCTTTATTGCTTTGATGACAGCAAGGGAAACTGACTCGTTTATTGACTCACGCCTTAGATATTTGCGTATGACTGACGAAGAACGTGAACTTGAAAAGCAACAAAAAAGCTCAGAAAATGCCCAGGGAGGACTTATTACTGCACTGAAATTTGCAATGAAGCATAAGCAGCTTCGCTGGCTTTACATAACGTCGTCTCTTGTAAATATCGGTTTTATCGGTACGGTGAATTATCAGGTTATTCTTTCTTACGGATATGCTCAGAATTATGTAGAAAACGGTTTGTTTGCTTCTTTGGGTGAGGAAGTTATGAATGCCGTAAGCATAGGTCCTGTGACAACGGCACTGTTTATGTTCCCTGTGGGTTGTGCGATGGCTCAGGTGATAATGGGCTTTATTTCAGACTCAAAGGGAAGAAAGGCTGCAGCTATTACCACGGCTGTAAACTGCCTTATGGCGTTTGTTGGTTTTTCGCTCGGTTCAAGGCTTGCGTGGAATCCTTATTTTATAGGCTTCCTTTGCGGTGCATTTGTCGGCAGCTTCTATTCAACAAATGACGTGCTGATTATGATGATTGGTGAGTCTGCACCGACGAACCTGCGTTCGTCAACTATGTCGGCTCAATTTATTGTAACTGCCGTAGGCTTTGCTTTGTCTTATGCAGTGAGTTTGCCTATTATCACTATTCTCGGCAACAGCATAACGGGAATCGTCAGCTTTACACTTCTTGTGCCTGCGTTTGTTTCGGCATTCTTTGCTCTGGTTCGCAAAACTCACGACACAAAAGGAATTGATATGGACACAGTTACAGGCTGTGATTGGGATTAAAGACTTCCGAAAGGAAGTCTTTTGCATTCGTACCTATTTAAATGTCTTTCGTACCAAAACTATTGACATCAAAAAATTGCCGTGATAATATGGAAAAAACAGAGAATGAAGGGAGGCTGTAGGGGGTTATTTTTACAAGTCAAATTAATATTATGGAGGATATATTTATGAAAAAAATTACTAAAAAAATACTTTCAGTTGTTATTGTTATCAGCCTTTTACTTTGCTCTTCTCTTGCATTTTCAGCAAGTGCTTACAAAGTAAATATCTACGAGGAAAACGTGTGCGATTATTTGGGAACTGAATTCAGCGGTATTACTTATTACGGTACTCCCGGTGAGTATATGGCATTTGATTATTCCGGACCGGATGAAGATTATGAATATGTTGATGCAATAAGTCTTGATTCAGGTGTTTTTGAATGCATTTATGATGAAGAAACCGGTTTCGTTACAGACCTTTGGGCTGTTGATAACGGTGTTGCACTTATCTATATTTATTTTTTGGATGAAGAATGGAATCTTGTAGATGACTATTATGCTCTCGTTGTTGTTTCTGACGGAACAGACCTTGGCGAAGTTACCGATGTAGAAATGGATGATGTAACATTAAATTATAATGAATATGGATATATCGGTCCTGACGTTTATGGTTACGGTGATGAAGGTGCATATTACTGCACACTTTATAATTATGATTACGACAATTCTCCGTTTTATCTTGATAACGATGGTTTTATTGATTCTAGTTATGGCAGAGGCACAGATTATGCAGAGTGCTATGTAATCGATGCACAGGGTAACATTTTCTGTGAAAGTTTTGAAATCGAAGTCAAATTCTCACCCATCCAGTGGATTATTTATTATCTTATTTTCGGATGGATCTGGTGGAATTAATAACTAAACATATGTAGTTTAACAGCCAAGGCTCTCGGGAAACCGGGAGCCTTTTTGCACTTGTCAAAATAATATTATTATGCTAAAATTTTGAAGAGGTGTTTTTATGAAAATTATGGTTGCATCAGATATCCACGGCTCATACTATTATTGCAAAAAGCTTGTGGAGTGTTATAAAAACAGTGGAGCTGACAAGCTTCTTTTGTTGGGTGATGTTTTATATCACGGCCCGAGAAATGATTTACCCCGTGAATACGAACCTAAAAAAGTGATTGAGCTTCTCAATTCAATTAAAAATGAAATTCTCTGTGTACGTGGCAATTGCGATACGGAGGTAGACCAGATGGTGCTTGAATTTCCTATTCTTGCCGATTATGCAATTCTTTTTGACGGCAAAAATATGGTTTATGCAACTCATGGTCATATTTATAACAAAGATAATCTTCCGCCACTTTCTGACGGCGATATTCTTCTTCACGGTCACACTCATGTTCCTGTGTGTGAGGCTATAGGGCATATAACCGTTATGAATCCCGGCTCTGTTTCTATTCCGAAAGAAGACAGTTGGCATGGATATATGGTTATAGAAAAAGGAAAATACAGTTGGTTTGATTTTGACGGACACAATTATATTACGGTAGAGTGATAAAATGAAATTTCAGCGAGTGTTTTTAATTGTGCTTGACTCTTTCGGAATCGGTGAAATGCCTGATGCCAAAGATTTTGGCGATGAGGGCAGTAACACCCTGAAAGCGGTTTTTAACTCAAAAGAATTTAATGCACCCAATCTGCAAAAACTTGGTCTTTTTAATATTGACGGTGTCACAGTAGGAGAAAAGGTTGAACACCCTACAGCGAGCATAGCAAGGCTTTGCGAAAAGTCCAGCGGTAAAGACACAACCACAGGTCACTGGGAGCTTTGCGGAATTATATCTGACAAACCTATGCCCACTTACCCTGACGGATTTCCCAAAGAAATTCTTGATGAGTTCAGTGCAAAAACAGGTAAGAGAATCCTTTGTAATATGCCTTATTCGGGCACTCAGGTTATTGCTGATTTTGGTAAAAAGCACCTTGAAACAGGTGACTTAATCGTTTATACTTCTGCTGACAGTGTGTTTCAGATTGCTGCCCATGAGGATATTGTTTCTGTTGAAACCCTTTATGAATATTGCCGCATTGCAAGAGAAATTCTCAAAGATGAGCACGCAGTGGGCAGAGTTATTGCAAGACCTTTCACCGGTGAAAACGGTAACTTTAAACGCACTGAAAATCGCCACGATTTTTCACTTTTGCCACCAAGCGACACCACTATTGATCGACTTAAAAATGCAGGCTTTGATGTGATTTCTGTCGGCAAGATTTATGATATTTTTGCAGGTAAGGGTATTACTGAAAAGCACTTGACTAAAAATAATTCTCAGGGTATGGCAAAAACCAAAGAACTTTTAAATAAAGATTTCTGCGGACTTTGCTTTACAAATCTTGTAGATTTTGATATGGTCTACGGCCACAGAAATGATACCGACGGCTATGCAAAAGCACTTAGCGAGTTTGACTGCTGGTTAGGTGGATTTGTTGAAGAAATGAGCGAAAACGATTTGCTTATTGTTACCGCTGATCACGGCTGTGACCCTTCTACCGAAAGCACCGACCATTCAAGGGAATATGTTCCTTTTATTGCTTATGCTCACAATGAAATTCATCAGAATTTCGGCACGGTTAACGGATTTGACTTTGTTGGCAGAATGATTGAAAATAATTTTATGGGTGATTAAATGAGAATTTATGATATTATCCAAAAGAAAAAGCAGGGCGAAGCCCTAACAAAAGAAGAAATAGAATTTTTTGTAAACGGCTTTACCTCAGGTGATATACACGATTATCAGGCATCTGCGTTGATGATGGCAATATGGTTTAACGGAATGACTGATGAAGAAATAACCGATTTGACTCTTGCAATGGCTCATTCGGGGGATATGATTGATTTGAGCGATATTGACGGCTTCACTGTTGACAAGCACTCAACAGGTGGAGTTGGTGACAAGACCACGCTCATTGTAGCCCCCATAGTTGCCGCTTGCGGTGGTAAGGTTGCCAAAATGTCGGGCAGAGGCCTCGGTCACACAGGCGGAACAATTGATAAGCTTGAATCAATTGCCGGCTTTGACACTGCGCTTTCAAAAGAAAACTTTGTCAAAGCCGTAAATCAGCACGGGATTTGTGTGGTTGGACAAACTGGTAATCTTGCGCCTGCCGATAAAAAGCTCTATGCTCTTCGTGATGTTACCGCAACTGTTGACAGTATTCCTCTTATCGCTTCAAGCATTATGAGTAAAAAGCTTGCCGCAGGCTCACAGGGGATTGTCCTTGATGTTAAAACAGGTAGTGGTGCTTTTATGAAAACTGTTGAAGCATCAACTGAATTGGCACAAAAAATGGTGGCAATCGGAAATGCCGCAGGCAAAAAAACAGTTGCACTTATTACCGATATGGATGTGCCACTGGGCAATGCTATAGGTAACTCCCTTGAAGTGATTGAGGCAATAAATGTGTTAAACGGCAAGCAGAAAGACGACCTTTTCGAGGTTTGCATTGCCCTTGCATCAAATATGCTGAGCTTGGTTCACTCAAAGAGTTATGATGAGTGTGAAAAAATGGCACTTGATGCTGTTGAAAACGGCTCAGCCCTCCAAAAGCTCAAAGCAATGGTTATGGCTCAGGGCGGTAATGGTGAATGGATTGAAAATCCTGATTTGTTCCCTAAAGCAGAACATAGCTTTGAAATTATTTGTGAAAACGACGGCTTTATCAGCTTTATGGATGCTCAAAAAATCGGCACTTCGTCTGTTATTCTCGGTGCAGGCAGAGAAAGTAAGGATGATACAATCGATTTTTCGGCAGGTATTTTGCTTCATAAAAAAACAGGGGACAGGGTTCAGAAAGGCGACATCCTCGCAACCCTTTATTCAAATAAAAAAGGCAGCTTCTCTTCTGCTGAAAAGCTGTTTAAAAGTGCACTTGAATTTTCTGACCATTACACAAAAACCAATAATGCAGTAATAAAAGTGATAAAATAATTGCATTGACATAATTTATATGATAAAATAGCTAAGATTTATAAACTAAGGAGCGACAAAAATGAAACTTTGGGCAGGCCGTTTTTCAAAAGAGGCTGATAAAAAAACCAACGACTTCAATTCATCAATAGCAACCGATAGCCGTATGTATATGGAAGATATCAACGGCAGCATCGGTCACGCAACAATGCTTGGTGCACAGGGAATTATCAGCACGGAGGATTGCGATATTATAGTTAAAGAGCTTAATAAAATCCGTGATGAAATCACAGCAGGTGAGCTTATGATTGACCCGGATGCAGAGGATATTCACACCTTTATTGAGCAGACACTCACTGCCCGTGTAGGCGACCCGGGTAAAAGACTTCACACAGCCCGTAGCCGTAATGACCAGGTTGCTACCGATGTGAGAATGTACCTTAAAAAAGAATGTGCATCAATCAAGGCTCAGCTTGAGGAACTTCTCACAGTTCTCCAAAAGAAAAAGAAAGAATATTCCAAAATGGTTATGCCGGGCTACACTCATCTTCAGCGTGCTCAGCCTATTACAATGGGTTACCACTTCGGTGCATACATTGAAATGTTTAAGCGTGATGTCAGCCGACTTGAAGATGCCGTTGAAAGAATGGATGTTTCGCCCCTCGGCTCAGGTGCTTTGGCAGGCACTACATATCCTATTAACAGAGCAATGTCTGCCGAGCTTTTAGGTTTTTCAGGCGGATATACACAGAACACTCTTGATGGTGTTGCAGACAGAGATTTCTGCGCTGAAATTGCTTGCGCAATGTCACTTATTATGGTGCATCTTTCACGTTTTAGTGAAGAGATTATTCTCTGGTGCTCCTGGGAGTTTAAATTTGTTGAGCTTGATGATGCATTTTCAACAGGCTCCAGCATTATGCCACAGAAGAAAAACCCTGACCTTGCAGAGCTTATCCGCGGTAAGGCAGGTCGTGTTTTCGGTGATTTGAACGCACTTCTCACAATGATGAAAGGTCTTCCTCTTGCATACAACAAAGATATGCAGGAAGATAAAGACCTTACATTTGAAGCTATTGACACAGTGAGAATGTGCCTTACAGCATTTATTCCTATGATTGACACAATGACCGCTTTGCCCGAAAATATGAGAAAAGCAGCTGCAGGCGGATTTATTAACGCCACCGACTGTGCAGATTATCTTGTAAGCAAGGGACTTGCTTTCCGTGATGCATACAAGGCTACAGGCGAAATCGTTGCATTCTGCATTGCAAACAACTATACCCTTGAAACTCTTCCCCTTGATGAGTACAAAAAAATCTGCGACCTCTTTGATGACGGCGTTTATGACGCAATCAACCTTGAAACATGCGTTAAAAGAAGAGGACTTTTTGATATTTGAATATAATATGGGGTGAGTATTATGATTCAAAAAGATAAATATTCAACTGAAAATTGCACAAGAATATATTTGTTTAATCATGAGCAATATCTTGAAGTTTTAAACAGAATAAGAAAAGATACCCAAAAAATTATAATTATTCAAATAGACGGTTATGAAGAAGATGACCCGATTGTTAATACTGCAATGGAAATGATGATATTGGAAGAGAAAGAGAAAACAAGCCAATGGTACGGTACACTGACAAGTAGTGATAGAGGCTTACAATATACTTTCTTGAAAAAAAGAAACTTTTTCGATTATTTGAGTTGCTTTGAATCTTTTTTTATTTCAGATATTAGCAATAATGGTTATGAGGTCAAAAATACAGATTTTGGTATTGATGACATTGCTTTTATTGATTCAAACGGTGAGTTGTTATTTTATACCACAACTCACGAAGGTATTGCGGCTATTAACAAGAAATACATGAAAGAAAAAGGCATTTTGTGTCCGCTTCGTTCATAAATTTAAATCAATAAAGGAGGGCGGTCGCCCTCCTTTTGCTATGTCACCATATTATTTTGCTCGTCTATTTTGCCCACGCAATTTGTTGTGATTGAATACGGTGCATCAAAAACATTGTTTTTGATTTCCGCTTCTCTCAGATATTCAAGCCATATCAGGTGCTTGCCCTCCCGTGGGCATTTGAAAATGTTATTTACAAGTGTCAGCTTGCCGTGTACAAATTCTTTTGAATTTTTATCCATAACCTTTGGTGTGTAGCGTATGGTTGGTGCTCCTTGCCACATTTTTGCATAGTCGCAGTTGCTTATGGTATTGTTTCTGAAAATGATTTCGTTTGTATATCCTGACTCAAACCAGAAGTTGCAGTCATCTTCAATCAAAAGTGCAGGCCCCCACAGGTTACGGAACTGATTGTTTTCAATAATAACTTCGCCCCTTGTGGTGCAAAGAATCCCTCTGCCCGATGTGGGGCCGAAGCTGCAGTTTCTTACATAAAGGTCGGGCGTCCAGGTTGCATTTTCAACCACATCTTTTTTTAGTGTTATGTCAGGTAATTTGCCTTTGAGATAAAGTTTGATGTCTGTGTCGTTGAGCCTTTTGTAATCCGTCACTTCTGCACTTGAGTATGGAATAAGTGTGTCCCATTTGATAAAGTCAATTTTGTCACCTTTTTCAAATGCCTGAAAGCCCCATGTTTCGGGGTGCATAAAGCGAACGGTTATGCTGTTTTTACGCTTGTTTTTTCTTATTATGCGAAGATGTGTGCCGTGGACGTTGATGTAATCGTCGTGAGCACCGTTTGCTTTGCAGTTTTCAATTGTGAGTTTGCCCTTGCAACCTGAAAACTGAAAAAAGTCTGCCGTGCTTGCGGTTGTGCGACCCTTACGGGGAGTAAAATCACAGTTGCGGAATGTTACCGTGTCACAAAATTGTGAAACCATACCCAACCCATGCATAAATTCAACTTTCAGATTTTCAAAGGTAAGGTTTTTGCATCGCTGAAAAAGGCTTCCTGTCTGGTCACGGACAATGCTTCTTGTTTGCATTATATAACCTGCAGGGAAAAATGCAGATCTATTTTTAAGCGTTACCTTTAGGGTATATTTTCCTGTTTGCTCAACCTTAGAGAATGCAAGGTCAGCTTTGCTGAAATCGCGGCATTGCTGAGTTTCAGGGTCATAGAGCTTAAAATATCTGCCCTTGCCGATGTGCTTGCTTTCCCACAAAGGCTTGCCGTCGGCACCCGGTTCACCCTCCCAAATAATGTCGTTTTTCTTTATCCGAAAACGACATTCGGGATTTATTTTTATTTCACATTCACCGTCATTGTTTGACAGAATTTCAAATTCAGTCATTGTGGGGCAGGCGTAGTCAATACGGAGGTTTTTAACGGCAATGTTTTCACATTCATCAAAAAGCAGGGGAGTCATCTTACCATGGATGAGAATAGAGGCTCCATTGCCGTCAATGGTGATGTTTTTCTTTTGCTTAAGGTAAATTGCACTTCTGCGAAGACCCTTGGGATTTTCGTGCTTTTTAGCGGTGTTTGAGCAAAAATATCCTGTAAGTTCAAATGAATCATCTTGCCACACATGGTAGATTTTATTTTTTTGCAGTGTAACACAGTCTCCGTTTTTGATATTTAAAAATAAACTGCTGAGTTTATTCATGCTATCACCGTATTTCAACAATATTTTTAACTAAAATTAAATATACTTTAAATGCAGTGAAAAATCAATATAAAAAATTTAAAAATATGTGTTACGGTTTTGATACAATCTTGTCTAATTAAGTAGGTGGGGAGTAATATCTTCCTGCCACCGTCGGGGGTGTGAATAAACACCGCAGGCAGGGGGCGAACCTCTTGTGTAAAAGCAAGGGGTTCTTTTCTTTAAACTGTTGTATAATTTTAAAGAATGTATTATAATTATAATAAGGAAAATTTAAGGAGCGTTTTTTATGAATTTTATAGAAATTGCTGAGGCACGCCAATCCTGCCGAAATTATGATGAAAATAAACCGGTTGAAAAAGAAAAAATTGATGCTATTTTGGAAGCAGCTCGTCTTTCTCCGTCTGCTTGCAACGGTCAGCCGTATCATTTTACCGTTTGTCAGGGCGAAACAGCCAAAAAGGTTGCCAAAGCCACAACCGGACTGGGTATGAATAAGTTTGCTCCTGATGCACCTGTTTTGATTGTTGTGTCAGAAGAGCCTTATACCAAAATGGCAGCCGCAGGTTCAGTTGTGAGTAAAAATGACTACCGTTCAATGGATATCGGTATTGCTGTGGCATACCTCACCGCAGAAGCGGCGGTACAGGGCTTGGGCTCTTGTATCCTCGGTTGGTTTGATGGTTCGGAAGTTAAAAAAATTTGCGGAATCAAACACACCGTCAGATTAGTGATTGCAGTTGGTTATCCTAAAGAGGGCGACAGACTTCGCACCAAAAAGCGAAAATCAATTGAAGAACTTGCAACATACAAATAAAATTTATGGGTACAGCCTGAACTGTACCCATATTTTTATATGCCTATTGTGATGATTTCAAAGGGTTTAAACTCGATGATGTCGGTTTCTCCTTCAATGTCTTCAAGCATATTGAGAAGCTTGACCTTACTTGGCAGCTTAATTGTTCCGCGTGTTCCGTCTTGCTCGCAAAGTCTGATAACCGTCATTTTGCCGTCTTCACTCTTTTTAATAGCCTGAAGATATAACGGCTCAAATGTGGGCAAGCTCCATTCACAGTCCGCCTTAATAAGGGGAGTGTTATATTGAAGTGCAAGGCGGTTGATGTCTGCCGAAACAGCATCATTCTTGTGAGGAACTATCATATATAGGAAGCTGTGCTTACCTATGTCAGATGTAACATCAGGTCGTTCTGTGGCTCTTAACAGTGACAGGCTCATTGAATTATCGAGTAAACCTACACCATATTTACCGTCATTGATAAGAGCAACACCACCGCCTGATTCTGAAAGGTCACACCATTTATGGTGGCAGGTTTCAAACCTTGCCTGTTGCCAGGTGGTGTTGCGATGTGTCTCACGCTCAATAAAGCCTGCCGATGTGTCACAAAGAGCCTTTCTTGTTAAAACGTTGCAATTAAACTCCACCTTAGCAAGCTTGTGCTTTTCGTTCCAATCAACATTGCTTTCCACCTCAATACCTCTGCTTCGACGGAAAAATCTGATAAGCATTTCCCAAGTGGACTTTTCTGTTACCAGTGTAACACCTAAGGTGAGGCTTTCTGAATCACTTTCAACCAATGTGAGAGGAGAAGCTATTTTAACTTTAATCTCTTTTTCACGGTAGTTGGGGAGGATGTCCCACGCATCATAGTTGCCGGGGCAGTCCACAAAAATTTTAAGCTTATTAAATTCTCCGTTTGTCCATTCCCTTGAAAGCTCTTTGTCATAAAGCGAAGCCATTGAGCCGTCGGGGTTAAACTTGACTTTGTAATATTCGGTTTCAAGATTATTATCGTCAAAATCAAACCAGTTACCGTTGTAAGCGGTTTTTCTTAAATTTTTGCCTGAAAGGGCGGGTATATCGGGAACAATCCAATTTCCCTTTTTGCCGTAGCGTGTAGCGGTTCCGTTTTTATTTTCCACAAAGGTCAGAGCGTTTCTTTTAAAGTTAAGAGAGTTAAAATACTTTGTTCCTGTGCCGATAATTTTATCAAGAGCTTGCTCAATTTCGGAATAATCTCTCATTGCATCTTCATACACAGGGTGAATGTGAGATCCCGGGAGAATATCGTGAAACTGATTTATCAAAAACTTTTTGTAAAGCTCGGTGATTTCGGCTGTTTTGTTTTCATTTTTTAAAACGCAAAGCATTTCTGCCATTCTGAACTTTTCTTCAAGTCTGCGGTTTGCACGTTTGATGTAGCTTTTTGTGGTGAAAGTACCGCGGTGCATTTCAAGGTAAAGCTCACCGTCCCACACTTCAAGATTTTTGTTGTTTTTGAGATTTTTTTCAAGGAATTCTGCACCGCCTGTATGAGTGCATTTTGGCATAACAGCAAGCTTGTCAAAGCGGTTCATCATCTCAATCATTTCTTCGGTGCAGCCTGAACCACCGTCGCCATAGCCAAACATATTGAGTGTCTGACCGCCTGAATCCTTATCGATGTATGCTTCCCAGTTTTCCTGAATCTGTGAGGGCATATTCCATGTTATAAAGTGAGTCGGTGGAACACAGGCGTAAACCTCACTGCCGTCAATTCCTCGCCATATAAAGTTGTTATGGGGGAATCTGTTTGTGTCATTCCAGGTAGACATTTTGTTTGATACAAAGTATTCCACACCGCTTTTTTTGAGAATCTGAGGTAATACCCAACTGTTTCCGAAAACATCGGGCAGCCATGCATTATTAACACGTTTGCCAAACATTCTTTCATATGTTTTTTGACCGTAAAGACATTGCCTGATAAGGCTTTCGGCATTTGGCACATTACAGTCAGGCTCAACATACATTGCACCCACAGGCTCAAACTGACCGTTTGCTACCTTAACTTTCAACTCTTCAAACACATCGGGGTAATATTTTTCAAGGGTTTCATAAGTGTACGGTTGAGTGTGAGTGTATTTAAAGTCAGGGTATCTGTCCATTAGGCGGAGCTGAATAAGAACGGTGCGAAGATTTTTTTGAACCGAATGGATTCTTCGCCAATAATATGCAATATCAAGGTGTGAATGGGCAACCAACGCAACATCTCCGCAACCCTTATAAGTGTCATTGGCAAAGATAACATCTTCAATATATTTCTTTGCTTCATCAACACCTGCTAATTCATCAGATTCAAAATTGATGAAGTTCATAGCATTGTTCAGCTCTTTGTTAAGAAAAGCTCTGTAATCTTCATTAAAAAGTTCGCTTTTGGCAATGTCAAGCAAAAGCTCAAAGTCATACACAAGTCTCTGAACAGCGTGGTTAACAGTGCAGATATATGCACCCTCAAAAATCTGACGACAACCTCTCACAGAAAGGCTTTCGGGGTTACGCTCGTCATCAGGTTTGCTTCGGTTGTAACCCATCATATCAAAATGAAGAGTTTCGTTTGTGTTAACATATGGTGAAAGCAACATTCTTTCTCTGTTGGGGTCAACTCCGCCTATGTATTTGCCGTTGACCTTAACGCAGATTTCTGCAGCAGTTTTAAGTGAAAACCACAGCTCTTTGCCTTTTAAGTTATCAGGAATATCAACATCAGCCTTGATAAACGCTGTTCCGTCAGGGGTAAAATACATATCACCCTGTTTAAGCGGTCGGTAGTCAGCTGAATAATATTCAAATTTCATTTCGTCGGTTTGACGTGCATCTCTTATCTGAAGGTTTTTAATTTCCCATTTTTCATTATAAATATGCCTTTTAAGCCAGCCGAAACGTAAATCTGTCCATTCTTCGGGACGCATAGAACGCCTTACTACTTTAATATGAGCCATAAATTTTCACCTCACACATCCTGAAAATAAGGCTTTTTGCGAATAGCCTTTATTTTAACTTCTTTTTTAAGATTCTTTTTTATTTCACTTTCAATCCAATCAATACAGCGGTGAAGAATCAGGCATTTTGAACATTCGCCTCTGAAAATTAAAGTAAGCTCACCGTTTTCAAAGCTTACATATTCAATCCAACCACCGTCACCCTGAAGCTTGGGTGATATAATTTCATTTATATATTTTTCCATAATACCGCCTCTTTTTCTGCTTTTAAAAATCGTAACATTTAATTGAAACAATGTCAATAAAAAAGCTGAGACACCGAAGCATCTCAGCTCAAAATTTTTACTGCCAATAATCAACATCGTGGGGGAGGTTAATATTTTTTGATTTAAATACAGGGGTTTTGCCTTGCTTTCTCTGAGTGTCATAGTCCTTAAGTGCGGCAACCGCATATTTGCTCAGATACAGGATTACAGGCATATTGATAACGGTCATAAGTCCCATAGTGATGTCTGCAATGTTCCACAAAAGGTCGGCTGAAAGACCTGCACCCAGGAAAATTATAACAGCCGCTATGATATGATAAACTGTCATAAACTTTTTACCCGGAATTTTGCCTAAAATATAATAAATACACTGGTCAACATAATAGAGATTGCCGAGGAGAGTGGTAAATGCAAAAAGAATCATAGCGGCAGTAATGAAAATCGGACCGAAGTTGCCGAGTGTTGCCGACAATGCTGCCTGAACATACGGTGCACCTGAAAGTTCAGCTGACGGTTCAACACCGGAGCACATACACATAAATGCTGTTGCAGAGCAAACAAGGATTGTATCGAGGAAAACAGAAAGCACCTGAACCAATCCCTGCTTAACAGGGTGTGAAACCTCAGCGGATGCAGATGCGTTTGGTGCAGAGCCAACGCCTGCTTCGTTGCTGAAAAGTCCGCGTTTAATGCCATACATAACACATGAACCGCTGAAACCGCCGAAAATTGCTTTAAAATCAAAAGCACCCTCAAAAATCTGCTGAAAAACAGAGGGGAGAGATTTAAAATTTAAAGCAATGATAACAAGTGAAACAAGGATGTAAGCAACACCCATAATAGGCACGAGGAAGCTCGTGGTTTTAACAACTCTTTTACCGCCACCCATAAGGCAATAGCCAACAATAGCGGCAATGATAAAGCCGATTATCCAAGGGGATTTTTCAGCAACATAAAAGCTGTATGCAGAAAAAGTTGACTGCAGATTGTATGAAGCCAACATATTGAAGCCTAAACCGTAAGTGAGGATAAGGAAAAAAGCAAAAACAATTGCAAGAGGTCTGCATTTTATAGCTTTTTCAATGTAATATGCAGGTCCTCCGTAACAACCGTCAGGCCCCTTCTTTTTATAAATCTGAGCAAGGGTACTTTCAATCAATGCAGAAGCACTGCCGATAATTGCTATTACCCACATCCAGAACACTGAGCCGAATCCGCCAAGGCAAAGAGCTGTTGAAACACCTATAATATTGCCTGTGCCAACTCGTGAAGCAGTGGAAACCATCAAAGCTTGAAAAGATGAGACACCCTTTCCGTCAGTTGGTTTTTCGGTGACCGCCCTGATTTGCTCTCCGAATAAACGGAATTGAGCGAACTTGGTTCGGAAAGTAAAAAACAATCCGCCTAAAACGAGAATGATAATAAGCAAATAGCTGTATAATGCATCGTTTATTGATGCGATAATTGTGTTAAGCATCTGATCTTCCTTTCTGCATATATCTTGTTAATTATATCTTAAATACAGTTGAAAGTCAAATACGATAAAAAACATCAATATTAATTTCAAAAATCCAATAATTTTTTCTTGAATAGTGAGTTTTGTTGTGATATACTTCATCGTTGTAGCAGTTTTTAGCTACACTATTGGAGGTCTTTTTATGAGTATTAAAATCGGAATTTACGGCTACGGCAATCTTGGTCGTGGTGTAGAAAACGCAATTCGTCAGAATGATGACCTTGAGCTTGCGGCAGTGTTTACACGCCGTGACCCATCGACTCTTAAAATTAATACACAAGGAGTTCCTGTTTATCATGCCGATAAAGCAGCAGAGCTCAAAGATGAAATTGATGTTATGATTATCTGCGGAGGCAGTGCCACAGATTTACCTGAGCAGACTCCTGCTTTGGCAAAGCTTTTTAATGTTGTTGACAGCTTTGACACCCACGCAAAAATTCCCGAGCATTTTAAAAATGTTGATGCAAGTGCTAAAGAATCAGGCAAGGTTGCTGTTATTTCTGTTGGTTGGGATCCGGGTATGTTCTCGGTAAACCGCCTTTATGGTGGTGCAATTCTCCCTGACGGTAAGGATTACACTTTCTGGGGCAGAGGAGTAAGCCAGGGCCATTCAGACGCGATTCGTCGCATTGATGGTGTTGCTGATGCAAAGCAATATACCATTCCTGTTGATGCGGCACTTGATGCTGTAAGGGGTGGCACAAATCCCGAACTCACCACTCGTCAGAAGCATATCAGAGAATGCTTTGTTGTGGCAAAAGAAGATGCAGATAAGGCAAAGATTAAAGAAGAAATCAAAACAATGCCTAACTACTTTGCTGATTATGATACAATAGTGCATTTTATTTCTCAGAAGGAGCTTGATGAAAATCACAGCGGAATTCCACACGGTGGATTTGTTATCCGTTGCGGCAAGACAGGTGCAGACCTTGAAAATACACACATTATTGAATACAGCCTGAAGCTTGATTCAAACCCTGAATTTACTTCATCTGTATTGGTCGCTTACGCAAGAGCTGCTGCAAGGCTTAACAGTGAGGGTGCATCAGGCTGCAAAACCGTTCTTGATATTCCGCCTGCATATATTTCACCCAAATCAGGCGAAGAGCTCAGAAAAGAATTACTGTAAAATAAAAACTCGGATAGGGCTGACCTATCCGAGTAATTTTTTGCTTATTTCCAGATGAACCAGATAAGAAGGTATCCTGTAATAACTGCTGAGAGTGTAAATGGTACACCGTATTTCATAAAGGTTGTGCTTTTAACCTCATGACCTTCTTTTCTGAGGATGCCGATACCTGCAATGTTTGCACTGGCACCGATTGGGGTGAGGTTACCGCCAAGTGTTGCACCGCAAAGAAGACCGTAGTAAAGAAGCTTTGGCTCAATGCCTAAATCCATAGCGATAACAGGAACGATAGAAAGCATTGTTGCAGTGTAAGGAATGTTATCAATGAATGCTGAAAGAATAACTGACATCCATACGATTATTGTAAACACAAGGAAGGTTGAGCCTGAACCAAGGCTTGCAATGGCACTGCCGATAACATCAATAACGCCTGCGTTTTTGATACCGCCGATTACAACAAACAAGCCTGCAAGAAGAGCGATTGTGTAATAGTCAATTTCTTTAAATGCGTTTTTAACAATTTCTTTGTTTTTCTTGAATAAAAGCTCACGAATGATACCAACAAGGAAGAAGCCTATGCAAATGATACCGTTGGTGATGTCGGGCTTGTAGAACTGACCCTCAGCGGCTGCATCCTTATAAGGAATGAATGAAACAGCAATAAGGGCAACAACTGTGCCAACCAATAAGAATGTGGGGAATTTATCTTCAACCTTTGTTCTTGAGTCGAAAGAAATTTCTGCCTTTTCCTTGCGGAACATAAAAAGAATAATTAAAGCACTTGCTAAAGCTCCTGCTTCAACCACCCAGAACATACCGGGCTTACCGTCGTCAACAAAGAAATCTGAAAAGTCGAGGTTAGCCTGCTTTGCAAGAAGAATTGATGTTGTGTCGCCAACAAGAGTAGCCGCACCCTGAAGGTTTGATGAAACCGCAATACAGATAATTGAGGGAACAGGGGATATGTTAACTTTTTTGCAGAAAGCCAAAGCAACAGGTGCAATCATCAAAACAGTTGCCACATTGTCAACAAAAGCTGAAACTATGCCTGCAAAAAGTGAAAGGGCAACAACGGTCCACTTAACATTCGGCATTTTTGAAATAAGAATGTCAGACATAAGCTGAGGCATTTTTGACTCGATAAACAGATAAACAGTACCCATAGTACCTGCAATCATCATAATAACGTTCCAGTCAATTTCACCCAGAGCGTCAAGTATTCCGTAAGAATAGCTGCCTTCTGCAAGTGAGAAAAAGCCGCTGCCGAAAAGGTCAGGTGATGCAGAGGCGATAATGCCTAAAACAACAAAAAGGATACCTGAACCGATGGTTACGTATGGTCTGATTTTCTGAAACGCCAGCATAAGAATATACGTTATGGCAAAGAGAATCAGTGCGGTGATGGTAATTGGACTCATAAAGTTCCTCCTCAAATGTGGGTGTCTGCCTAAAAAATAACAGAATCCGGAAAAGGATTCTGTCAGAATTCGGTAAATATATTATCACCAAACGCAATTCACAACAAATAGAATGATAACATTCTATGACAGACTCCACCACTTATTTTGAACTGCAAAAAAATTATACTATATCGATAATTCAAAGTCAACTTTTTTCATTTAATTAAAATAATATCGTTATTTTTGCCAATTTATCGGTTATATATGTGTTGAATATTAACCTATGCGAAACCTTGACTTTTGAAAACGGGAATGATAGTATAATCCCAAACACTAATTCAAAAGGAGAATTGAGATGAATCAAAAAGTAGTTCTTGTTTTGGTTGACGGTATGCGCCCTGACGGTATGCTTGAGTGCGGTCAGCCATTTGTAAATGAGCTTATTAAAAAATCAACATTTTGTCTTAAAGGCAGAACGGTTATGCCCTCTGTTACTTTGCCTTGTCATATGTCATTGTTTCATAGTGTTGACCCTGATCGCCACGGAATTGTTACCAATACATATATCCCTCAGGTACGCCCCATTTCGGGTCTTTTTGATCAGCTTGATAAGTATGACAAAAAGTGTGCATTTTTCTATACGTGGGAAGAGCTTCGTGATTTATGTCGCCCTGACCATTTGCATACTGCAATGTGCCTTAATCAGCATAAGCAGGCTGACACCGATATTAAAATCACCGATGCTCTTATTCCTTATATCAAAGATGAGCTTCCTGATTTCACTTTCCTTTATCTTGGTGAAACTGATGAAGTCGGCGGTCATGATTGCGGCTGGATGAGCGAACAGTATCTTAAGAGCGTTAATAAAGCTTTTACCTGCATTGAAAAGCTTTATAACAACCTCCCCGAGGGCTACACTATGATTGTTACTGCCGACCACGGCGGACATGACAGAGTTCACGGTCATGATATTCCTGAGGATATGACAATTCCGGTATTGTTCTGCGGACCCAAATTCCCTGAGAACAACGAGCTTCCCGAATGTTCAATCAAGGATATTGCAGTAACTGTAGCTCAGTTACTTGAAGTTCCAAAGGTAAAAGAGTGGGAAGGTACATCAAGAGTATAAAAATTAAGCACTTTGAGTTTTGGCTCAAAGTGCTGCTTTTATATTGTTTTCTTTTTATCAGGCAGTTGTGCCAGAATTATTGCACCAAACATCAATATGCAACCGATAAATTCTCTTGAAGATGGGATATTTCTTAAAATCACCATCTGTGCTAACACCGAAAATACGGATTCAAGGCTCATTAGCAGTGAAGCAACGGTTGGATTTGTGGAATATTTCTGACCGATAATCTGCAACGTATAACCTCCTGCACAGGACAGTGCACCTGCATAGGCAATCGGTAACCAGGCAGATATAAGGTCGCTTATCTGTGGCTTTTCCATAATCAGCATTATTGCCACAGAAATTATACCGGCAGTAACAAATTGAACGATTGAAAGCCTTATACCGTCACAGTTTGGCGAGAATTTGTCAATAACCATAATGTGAAAAGTAAAGCCGATTGCACAAAGGAGCAACAGCATATCACCTTTATTAACTGAAAGGCTTTCATTGATGCATAAAAAATAAAGACCTGCAACGGCAATTGCAACACCAATCCAGACTTTAAGGGATACTTTTTTCTTAAGAAAAATCCCTGCAAGAGGAACAAAAAGAATATACATCGCAGTGATGAATCCGCCTTTGCCCGGGGTAGTGTATTGCAAAGCAATTTGCTGAATATTGGCTGCAACGGCCAACACAACTCCGCAGATTATACCGCCTTTTATATGGTAGCTTTTTTGTTCTTTTGTGAGGGGAATATAATCGCCTTGCTTTTTCTTAATACTGTCAGATATGAGCATTACGGGAATGAGAACAATCACCGCAATAACAAATCTTGAACCTTGAAATGTGAATGGCCCTACATATTCCATTCCCTCAGTCTGTGCAACAAAAGCAACGCCCCACACAAATGCGGCAAGCAAAAGAAACAGACTGCCTAAAAGTTGTTTTTTCTTCGTCATACGTCCTCCAAAAAAGCCGCCAATTAAGCGGCTTTTTGTTTTATATGATACTTTGTAAGAATTGCTTTGTTCTTTCGTTTTTGGGGTTGTCAAACACCTCTTCGGGTGTGCCTTCCTCGGCAATAACTCCGTCACTCATAAACACAACGTGGTCTGCAACCTCTCTTGCAAAACGCATTTCGTGGGTAACAACCACCATAGTCTTTCCGCTTTCTGCAAGGTTTTTGAGCACCTTAAGCACCTCACCAACCAACTCGGGGTCAAGGGCTGATGTGGGTTCGTCAAAGCAGAGAATTTCAGGCTCTAAGGCCAAAGCTCTTGCAATTGCAACACGCTGTTGCTGACCTCCTGAAAGCTCACAGGGGTATGAGTTGATTTTTTCACTAAGTCCTACCTGCTCAAGAAGGCGGATTGTGTTTTCTTCAATCTCTTCTTCTCTTTTTGCTTTTTCAGCCTTTGCAGCAGAAGCACCGTGAGCTTTTTTATATTCTTTAATTTCACTCTTTAAAGCAAGCTTGGGAGCAAGAGTAAGATTTTCTTTAACTGAATACTGAGGAAAAAGGTTAAACTGCTGAAAAACAAGACCAAAGTGTAAACGGTTTTTACGGATAATTTTATCTGATAAGGTGGCTTTGTCTTCACCGTCAATAAGCACTTTGCCGTTTACGGTGATTGTGCCCTTGTCAGGGGTTTCAAGGAAGTTGAGGCAACGAAGCAAGGTCGTTTTGCCACTGCCTGATGAGCCGATGATTACAAGCACATTGCCTTTTTCAAGAGAAAGGTCAATGCCCTTGAGCACCTTGGTGTTGCCAAAGTTTTTATGAAGATTTTTAATTTCAAGTATAGCCATGGCATTAACCTCTGTAATAGCTTAATTTCTTTTCAATCTTGCCAAAGATGATTGTAAGCAATCCGTTAAATGCAAGATAGAAAGCGCCTGTGTAGAACAACGGCCAGATGATACCCTCGAGCTTGATGTAATTCTGACCCATAAAGATAATCTCATAAACTGCAATAATTCTTGCAAGTGATGTATCTTTAACAAGGGTGATGATTTCATTGCTCATCGGGGGAATAATTCTCTTAATAACCTGCATAAGAGTGATTTTAAAGAAAATCTGAGTCTTTGTAAGGCCAAGCACCTGACCTGCCTCTTTCTGACCAACAGGGATTCCCTCTATACCACCTCTGTAAATTTCAGAGAAATAGCAGGCATAGTTAATAACAAAAGCTATAAGCACTGCCACAAAGCGGTCAAACACGCTCCAAGAAGCAAGCCAGCTCATAATAAGGTTTGGATTTTCAATGGAAGAAGCGTAGCTGCCCACAAGACCGGGACCGTAATAAATAACAATCATCTGGAGCATCAGGGGGGTACCTCTGATAATCCAAACAAAGGTTTTAATAAGCCATTTAACGGGCTTGAATTTGCTCATTGAGCCAAAGCTGATTATAAGACCCAACGGCAAAGCAAAAAGCAATGTCAGGCCAAATAATTGGAGAGTGGTTCCGAAACCTTCCAAAAGGTCTTTGGTAACCTGCCAGAACATAAGTTATCTCCTCTCGATAAACTTAAAATTAACAACAAGCCGTGAGACTTGTTGTTAATTTCATGGTTTTATTTTTGTTTAATTATTTAACAAGTGTAAGGTCGTATTTTTCTGCAAGAGCATCGAGTTTGCCGTTTGCTTTCATCTCAGCCATAATCTCGTTAACTTTAGCTGTGATGTCAGATCCTGTTCTGAAAGCGATGCCGTATTCTTCTTCATTAAGTGAGCAAACCTGAGTAAGGTCAGCATAGCTTGTGCCTTCGCCTGTCATGTTGTTTGCCATTGTGATGTCGATTACGCAAGCATCTGCAGAACCTGATGCAACCTCAAGAAGAGCATCTGACTGGTTAGCAAGAACAACGATGTTGTCAGCTGCAACCTTGCCTTCAATTTCTTTATGACCTGCTGATTCGCCTTCAACTGCGAATTTAAGATCTTTCATTTCTTCAAGTGAAGAATATTTTGCTGCATTGTCTTTGTTGGCAACGATAACCTGAGCGTTTTTAACATATGGGTCAGAAACGCTGGCATTTTTGAGAGCTTCGGGAGTGATTGTCATACCGTTCCAGATACAGTCAACTGATTTTGAATTGAGCTCAAGGAATTTTGTTTCCCAATCTGAAAGCTCAAAGAACTCTGCTTTAACACCTAATTCAGCACAAACAGCTTCTGCAAATTCTGTGTCGAAGCCTGTCCATTTGCCGTCTTCTTTATAGTTCATAGGCTCGTATGCTGTAATACCAATAATGAGTGTGCCCTTATCCTGAACATAAGCAAGGTCAGAATTTGATGTGTCTTCCTGCTTGTTGCAGCCTGCAAATGCAAGGATTGCACCGAGAGCAACGATAATTGCAAGAACTAATGCTATTTTCTTTTTCATAGTAACAACCTCTTTCAATTTATTACTTTACTAAGTTAATATATTATAACAGTAAAGACCGATTTAATCAATACTTTATGATGAAATTTTTGTATAATCAGAAGATTTTGGGTTATACACATATGATAAAATGAGATTTTAAGGTATTTTTAGGGTATATTTCCAAAATGGCACTTAATTTTTGTGAATATGATATATTATTATCTTTGATAAATTTTAGAGAAGGTTTTTGAATGAATAAGGGAAAAATAGCAATCACAATTATTAAATGTGTTACTGCCATTGTGTGTTGTGCAGCGGTTTCGGTTACAAGCACTTCTGTGGTGAACAAAGTCTGTGACAATAGGGAAGCGATTGCAAACATTGCTTTGAGCGATTCAACGGGCAGTTATTCCGATTCTTCAGATGATTATTATTCGGAAGATTCAGCATCCGACGATTACTATATTGAAGATGAAGCTGAAGGAAATATCGTCGATGGTTCATCAGGCAGTGTGACGAGTGAAAATGCGGCTGATTCAGCAGTTAGACCCGAAGATACAATTGCATCAGATAAAGTGATCACAGTTACATCGGGGCTCAACAGCACCAACAAGGCGGAAGTTCTCAAATATTACCAGATGGTAATGACCAAAAACGAAAAAGACGGATTGGGTCATAACCTTAAGCTTACACTTATTAAGCTTGACGGTGGCAGTGGCGGAATTGGTGAACTTATTTCAATGTTTGAGCCTGTTGCCAAAAGAGCCCTCGCTGAAAACTCAACACCAAATGAGGGGCTTCCCGGTGTTCACGATCAGATTAAAGTAACTGATATTGCATCAGCAAAGGCTGTTAATGACGGCAGATATACAACCGTTACAATGAATATTGTCGAGCAGACAGACGGCCCTTACGGCAAGGTTAATGAAGGTCCTGTTGGCAGAACCATCGGTGTTCTTGATGGTGTTGCACTTGCTATTGAGAAGATTAAAGGCTTTAAAGCAGATTTCCAAAACGGCAGTCTGGCTCTTCATTATAAAAATCCTAAAGTGGTAATTAAGGTGGATAATAAAACAGGTGCTCTTGTTAAAGGTGCTTGCTCATGGAATTATCAGGTTCACGTTGAAATTGAGGAGCTTGCAGTTGAAATGTCAATCTTCAGCCTCACTCTTCACGGAACATCAGGTATAGTTGAATTAACATCATCATATTGATAAAACTTAGGAGCAGTGTTGAACTGCTCCTTTTTAATGTTAAAAACTGCGGGAGCTTAATTACTCCCGCAGTTTCAATTTATCAATATCCGAAGAACTGATTCCAGTCAAATACAGTGGTGGTAATCATTTCTTCCGTTGTGCCTGTGTCTTCCACAAGTGTAACAGTAACGTCAAATTCACTGATTTCATAATTCTGATTGATTCTGCAAAGTGTGAGTGTAAGCTTATCACCAACATTGCCGTTTTCAATCTTGTCAAGAAGAACATCTGCTGTGGTCATTTCTTCACCGTTTACTGCAATAATAAGGTCGCCTACCTCAGCTTTTGTGCCCTTGAAAGCACTGTCAGAGCTTATTTCTGCAATAATGAGTGAGCCTGCCGGAAGTCCCTTGATTTGAACAACCATCGCATACTGCTGATAGTTAGAAGCAGCCGAATATTTGATACCAAGCTTAGGTCTGTTGGTTACATATCCGTTTGCAATAATGTCGTTGATTATAGGTTGAGCTGATGTGATCGGAATGGCAAAGCCCATTCCTTCATATTCGGTTGAAGCAATTTTTGAAGAGTTGATGCCGATTATCTGACCGGCTTCGTTAATGAGTGCACCGCCTGAGTTACCTGGGTTGATAGCAGCATCGTGTTGTACACATTTCATATCATAGCCGATTTCACTGCTTACCGAACGGTCAATAGCTGAAACCATACCTTTTGTGAACGAACCGAAAAATTCTGTTCCGCCGGGGTTGCCGATTGCATAAACAGTTTCGCCGATTTTGATTTTTGAAGAATCACCGAATGATGCTGCCTTAAGACCTGTCTGTGCAATTGAAAGAACACCAAGGTCAGTTTTTGAATCAAAACCAACAACTGTTGCGTCATACTGCTCACCGTTATGATCCTGAACAACAACTTTGTAGCCGGAAGAGCCGGCAGAAGCAATAACATGAGCACAGGTGATAATATATGTTTTGGTGGAATCTGAATTTTCACCCATTATAATTCCTGAACCCTGACCTGCAATGTTTGATGTGTTGGCAGAATTACCTGAAGAAAACAGTGAACTTCCTGTTGAATAAAGGATGATTCCCACACAAGAAGGTGAAACCTTTTCATAAACTGAAACAGCATTTGAGCCGTCAACAATTTTAACCTCGTCTGAAGTCTGAATCTGAAGCTGTGCATCACCTTTTTTGGTTTCTTCAATATTATTCTGATTTCTTGAATCTTTAAAGAGAAAAGCACCTAAAACAGCACACAAAACAACAACAACTGACAAAAATACTGCAAGAAGCTTGCGACCCTTGTTCGATTTTTTCTCAGGCTCCTGTGGGGGAGTGGGTTGGCTGTTATAATAGTTAGCCGAATAGCTTTGCTGATTAGAGTATGGGCTGTAGGTCGGCTCAGCTTCACGCGGGGGTGTGTAGCTTTGTTGGGTGGTGGATTGCTGATACCAAGGTGTGCCGTTGTCATAATCAGGCTTTGATTCACCCTCAGGTTCAACAGGTGTGTTTGTTTCGGGTGTATCATTTTCCTGAGAGGGGAAAATGTTATCTTTCTCGTCCATATATGTGCCTCCTTCCCGCATCTGTCAGATACGAGGTTTATGATAGAAATAATACAATATAATATTTAATAAAATATCTTTAATCTGTGAACAAATAATAAACAATAATTTATTGTTTAACCGGTATCCAGAAAGAGAAGTCTGTAAATTTGCCTTCTTCGCTGGTAGCCTTGATTTCACCGCCGTGAAGTGTAATTATGCTTTGAACAATATAAAGACCGAGACCGGCACCTTTAACATCAAAGCTTCTGGATTTATCAATTTTATAAAATCTTTCAAAAACTTTTTCAAGTTCTTCCGGTGATATGCCGTCACCACTGTTGCGTATTGAAAAATAAGCCTTGTTGTTGGCTGAAAAAAGCTTGAAAGCAATGTATCCGTTATCAGGTGTAAACTTTATAGCATTATCAATAAGGTTATACACCACTTGCATAAGCATATCTTCGTCAGCACTTACCTTGAAACTCTCTAAACTTTCAAGACCAACCACCTCAATAGACTTTGATGTGATTTTTGTTTCAAAATTCAGAATAGTTTTGATAATGCTTTGAGAAAGGTCAAATTCTTTCGCATTTATCTGCATTTCACCGGCTTCAAGCTTTGACATATTCAGCATGCCCGTAACAAGGCGTGAAAGCCTTTTAACCTCATCTGCAACAATATTTAAATAATATGCTTCTCTTTCTTTTGGGATTGTTCCGTCAAGAATTCCGTCAATAAAACCGCCGATTGTGGTCATAGGTGTTTTAAGCTCGTGCGAAACATTTGCAACAAAGCTTCGTCTTGAGCCTTCAAGCACAGACAGCGATGATGCCATTTTATTAAGCGCTTTTGCAAGATCGGTAAGCTCATCATTGCCGCTTTCGGGGATTTTATAACTGAAATCACCCTCAGCAAAGCGTTTTGTGGCATAAGACATCTGCCTCAAAGGTCTTGTAAAGCGGTAAGCCATCAGATAAGAAATCAGCGTAACGGCTATCAGCACAACAACCGCAGAGAATAATACAATTCTCGATATATTAATTATATAAGTATAGATTGTTGAAGCAACAGATTTTGATGCAAAAACAACACCAACGGTGTTTGAACCCGATTTTATCGGGGTGCCGACAACAAGCTGATTAACAGTGTAGATTCCGCCTAGAAGAGTAACGTCACTGTATTGACCGTTTTCAGCCTTTTTTATAATGCTTTCGGGTATGATATATTGTGAATGGATTTCGCAGAAGTTTTTGTTTCTGATTTCTCCGCCTACCATTTCGCGGCAGAGAATTACCTTCCCGCTTAAATCACATATAAATATATCACAGTTATTAGCTGTGCACATAGTGTTCAGATTGTTGGCGAGAATATAGACCGGAATAGTGTTTGTTAAAGCACTGTCATGATAATTGTGCATCAGATTTTTTACATTGCCTGCAATAACATCTGTGTAGCTTGAAAGGGTATCTGTCTGTTCATTTTGCCAACGGCTGGTTTCAATGCCTAAAAACAAAAGGCTCATAAGCATAAGGCTTACCATAACTATTGAAAAAATGCCGAGCAGATACCGTCTGAACAGTTTACTGCCTTTCCTCTTTTTCATAATTATTCCTTCGTTGTGAATTTATAACCAACGCTCCAGACTGTAGCAAGCTCCCATTTGTCAGAAACATTGGCAAGCTTTTCACGGATTCGTTTAATGTGAACATCAACTGTTCTTGAATCACCGTAAAAATCAAAGCCCCATACTTCATCAAGGAGCTGATCACGGGTAAACACTCTGTCAGGATTGCTTGCAAGGTGGAAGAGAAGCTCCATCTCTTTAGGGGGAGCTTCAACTTTTTTGCCGTCAACTATAAGCTCGTAGTTTGTCAGGTTAATTGAAAGTTTGTCGTACTCTACCTTTTTTGTGTCGGATTCTTCAACAGCACTGCCTGAACGGCGCAAAACGGCTTTGATTCTGGCAATAACTTCTTTGGTGTCAAAGGGTTTAGTGATGTAGTCATCTGCACCCAATTCAAGACCAAGCACCTTATCAAAAACCTCACCTTTGGCAGTAAGCATAATAATGGGCTTGTTTGAAGTTTTTCTCACTTCTCTTAAAATCTGCCATCCGTCAAGCTGAGGAAGCATAATGTCAAGCAAAGTGATGTCAGGCTGAATCTGGTTAAAAGTTTTAACAGCAGACATACCGTCGTTTACAATGGTTACTGAATAACCGTCTTTTTCAAGATAGAGCCTTAATAACTCACAAATGTTTAAATCATCATCAACGACAAGAACTTTTTCTTTACTCATAGTAAATACCCCTTTTCGTTATAATTCTTATCTTTGATTTCAATTATATTCCGCAATTTGTATTTTTTGTGAACAATAAAAGAAATATTTGTAATAATTAGAATTTGAACTGATATTTTGTGGTGGAACGGAACACTTCACCTGCTTTGAAGTTGCACTGGGGGAACTGAGGCTGGTTAGGCGTGTCGGGATAGAACTGTGTTTCAAGGCAGAAGCCTGCATTTTTAATAAGCGGTAATCCGCCTTTACCGATGATTGTTCCGTCAAAGAAATTGCCTGTGTAAAGCTGCACACCGGGCATATCAGTGTAAACATCCATTTCAATACCCGAGCTTTCTTCCTTGGCTGTTATAACAGCGCCTGCAGTTTCATTAAGGCCGAAGTTGTGGTCATAACCCTTGCCGATAGTGAGCTGTTCGTCTGCCATTTCAATATCTTTGCCGATAGATTTCTCGGCGGTAAAATCAAATGCTGTGCCTTTAACAGGTCTGATTTCACCTGTAGGGATGCTGTCTGCATCAATTGGAGTGAAAGCATCAGAATCGATTCTCAGCGTGTGAGAAAGAACGTTCTGCTCAGTGCTGCCTGTGAAATTGAAGTAAATGTGATTGGTAAAGTTGATAGGGGAGTCAGCACTACAGATAGCTGTGTAAGAAATAACGATTTCATTGTCATTGGTGAGCGTAAAACGTACTTTTGATTTCATTTCACCGGGGAAACCCATTGAAGCATTGGGGCTTGTGTATGACATAACAACGCTGTTGTCGGTGTCAACAATGGCATCCCATACTGCTGTTGAAAATTCACCACCACCGTGAAGGCAGGTTTTACCTTTTTCGTTGGCACTTACGTTATACTTCTGACCGTTAACAGAAAACTGAGCGTTATGAAGTCTGTTGGCATAACGACCAACAGTGTTGCCCTCATAGTCTGAGTGATTGATATGACCGTCAAGGCTGTCAAATCCAACAGCTACATCACGGATTTTACCGTCAGCACAAGGGATAAGAACAGACTGAATAGTAGCTCCGTAGGTGATAAGCTCAAGTGTCATTCCGTTGTTATTTGTAATAGAATATTTATCAACATCTTTTCCGTTTGGTGTTGTCCCGAATAAGCTTTTTTCGATTTTCATAATGCCTCCATAAAAGTGTATCTTGTTATTAATACTGCTGAACAGTCTGAAGCATTGCTCCGCATTTTTGAACATAGGCAATGTCAGCTGAGTTTACGCTTGATGTGTTGTCAATATCACTTGCTTCAATCTGAACGGGTGAAAGATCGGCTGAAGTGAGTGAGCCTGCAACATAGCATGACATGAGCATTGAATCCATACCGTCAATTTTGCCGTCACAGTCAACATCGCCGTAAATAACTATGTAAATTGAGTCAACAACGGCTGTTTCGTCAGCGTTATAAAGGTTAACAACACAGCCTGTTGTAACCGTATCACCTGATGAGAGAATATTGCCGTCAGTGCCGATGATTTCGATTTTATCGGTGTTGGCAAACTGATTTATTACATAGCCGACAAGATTCATTGAAGTGTTGATACCTGATACATAATTAAGAGTACCTCGTGTAACAACATAGGAAGATGAGCTTGACGGAACAAGCAGGTTTACTCCTAATGTGCCGTCAGATTCAATACAATAACCGGGGGTTGTAATATCAAAGTAAGTGTAGTGAAGTGCAACATCAGTGCCTTTAAGCACAACCATTCCCACAGTGTATGACGGGTATGTGACATAGATGGTTGCAGGAGTTTCATCCTCTGTTGTGGGTATGTCGGCTGTTTCTGAAAGAAGAACCTTTGATTCAACATTTGAGAGGGTGATTTTCTTTCCGCTTGCCATATAAACATCGTTATCACTTGTGATTGTGGTAAATGTTTTTTCTCTTGCAACTTCAACATCATTCTGATAGTAGACATATGAATGGGCTGCTCTTGTAAGGTTGCCTGCACAATAAATTGCCTTGCCGCATCCTGAACCGGTTAACAGGTTGTTGGTGATAGTTCCACCGTAAAGGTAAGCATATCCTCCGGTAGAAATATTAATTGCACCACCGCTTGACGCCAGGTTATTTTTTATTGTTCCGCCAAACATATACATTTCACCAAGGACCGAGATCGTTCCTTCTGTGGAATAACCGTATTCAAGATAGAAATCGTCATAAGTGTAAAGTGTGCCGCCTTTGAGCACCTTGATACTTGATGTGCCGGTTGCACCGTAGTAGTTGTTGCCGCCGTCAAGGTGATATTCACCACCGATGGAAGCTAATGAAACATCATTTTCTTCCGAAGGAGTCATATCTGCACTGCCTTCGACCTCAACAGGCGAGTATCCGAGGCGAAGTGTACCGCCCGACTGAACCTCAAACAAAGCGCCTGTAAAGCTGCCGCTTCTTCTTGAAGTGAATGATTGCTCTGTTTCACTGAGGATAGTGACGTCACCATAAATCTTGATGGTTTCAGAAATAGTGTTGTCAGCAATTATGGTAATAATACCTTCTTCGCCTGCACCTACATTTGAAACAGCCTCAGCCAGCGAAACATATTCAACAGAATATGCACCGAATTTACTCAGTGAAGCAACATTTGAAATTGCTGTGTTCATAAGGTAGCCGCTGGAGTTTACGTTCCATTCGGTTGTTGTGCCGTCAGGCGTAATTTCAACCTTTGTGTAGCTAAGACCCATGCCTGTACCGCTTAACACATAAGAGCCTGCGGTATAGGCATATGGTGTGATTGTCAAGGCTGTTCCGCTTGCAGTGAGCCCGTCTGTTATTTCAACAGTTTTGTTTTTGGCAAGATAAATATCGTTGTTGGTAACAGCGGCCGATCCACCCATCTGCATCACACCGTAAACTACAAAGCCGTAACCTGAGCCTGCCTGAGTGTAAACATAGTTGCTGTCAATAAGACCACCTGTCATGGTGAAGGTACCGTTTGTGTTAACAGTTGCAGCACCGCCGCCGCCTGCAGTTGCAGTGTTACCTCTTGAGTTGTAAGCAAAGTTTTCGCTTACTGTGCCTCCCGACATAACAAAACTGCCTGAGTTAACATAAAATGCACCGCCTGCTTTTGCGTGGTTGCCTGTGAATGAAGCAGTGCCTGAAATTGTAACAACGGAATCTGCACCTATTGAATATATTGCACCACCCAGAGTTTTGGCATAGTTGTTTGAAAATGTGCCGCCACTGATATTCATAATTCCGTAGTTGTTGTAAACTGCACCACCTTTTGTAAGGCTGTAGCTTGAATCAATTGTACCTGCTGTCATATTGATTGTGCCCATGTTGTTATAAATCGTGCCGGCATCGCAGGTTGTCTGGTTGGATTTAAGAACACCGCCGTTGATGTTGGCTGTACCTTCGTTATAAATAACACTGCCCACAGTGGAAGAGATAGCATTGGTTATCGTATAACCGGGATAAGTATTAAGTGTAGCACCTGAATTAACATTAATAACAGGGGATACTGCTGTTACGTTACCGCCGTTACCGTCAATGGTGAGAAGAATATTTTCGTCGTTACCGTTTTTGATGTCACCCAGTGTCAGTGTGCCTGTAACATCAAACATAACACCGGTGAACGAAGCGTCTCTTGTGATTGAACGGTTAAAATTGAGGCCGTAAATGGTTATGTTGTTGGCAATTGTGATAGTTTCGCTCAAAACAATATTGCGAATTGGGATGATGTATCCTTTTTTGGTGCCGATAGCTGTCAAAGCATCTGCAAATGTTTCGTAGTAAGAGTCTTCTTTACCGTCAATTTTAATGTGAAGCATAAATTGCTTCTGAACAATTTTTGCACTTTCAAGTGAGTCAGCTCTCATTTTGTCACAGTTAGCTGTTGAAAGAGCAGTTATCTGCGGATAATAGTCAAAATATGAGTCGCTTGCCTTGCTGGTCCATATACCTGATTGGAAGCCGAGCGTTGATGCAATGCCTGAACCTGTAAGACCTGATGTATCAAGACCTACTGCATCGGTGGTGTTAGTCATAACACTGTTTTCAATTGATGTGTCGTAATAACAGTTGGTAAGAGTACAGGTGCCGTTAACGAAGCCGATGAAATTGCCGGTGTTAGTACCCATTGAGTTTTGCGAGTTAACATATCCGCGGTTGTAGCAGTTGGTGATTGTAGCGGTTGTTACATAACCGGCAATACCACCGATGTAGTAACCGCCATTAATTGAACCTGAGTTGTAGCAGTTATATATTCCGTCGCCTGTGGAACTGCCGCAAACACCACCGAAATAGTTGCCTGCAGCACCCTGAACAACACCGTTGTTAAAGCACTGTTGAACTTTACCACGCTGGTTTGTACCCACAACGCCACCAATATGAGCACCTGAGGCTGAATTACATTCAACTGTGCCTACGTTGTATGATGTGGTAACAGTACCTGAGTTATATCCTGTGATACCACCAACATATTTTGCACCTCTTACTGTGCCGTCGTTACCTGATGTTGAAATTATGCCTTTGTTATAGCCTGCAACACCGCCTACGTAGTCTGTGCCGGTGATAAGGCAGTCAAGCATTACGATGTTGCTTACGTTTGCATCTGCACCAACATTGCCGAAAAGGCCCTGATATGATGTTCCGTTGGTATATACACCTGCAATATTAAAGTGGTTGCCGATAAATATTCCGTTAAACGGTGAGTCGGCTGTGCCGATTGGGGTCCATACGTTTGTTTCGTCAGAGCCTTCAACAACGAAAATGTTGAGAAGAATGTTTTCGGTAACCTTTGCATTGGCGGATGTGTTCTGATCAACACCGGCTAAAGTGCCGTTAACAAGACCCGAGAACCAGGCAAGCTCATCAGCTGTGGAAATAAGATAATATCCTGCACTGTCTTTCTGCGGTTCTTCTTTACCGCCTGCCCATACTGCTGTTTCAAGTGTCCATGCGAGCACAGGGTAGCCGTTGTTAAGCTCCATATAGTCATAAGTAAAAGCGTTGCCGTTTTCATTAAGTTCACGTGCAAAACTGAACTTTTTCATCTGTTCAAGAGTTCTTGCTGTTGCGTTGTCATCAATCCAGAGGCTGGTTGCCTCGTTATAATAACAGTTATAGTATGAACCGCCCAGGCTGTAACCTGCAATAGCGGCAATTGAGTCGGTGTTGTTAAGGATAGTGGTATAAACCGGGGCAAGTGTATAACACCCCAAAAGAGTTGAGTAAGAGTTTGTGCCAACAATGCCACCGACTTTTTTAGGACCGTAAACTCGACCTAAAAAGTAACAGCCGTTAACTGTGCTTGCGGAAACTGTGCCCACAATACCGCCTGCGTTACCGTTAACATTTGCATTGCTGAAAACGTCGGCTGTTGAATAGCATTTTAAAACAGTGGTGTTACTGTTACTGTAACCGCAGATTCCTCCTGATCTGATAACACCCTGAATTGTGCCGTGAGTAACAGAACGCTGAATTTTTGCATAGTCAAAAATATAACCTGCAATACCGCCTGCACTGTTGGCTGTTGCGTTTACCTCACCGTTGAAAGAGCAGTCTGTGATAATGCCGTAGCTGATAAAGCCTGCAATACCGCCGACATTCTGGTTACCGTTGACAGATGCACCTGAAAGATGAACATTGTAAATCATATTAAGTGGGTTTGCTTTGAAAACTTCTTCTGTTGAGTCATCATTGTCGTCAACAACGGGTCTGTTACCTGCAACATAGCCGAAAAGACCAACGTAGTCTGACGTTGTTTCTATGTAAAGGTTGGATATTGTAAATCCGCTGCCGTCAAACTCACCGGCAAACGGATAGTCCACTGTGCCGATAGGTGTAAAGTTGTTAGTTGTTGAATATTGCTCGTTCATCACAATGTTGTCGGTGAGCTTACCTTTGATTGTGGTGCTTCCGCTGTTAACCTGTTGGGCAAACCACGCAAGCTCTTCACCATTTGAAATCTGATAAAATCCGTCAACAAGAGAGGGGACAGAAGTTCCTCCTCCCCATACCGAGCTTGTTGCAAATATGTGTGCAATCGGCTGAATAACTGATAAAACTAAGCAAATTGAAACGATTACCGAAAGTATTTTTTTCTTCATAAAAAACATCCTTTCACACGGATTTATGTTTTAAAACAGTATTTATGTAAAAAAGGTTATACTAACCCACATATACACTATAATTATACATTAATTCAATTGTAAAGTACAGTACTTTCACCATAAAAATTTAGACTTATAATTTATGAAATCTGCATAATTCTAAAAAAGAAAAGCTTCGGATGCACAATAATTGTACTATCCGAAGCTAAATTTCGACTTAAATTATGATTATTTTATGTGTTCAAAAGTTTTGTTTACAAGCTCGCTTATCAAAAGCTCATTATGACCGAGGATTGATGTTTTAAGCTGTCCGTTAAGGGGAGCATACCAGCAACTGTCAATCGAATCAATTCCGTTTGCCATACCCAAAACCGAGCCGACGGTTGCACCGTTGCAGTCGGTATCAAAGCCTGATTGAACAGCCATACACACGCTTTTGCCGTAGTCACCGCCACCGTAAAGCAAAGCGGCAGCCACAATCTTTGCGTTAGAAATGGTGTGGCACCATCCGTGGTCAGAGTATTCATCATATTTTTTATGAATTTTTGTGATAACGGTGTCAAAATCAATACCATTATTGAAATCGCCCATAACATCACAGATTTCTTCATAAAGTCGGCTTGTTTTCGGAATCTGACCGAGACCTCCTTTGATGATGTTCATAATATTGTTAGTTACAGCTGCACATGAAATCATAGCAGATGCCCACATCTCACCGTAGATTCCGTTTTTGATGTGCGAAATTCTTGCATCACGCCAAGCCATATCAGCAGCGACTTCGGGATTTGCAGGGTTGATATACCCGAAATAGTCACCACGAATCTGAGCACCAATCCATTCTCTGTACGGGTTTTTATACATAGCACTGGCAGGGGCAGAGTAGCCGTTAACAAGGTTTTTAAAAGCAATTCGCTCTGCAGTGAAATAATTGCAAATCGGCTGAGTTGAAAGCCACATATCACCCACATTTTGTGATGTAAAATCTCTGCCGTGCTTTTCAACAATAAGCTGTGACATAACAGTATAATTGGTGTCATCGTCAATAGGAGCACTGTCCAGCACATCAATGTAATTAACACCGCCGAGATAATGGTCGTATTTTTCAATCATTTCATCAGTGATTTCACTGCGAAGAATATATCTGTGCATCGGATAGTTGCCGGTTTCTTTCAAAAGGGGAACAAGGTCATGTTGTCTTGCTCCTTCAACAGGCTTACCTAAAAGGCAACCGCAGATTCTTCCGACCCAAGCTCCTTCTATTTTCTTTTTGAGTTTATCGCCTTGAGGTGCTTCACCCTCTATCTCAAATCCGTCACGAAGAGCCTGAATCCCTTCTAAATCAGAAGGTTCGTTATACTGATAACCAACACGGATTTTTGCCTTTGAAACAATACTGAAAAGTGCATCTGCAATGTCATCTTTTTCTTTGCAGTTCGGCATTTTTGAAGCAGAAATAAACAAATCTTTGTATTGTTCAATATCAAGCCCTTCTTCAAAGCTTTGCTTATATTCAAGCTCCAGTTTTCTGCAATATTCTCGCCATTCCATAGAATTCACATAATCGGGAGCAATAATATTTTCCATAAAATCAATCCTTCCTGTTGAGAGTGATTTCATTTTACAAAACTAAACAGAAAAATGCAATACCCAAAACAAAAAGCGTACCGGAAATCGATACGCTTTAAAGTGTTTTATTTATTTAATCATGCTTTCACCGGTCATTTCTTCGGGTTGAGGAAGACCGAGAATTGTAAGCATTGTGGGAGCAATGTCAGCAAGTCTGCCTGTTTCTTTAAGCTCGCAATCATAACCGACTACGCAGAAGGGAACAGGGTTTGTTGAGTGGGGAGTGAAAGGGTTACCGTCATCACCAATCATTCTGTCAGCATTACCGTGGTCAGCTGTAATGATAACAGCACCGCCCATTGAAAGTGCAGCGTCAACAACTTGGCCAACGCAATCGTCAACAGCTTCAACAGCCTTAACTGCAGCGTCCCAGATACCTGTGTGACCAACCATATCGCAGTTAGCAAAGTTGAGGATAACCGCATCATATTTGCCTGACTTAATCTGCTCAACAACAGCTTCACAAACAGGGTAAGCACTCATTTCTGGCTGGAGGTCAAATGTGGGAACATCAGGTGACTGAATAAGAATTCTGTCTTCGCCTTCAAATGTCTTTTCTTCACCGCCGTTAAAGAAGAAAGTAACGTGAGCATATTTCTGAGTTTCGGCAATTCTGAGCTGAGTTTTGCCACTCTTTGCAAGGTATTCGCCCATTGTCATTGTAAGCTCTTCGGGAGGGAACGCAACTGAAACGTTGGGCATTGTTTCGTCATACTGAGTCATGCAGACAAAGTTGAGAGGGAAGAAGCCGTTCTTTCTTTCAAAGCCGTCAAAAGCTTCGTCAACAAATGTGCGTGTAATCTGACGGGCTCTGTCAGGGCGGAAGTTAAAGAATACAACGCTGTCGTTGGCTTTGATTGTGCCTTCAGCGTTAACAACTGTAGGAACAATAAATTCGTCTGTTACGCCGTTAGCATATGAATCTTCCATGGCCTTAACGGGGTCACTTTCCATAATGCCCTCGCCGTAAACCATGGCTGAATAAGCTTTAACAACTCTGTCCCAAGCGAAGTCACGGTCCATAGCGTAATAACGGCCTGAAATTGTTGCAATTTCACCAACGCCGAGCTCTTTTGTCTTTTCAACAACATCCTTAATGAAGCCAACGCCTGATGTAACAGAAACGTCACGACCGTCCATAATGCAGTGAACATAAACCTTTTCAAGACCTGCTCTTTTTGCCATTTCAATAAGACCGAAAAGATGCTCAATGTGTGAATGAACACCGCCGTCTGAAAGAAGACCCATCAAGTGAAGAGCTGAGTCATTCTTTTTGCAGTTTTCAATAGCATCCTTAAGAGCACCGATTTCAAAGAAGTCGCCGTCCTGAATTGACTTTGAAATTTTAACAAGCATCTGATAAACAACACGACCTGCACCGATGTTGGTGTGACCTACTTCGCTGTTACCCATCTGTCCGTCGGGGAGACCAACGTCAAGACCTGATGCACCGATTGTTGTGAAAGGATTTTCTTTAAAAATCTTTGTAAGATTGGGTGTGTTTGCAGCTTCAATAGCGTTGCCGTTAGCACCGGGATTGATGCCGAAACCGTCCATAATACATAAAACTACAGGTTTTTTCATAGATAATACCTCATTAGTGTGAATAACATTTTACAGACTCACCGTAAAAACAGTGAGCCTGCATACTTGAATTATAAATTATTTAGAAGCTGCTTTAACGATAGCTGCGAAATCGGGAGCTTTAAGTGAAGCACCACCGATGAGACCACCGTCAACATCAGGCTGAGCAAGAAGCTCGTCAGCGTTAGCAGCGTTCATTGAACCACCGTACTGAACAACAGCTTTGTCAGCAGTTTCTGCGTCATAAAGCTCGCCTACAAGCTCACGGATAGCCTTGTTAACTTCGTTAGCCTGTTCTGCAGTAGCGGTTTTGCCAGTGCCGATAGCCCAAACGGGTTCATAAGCGATGATGATGCTGTTAATCATTTCTTCTTTAGAAACGCCTGCAAGAGCAATCTTTGTCTGAGAGCGAACAACTTCCATTGTAACGCCCTGTTCTCTCTGCTCAAGGTATTCACCAACGCAAACGATAACCTTAAGACCGTTGTCAAGAGCAGCACGTGTGCGGTCGTGTACAGTAACATCTGTATCGCCGAAATATGTGCGTCTTTCACTGTGGCCTGTGATTACATATTCAACACCGCAAGCTGCAAGCATGGGAGCTGAAACTTCGCCTGTGAAAGCACCGCTTGCTGCCCAGTGGCAGTTTTCAGCGCCAACTTTGATGTTTGAGCCTTTTGTTGCTTCAAGAGCAGCTGCAAGGTCGATGTAAGGAACACATACGATAACTTCGCAGTCAGCGTCAGCAACGAGAGGTTTAATCTCATTGATAAGAGCAGTTGTTTCAGCAGGAGTTTTGTTCATTTTCCAGTTACCTGCGATAACTGCTTTACGAAGCTGTTTATTCATAATTTACAAGTCCTTTCAAATAGAAATCTTATTTATCGTTAAGAGCGTAGATACCGGGAAGCTCTTTGCCTTCAAGGAATTCAAGTGAAGCGCCGCCGCCTGTTGAGATGTGAGACATCTTGTCAGCAAAGCCAAGCTTCTGAACAGCAGCAGCTGAGTCACCGCCACCGATGATTGAAATAGCGCCTGATTCAGCAACAGCAGTAGCAACTGCGATTGTGCCTGCAGCAAAGTTTTCCCATTCAGAAACGCCCATAGGTCCGTTCCAGATTACTGTGCCGCTGCCTTTAACAGCTTCTGCAAAGAGCTCCTGAGTTTTAGGACCGATGTCAAGACCCATCCAGCCTTCGGGGATAGAGTCGCTGTTGATAACCATAGCTTCTGTGTCGGGAGCATATTCTTTACCAACTTTATTGTCAACAGGGATAAGGAACTTAACGCCCTTAGCCTTAGCTGTTTCCATCATATTCTTAGCGTCTTCAACTCTGTCAGCCTCAAGAAGAGATGTGCCGATTTCGTAGCCGAGAGCTTTCATGAATGTGTAAGCCATACCGCCGCCGATGATGATTGTGTCACATTTGTCAAGAAGGTTTGTGATAACGCCGATTTTGTCAGAAACCTTAGCACCGCCGAGGATAGCAACAAGAGGTCTCTTGGGGTTAGCAAGAGCACCGCCGATGAATTCGATTTCCTTCTGAATAAGGTAACCGCAAGCAGCAGGAAGATAATCAGCAACACCTGTTGTTGAGCTGTGAGCTCTGTGAGCTGAACCGAAAGCATCGTTTACATAAAGGTCAGCAAGAGCAGCGAACTTTTTGCTGAGTTCGGGGTCGTTCTTTGTTTCGCCCTTTTCATAGCGAACGTTTTCAAGAAGAAGAACTTCACCGTCTTTAAGTTCAGCAGCAAGAGCCTGTGCGCTTTCGCCAACAACGTCTTTTGCCATTTTAACTTCTTTACCGAGAAGCTCGCCAAGGCGAACTGCAACGGGAGCGAGTGAAAACTCGGGAACAACTTCACCCTTTGGACGGCCGAGATGTGAGCAGAGGATAACCTTTGCTCCGTTTTCGATAAGGTATTTGATTGTGGGGAGTGAAGCAACGATTCTCTTATCGCTTGTGATAACTCCGTTTTCCATTTTTACGTTGAAATCGCAACGAACAAGAACTCTCTTGCCGGCAACTTCAAGGTCTTCAACAGACTTTTTGTTAAGTGCGTTCATGTATATTCGTCCTTTCAAAATAATAATTCCAAAATTTTGCATTGTAATTTTATAACAAAACAGAAATTTTTGCAACAATATTTTGCCATATTTTTATTATTTTATCAGTATTACCATAAAAAAGCCCCAAATTGATAAAAAATTAACAATTTTACCGACTAAAAAAGAGCAATCCGTGAAGATTGCTCTTAAAATTGGCTTATACACCAAAATATTTAATTGCGTTGTTATATGCAACATCCTGCATAATTGAGCCTAAAAGCTCCATATCACTGCCGGGGTAAAGGCCGCCGTCAACCATATCTCCAACCATACCGCAGAGAATACGGCGGAAATATTCGTGGCGTGGGTAAGAAAGGAATGATCGTGAGTCTGTAATCATACCTACAAACTTACCGAGAACTCCGAGATTACCGAGGGCTTTAAGCTGCTCACGCATACCGTCAAGGTTATCGTTAAACCACCAGGCTGAGCCGAACTGAATTTTTGAAGCAGCCTCGTCTGACTGGAAATTACCGAGCATTGAGCCGAGAACATAGTTGTCTTTAGGATTGAGAGTGAAAAGAACTGTTTTAGGTAAAGCACCCTCAGCATCAAGGCTGTCAAGCATTCTTGAAAGTGAAAATGCAATTTCTCTGTCATCAATTGAGTCAAAGCCTGTGTCGGGACCTATGGATTTAAACATACGTGCATTGTTGTTTCTCATTGCACCAATGTGAATTTCACATCCCCAACCGCGTTTTGCATACTCTTTTGCAAAAAATCTGAAAAGCTCTGTTCTCCATTTATCGTTGTCAGCAACTGTAAGATCTTCGCCTGCAAGAGCTTTTTTGAAAATAGCTTCAAGCTCATCGGGAGTTGCCCTGTTATAAGGAACATAAGTGAATGCGTGGTCGCTTGCACGGCAACCCATTTTTTTAAACAAATCAATTCTTGTTAAAAGAACATCTGTCATTTCCTTGTATGAGTTAATCTTTACACCGCTTGCAGCTTCAAGGCTTTTAAGCCAGGGGATAAACGTAGGCTGGTCAATGTAAAGAGCCCTATCAGGTCTGAAGGCAGGAAGAACCTTGCACTTAAAGCTGTCATCATTTTTGAGTAAGTCGTGATATTCAAGTGAATCCGCAGAATCATCTGTTGTGCAAAGGTGAGAAACATTTGAGTTTACAATAAGCTCTCTGGGGGTAAATCCGCCGGATGCGATTTTGTCATTAGCGGCTGTCCAGATTCTGTCAGCGCTCTTTTCACTAAGCGGCTCATATATATCAAAATATCTCTGTAATTCAAGGTGAGTCCAGTGGTAAAGAGGATTACCTATTAAATAAGGCATAACAGTTGCCCAGGCTTTGAATTTTTCATAGCCGGATGCATCACCGGTGATATATTTTTCATTAATGCCGAATCCTCTCATTGCACGCCATTTGTAATGGTCACCTGCAAGCCAGAGGAAAGCGATATCTTCAGGCTGTTTATTTTCATAAATCTCTTTTGGTGAAAGATGACAGTGCCAGTCGAAAATAGGCATTTTGTCAGCATAGTCGTGAAAGAGAGTTTTGGCCGTGTCATTATTAAGCAAAAAATCTTTATCCATAAACTGTTTCATAGGTAACAATCCTTTCGTAGAAGTGGTTAAGTAGTTGTTTGAAACAGGCTTCTCCTTGAGTAGAAGCTGTCACGAAGTGACTGATGAGGTGTAAAAATTGTTTATAAACACCTCATCCACCGCTTGTGCGGTCCCCCTTCTCCTGGAGGAGAAGGCTTTTGAAGTTAAAGCAACCAGCCGTTTGGTCTTGACCCTTTCTGGCGAACAGGGGAGGCAGGCTCTTCTTTCTTTTCTTCTGTGGGTTCTTCCTTTTGCGGTGCCTTGGCGGCAAACTTTTCCCAAGGAATTTCTTCATAAACGGGAATTCTCACAGTTCTTGAAGGTTCAACTTCCTCCTCAACACCTGTTAATCTTCGCAAAAGCTCAATGGCAGATTTTGCACCGTCAGGGTTGATAGAATAGTAGGTAGCAGTACCTGATTTTCTGCTTTTGATAATGCCCGAAACACACATGAGCTTAATGTGATGAGAAAGGGTAGACTGGCCGATGCTCATTTTTTCAAGAAGCTCACTGACGCACTTTTCACCGTCGAGCAAAAGCTCAAGCACCTTGAGCCTGTTTTCATCACTGAGAGCCTTGAACACATTGGCGTTGTCAGTATAATTACCTGCCATAAAATCACCGTCCGTTTAAAGTATATAATAAGTATAATATCGCAAATTAAAAGTGTCAAGAAAAAATAATGAACTGTTAATCAGTTGTATTTAATGTTTTTATATATTTTTGTGTCCATGGACAAACCGAAATACAAATTCCGCAACTCCCAACAGTTATACCCATTTCTTTGCCACGCTCAATGACTTTGTTTTTACAAGCGAGAACATTGATGAGTTCATTTCTATCTGTTTCAATATTCCAATTTGTTCCGCTGATTGCTTGAGCAGGGCAATGCTTAACACATTCATTGCAATTTCCGCAGTATGATTTAGTAATTGGTTTGTCTGTTTTAAGAGGCATATCTGTAACAACACCATTTAATCTAATTGCATTTCCATATTTTTGCGTTATTAGTGTTGAGGATTTGCCAATCCAACCCAAACCGCACTGTGTAGCCAAAGTTTTAAATGGAAGAATAGTTCTAAAGTCATCATTCTGTCGATTTCTCGAAAGTGAATGAGCCTTGTATCCTTTTTCAATAATTTTTTCTTCAATCAATAAACTTATTTCTTTTAATTTTTTATTTATTCTTTTGTATTCGTCATAATAATCTTGCGTCGGATTATCACCTATGCTTGGAAAAATATCAAGAGCGATACCGAAACATATACCATAACGCAGTCCATTTCGTTGCTCAATATTGATATTATCTAAGTCAGCAAATCTCCATAAAGAGATATGGTTATCTCGTAAGATATTAGCTATGTAGTCGTTGTTATTCATTTGAAGCCTTCTTTTCAAAGTGTTTTGTATGGTCAATTCACGAATTGACCGTCTATCAGGCTCCCCCTATTGAAATAGGTGGGAGCTGTCACGAAGTGACTGAGGGGGTAAAGAAAAGTGATGTATTGCTCCGCGATATGATGTTTGCTTTCGTAAATGATGTTTTTGCCTTAACAGGCAAAAAGTTCGGGTCTGCGACGCATTTTCCCCCCACCGGTTCGCTACGCTCACCACCTCCCCCGAGCTTCGGGTGAGGCTTAAGGCTATGCGATGCAATGTAGTGACCGATGCCCACATCGGTCAAAGGGATGATGTAGGCATCATCCCCTACAAACCAACAGTAAAAACGAATGAACTGACACAATGGTAGCCCCTACGAGCATACTGTAAAATTATTTCACAAACTCTTTAATTCTCGCCCCGTCGTTATATCCTTTTTCATAGAGGGCGTGGAGCTTGTCTTTTTCTTTGGTAAGGGTGCTCACTCCGCAACAATCATCAGGGGCGATGATAATACATTTTCCTTGCTTTTCTAACTCAATTGCAATATCGAGCCCTTTTTTATAATTAACGGATTTGTTCCTGAGACTTTCAGAAAGCTCGGGATATTTACCCCTGAGGAGCTTTGCCGCTTTGCTGTCACGGGCAAGAGTGTTACTGATTTCAATGGGCTTTGTGAGGATTAACACAACTTTTTCACAGCCGTCTGCAAGAGCTTTTTCAATCGGAACAGGGTCAGATATTCCGCCGTCAAAATACATTCTGCCGTTTATCTCGTAGCTTTTGCACACAAGCGGTAGGGCAGAGGATGCCTTTAAAATCCTGTAATCATCCTGCACCATATCGTGCTTTGTGAAATATGTAGGCTCGCCTGTTTCGGCATCAGTCGCAACCACAGTGAGACTGCTTTTATTTTGCATAACTTCATAAAAATTCAACGCATCCTCACCACCACTGTTGGTAAGGGTTCCGTAAACATAATCAAGGTCAATATACTGGCTGTGCTTAAAAAAGTTGCCGAAGCTCATGTATTCTTTTCTGCTTGAATAATCGTGATAAAATCGGTAAGTTCTGCCCTTCTGACCGGCAAGATAAGTTATTGCATTGGCACTGCCTGCAGAAACACCGATGCAATAATCAAAAACTACGTTGTCATCAAGGCAACGGTCAAAAACCCCTGAGCCGTAAATTCCGCGAAGTCCGCCGCCCACATCTATAATTCCAACCAAAATAAACTCCTATCTGAAAACCGACATCAGCTTTGCGATGTCTTCAATTTCCTGCTGCATATTTAAAATGTAATTTTTAGTTTCTTCATCACGGATTAAATACCGTGTTGCTTTTCTCATATTTCTTAAAAATTTTAAATCAGGCTTCAATTTATCCTTTAAAATCGGGCAGGAGGATATTCCTCTCAAATCCTTGATAACGCTGATTTTATTACCGTCAATTTTAGGATAAAACGGATAAATCCTACAGGCGAGGGGACGCACACGTCTGTCGCATGTGCCGTTGCAGATAATCATATTGTATCCGAAATTTCCGTCAGTTTCTTTAATTGTGAAATTGGGATTATCTTTATATAATTCTTCTTCTTGGGGGAACAGCCACATACCTGTGTCGTTGTCACCTTTGCAGCAAAGACCCGAGCAGAGCTTACCGCAGTCAAATCTGCCAAGAGGTGCAGAGCGTTCAAGCAAATCCCTTGCTTTGATTAAATTATCGTCCATATTATCACTTCCGCAGTAATACTATATTCGGCTCCCCTTGTCAGGGGAGCTGGGTCAGAGACCCTGAGGGGTAGTTGGATTTTGTGAAAATATTTTTATATTTACAATGTTTTCTGTATTCTCTCCCTCCGTCTTTTGCTTTGCAAAATCCACCTCCCTCATCAGAGGGAGGCAAGGAAGACTCGTCTAAAATAACTTAATAAAAGTCTGTTTCAAGGGAATTATAACACAAGGTGTTGACTTTTTCAAATCAAGGTGATAAAATTATCTAAATCGTTGATGCAGAAGGCAACGCTTATAACGTGAATCAGAGAGTTTCCGTCATCGGCTGAAAGCGGAAATATCACCGGAGCTGTTGTTACCACTGCTGAGAGCTGCCGAAATAAGGTGTGCCGTTTGCTGCGTTAAGGCATTGAGTGGCGGGTAACCGCAAACCGGGTGGAACCGTGGAGTAGATTATGCTTCATCCCAGTGTATGGGGTGGAGCTTTATTTTTTTGGAGGTAATATTATGATTAACGTAACATTAAAAGGCGGAGTTGTTAAGGAATACGCCGAAGGCACTACAGCCCTTGAGGTTGCAAAGAGCCTTGGTATGGGTCTTTACAAGGCTGCCTGCATCTGCAAAATCAATGATGTTTATTGCGATTTGAGAACTCCTCTTACTGAGGATTGCTCACTTGAAATTCTTTCTTTTGAGGAGGACGAAGAGGCTCAGCGTTGCTTTCGCCACACTGCCTCGCACGTTCTTGCGCAAGCTGTTAAAAGGCTGTTCCCGCAAGCGAAATTGGCCATTGGCCCTGCTATTGACGGCGGATTTTATTACGACTTTGATGTTGAAAAAGCTTTCTCAACAGAAGACCTCGACGCAATCGCCGCAGAAATGAAAAAAATCGTTAAAGAGGCTCTTCCTCTTGAACGTTTTGAGCTTGAACCTGAAGAGGCAATAAAACTTATGGAAGAAAGAGACGAGCCTTACAAGGTTGAGCTTATCAAAGAGCATGCCGGCAAGGGTGAAAAGATTTCATTCTTCCGTCAGGGTGAATTTGAAGAGCTTTGTGCAGGTCCTCATATTCCTGACACAGGCAGAATCAAGGCTTTCAAAATTACATCATGCACAGGTGCTTACTGGCGTGGTGACTCAAACAAAAAGATGCTTCAGAGAATTTATGCAACAGCTTTCACTAAGCAGAGCGTAATGGAAGAGCACCTTGCTGCCCTTGAAGAAGCTAAAAAGCGCGACCACAACAAACTCGGTCGTGAGCTTGAGCTTTTCACAACTGTTGACTCAATCGGTCAGGGTCTCCCCATTCTTCTTCCTAAGGGAACATTTATTATTCAGACTCTTCAGCGTTTTGTTGAAGATGAAGAGGCAAGAAGAGGTTGGGTACGCACAAAAACTCCTCTTATGGCTAAGAGCGACCTTTACAAAATCTCAGGCCATTGGGACCATTATAAAGACGGTATGTTCGTTCTCGGTGATGAAGAAAAGGACGACGAAGTTTTTGCTCTTCGTCCTATGACTTGTCCTTTCCAGTATCAGGCATACCTCAACAGAGCAAGGTCTTACCGTGACCTTCCTATGAGATTGGCTGAAACTTCAACTCTTTTCAGAAATGAATCATCAGGCGAAATGCACGGTCTTATCCGTGTTCGTCAGTTCACAATTTCAGAGGGTCACCTTATGTGCCTTCCCGAGCAGCTTGCAGACGAGTTCAAGCGTTGCCTTGACCTTTGCATCTTTATGCTTAAAACTCTCGGTCTTTATGAAGATGTATCTTACCGTTTCTCACAGTGGGATCCTGCCGACACAGAGAAATATATCGGCACTCCCGAGCAGTGGGATGAGGCTCAGGGCATGATGAAAGAAATTCTTGACGACATCGGTCTTGAATATAAGGTTGGTGTTGGTGAAGCCGCTTTCTACGGACCTAAGCTCGATATTCAGATTAAGAATGTTTACGGTAAGGAAGATACACTTATCACAATTCAGATTGACCAGATGCTTGCTGAAAAATTCGGTATGGAATACGTTGCAAGCGACGGAACAAAGAAGAATCCATATATCATCCACAGAACATCAATCGGCTGCTATGAAAGAACACTTGCTCTTCTTATTGAAAAATATGCAGGTGCATTCCCTGTATGGCTTGCGCCTGTTCAGGTTAAGCTTCTTCCCATTGCTGACAGACATCACGATTATGCTTATGAAATTGCTGCAAAGCTTGAAAAAGCAGGTATCCGTTGTGAGGTTGACACAAGAAGCGAAAAGACAGGCTACAAAATCCGTGAAGCACAGCTTGAAAAAGTTCCTTATATGCTCCTTATGGGCGATAAGGATATTGAAGCAGGCTCAGTATCAGTGCGTAAACGTGGCGAGGGTGACATCGGTGCAGTAAGCGTTGACGAGTTCCTCAAAACAATCCTCGAAGACGTTGATACAAAAGCAATCTGGTAAAAAGCGATTGACTTTTAACCATTTGAGTGCTACACTCTACAAAAAGCTTGAAAGGCAGGTGGACAAAATGACAATGATGATTAGCACAATGAATCGGAGAGCCCTTTTGTCCGTTTGCGATTGATGTGATTTATATCTTTCTGTGAATTGCAGGCATCTCCGTTTCGGAGATGCCTTTATTTTTTACAGAAAGGGATTTTAAATGTTTAAAATTAAAATTTTAGAAAAAGAAACCGTTCCGTTTGTCTGTGAGATTATGTGTGAACCTAATAATGTTTCTGCTTTACACACAAACACAATTTCATTAGAAGAATGGAAAAACATTTTTGAAAGAGCCGAATATGATACAGACGAAGAAAATTATATTGTATACCAAAATGATACACCGTGTTGTTGGCTAAAAATTAATGGATTGCAAAATAAATACACTGCTTGGATTTCAATGCTTGTTGTTTCCGAGAGATTCAAGCATCAGGGTGTTGGAAAATTTGCTGTAGAGTTTGCGATTGAATATCTTGCGAAACGAGGATATCAACATATAAACCTACAAACAACAGCAGATAATCTATCGGCAATAAGACTTTATGAAAAAAGTGGGTTTAGATTAATCGAAAACAAGGAAGACAAACTAACTTTCAGAATAACTTTAAACAATCTGACTTTCACAAATATTACAAAAGAAAACATATGCAATTACAAAAAACTCCGCAAAATCTATGCGAAGTATAAGATTAAGTCCTTGCGCAATCAAGGCGAAATGCCCGGAAACAAGAAGATGTTTTATGTGTTGTTTGACAGCATTATTTCAAATTCATCCCGTAGTAATTCTGACTATTTCATCGTTATGGAATCAGCCAAGGAACTCATTGGCTTTGCTTCAATTTCGACATCATCAACCGATGTGATTGACATTCCGTACAGTTACGGCATTGTTAAGGATTTTTATATTTCTCCCAAACACAGGCGAAAAGGTTATGGCAGAATTCTGAATAATTACATTGAAAACATCTTCAAGGATAACGAAACAAATACTGTTTTGCTAAGTCCCGACCCGGTAAGCGGAATTGATTTCTGGAAAGCTATGGGGTATTGCGATACGGGTATTCATCAAGGGTGGGGAAGACATTTGGTTTATATCAAACATTTAACCAAATGTGAATATTCAATCGAAATTGATAATGCAATATCAGCACTTGTTACGTCAATAGATTTGATTGGGATAAATCCATATAACAAACCGCAGATAAAAGAGGTTTATGGAGTGTGGAAAGAATATTGCAAAGAAATTAACCAAAAGCCACACATAAAAGATATTAAAAATATGGCTTGGAATTCAAGAAAAAGCAGAAATGTCAGTTTTCAGTCATTGTATTATAAGGGGAAAATTATTGGTTTTAAGTACAATGCAGATGATGAAATTAACTATGTGTCACCTGAATACAGAAAATAGGATAAAATTGTATGAACCGTCCGTGGTGTGAACTGTCGGAATACGGAAAAATTGTTGATGAAGCAATCAATAACATTGAGAAAAAATACGATAAATTAAGGCTTGATAAATACGTAATTATGCCGGACCATATTCATTTGTTGGTCACCATTTTGCCAAATGAAAGCGGATGCCCAATGAGCGCCCCCCACGATACCGAATATGGTAAATCAGCTTAAAAGATATGTAACCAAGAGAATTGGTTTCCCGGTTTGGCAGAAATTATATTATGACCACATCATACGTGATGAAGAAGATTACAATATAAAATGGGAATATATTAAAAATAATCCGATAACATGGTTGGATAAAAATAAAGAGGTGTAATATATGAAAGGTGGATTAAAACACATAGAGTTTGTCCGGATGAAAGAAGACGAATTTAAAATTTATTCAAAATGGTCTGTAAAGGCTTATGCCGAGCATCTGATAAAATCGGGCGATGAAAGATTTATGTGGAAAGCAAAAAAAGAGGCAAAGGCGGAGTTTAATGATATTTTCCCTGAAGGTGCTGACTCTGCCGATAACTACCTTTATGTTGTTGTGAATGAAAAGGGTGAAAAAATCGGAGTTATCGGGTATCAGAAAAGTCCTTTTGAAGAAAACGCAGCTTTTGTAACCGAGAATGTGATAAAAGAAGAATACAGAGGAAAAGGCTACGGTAAAAGTGCTTTTGTGAAGATTCAGGAAGATGCAAAAGAAAAAGGCTTTTCAAAAATGGTGCTGAACGTTTTTAAACATACACCGGTTTCCTATGCGATGTATGAGAAAAACGGGTTCAAAGTAGTTGAGGACCACGGCGGAAGTGCAATAATGGAGAAGTATTTTGACAGCGAAAGCAAATAGCTTTTGTGAAAGTGATAGGGTTAAAATGAACAAAGTTATCATAATCGGTTGCCCCGGTTCGGGGAAAACCACTTTTGCCGAAAAACTTAATAAGCTAACCGGCTTGCCGTTATATCACCTTGATGCAATCTGGCATAAGCCTGACAAAACTCATATTCCGAGAGAAGAATTTGACCAAAGAATATCGGAGGTTTTTGCAACCGACAGTTGGATAATTGACGGCAATTATAACCGAACAATTGAAATGCGTCTTAAAGAATGTGACACGGTTTTTCTCTTTGATTTGCCGACAGAAGTTTGTCTGCAGGGTGCAACCGAACGCCTCGGAAAAGGTCGCTATGACTTACCGTGGATTGAAACAGAATTAGACCCTGAATTTGAAGGGTTTATTAAGGATTTTGCAAAAACATCTTTACCGAGAATATATGAGCTGATAGAAAAATACAAAGAAGAAAAACAAGTTATAATATTCAAATCAAGAAATGAAACTGACGAATATCTGAATAAACTGTCAGTTATACTGTTTTGAAACAACAGATTATAAGAATGTTGTTTATTGATTTTTTATATTACTTATGTTAAAATCTGTTAAAAGGAGGAATTTTTATGAAAAAGATTTTGTCCGTATTATTAAGTGTTGTTTTGATTTTTTCTGCAACTGTTCCTGCATTTGCAGTTGAAGAAAAATACCCATTTATTTATGTTCACGGTATGGGTGCATGGGGCGAGGGTAACCCTGTCGAAAACATCGTTCCCAACTGGTGCGATGCTGACGGCAATGACATTATCCCTATGCTTAACGAAAGAGGCTATGAGGTTTATAACCCTGCTGTTGGTATTCTCAGCAGTGCTTGGGACAGAGCCTGTGAGCTTTATGCTGCTTTGACCGGCACTATTACCGACTACGGTGAAGCTCATTCTGCTGCAGCCGGTCACGACCGTTACGGCAGAGACTACACAGGCAACGCTGTTATGGGTGAACCATGGGATATGGAAAGCCCCATCAACCTTCTTGGTCACTCTTTCGGCGGTGAAACCGTAAGAATGCTCGCTTCACTTCTTGCTTATGGTGATGAAAGCGAAAGAGCTGCATCAGGTGACGATTGTTCACCGCTTTTCAAAGGTGGTCACGGCAAGGCTGTTCACGCTGTTATTGCTCTTTCTTCACCTCACAACGGTTCACAGGTTGCTAATACTCTTTATGACCCTGAATGGCCTGTTGTTATGATTATTGCATTGATGAATGTTCTCGGTGCAATTAACAGAGTGATCCCTGTTTATGAGCCCCTTATGGAGCAATGGGGAATTTCGGGTGAAGGAATGACCTTTAATCCTTTGAATTGGTTCAAAATTGCACGCAGCACCGATAACTGCGGTTATGAGCTTACACTCAGAGGTGCGGCTGCCCTTAATGAACAGATTAAAATGAACCCATATGCATATTATTATTCTTACACTTCTCTTTGCTCAGGCACACCTGAGTTTGAGGGTGTTGAGCCTGATTTCAGTATTTTTATTTTTGATTTATCCTGTAAGGATATTCTTGAATCTGAGGGTGAAATCATTGACGGAATTGAAATGAAAGACGGTTGGATTGCCAATGACGGCATTGTTCCGTTAATCAGTGCTCTTTATCCCTTTGATGACCCTCACGCTGATTTTGAGGAGAGTAAAAAAATCGAAAAAGGTGTATGGTATGTTATGCCAACTCTTATGGGAACAGACCATTACGATTTCAGCCGAGGTACCGATATTGAGGGTGGCTATATCGAGTTTTATATGAATATGATGGATATGGTAAACACAAACGGTGGCAAGTGATATGAAAACATTTAAAAAAGTTGCCTTATCGGTTGTTTGTGTTATTCTTGTTCTTGCAGTTGTGGTAACAGGTGTTTTAGGTTTTTATTTTCCGAGATACCTCAATAAAAAAGAGGTTGCCGAAATTAAAATTGAAAATACCGATGAAATTACAATGATGAGCTGCAATCTCCGTTGCCTCACTCCGCTTGATTTTGGTAAAAAATCGTGGTTTTACAGAGCCGAGCTTGTTATGGAGGGCATCAAAACCAATGCACCCGGAATTATTGGTTTTCAAGAGGCTACCAAATGGCAGTATAATTACCTTGTGGACTGCCTTGAGGGTTATGACTCGGTTATAACTTATCGAGATAATTCAATAATTGCCGAAGGATGCCCTGTTTTTTATAACACTGCTCTTTACACCCTTGTGGATAAAGGCTCATTTTGGCTTTCTGAAACTCCCGAAGAAATGAGTAAGGATTGGGGCGCGGCCTGTTACAGAATCTGCAGTTATGTTATCCTCACAGAAAAGGCAACCGACAAGCAGTTTGTTGTTTTTAACACTCATCTTGACCATATAAGTGATGAAGCGAGAATTAAGGGTGTAGGTGTTATTCTTGATAAAATCAAACAGTTCGGCTCATATCCCAGTGTTATTATGGGTGATTTCAATGCCGAGGAAGGCACTGAAACTTACATAAAGGTTACAGAAAATTTCCTTGATGTGCGTTATGAAACCGAAAATACAGATGATGCAATTACATATCAGGATTGGGGGCAGACAGGACTTCAACTTGACTATTTTATGATTTCAAAAACAGGATTTGAAGTGCTCAGCTATGATGTTGTTGACGAGCTTTACGGTGGCAATTATTCTGCCGACCATTTCCCCATAGTTTTAAAAACTAAATTGAATTGACCAGAAGCGGTGAGTAAAGGCTCACCGCTTTTTGAATATAAATCCTCATTTAGTGAATATTATAAAGTATATTTCAAAAAATCGGTTGACCTCGGGCTGAATTTATTATAAAATAGAATGATTGAAAAAATAAGGAGTGATGATGGCTGGATAACAAGAGAAAAAGATATATTAAAAGAAATCTTCTTAACATCGCTTCTTTTATATTTTTGCTCATAGCTGTTGCACTGGTTGTTTTGCTTATTCTTTCAACTAACGATAAGATTCAGTATTGGTGGCAAACCTACCAATCGTATCTTGATATTGTTCAACAGCGGGTTGAAAATATGGGCAGTGAGGCATATTTGATATTTACCCTTATGTTCTTATTTTCGTTTAAAGCGTTTATTCCCATATATCCGATTTCCATCGTCTGTGCCGCAACGGGTGTTGTTTTTCCCTTTTACTTTGCTTTGCCACTCAATATTATCGGAATGGGTCTTAATTATACCCTCAAGTACTGGTGGGGAAAGCGAATAGGTCCGGGCGGAGTTAATGTTATTTTAAAGCGTAATGAAACCTTACGCATTGTAATGAGACAAGACGGCAGAGGGAACCCGTGGCTGTTGGTGTTTTTTAGATTATTGCCCAGCTTTCCGATTAACCTTGTAAGCCAACTTTACGGCTCTATGGGCTTTAATTATTGGAAATATTTAGGTCTTTCACTTGCAGGTAATCTTCCGCTGCTTATTTCTTACACGGTAGTCGGTCGCCATATGTATAATCCGTTTTCTGCAGGATTTTTATTGCCGCTTATCATTATTGCATCTTTGTCATCTGCTGCGTGTTACCTTGCAGGTGTTATTCTTTATTACAAAAAGAAAAAAAGGAGAAAGAAAAATGTCAGACATCAAAATCTTAAAAACCAGTCTTATTAACGGCGAGCTTGACGAAGCTTTGCTTAAAGTATATACACCCGAATCATTGCCTTTCCAGAAAGAAAGGCATGCAAAAGTTTTTGATACTTTTGCAGAGCTTTACGGTGAAAATGAAGACGTTGCAATGTTCAGTGCACCGGGCAGAACAGAAGTTGGTGGTAACCACACCGACCATAACCACGGTAAGGTGCTTGCTGCTGCAATCAATCTTGACACAATTGCCCTTGCATCAAAAAGAAGTGACAGCATTGTTTGTGAAAAGTCAGCAGGTCATTCTATGAACAAGGTTGATGTTTCTGATCTTTCGGTTCGTCCCGAAGAGTTTGGTGAGTCAGCCGCACTTATTCGCGGTATGTGTGCAGGTTTTAAAGAGTACGGCTATGAAATCGGCGGCTTTAATGCCACAGGCGTAACTCAGGTGCTTTCAGGCTCAGGTCTTTCATCTTCAGCTGCATTTGAAGTGCTTATAGGTGCAATTCTTAACGGACTTTATAACGACAACAAGGTTTCTGCAGTTGACATTGCAAAAATCGCACAGTATGCAGAAAACAAATATTTCAATAAGCCAAGCGGTCTTATGGATCAGATGGCAAGCTCTGTGGGTGGATTTATTTCAATTGACTTTGAAGATACAAAGAACCCTGTTATTAATAAGATTGACTTCGATTTTGGTGCAACAGGTCATTCTCTTTGCATTGTTGATACAAAGGGAAGTCATGCAGATTTAACTGATGAATATGCCGCAGTTCGTGGTGAAATGGAAGCTGCAGCTGCTTGCTTTGGAAAGAGTGTTCTTCGTGAAGTTGATGAAAATGAGTTTTATAAGAATATTAATCTCGTTCGTGAAAAGGCTAACGACAGAGCTGTTCTTCGTGCAACCCATTTCTATAACGAAAACCGTAGGGTAGAGGAGCTCAAAGCTGCTCTTTCTCAGGGCGATTTTGAGGCTTTCAAGGCTGTAATCACCGAAAGTGGACATTCTTCATTTATGTTTAACCAGAATGTTTTTGCCGCTTGTCAGACTGCCACTCAGCCTGTCTCCGTTGCACTTTCAATTTGCGAAAGAGTGCTCAAAGGTAAAGGTGCTTGGCGTGTTCACGGTGGCGGATTTGCAGGTACAATACAGGCCTTTGTTCCCGATTGTGCACTCCAAGAGTTCAAGTCAGCTATGCAGGCAGTTTTTGGTGATGATGCTTGCTATATTCTCAAAATCCGTAACTTCGGTGGAATTGAGCTTTATTAATACATAAATAACAGACACCGCCCACCAAGGCGGTTGTTTGTTTTAGAGGGTAGTATATGAATATTAAAGAAACTTTATTTGACTTAGCTAAGGCTTCATCTGCTCCGGGGCAGGAATGTTGCATTGCCCCTGTTGCTGAGAAGTTGCTTTCACAGTATATGAGTGTTGCCACCGATAACTTAGGTAATGTAGTGGGTCATAAAGAGGGTAACGGCACTCACTTTTTGCTTGATGCTCACCTTGACTCAATCGGAATGATTGTAACTGCTGTTGAAGAAAACGGATTTCTCAGAGTTGATAAATGCGGAGGAATTGATATTCGCACAATTTCAGCTCAGGACGTAATTGTTCACGGTCGGGAAGATTTATTTGGCGTTGTTACTTCAACTCCGCCCCACCTTGCCTCAGGTGACGGCAAAAAAGCATCGGGTTTTGATGAGATTATGATTGACACAGGCATTGACGGTGACAGAATTTCCTCTCTTGTTTCACCGGGTGACAGAGTTACTCTTAAAACACCTTATAATGAAATGGAAAACGGAACATTGTCAGGTGCTTATTTTGATAATAAAGCAGGTGTGTGTGCCGTTCTGCGTTGCCTTGAAATTTTAAAAGAAAAAGACTGCAACAATGAAATCACTGTGCTTTTCTCTGCTCAGGAGGAGGCAGGTCTTATCGGCGCAAGAGCAGGGGGATTTAACTGCAATGCAGACAAATGCTTTTGTGTGGATGTGAGCTTTGCCAAAACAAACGCAACTCCTAAAAATATCACTGCAACTCTTGGTGGCGGTACAATGATTGGCTTTGCACCGGTTCTCAGTTATGAAATGAGCCGACAGCTTGAAAGTCTTGCTAAAGAAAAAAATATTCCTTATCAGCTTGAAATAATGTCTTCTTCAACAGGCACAAATGCCGATGTTATTGCGGTTTCTGCTCAAGGTAAAAAGACTGCACTTTTGTCTTTGCCTCTTAAGAATATGCACACAGGTGTTGAGATGATTAACCCTGTAGATATTGAATATACTTCTCAGCTTATGGCTGAATACATTCTCACTTTCGGAGGTGCCGACAATGCTTGATTTAATTAAAAATCTTTGTGCTCTTGACGGCATTTCAGGCAGAGAAAGTGCAGTAAGAGATTATATTATTTCTCAGATTAAAGACTATGCAACCGACATTATGGTTGACCCTCTGGGTAATCTTCTTGTGTATAAAGGTGGTGCAAAAGAGGGTAATAAAAGGGTGCTTCTTGATGCACATATGGATGAAGTGGGTTTTGTTATCACCTCAATCAATTCTGACGGTACACTCAGTTTTGAATGTGTCGGAGGAATTAACGCTTCTGTTATGCTCGGCAGACCCGTAACGGTTGGCGAAAATAAAATTAACGGTGTTATAGGTGTGTTGCCTGTTCATCTTTTGCCCGCCGATAAGAAAGCAGAGCTTCCGGACGTAAAAAGCCTTTGCATTGACATCGGTGCCAATACAAAAGAAGAAGCAGAAGACCTTGTAAAAGCAGGCGATATGGCTTGCTTTCAGTCAGAATTTGTCGCTTACGGTGACGGATATATAAAATCCAAAGCCCTTGATGACAGAGCAGGCTGTGCAATTTTGATTGATATGATAAAATCCGATTTGCCTGTTGATATGTATTTCAGTTTTTCTGTTGGTGAAGAGGTTGGTATGGGTATGGCAGGCACAGGTGTTTTTACCGTTGAGCCTGACTACGCCATTGTTGTTGAAACTACTACTGCCGCAGATTTAGCAGGTGTAGAAGAGCATAAAACCGTCTGTAAGCTTGGCAATGGAGGAGTTGTTTCTTTTATGGACAGACGTACTGTTTATGACAAACAGCTTTTTGACCGTGCTTTTAAAATTGCAGAAGAAAAGGGTATCCGTTTGCAAACAAAATCAATGGTAGCAGGTGGTAATAATGCAGGTGTTATTCATACATCTGTCGGGGGAGTGAAAACAGTTGCGGTGTCACTTCCTTGTCGCTATCTTCATTCACCCTCTTGTGTAATTAAGGCAAGTGATATTGAAGAAACAAAAAAGATTATCCTTGCCCTTTCGGAGGAGTTTGCAAATGATTAAGTTTGTTGATTCAGGCGAATACAGCCTTGATGAAGTCTGCTCAAAGGATGTTTTCGGAACAAGGATTTTAGCGTATTTCAACACTTATTCCTACGAGTTTGATTTTATAAGATTCTGGGTTCAGCTTGATGAAAATAACGCCATAGTCGCTGCTATCAGCCTTATTGACGGCAGTATGACTCTAACCTGTGATGAAAATGCCGATTTTGAAGAGCTTGCTGCTTTTATTAAAATGATAGGTTATTCATCATTGCAATGCGAGCGTCAGGCGATGAAAAACCTCAGCTTAAATGAAGACATCTGGGGATATGTTGTAAGATACAGTAACATAACCGACAGAGAAAAATATAATATAACCCTTTGTGAAAATGTGGATTACAAGGATGTTTATCACCTTATAAAATCTGCCGACCTTCTGGGAGTCGGCGAATATCTGCCATGGCTTTCTGATGTTACTCACAGAGTGAAAAAAGGAACAGCCAAAGCTGCCCTTGCTTTAGAAAACGGTGAGCCTGCCGCTTGTGCAATGAAACTGTTTGTTACGGATAAAGCTGTTCTTTTAGGTGCAGTTGCCACCGACAAAAATCACCGTGGCAAAGGTCTCGGTGGGGGATTGGTTACCCTTTTAGGCAATGAATCTGTGAGCGAGGGAAAGCGAACAGAGCTTCTTTGCAAACACGATTCAATAGTTGATTTTTACCGTTCAATCGGTTTCACCGTTGTGGGAGAATGGGCGATAGTAGATTAATCGCTATTAAAATGATAGGTGTTATTTATATAACAGAGGTGTAAAAATGGCAAAACGAGTTGTAGTTGTTCCTTATGATGAACAATGGAAAACAGATTTTGAAACGATTAAGCAATATCTTTTAACGGCAGTAAAGGATATTGTAATCAGTGTTGAACATATCGGCAGCACTTCTGTTGAAGGTCTTTCTGCAAAACCGATTATTGACATCGATATTGTTATCAAAGATTATTCCGTATTTGATGATGTTGTTGAAAACTTAGCGTCTCTTGGCTATATATACGAAGGAGATCTCGGCATAAAAGACAGAGAAGCATTTGATTATAGGGGAATTGCAGATTTACCGAAACACCATTTGTATGTTTGCCCTGAATTTTCAGCAGAGCTTCACAAGCATCTTTCTTTCAGAAATTATTTGAGAAATAATACCGAAGCTGTGTTGAAATATAGCAATGTTAAAGAAGAGGGTGCAAGATTATTCCCTGACAGCATTGATGATTATATTTCCTATAAAGCACCTTGTATTGAGGAGATTTATAGGAAATGCGAAAAGATAACAGATTAAAAGGATTTGATTATTCTTCCGATGGAACATATTTCATTACAATCTGTGTAAAAGATAAGCAGAGAATTTTCGGTAACATCGTAGGGGAGGCCATTGGCCGTCCGTGGTGTCAGCTTTTGGAACACGGAAAAGTTGTTGAAGAAGTAATCAATAATATTGATAAAATATATAGCGGAGTCAAAATTGACAAACATAATAATTATGCCTGACCATATTCATTTGTTGGTTACTATTTTGCCAAATGAAAGCGGACGCCCAATGGGCGCCCCTACGATACCAAATATCATAAATAAATTCAAAGGATATGTCACAAAAAGAATAGGTTTCCCTGTTTGGCAGAAATTATATTACGACCACATCATTCGCGATGAAGAAGACTACAATACGAAGTGGGAATATATTGAAAACAATCCGACCGCTTGGTATGATAGAAACAAAATATGATTTATAATCAGCGGTCAACGAGGAGGAAGTATGAAAAAAACATTTTTTGAAATAGACGAAAGAATACAAAAAGCGGCTGACCTTGCAATGGAAAAGGTTGCCAATAAATTCAAAGAGCTTGAAGAAATCAGCGAATATAACCAGCAAAAAGTGCTTTCTGCTTTTATTAAAAATCAGGTGAGCGAAACAATGTTCACAGGCACAACCGGCTACGGCTACGGCGACAGAGGCCGTGAGGTGCTTGACAGCGTTTTTGCCGACATTGTAGGTGCAGAGGATGCCCTTGTTCGCCACAATTTCACTTGTGGCACGCACACCCTCGCTGTTGCCCTTTTTGGTGTGTTGAGAATGGGCGACACCATGCTCTGCGTAACAGGCACACCTTACGACACCATTCATTCAGTAATCGGTATTAACGGCAAAGGTGACGGTTCATTGGCTGATTTCGGGGTAAAATATAAGCAGGTTGACCTTAAAAATCAAAAGCCTGATATTCCTGCTATAATTGATGCTCTTGATGACAGCATCACAATGGTTTACATTCAGCGTTCACGTGGATACGATATGCGACCAAGCCTTTCTTGTGAAGAAATCAAAGAAATTGTTGATGTGGTTAAAGCTCATTCAGATGCAATAGTAATGGTTGATAACTGCTACGGTGAATTTGTTCAGGAGTTTGAGCCTATTGAAATGGGTGTAGATTTGATTGCAGGCTCCCTTATTAAAAATGCAGGCGGCGGAATTGCCAAAACAGGCGGTTACATAGCAGGCAGAGCGGATTTGGTTGAAAAATGCTCATACCGCTTAACAACCCCAGGTATCGGTAAAGAGGTTGGGGCAACCCTTGATCAGAACAGAGATTTATTCTTGGGCATTTTCTCAGCCCCACGTGTTGTAACAGAGGCACTTAAGGCTATGGTTTTTGCTGCGGCTTTACTTGAACAGTTCGGCTTTGAAACAACTCCTTCAAGCGAAGATAAACGCTGTGACATTGTGCAGACCGTGAAGCTTAACACTGCCGACAACCTTGTTGCTTTTTGTCAGGGGCTTCAGAAGGGAACGCCCATTGATTCCTTCGTTTTGCCCGAGCCTTGGGATATGCCCGGTTATGACGACCCTGTTATTATGTCCTCAGGTGCGTTTACTTCAGGCTCAACAATAGAACTTTCGGCTGACGGTCCGTTGCGTGCTCCTTACGCTGCGTGGATGCAGGGCGGAATCAGCTTTTACAGTGCAAAAATGAGCATTATGCTCGCCGTTAACGAATTAATTAAAAAAGGACTGATATAATGCCTTATAACGGAATTAAGAGCGAAGCTATGTGGCTTTTGGCTCAGAATAAATTTGAAAACAGTAAGCTTTTTTACGAAGAACATAAGGAAGAAATAAAAGCAGGTGTAACTGTTCCTTTGCGTCAGTTGGCAGGGGAGTTGTCACCTCTTATGTATGAAATTGATGAAATGATGAACCTTGACCCTGTTAAAATGGTGTCGAGAGTGAGAAGAGATACACGTTTTTCAAAGTACAAGCATCTTTACCGTGATAACCTGTGGGTTATGTTTCAACGCCCGAAGCGTGAATGGCAGTTTCATCCTTGTATGTGGTTTGAAGTCAGTCAGGATTGTATTTCATACGGCATAGGTCACTATGATACAACCCCCGCCATGATGGAAATTTACCGTCAGCACCTTGTAAAATATGAGCAGGAATTTGTTGAGGCTGTTAAAAGCATTCGCAAAACAGGAGCTGAGTTTTCTGCTATTGGCTATAAAAAGCCAAAAGGCGGTGACCCATCACCTGCAGTTTTGCCATATTACAATGTCAAAAGAATGTGCTTCGTTAAATTCAGAAATGATTTCAAAACTCTTGAAACCGATGAAATTATTAAACAGCTTGAGGCTGAATATAGGGCATTTGCTCCGATGTATAAATTTCTTTTAAGAATATCTGATGAATATGTATCAACTTTGAACGGAGGGTCAGAATGAGTTATTCTTTATTAAAAAGCGGAACTGATATAAGAGGCTTTGCTGCCGACGGATTTGAAAACGAACCTTTATTTTTAAGCGATGAAAAGGTAGAAAAAATTGCACTCGGTTTTGTAAACTTCCTTTGCAACAAAACAGGTAAAAAGTCTGATGAAATATCCGTTTGTGTTGGTCACGATTCACGAGTTTCTGCCGAAAGAATAAAGGCAGCTCTGCTTCGTGCATTTTCTTCAAAAGGTGTAAGTGTTTTTGATTGTTCCCTTGCTTCAACTCCTGCTATGTTTATGGCTGTTCTTGATTTAAAGTGCGACGGCTCTGTGCAGATTACTGCAAGCCATCATCCATGGGAAAGGAACGGTCTCAAGTTTTTCACCCCTGACGGCGGACTTGAGGGCAGTGATATTTCAGCTATTCTCTCAGACGCTGAAAAAGAAGACAATGACTCTCTTGTTTTGAATGAAAGCAAAATAACACCTGTTGATTATATGAGCACTTATGCCCAAAACCTTCGTGAAATGATTAAATCTGGTGTAAATTCAAAGAATTACGACAAGCCCTTAGAAGGCTACAAAATCATTGTAGATGCAGGCAATGGTGTGGGAGGATTTTATGCAGAAAATGTGCTCAAACCCCTGGGTGCGGATGTTACCGGCAGTCAGTTTTTGAACCCTGACGGAATGTTCCCTAATCACATTCCAAACCCTGAAAATGCTGATGCAATGGCAAGTGTGACCAAAGCGACTGTTGAAAACGGAGCTGATTTAGGTGTGATTTTTGACACCGATGTTGACCGTGCAGGTTGTGTTGACAAAAACGGAGAAGAAATCAATCGAAACAATCTTGTTGCCCTTGCTTCAGTTCTTGCTCTTGAAGGTTCTGGCGGTGGTGTAATTGTTACCGACTCTGTAACTTCAGACGGAATACCTGGGTTTATAAAATCCCTCGGTGGTGAGCATTATCGCTACAAGAGGGGATACAGAAATGTTATTAACAAGCAGATTGAGCTTAATAATGAGGGCAAATTCTGCCCTCTTGCCATTGAAACATCGGGTCACGCAGCGTTTAAAGAGAATTATTATCTTGATGACGGTGCATACCTGATGACAAAGATAATTATCTATATGGCAAAGCACGGTGCAGATTCTATCAAAAAAGTGCTTTCAACCCTAGCTCAACCCAAAGAAGCTAAAGAGCTGCGGTTTAATATTACCTGCGAAGATTTCAAATCTTACGGAAATGCTGTTCTTGATAATCTTGTTGCATATTTTGGTAGCAAAGATGGTTGGAGAATCGCTGATGACAACCGTGACGGAATCAGAATCTCTGCCGGTAAAGAAAACGGTGACGGCTGGATTTTGCTCAGACTCAGCGTTCACGACCCTGTTATGCCCTTTAATGCAGAAAGCAATTTAGTCGGTGGTGTAAAAGTGATGCTAAATGAGTTTTATAATTTTATAAAAGAACAAAAAAGTCTTGATATTACACCTATCGAAAATTTTTTTAAATAATTAAAAAAAAGACTTGCTTTTTAAAGAATAATGTGCTATTATGTAATGCGTTCCGGGTGTGGCGCAGCTGGTAGCGCGCTTGACTGGGGGTCAAGAGGCCGTGAGTTCAAGTCTCGCCACTCGGACCATAGTGAGTATTCATAACACAAGTGAATACTCACTATTCTTTTTTCATTTCCTCACAGTTTAATAAATATAGTTTATTATGTATCGAGCAGGTTTTGAGCCTGCTCTTTTTTGTTATGCCGTGAGATATTCCACGGCTACGCCTTGTCTTGCTTCGAGGACTATATTTTCCTCTTTTACGGGATTCTCAATAACCCCGATGAAGCGGTAATGAATAATAATTTTCTGCGTTCTGTTCTTTCCCTTACCCTCAATGGAATGAACCTCAATTTTCTCAATAAGTTCATTCAGGAGTGCAGGTGTTAATGTTTCCATCTGCATAAACTTACGGACAGCTAATGTGAACTGCTCTTTGCTTGTGCGAAGGCTTTCTATCTCTGAAAGCTCTTCTTGGTATTGCCTGATTTTTACCTTCAGTTCATCACGCTCTGCTTCATACTTCTGTGATAGCTGCATAAAGCTTTCTTCATTAACAATTCCGTTGATGTGCTTTTCAAAGAGTTTTTCATACATCACGGCAACCTCTTTAGTTCTTGCAACAGACTTATCAATGCTGCTTTCAAGAAACTTCTGTTGATTGAGTATGCTTTTGTTGGTCTTTGCTTCAAGAATATCAGCAAAGGCTTCTTCGTCTTCAATGAGAAAACTTGCAAGGCTTCTGAGTTCAAGCATAACTATCTGCTCCAAGGAATCTGCCCTGACATAATGTGTACCCTCGCAAGTACCTCTGCGACCTTTGTAATTAGAACACATAAAATACTTGATATCAGTATTAGGATGATTGACATTGAACCATAAGGGACTTCCACAATCGGCACAGTATAACAATCCGCAGAACATATTCTTTTCAGCGTGTTCGGGATTCGGTGCTCTACGTTTTCCTTTTGCTTTCATTTTCTGAACAGTTTCAAAGGTATCTCTGTCAATTATCGGCTCGTGAACATTCTTGAATATCTTCCAATTCTCTTCGGGATTCTGAAGTCTTTTCTTGTTCTTGAAATTCTTGGAGTAAGTTTTGAAATTGATAACATCACCACAATATTCCTGTTGTGCAAGAATTTTCTGTACAGTTGTTTTACACCATTTATACGGGTCAGGCTGAGTTTTCTTACCGCCCTTGTTAAGACCTTTGCTCTGCCAATATGCCATCGGTATCATTTCCTTGTTTTCCTGCAAGATACGGGCAATAGTTTCATTGCCTTTGCCCTCAATACACATTGCAAAGATACTTTTAACAACCTCTGCAGCTTCAGTATCAACAATCCATTTCTTTTTGTTCTGCGGGTCCTTCATATACCCGTAAGGCGGTTGCGATAACGGTTCACCAAGATTTCCTCTTATGCGGTGTGAGCTTCTGACTTTGCGACTTATGTCACGGGCATACATTTCATTCATAATATTCTTGAAAGGTGCAATTTCATTATCACCTTCATTACTGTCAACCAAGTCATTGACCGCTATGAATCTGATGTTGTGCTCGGGAAAGAAGTTATCCGTGTAATGACCAACCGAAACATAATCTCTGCCGAGACGGGATAAGTCTTTCACCATTACGGTTGTAACATACCCCATTTCAACATCTTCAAGCATAGCCTGAAATCCCGGTCTGTTGAAATTTGTTCCCGTATAACCGTCATCAACATAAAACTTTGTGTTCGTAAGTTTTAACTCTTTTGCTTTTTGTGACAGCAACTTTTTCTGATTACCTATTGAGTTGCTTTCGCTGTCTGTACCGTCATCACGGGACAGACGGCAATAGATGGCTGTTATGCCAAAGTTATCTGACTGCATTTATCCTCCCTTCTCCGGCAGTCGAATTTACATATTCTGTATTAAGTGTATTTATATTATCGGCATTTGTCAAATGTGCAAAATCGCTTCCGATAAAAGCTGATATTTTTTCTTTCATTGTTTTGTTTTCTTTAGTGCTGAATTTTTTGGTAACAATATATCTGACACCATTGATTTCATATTCCTCGATTTCAGGCTTTTCAATTTTACCCAATACACATTCGGCACGGGTACCGTCCATCACCTTATGAAAATTTAATTTGCAATACTCCCAAAAGGATACAATCTTTTCTGTCATTATCTCGCACCTCTGTCTTTCTGTCGCATAAGATGCTTTCCGTAATACTCAACAGCCTTCGCAAGGAAATCCTCTTTTTCCTTTACAGTAGCAGTCGGCTTCAGATATTTACTGATTTTATCATCGGGGATTTTAACCGTAACAACCTGATTAGCTTTAGGTTGCTTCATAATGGAAGATATTTTCTCTGTATTAAGTGTATCTTCCTGAGATAATTTCTTTAGCTTCTGTGCTTGTGAGAGTGAAGGAGTACAAAGCTCTGCTTCAATAAATTTAAACAAATCTGTTTGCTCTGTTTTTGTTAGATACGAAAGCTCAACACCGACAGAGAAGGATATTTTGTTCTCATCCACCATTGCAAGAAGTTTGGGGATAAGCTTTGTCAGACGGATATATCTTTTCACCTGAGAAGCACTGTCAGTATCAGAAACCTCACCTGCAGATAACTTCGGTCCGACTTGGTCCGAAGTTAAATCTGTGCGTTTGCCTTGCTTTTTAAGGGCATCCATTTTCATCTTGTAGGCAAAGGCTTTTTCCGAGTGTAGAATGTGCTCTCGGTGCAGATTACTATCAACGAGGATAATATCTGCTTCTTCCTTTGTAATATCTAAAACTACCACCGGAATCTCTGTCATTTCAAGCCTTGAAGCTGCGAGAAATCTTCTGTGACCTGATATGATTTCAAACACATCAGCCTTATCATCCTTTCGTACCATAAGAGGCTGTATAATGCCGTTTTCACGGATACTTTCTTCTAACAGCTTCATATCTTTCTCACGGTATTTATACGGATTTTTGAGATTCGGCACAATGCTTTCTGCTGACATATTTACGATTTCGGTTGTCTGAGGCTCTACCGCCTTAGTTTCTTCTGCTTTTCCAAACAATTCGTCAATAAATTTTTCTTCTTTATTCATTTATCTATTCCTTTCATATTTCTTAGATTTTGTTCTTCCTTTAGCCTGGTTTACCAGCTCGTCAATTTTCTCTTTACCGAAGAACCTTTGTAAGAGAGAATAATCTTTAACCTGCCGAATAAGCGACCTGTTCTGTTCACGAAGCTCACTGTTTTCCCTTGCGAGAATTGAAACACGTCGCTGCAAACTGCTGTTATGACCTCTTGCTGTTATTCGTGCTTCAACTGCTTTCAGATATTTTGCAAAGACTGTTTTTACAAGGGTTTTCAGTTTTGCTGTCAACGGTTCTGCATGTTTTGTTTTGTACGCTTTGGCTGTCATAAGCGGTGTCGGCTCGGGTAATGTGAACTCATTACTGTTTAATTGCTCTATTAAGTTTTCAATACCTCTGCCGTCATCATAGGTTTCAATTTGCTCTCTGACTGTTTTAAGTTCACATTGTTTTTCGGCTATTTCTTCTTTAAGAGCTTCAACCTCTTGACTTCGCATTTTCTTTTCATAATCAAGAACCGACAGATGCTTTTCGTGAGTACCTTTCTGTTCCCACTCTACACCGTATCTCTCCATAATTTTTGAGAGTTCTTCTTTTTCGGACAGCACCCATTGATTCCACTCTGTATCGCCACGAGTACCGCCTTTGAAGCCTTGCTTTGCAAGAGCCTGTTTTAATGATACTCTTGTTTCAAGTCCACGCTTACTGCCCGTTGTGAATGGTACAAAGTCAATATGCAAATGAGGTGTAGCTTCATCCATATGAAGATGTGCAGAGAAAACACGGAGATTAGGATTCCTTTCCTGAAATGTTTTAATATATTCTGTCAGTATTTTTTCGGCAAGTTTGCCTTCATCTGTTTCTGCGTTCATATCGTCCTTATTGCCGATTTGCAGGATAACTTCGTGAAAGGGTTTCTCCTGTTTTCCTGATACTATCTTTTTATAGTAATCATCTATTCTTCGGTCGATTCTGTTTTGTTTAGCATTGTAATCCTGCAGTGCTATGTCAAAAAGCTCATGATACACATCCTTTATATCTTCGTTTATGAAAGATGTGTTCAGACAGCTTCTTGTCGGGTCGGTATTAAGAGCATTAAACTTTCTTTCATTGTGTCTTACAGAACCTTTACCAACCATAACACTTATACTTCTTCTAATATTCTCACATCCTTATTTAAAATATTTTTCGTCTGGTTTTGTTACTTTTGTCAAAAGTAACGCAAAAGCACTTTTGACATCCATTAGGCTATCAAAAGATGCTGTTGCGCCCTACGGGGTGGTGGTTAGGGCTTTGCCCTGCAATTTGAGAATTGCCACCCAACAGGGCTGTTTTTGTAAAACCACCCTGTACCCCGTAAAACTTCATTTTCACCATTTATGAACCATACAGATTGTTCATAAACGGTGATGCCGTTGCTTCCATGCCAATGAAGCCTCTTACTCTGCGGTGCTCTCTGTTGTAAACATTGTTACTGCTTTTAATACCATACCTATTTTCATTGGCAATCAGGAAATCGCTCAGGCTTCTTGAACTCATAGGCGACAAGGCATTTTCTTCGCACCACAGCTTGTAAATCTCATATAAATCCTTTGAGGTTATGCTCTTATTTTCTGCGAATACGAAATATCCGTCCGACTCCATAAATTCCACTGCATTGACATTATTACGCTTGACGGTTTCTCGGTTGCTTATTGCCTTTTCACTCTCGGTAAACTGAAAGTTATTTGATAGTAATCTCTGCAAGCCTTCAAAAGCCCACAAGAATATACCCTCAATTTCCTCACGCATTTTATCTGCTATATGAGGATCGTCAATTCTCGCTTCGTTTTTGTCCTTGGTTGTCAGTACAAGTTGTCGTCTGAAAAAGCCGTCACTTTTATCAAACATAGCCTGCAGGTCTCCATTACTGAAAGCAAGCAGTCTCGCATACATATATCCCTGATAGCTTTGCTTGTTCTTTTTTTCGAGATCCATTTTTCCCTGTGCGGTTACAATGGATTTAACATAGTTTGTATGCTTGAGACCTTCCATACGAAGGTCGTCATCAATACACAGCAGAATATGTTCAAGGTCTGCTCTTGCAAATCTGTTCTCAGAGATTTTGCCTATGCTTCCGTCCTTCAGGTTATTACCAAAGAGAGTTGACATCACTGCACCTATCTGAGATTTACCCTCACCGCCGTTACCTTTGATAACCATCATTCGCTGACCTTTATTGCTCGGTATCAGGCAATAGCCTATGAACTCCTGAAGTGTGGGTATATCCTCGGGATACAGAAGCTCACCGAGAAAAGACAGCCACAGCTTTGGCATCGGTGCATTGGGATTATAGCTTATGGGAAGTCTGCTTCTTACAATCTCTGACTTGCTTTCATCAAAAGTACCGTCAATATACAGGGTGCCGTTCTGCAAGTGTATTCTGTCAGTTTCGGGTGCAAAGTTTTCATCAAGTGCCTCTATTTTCAAAAGCTCAACGATGTTAGAAATCTTCTGAGGTACATTAGCTACTGCACAGATTTTGAGGTCATCAAATACCATTCTCTTAAGAGGTATTTCGTCAACAACTCTGCCTTCGGCAGTAAAGAATGAACCACCCGAGAAGAGAATTTTATGCTTACGAAGAAACTCCTCGCAAAACACAGCCTCGTTGATTATTTTTCCGTCTGCCCACGCAGGAACCTCAACACCAAACTCGTCATTTGAAAATTTGTCATCTGAATTTTTACTCATTTCTTTTTCCTCCTATCTTCGGCTTACTTGTTTTTACTCCTTTCATTTTATTTAACCTCCTTGCCGTCGGGTAGGTCAGTGTATGTATGTCCTACTTATATACCGCACAAATTTTTATGTCTTGCTCACCTTAATGCAGAAAAAAATATATATGAGATTTAAGGTGTTCCTCTGCGTACGTGCGTACAAGTGTACGTATGTACGCAAGGAAATGAACTAACTCGCTCTATATATAAAGGGAATTGAATGCCTGAAAATGTTTCTGATATATCAGAAAATATTCAAGGTGGCTGTAGTATCCTTTATGCTGAGTTGCTTTGGTGGGGGCAGTTATTATATAAAGAAACGGCCGCTATAAGTAATGGGAATAAGCCACATAAAAATGTTCCTACTTTTCAGAAAAAGTTTTTAGAAAGCAAAAAGCCGTCACATAGACAGCACAAATAGCGGGAGGACATTTCATCCTCTCGCACAGTTTGCACTGAAACTATGTAACGGCTTAAAGTTTAAGCTCTGACTGTCCGTATGTTACTGACCGGGTATCGGACTATACTTTCTTCGGTCAGATAATATGTGTGGCATAAAGCCAATAAGTAAAAAATATGTGTTTCAGATTATATTCAGTTGTAGAGTAAATACATTATTTACCAATTTATTATTATACAGAACATTTGTTTATTTGTCAAGAACTTTTTCGAAAAAGAAAAGATGGTGTCGGTTTTCACCGACACCACAGGAAATGTATTATAAAAAAATTTGCATTGTAAAATGGATTATTCCTTGTTCATCTTGTATTTCATCCACAACAATCATTCCTAAAGATTGCATCATATACACCATTGCCCATATCTCATCAAATTGTGCTGAGAGTACATTATCTAATATTTATGGAATGCTCTTTCCAAACGTATTCTAATCGTCAAAAATAGCAACAATTGATTGATATTGAATTTCATCGATCGTAAATATACCGTTATAAGGTTGTTCTACAAAAAATCCCTCTTGGGTTTTATAAACAAATACTTTATTACTGCTTGTCCCTGTAGACAACTCGAAGTTGATCTCGGAATATTCATCGACCCTTGGTGTATCTTGCAAGCTATCAAAACTCTTGATATTTACCAAAGATAGTTCAAACAACAGATTATTAATATTCTCCTTATCAGTCGTTGATTTATACCCGTTTTCGGTAATATAGTATGCTTTTATTATTTTGTTTTTTTCTGGAAGACTTAGGCTATTAATCTCTTGTTGTATACAGGCTGATAAAAAAACGAGAATTAAAACTGTTATAAAAAAGAATATGTACTTCTTCATAACGTTAATTTGTTGTTAGCAAAAATTAAAAACATTGATATAATTTTTTTCATATAAATCACCTTTCAATTATAAAATTACAACACTTTAATTAACAATAGTTTTCCTTCTCTAATTGATATTTCTGCGATTTTACCAACGACTTCGTTGCTTATTCCATATTGATATTCGCAAGAAATTTCTCCATCGTTTAGAGGGTACTTGGCATTTTTGATTGTTACTCTTTTTGCAGTTCCTGATATATTTAATAATGAAAAGAACGAAAAAGAATTCTCAATATATGCGGGTTTATTGGAAACTATCTCCATTTCAGAATAATCATCTATGATATATCCCTTTTTCCCAAGGGAATCAAGATACAAAAGGCTCGATACATTACCAAGTGTGTGGTCAAGTCTTGCACCCACAACACCAATTAAAAGGAAATCGTCAAATCCTCTTTTAATGGCCTCATTGACAGCAAATACAGTATCGGTATCATCTTTTTCGCAAGGCAGCACAATAGTTTCCACACCAAGGTGTGGGTTATCGTGGGAGTCAAAATCTCCCACGATAAGTCCGGGATTTACTTGCAAAGATTCTAAATGTTTCAGTCCGCTGTCGCAGAACACGATGAAATCATCGTTGCGCAAACAGCTTTTGATATATTCATAATTGTTTATGTCAGCGCCGCCGACAATTACACATCGTTTCATTTTATCAACTCATTTTTTGATTTTACTTCTGATTTTGCTGACGGCTACGCAGATCACGATGGTAATAAGCATATCAGGCAAGGTGTTACCGACAACAATATCAACGTGCATCAGCAATCTATAGATAACAAAGCCGATAAGCCAAATAATCAGATTTTGAATGCTGAACGCACTTGTTTCTTTGTTCTGCTTCAAAATGAAGAAATCCGCAATTTGTATTGCGATCATTGGTGCGAATACCGAACCTATAAAGTACAAAAAATCGGTAATATCGGTAAGGGGCAGGAAAATTGCACCTACTGCGCCGAGTACAGTTACAGCAACTGCAACCCATTTCCCGCTAATCTTCGATGATAGCGATTCGCTTGAAACACCGGCAGAATAAGCATCGAGGAAGGTTGTGGTAACAGTAGAAAATACGATAATCAAAAGACCGGCAATACCAAGACCTGCTTTTACCATAATCTGAGCTATGTCAGATTCACCGGTAAAGATAGCCGCACCCATACCGATAATGTACATCCAGCAACTCACTACGCCATATGTGACAGCACTGACTGCAGTGGCTTTCACAGGCTTTTTGGCTTCTCTTGTATAGTCACTGATAAGCGGCAACCAAGACAGCGGCATCGCAACAGATAATTCTACAGCAGCACCGAAGGTCATTCCTTCGCCGCCGATGTTCTGCATTGTCCCTTTGCCGAAAATAACGAAACTAAGAACGATTGTAAGAATAAACAACGCTGCCATAGCAACAGTATTTACTTTACCAAGGTTCTTAATGCCAATTAGAATCCAAAGCATAATCAAAGCACCAATGGTAATGCACCATATCCAGTTGCCGATATCAAAAATACCGTTTACCGCAAGCGCTCCGTCATAGATCATAATCGCTGTCCAACCGACAAGCTGAATGATATTGAGCACAGAGAAAAGTAAAGCACCTTTGCTACCAAAGCTCATCTTGGCGGTTTCCATTGCACTCTTGCGAACCTTACCGCCGATCAGTCCCGCAAAGAACAGCATAGTGCATCCAATAATATGACCAAGTAAGATTGCAAGTAAGCCTTTGGTAAAGCCAAGCGGTGCAAAGTAGGTTCCGGTTAAGATTTCCGCAATGGAAACTGCGGCTCCAAACCAAATCAGTCCGTTTTCAAAGACGGATGTGCGTTTTTCTTCCATTTCACTCCGCCTCCTTTGCATACTTCCCTTGCAGATCAAAATGGTGCATCATCGGGCCTGAGCCTTGTCCCAAATCAAGCTGTGCCGAAAGAGCATCGGAAATATAGTCCTTGGCTCTCTTGACAGACACAGCAAGGTCAAAGCCTTTTGCAAGGTTAGCAGCGATGGCAGAGGAAAGCGTACAGCCTGTGCCGTGGGTGTTGGGATTGTTGATTCGCTTGCCTTCAAACCATACCAATTCACCCTTTGCATACAAAAGGTCGTTGGCATCGTTGATGCTGTGACCGCCTTTGAGAAGAACGGAACAGCCGTATGTATCGCCGATGAATTTTGCTGCAGAAAGCATATCTTCTTTGCTTTCGATGGTCTTTCCCGAAAGCACTTGTGCTTCGGGGATGTTCGGCGTAACAAGGGTTGCAATGGGCAGAAGTTGCTCGGTCAATGTCTGCACTGCATCGGTCTTCATCAAAGAAGAACCGCTTGTTGCCACCATAACGGGATCTACTACCACATTTTTTGCCTTATGGTAGCTGAGCCTGTCTGCAATCACACAAATCAGCTCAGAAGAAGCTACCATACCGATTTTCACAGCATCGGGATAAATATCCTCGAACACCGCATCTAATTGTTTACTCAGGAAATCCGGTGTTGACTCCTGAATTGCTCTTACGCCGGTTGTGTTCTGTGCCGTCAGTGCCGTGATAGCACTCATAGCATAAACACCATTCATCGTCATTGTTTTCAAATCTGCTTGAATACCGGCGCCTCCACTGCAGTCGCTTCCTGCAATGGTCAATGCTGTTTTCATTTTCATAAAAACACTCCTTTCGTTTTTTCAGCATCGTTTTATATAGCGGCTTAAGGTGGTGCCCCCAATCTGCCGCTTGAAGCCTGCGGTTATAAACCGTAAGCAAACTCCCAAAAATGTTCTATTTGTGTAAAATTCTCAATGAAGCAATCCGACACGGAGTGTAGTTCCTCTTGCTTTGTCTCGTGAGAATCAAATACCGTAACTACTATAAAACCATCAGCTTTTGCTGTTTTGGCAGCGTGGCAAGCATCCTCAAAGACAACTGTATCTGCCTTTGTTGTCCCAAGATACTCCATCGCCTTTTGAAAGATGATTGGCTCATCCTTGCCGTGTCCTACATCGGTACAAGTAAAGATTTCAGAAAAGAAAGATTCCATACCGCAACGCTTCAATGCTGCTTCCACTTGATAACGGTCAGTAGCGGTGGCGATGCACATCTTAATCCCATGCGCTTTCATCTGTTCAAGGTGCGCAATCACGCCTTCCTTGGGTTGTACCGTATGAAAGTAAAAATCTTCTACCGTGCGGTTAATGTCGTCCATAATTTCCTCGATAGTTAACGGTATCGAATACTTTTCTTGGATATAGGTTGCAGATTGCAGAAGGCTCATTGGCTTCAATACCTTTTGTAAATCTTCCTTAGGCTCTATACCGATGGATCGGAGATAGACTTCTCCTGCGGTATCCCAAATGAACATAGAGTCGAAAAGTGTTCCGTCAAAATCTAAGATGGCTCCCTTTAGCATAAGCCAAGCTCCTGCGCTCTTGCTTTCAATTCCATCGCCGCCGTCTTGGGATCATCCGCTTTCATAATGGCAGATACCACACAAATGCCGGAAATGGGGATACCTGCAAGTACGTCAATGTTATCCTTATTCAGACCGCCGATGGCATTTGCGGGAATCGGAACAGCGTTGCATATATCCCGAAGGGTATCGGTAGAAGTTAGAACGGTCTTTACTTTGGTCGTGGTAGGATAGATTGCTCCTACACCGAGATAATCAGCACCCTGCTCGTAGGCTTCCTTTGCCCACGGAACCGTCTTTGCCGTTGCGCCTACGATCTTATCTTCGCCCATGAGTTTTCTTGCGGTTGCAACGGGCATATCCTCAGCGCCCACGTGAACGCCTTCTGCATCAATAGCGAGAGCAACATCCACACGGTCGTCAATAATCAGCGGCACATTGTAACGCTTGGCGATGGCGTGAACCTTTTCAGCAAGCTGGATATACTCTCGTGTGCTCTTATTCTTTTCACGAAGCTGAAGAAAGGTTGCACCGCCAATGAGCGCCTGTTCCACACGATAGAGAAATTCTTCCTCGGTGTAGTTCGTGCTGTCGGTGATAAAATATAAACTTGGATCAAACTTTTTCATTTTCTTACCTCACACATATAAATAGTCGTTCAGGACCGGCTGCAGACCTTCCTCTGCAATATCCTTATACATCTTATCAAGGCTGCGATTGTCGTCTATTTCAAACTGCTCGTCGCCCTGTACGTCGTCCGTTTCTTTGCCGGTGTATTTGCTTTCGTGATCGCCGATACCGGTGGAAACTCCTGCCGAAACCTTTGTGGCGGAGATCTTCACAATACCATTTCTAAACTCAGCACTCTCACGGGAAGATACCGTAATACCAACGAAAGGCAAGAAAATACGGTAAGCACAAAGCACCTGACAAAGCTGTTTTTCGTGAACGTCCAAGGGGTTAATTTTATCGTTATTGATGATCGGTCTGAGTCTTGGGCAAGAGAGCGACATCTCAGCGTGAGGATACTTTCTCTGCAAATAGTAAACGTGCAACGCACTTGCTAAAGCATCCTTACGGAAGTCAGAGAGTCCAAGCAAAGCCGAAAACGCAACACCGCGCATACCTCCACGAAGTGCTCTTTCCTGTGCATCAAAGCGATACGGCCACACACGCTTGTGTCCGAGCAAGTGAAGCTGTTCATATTTATCAGTATCATAGGTCTCTTGGAATACCGTTACATAGTCAGCTCCACACTCGTGGAGATACTTGTATTCATCGGTATTAACGGGATAGATCTCAAGACCGACCATACGGAAATACTTGCGTGCTAATTTACAGGCTTCACCGATATACTCCACATTGCTCTGAGCACGGCTCTCACCGGTAAGGATTAGAATTTCCTCCATACCGCTGTCGGCAATGACCTTCATTTCTTTTTCGATCTGCTCCATAGAAAGCTTCATACGCTTAATGTGGTTGTAGCAATTAAAACCACAATATACACAATAATTCTCGCAGTAATTAGCTATGTAAAGAGGGGTAAACAAATAGACGGTGTTACCGAAGTGCTTACTTGTTTCAAGTCTTGCACGCTGAGCCATCTGTTCAAGGAACGGCTCTGCCGCAGGAGAAAGCAGTGCCTTAAAATCTTCAACAGTGCAATTGTCGTGCTCCAAAGCCGCCTTTACATCAGCGGCGGTGTATTTTGAATAATCGTAGGAGTTCATCTGTGCCATCACATTTGCACACACATCCGATTCGATCACTTCCATCCCCGGCAGATATTCCATATGGTTCTTTCGGGAAGACGGATCGGTTTCAAGACGATGTTTTTTGGCAAGTGTCTCGGGGGACAAATGCTCCGAATCTACAAAAAATTGATTTTCCATTAGCTTACCTCTTAATCACGCAAGAAACCGGTAAGAGGATCGGATGCAGATGCGCCTCTCGTCAGTACTCTGCCAAGACCGGAAAGGTATGCCTTACGGCCAGCTTCGATGGCATTCTTGAAAGCAGAAGCCATCATAGGAAGGTCACCTGCAGTTGCAAGGGCGGTGTTAGCCATAATAGCGGCGGCACCCATTTCCATTGCTTCGCAAGCCTGAGAAGGTCTGCCGATACCCGCATCAACAATAATGGGAAGATCAATTTCGTCAATCAAGATCTGAATAAACTCTTTGGTTGCAAGTCCTTTATTAGAACCGATGGGAGAAGCCAAAGGCATAACGGAAGCTGCACCGGCGTTTACAAGGTCACGAGCTACGTTGAGATCGGGATACATATAAGGCATAACCACAAAGCCTTCTTTGGCAAGAATCTCGGTCGCCTTGATAGTTTCTTGATTATCGGGGAGCAGATACTTGGAATCACGCATAATTTCAATTTTTACGAAATTGCCGCAGCCAAGTTCTCTTGCAAGACGAGCTATACGAACAGCTTCTTCTGCATTTCTTGCACCACTAGTGTTAGGAAGCAAAGTAATTCCTTCAGGAATGTAGTCGAGGATACTTTCCTGCTCCTTGGTATTTGCACGGCGAACAGCTAGGGTGATGATCTCTGCTCCTGCATCCTTCACTGCTGCTTCAATCAGTTTCATCGAATACTTACCGGAGCCGAGAATAAAACGGGAGTTAAATTCGTGTCCGCCAATAATCAGTTTATCGTTATTCATTTTTGTTTCCTTCTTTCATTAAGTTTCAAATTGTTCTGCTAAGATTCTGAGTACAGTATGGGCTTGATGAGCTGCACAGAGCATTACACGGGAAGATACGAGACCGCCTTCCGATTGTACGTCACTTTTCTCGTCGCCACATAGATAAAACTTGCTTGTGATTTTTCTCGTCCTGATAGAATTAACACTACCGAAACCTGCCATACCCGATGCCGCAACAAGATATTTGTCGGGCATTTCTTCAAGGACAAGATTGGTAAGCATTGCTTTGCACTCTGCATCATCAAAGGCTTCGCAGATAATATCTGCACCTTGCAACAAATGGGTGGCATTTTCTTCTTTTACACAGATAGTATGCGTTTCAAGAGTAACATACGGAGCGATCTCTAAAAGATTATCCCGCAAGGCATCCGTCTTGTTCATCCCAAGCTGATTCGCTTTATACTGCTGTCGGTGCAAATTGGTAATATCCACACGATCAAAGTCAATAAGAATCAGTTTTCCAATACCCGCACGGGCAAGAGAAATAGCGACATTAGAGCCGAGACCGCCAAGACCGCAAATGGCAACCGTTACCGATGAGAACTTCGTTTGCAGCTTCTCGCCATGTCGCTCGGCTAAAGCTTTATTCCATTCTTCTTTCGTTGGGATCAGATTAACCACCCCCCACAAAGCTGACAACCTCTACGCTGTCGCCGTCCTGCAATACGGTTTCGCCATACTGCGCTTTCGGTACGATGTCTCCGTTACGCTCTACTGCGATCCGCTTGGGAGCATAACTTGTAGTTGCAAGGTATTCCGCAACTGTCTTACCTGCAATATTCAGTTCCTCGCCGTTGATCTTTACCATAAAAACACCTCCAAAAACAACAAAAAAGGAAGCTACCGATTTGGTAACTTCCTTAATGTACTTCGTTATTCCTAATATCCTTGTATTAGGCATCCCTACGTTGGCATTATCCAAATCAGGTTCTCGGTCGAAGGTCACACCTTCCTCTCAGCCCGTATACGAGCTCCCGTTTGTTTAATTGTCGTAAGTATTATACTGCAATCCGTTATAAATTGCAAGTGCTTTCACAATAATTTATAGTTGGTTCATAAAATCTTACTGTAAAGAAATTTTGCTTTTCTCAAATACTTTAACAAGTACGCAACCGAGAATCAATCCGGCAACACCCTGAACACCGTTGGCAGGGATGTTTACAACAGACGGACCGAAACCATACAAGACACCTTCAAACAAGAAGTAACCTAAGATCATTACTACCTCAGCAATAATACCGGTAATAATGCGAGAAGAAAGATTGCCAATCTTATTATGTAAGAGCTTAAAGCCATAGAAAGCAACCAATGCCATTAAGCCTTTAATCACAAATGTTGCAGGTGCATACACTACGTAACCGGAGAAGAGGTCAGCCAAAGCAGAGCCTAGTCCTGCTGCAAGGAAACCGTATACAGGATTTAACATCCAGCCGGCAAGCAGTACCACACAGTCGCCCAAATTCAGATAACCTTTAAGCGGAGACGGAATCTTAATGATCATTGTGGCTACACAGGTTAGCGCAGCAAGCATAGCTGCAATTACAATTCTTTTTGTTGTGTTTGAAGTGTTTTCTTTCATTATGAATACCCCCATTAAAGTAATTCTTCATTATATACTGCACGACTTCCACCGATAAATCTCGGTCTGGTACGTGCGGCAAGAACGGTCGCTTCACCGATCTTATTGTTTTCTAATCTTACAGGAACAGCAACCTTTTTGAGATGCATTCCGATTAATGTAAAACCGATATCAATTCCGGCATCCGCTTTGATTTCCTCTACTACTACCGGATCCTCAAAGTGTGCATATGCTTGCGTTGCCATAGAGCCACCGGCTTTCGGTTGAGGAACCACGTTTACAATATCTGCATTTGGAATGGTACTTCTCTCAACGACAATCGCACGATTCAAATGCTCACAGCATTGAAACGCAAGTCGCCATCGATTTTCCTTGGCATAATCATAGATTCCCTTAAAAACTATGCCTGCAACATCGGGACTGGAATTTGTTCCAATCTTTGAACCGATAATCTCGCTGGTAGAGCATCCTACAACCACGATATCACCGGGTTTCAGTTTTGCTTTCTCTCCAAGCTCACGCATAACAGCTGTGGCTTGTTCATACAATTCGTTCATACCCAAATTCTCCTATTGATTAACTTGCTTAGATAGTATATAATAAATCTGACGATATTGAAATGGTCAAAAAAGGAGAATTTTATATCACCAGATGAAATATGTTATTGATGTTAAATCTCACACGCCTGCATATCAGCAATTGTATCTACAGGTGCGTGAGGATATTATAAAAGGAATCTATCCTATGGGAAGCAAGCTACCTTCAAAGAGAACGATTGCATTGGATAGTAATACGAGCACAGTAACCGTAGAACACGCTTACTCATTACTTATTGATGAAGGTTACATTGAATCATGTGAACGAAGTGGCTTTTTCGTCATTTTTCGTGCCGACGATGGTTTCGTAACTGCTCCTATTCAAAACCATATACACGATTTACCGTTGGGGAGTCATGCCGATACACCAACAGACTTTCCGTTTTCTGTTCTTGCAAAGACAATGCGAAAAGTTATCAGTGATTACGGTGAAAGTATGCTCGAACGATCGCCGAATCTCGGCACAACTCAACTGCGTGAAGCCATAAGAGTTTATCTGGCACAAAACAGAGGTATACTGGCCGATACTGAACAGATCATAATTGGTTCCGGTTCGGAGTATTTATATACGCTTCTCGTGGAACTGCTTGGAAGAGATAAAATCTATGCCATCGAGTCTCCGTCTTATAAAAAGATTGAGCAGGTATACAAGGCCTCAGATGTCAGTCTGGAGAAACTGCCATTATCTCACGACGGTATTGACAGTAAAGCGCTCAAAAACTCTAATGCGGATATATTGCACATTTCACCGTATCGAAGTTACCCAAGCGGTGTTACGGCTACTGCTTCAAAGCGGCACGAATACTTAAGATGGGCAGAAAAGGGTTCACGATATATTATAGAAGATGATTTCGAATCAGAATTCTCAGTATCACGGAAAACAGAAGAAACACTATTTTCGCACTCTTTCAAAGATAATGTGATATATATGAATACCTTTTCTAAAACAGTATCTTCATCATTTCGTATAGGATATATGGTTTTGCCACAATCTTTAATAATAGAATATAAAGATAAATTAAGCTTTCTTTCTTGTACTGTACCCACATATTTACAATTAGTGTTAGCAGAATTATTAAATAACGGAGATTTTGAACGACACGTTAATCGTGTTAGAAGAAACAAAAGAAAAGAAATATCATCACTAAAATAGCAAAATGCGTCATGAGTTTTCTCCTGACGCATTTTGTTTTTCTATTATATGAAAACGATATCTCTATTTACAATTTCAGTAGCTCTGCTACGGATATTATTCATCTGACAAACCCATTCTATTTGATTAGCCGCTTTGAGTTGTTCGGTAATGCCTTCGGACTCTTTTAATTGCTTGATTAGTGTATCAAACATTTCGAATTTATATCGCAAAGATGGGAATTTAGTTTACATTCCGTTTGAAGTCGGTTGTACGTGAATTTGCGGTGATGTTTAAGATATTCCAAATGCCGCATACCCCAAACGCCGATTTCTTTCTGTTCTTCCTCCGGTAATTTTAGACAAGGGAGGTAATAGTCGCCTTGCAATTCGTACCAAAGGCCGTTGTTTTCATCGTATATAAATTTCTCCATATTTAAGCCTCCTTATTGACAATTTTAAATTTCTTTTGCTTTGAACGGATACAAGAAAAACAATTAACTATAATGTAAAACAGAAAAAATATATTATAAAAATAATTAGTGTGGCAATATTCAAAACTGCCACACCAATAAATTTATCTGTATATTATTTCCTGGTTAATAATTTCTCTAACTCTCGCTTCAATGTTTTGCATACGGCATACCCATTCCAACTGATTTTCTTCTTTCAATTGTTCAATTACACATTCACGTTCTTTCATCTGTTCAACAAGTGTATCAAACATCTCACGAGCCTGATTTTCTATTTCAGCACAGTGCTGATACAGCTTACCTTCTGCGAGTAGGGTTGCAAATAACGCTTTCTTGTGTTTGAGAAGATAGTCCTTGTGTAACATACCCCATTTTCCGAGAATAATCTTTGCTTCTTCAGGAGGTAAGATAAGGTTAGGTATGTTGAAATCTCCAACCTGTCTGTATGTAATATTTTTCATAATCGCATCATCCTTTCGCATTCTTAAAAAATGTGTCGTATGTAAATCTTGCTCCGAGCCTGAAGCCTGATATAAAGCTGTCTGCATTACTTGTTGTTGAAAATTCAATGTAAGCACTTACATAGTTTTGAAACAGCTCCTTATCTTCACCGGTCAGCCTTGCAGTAAGCTGTTCTTCTTTCTCTGCAAGATTACTCAGTTTCTTCTTGAGTTTAGGTGTTAATTCGGAATTGAGCTCTTGTGGCTCGATGTTGCCGTAATAGAAATCTTCAATGATATTTAACATTATGTATTCCTCCATATATGAGGAAATATATCAGAGTACGAAAGATAGAATATGTTCTGCCGGAGAACTACTTGTGTTATGAACATCCGCACCATATAAACCACTGAAGCAAAAGCTTTGGTGGTTTTCTTTTTGCTCAAATCAAAAAAGGACCTCATTGATGTGAAGTCCTTTTTGAAAATAAATTCAGCACACAGATTAAAGAATAACTTCTTTGCCCTTTTGAGCTGATTCATATATAGCACACAGAATTTTTATCATATCCACACCCTGAGAAGGCTTGAAAACAGGCTCCGCACCTTCGGTAAGGACATCAATAAAATTGCGGATATTGTGCTTGTGGCCGTTTGATTCCATTTTACCTCTTGGAGTAATATCAAGAAGTTGACCGTCTTCCTCTGTGAAAAATTCAACTTCATTATCTTTCCACTTAAGGCCGGATTTTGTTCCTCTGAGCTCAACGAATCGGTTTTCGTTTTTGATGTTTGATGCCCAGCTGAATTCAATCTGAAGAACGGCACCGTTATCAAAACGAATCATACCCATTGCAAGGTCTTCAACGTCAAAAGTACCCTGGTCTTTTGAGTCACCGAATTTGGAGTTTTCGGAATCGCTTGTGTCATTGTCGGCAAACTTTGTGTAAGTACTTGCACTTACTGCAATGGGGGTGGGGTTGCCCATAAGCCATACTGCAAGGTCAATCATGTGAACGCCAAGGTCAATAAGAGGACCACCGCCGGACTGTGCCTTTGTGGTGAACCATCCACCTTTGCCGGGGATTCCTCTGCGTCTTTGCCAACCGCAACGGCCACAATAGATTTCGCCCATTTTGCCGTCTTCAATAAATTTTTTTGCATACTGTGATGCTGTAGCAAAACGGTTGTTTCTGATAACCATAAGCACCTTGCCTGCTTCTTCAGCGGCATTTTTCATTTTAAGAACTTCTGTAACGTCAACCGCATCAGGCTTTTCACATAAAACGTGTTTACCTGCTTTGAATGCATCCACTGCAATTATGGAGTGGAGATAGTTGGGTGTGCATATGTCAACAGCGTCAATGCTTTCGTCTTTCAAGAGTTCTTTGTAGTCGGTATATACAGCCGCATCAGGGTAATATTTATCCCTGAGTGCAATGGCTCTTTCTTCAATAATATCGCAGAAGGCTACAACCTCTACTCTGTCGTCTTCATAATAATTGTTAATGTGGCTTCCACGGCATATACCGCCGTTGCCGATAATTGCAATTCTTAATTTTGGCATATTTATTTCCTCCTGTGCCGATAAAAGTAAGGCAAAATTTTACCTGATTTTATTATATCAAAGAGAAGAAAAAAGTAAATACACAACTTTTCAAAATTACCTCAAAAACCACGATTTTTTGATGGTTGGGAACAAATTGAGAACAAATTTTCAGAAAAAACAGCAGATTACAAAAATAAATACTTTTGCCGAAAGCTATTACTTTTGTTTAGTTATTATCATCCGTCTGTTTATTGCGTATCTTTTGGTCTTTCGTTATAATATAGACATCGGTACCGAAAATAAATTAAGGAATAATTAATATGGAACTTGGTAAAAGAATTAAACAATTGAGATTAAACAAGGGTGTAACACAGGAAGCTTTGGCAAATGCGTTGGGGGTTACATATCAGGCTGTTTCCCGTTGGGAAAATGAAGCAACTATGCCTGATATCGCCTTACTTCCGCAAATTTCAATATACTTCGGTGTGAGCATTGACGAACTTTTTGAATTCACCGAAGAATCACAATATGAGCGAATTAAGAATATGCTCAATGAAAAATCATCACTCACAGATGTAGAGTTTGAAAATGCAAAATGTTTTCTTGAAAAACAACTTAATGCGGAAAGCAAAAATGTCAATGCAATAAAACTGCTTGCTTGGCTTTATTTTCATCGTGCAAAATCATCAAATATTCAGGCTGTTGAATATGCCAAGAAAGCGTTGCAGCTTGGCGACACAAGCAAAAGTATGAATAACATTCTGCGTGATGCTTACGGTTCACCTCATACAGACTGGAATTGCCGCAACCGACACGAGCTTATAGCATTTTACAATGAACATCTTAACTCACATCCTGAGGATATGAGGGCATATCGTTATATGTTGCCTGCACTTGTTGCAGACGGAAGAACCGAAGAAGCAAGGATATTGATTGAAAAAATCAGAGACCGTGAAAAACCTGAATTACTCTTTGTTTTTGATGCAATGATACTTCGCCGAGAAGGTAAAGTTAACGATTTTGAAGAGTTGCTCAATGAAATGACCAAACAGTTTAATAACAGCTGGTATACTTGGGCAATAGCAGCAGATTTTAAGGCTGATGATTGTAATTACGATGAAGCTGTTTCTTGCTATGAAAAATCTTTTAAGCTTCAACCCGTTCCCCGATATACCGATTCTCTTGAATCGATTGCACATATCTATGAAATAAAAGGCGAATATAAAAAAGCGATTGAAACTTATCAACGAATAATTGACCTTTTAAAAACTGATTGGAATATAACTTTCGGTGCAACGGTTAATAAATATCTTCTTAAGATTGATGAGCTTACCAATGAATAATATGCAGTATTCGAGATTGAAAATGCTATCAGGATATGTTAAAATAAAGTGAGATTTGTTGAGGGATGTGATTTTTTGCGTTTTTTAAATAAATTGAGAAATATCATTCGTTCATGGCTTGGTGTTGATTACGGGCCGACTATTGCCGATATGGTTGATATGGGGATGAAAGTGGGCAAAAATTTCAGTGCCGAAAAAGCCCGAATTGATGTTTCACATTGCTGGTTGATTTCGATAGGTGATAATGTTACCTTAGCACCAAATGTTTATCTCCTTGCTCACGATGCCAGTACAAAAAGGCATTTAGGATACACAAAAATCGGCAAAATCACAATTGGTAACAATGTTTTTGTCGGAGCAGATACAGTAGTAATGCCTGATGTAAAAATTGGAGATAACAGCATAATAGGCACTCGTAGTGTTGTGACTAAAGATGTGCCCGATAACACCGTTTATGCAGGCAATCCCGCACGGTTTATCTGCACATTGGAAGACTACTTGAAAAAGAATGAAGCGAAAATGAAATCACGTCCGGTTTATGATGAAAGCTATACTTTGGGCGGAAACATAAACAAATCACAAAAAGAGCAGATGGTATCGGAATTGGAAGACGGAATCGGATATGTTAAGTAACCGATATAAATAAAAATACCTCCTGTGACAGCTTTTCTGTCATAGGAGGCTTTCTTTTTGAAATGAAGCTATATCAAAAACTCTTTGTTCTTTTCAATAAAGATAATGTCCGATACTGCCTTGATATATATTCCGTCGGGGCGGTATTCTTCTGAAAGAATTACACCGTCTTCTCTCACTTTAGCGGCAAGGCCGCCTTTGGTGTAAGGGAAAAGGAACTCTACCTTTTTTCTTGTGGGTGGCAAGGAAATCTGAATTGTTGCAAGAAGTTGAGGAAGTCCTTCACCTGTGAGGGCAGAAATCATACAGAACTTGCCGATATTTGGCAAAGCATAAAGATTGTCTGCTTTATCGCATTTGTTCATAACAGAAATAATCGGCTTATCCTGACATCCTAATGAATGAAGCAGGTCAAATGTTACCTGCAAATGCTCACCGCAATAGGGGTCAGAGGCATCACATACATTGAGAATAGCAGTTGCATTAGCCGCTTCTTCAAGGGTTGATTTGAATGCCTCAACAAGGTGGTGAGGTAACCTGCGGATAAGACCAACGGTGTCAATGAGCATAACTTCTCTGCCGTCGGGCAAAGTGAGAGCCCTTGAAGTTGGGTCGAGGGTGGCAAACAGCTTGTTTTCAGCAAGAACACCGGCCTGAGTGAGTGTATTCATAAGTGTTGATTTGCCTGCGTTTGTGTAGCCGATGATGGCGATTGTTTCAACACCGTCTTTTTCTCGTCTGTGGCGAAGCTGCTCGCGTCGTTTTGCAATTTCTGCAAGATCCTCTTCGAGGCTCTGAATTCGTCTGCGGATATGTCGGCGGTCACTTTCAAGCTTTGTTTCACCGGGACCTCTTGTGCCGATACCACCGCCAAGACGTGAAAGAGCAACACCCTTGCCGCCTAATCTCGGAAGTGTGTATTTGAGCTGAGCCAACTCAACCTGAATTTTACCTTCACCGCTTCTTGCTCGGGCTGCAAAAATGTCAAGAATAAGCATTGTGCGGTCAATAACTCTTACATCGGTTTCGTTTTCAATGTTTCTCTGCTGTGAGGGGGAAAGCTCACAGTCAAAAATTAAAAGGTCGATGTCGTTGTTCTCGCAGAACTCTTTAACCTCTTGAATTCTGCCGCTGCCGATGTATGTTGCAGTATCAGGCTTGTCTCTTTTTTGAATCACGCGTGCAGCAACAACAGCACCTGCAGTTCTGGCTAATTCCTCAAGCTCATCAAGAGAAACCTCTGCATCATATGTGCCTAAATCAATGCCGACAAGTACGGCTGATTCAGGGGCATCGTTATAAGTTTCAGTAAGTTCCATAATCTCACCCTAAAAATATGTTCCGCCGGTTTACAGCGGAACATTATAATTATTCCTCAAATCCGTTAGGATTATTCTTTTGCCAACGCCAGGAGTCTTCACACATTTTGTTAAGGTCGCGTTCAGCCTTCCATCCAAGCTCGTTAAATGCCTTTGATGGGTCAGAATAGCAGGTGGCAAGGTCTCCGGGGCGACGGTCAACAATTTTATATTTAACCTCCTGACCGGATGCCTGTTCAAAAGCCTTTACAATGTCAAGAACACTGTAGCCTGTGCCTGTGCCAAGGTTATAAGCGTTAATTTCGTTTGAATTAAGAGCTTTTTCAACAGCCTTGATATGGCCGAGAGCGAGGTCAACTACGTGAATATAGTCACGCACACCGGTGCCGTCATGGGTGTCATAATCGTTGCCAAATACGCTGAGCTGAGGCAATTTGCCGATTGCTACCTGAGTGATGTATGGCATAAGGTTGTTGGGGATTCCGTTTGGATTTTCACCAATCATTCCGCTTTCGTGAGCACCGATCGGGTTGAAATAGCGAAGAATAACAACGCTCCATTCATTGTCAGAGGCATACAAATCCTGAAGAATAAGCTCAATAATATACTTTGTTGTGCCGTATGGATTGGTAGTGCCGCCTATTTTCATATCTTCAGTGAGAGGGGACATATTGTTCATACCGTAAACTGTGGCTGAAGAGCTGAAAACAATCTTCTTACATCCGGCATCACGCATTGCTTCACAAAGGGTAACGGTACCGCCGATGTTATTTTCATAATATTCAAGAGGCTTTTGACAGCTTTCACCAACAGCCTTAAGACCGGCAAAGTGAATAACGGCATCAATCTTATTTTCGCTGAAAACCTTATCAAGACCGGCACGGTCTCTGATATCTACCTCGTAAAATTTAAAATCTTTTCCTGTGATTTTTTTGATTCTGTTAAGGCTTTCAGGTTGGCTGTTATAGAAATTATCAACAATAACAACGTCATATCCTGCATTGAGAAGTTCAACACAAGTATGTGAACCGATAAAGCCTGCACCGCCTGTTACTAATATTGACATAATGATTCCTCCAAAGTATAATATAACTGTATTTAATTATATATCATTTCTGTTTAAATGCAAGAGAATTGCGAGGTATTTATGAAAAATTTATCGGATATTTCCGTAATCAAAGATGTTATGACGCGCCACGGATTTACGTTTTCTAAGGCGTTAGGTCAGAATTTTATTGTAAACCCTTCTGTTTGCCCGAGAATTGCTGAAGAGGGTGGAGCAAGAGAAGGCTATGGAGCTCTTGAAATCGGAGCAGGTGTAGGTGTTTTAACAGCCGAGCTTGCTAAAAGAGCAGACAAGGTTGCGTGCATTGAGCTTGATACAAGGCTTTTGCCTGTTCTTGATGAAACACTTGCAGATTTTGACAATGTCTCAATTATAAATGCAGATGTTCTTAAAGCTGATTTGCATAAAATAATTGAAGAGAATTTTGGAGATATGCCATTTGTGGTTTGTGCCAATCTGCCGTATTATATTACTTCACCTGTTATTATGAAGCTTCTTGAAAGCGGAATAGGTGCAGAGTCAATCACCGTTATGGTGCAGAAGGAGGCGGCACAGCGTCTTTGTGCCAAGGTAGGCAGTCGTGATGCAGGCGCAGTTACCGTTGCAGTGAATTTTTATGCCGAGAGCCAAAAGCTTTTTGATGTATCCAGAGGCTCATTTATGCCGTCACCAAAGGTTGACAGTGCTGTTATCAGGCTTGATTTAAGAGATAATCCGCCTGTTGAAATTAAAGACAGAAAGCTATTTTTCTCTATGATTAAGTCTGCCTTTGCTCAAAGAAGAAAAACAGCATCCAACTCTTTGAGTGCGGGGATGGGACTGCCTAAAGAAACAGTAAACACTGCTATTGAAAATGCAGGTCTTCAGGTTACAGTGAGACCTGAAAGTTTGACTATGGAGCAGTTGGGTCTGCTTTGTGACAGTCTTCATAATATAATTAAGTAAAGTGAAAAGCTTTACGAACAGTTCTTTGTTTTTAGCCAAAAAAGTTAAAAGTAAATCATTTATACTTTACAAAAAGAGCACCGTTTTTTATCTAACGGTGCTCTTAAAATTTACAGGTTTTCTATGTATTTGATTACATCTGAGACCGTTTGTACGGTTTCAATCATTTCCTCGGGTAACTCAATACCAAATTCATCTTCCACAGACATAGCCATATCAACAAGATCAAGACTGTCTGCTCCAAGGTCGTCAAACAAATTACTGTCTTCAGTAATAAGATCGGGGTCAATCTCAAGCTGTTGGCTGAGAATGGATTTAAGCTTTTCAAAAATCATAATCTATCCTCCCTTGCGTTCGCTTTATATAAGCAATATTAGTAAGTTTTAAATCATTTGTCAATAGGGTTTTTAATAAAAATAAAAAAATCAAGTTTACTTGCAAAATTGGTGCATTTTGATGAATAAAAAATCGCAAATGAATATTTATTATTACGGATTTTTGATGTAAAGTGATTAACTTACGGTGGAAGTCAAAAAACTTGTCAATTGTGCAAAACTCTGTGTAAAATGTGCAAAATTCACGGATTTTCAAGGCTAAAACGGAGTTTTGAACAGGTTTTTTGTAAAGTAAAAAACTTTACAAAATAAAAAATTGTCGAAAATTGCGTTTTGAGAATTTAAGAAATTTACGTATATTCATTGCATAATGCAATTGATTTTTTTATCAGGCAAGCTTTTTTGCTTTACGTATTTTTGCAACAGTTTTTAACTTTTTGTGCAAGAACTACGAGCTGCTCCATGTGTTCAAGGGAGCCTATTTCTCTTCTGAACTCTGCAGCACCACGCATGCCTTTAATGTACCACGCAGCGTGTTTTCTTGCTTCTCTCATTCCAACATATTCACCTTTGTAATCACAAATTGTCCGGATGTGCTTGAGCATGACATCCATCTTTTCGTCGATGTCGGGTTCGGGCAAAATTTCACCTTTTTCAAGGTAAGCATTAATCTGGTTGAAAACCCATGGGGAACCCAGTGCACCTCGACCTACCATAAGAAAATCACAGCTCGTTTCGTTAAGCATTTTTTCAGCGGATTTGCCGTCAACAATATCACCGTTACCAATAACAGGGATTTTTACTGCTTTTTTTACGTCTGCAATTCTTCCGAGGTCAACGGGTGGTGAATACATTTGCACCTTCGTTCTGCCGTGGACGGTGATTGCATCTGCTCCGTTGGCTTCACAAATTTTTGCAAGTTCAACGCAGTTAATGCTGCTTTCATCCCATCCGATTCTCATTTTCACACTTAATGGTAAATCCACAACCTCACGCACGGATTTTACAATTTCACCTGCAAGCTGAGGCTTTTTCATAAGGGCACTTCCTCCGCCGTTGCCGGCAATTTTGGGGGCAGGGCATCCCATATTAATATCTATAAATTCAGGGCTGAATTCCAATGCCTTTTTTGCGGCCATGGCCATTGTTTCGGGGGAATCACCAAAAATCTGTGCACCTGCCGGGTGCTCAATATCAGAGATGAAAAGGAGCTCTTTGGATTTTTTATCTTGCATGGTAAGTCCTTTTGAGCTTACCATTTCAGTTATAACATATGCTGCACCGTAGCTTTTGCACAGCTCCCTGAAAGCTCTGTCGGCAACCCCGGCCATGGGTGCAAGGGCAGCGTAGCCGTTAATTTGTAAATTTTTTATCTTCATTTAATCACATCCGAAAATATTTTAACATAACCTGACACAACTTGTCAAAATTATGGTATAATATTTAAAGACTATTTTTTCGGAGGTATTGTATGCGTTTTTTGGTGATAGACGGTAACAGTATTGCTAACCGAGCATTTTACGGAATTAAAATTCTTACAACCAAGGATGGCAGATTTACAAATGCCATTCAGGGGTTTATGAATATCTTTTTAAGCCTTAAAAATGAGTATAACCCTGATAGGGTTGCAATTGCTTTTGATTTGAAGGCACCAACCTTCCGTCACGAGATGTATAAAGAATATAAGGCCGGCAGAAAAGGTATGCCTGATGAGCTTCGTGAGCAGATGCCTGTTATTAAGGATTTGCTCAGAGCTTTGGGCTATCAAATTGTTGAAACCGAGGGTTGGGAAGCAGACGATATCCTCGGCACAATAAGTGCTGCTTGCAAAGGCGATGATAAATGCTTTATTGCAACGGGGGACCGCGACAGCCTTCAGTTAATCAGTGATAGCTCGGTTGTGTTGCTTGCAACATCAAAGGGTACTGTTTATTACGACAAGGCAAAGCTTTTTGAGGATTACGGTGTTGAGCCTTACCAGATGATTGAACTCAAAGCTCTTCAGGGCGATTCGTCAGACAATATTCCGGGTGTGCCCGGTGTCGGACCAAAAACAGCAGGCGACCTTATTAAAAAATATACTACCGTTAATTATATATATGAAAACATTGATTCTCTTGACATAAGAGGCACGTTGAAGGATAAACTCATCAATAATAAAGAGCAGGCACTCCTCAGTCATACTCTCGGAACAATCCGCACAGATGCCCCGATTGAAATGAATTTTGATGCTTATATTCCTGCCGATATTGATGAGCAAAAAGCGATAAAAATCCTTACAAGCCTTGAAATGTATAAATTAATCGAAAAAATTGGATTAAATGCCAATAATGTTGAAATAGAAGAACTTAAGTCTGATAAAACAATTGCCATAAAAGAGATTGACTCTTTTTCTCAGCTCCCCGAAGGTGAAGAGGTATATATTTCAGCCGAGTATGATGACGGTGAAATATCGGTGATTTCAGTAAGTTTGTGTGAAGATGTTTATTGCGTACACAATTCAAGCTTTGTTTTTGCCTCTGATTTGGCTCATCTTCTTGAAAATGAAAAAATCAGTAAGGTTGTTGATAATGTAAAGCTCCTTTATGAGTGGGCTTTCCGTCATGGAATTGAAATTAAAGGTGAAGTTACTGATACCATGCTCGCAGGTTATATTCTTAATCCTATGGCGAGTGATTATTCTCCAACACGTCTTGCTGCTGAATACGCCGCTGTTACCCCTCATTTTGAAACGGACATTATCTGTGCTCAGAATGCTGCAGTAATGCCGTCGCTTTGGGCAAAAATTAAAGCTCAGATTGAAGAAAATGGTCAGATGCAGCTTCTTAATGAAATTGAAGTTCCCTTCGCAAAAGTGCTCGCTTCAATGGAGGTTTCAGGCTTCCTTGTTGACCGTGAGGGAATAATTGCTTACGGTGAACAGCTTCAGGGAAAAATCGATACTCTCATAAGTGAAATATATGACCTTGCAGGTGAAGAGTTTAACATCAATTCTCCCAAACAGCTTGGCGAAATCTTGTTTGTTAAGCTCGGTCTTCCTGCAAGAAAAAAGACCAAAAGCGGTTTTTCAACAAGTGCCGATGTGCTTGAGGATTTAGCTGTCAGCTACCCGATAGTGGAAAAGGTGCTTGAATACAGAATGTTGGCAAAGCTTAAATCCACATATTGTGAAGGTCTTGTTAAAGAGATAGCTCCCGACGGCAGAATCCGTTCAACCTTGAGCCAGACCGAAACCCGAACCGGCAGAATTTCTTCTGCAGAGCCTAATTTGCAAAATATTCCTGTAAGAACCCCTGTCGGCAAAGAAATGCGAAAGTTCTTCATTGCCCCTGACGGATGCAAGCTTGTGGATGCTGACTATTCTCAGATTGAATTGCGCGTTCTTGCTCACATCGCTGATGATAAGGCGATGATTGATGCTTTTAATAATGAAATGGATATTCATACCGTTACTGCATCTCAGGTGTTTAATATGCCTGTGGAATTTGTAACTCCTTCAATGCGTAGCAAAGCTAAGGCGGTAAATTTCGGAATTGTTTACGGAATCGGTGCGTTTTCCCTTGCAAAAGATATAAAGGTTACCCGCAAAGAGGCCGATTCATATATAAAAGGCTATCTTCATCATTACAGCGGAATTGATGCTTATATGCAGTCCGTTGTTGAAAACGCAAAGGAAAACGGCTATGTTTCAACCCTTTTCGGCAGAAGAAGAGCGTTACCTGAATTAACGTCTTCAAACTTCAATACCCGTGGCTTCGGTGAAAGGGTAGCAAGAAATATGCCCATTCAAGGTACTGCGGCAGACATAATCAAGATCGCTATGGTCAATGTATATAACCGCCTTAAAGCTGAAAATTTCAAAGCTCGTCTTATTATGCAGGTGCACGATGAAATTATTGTTGAAGCCCCTGATGATGAAGCTCCGAGGGTTGAAAAGCTTCTCGCAGAAGAAATGGAAAAAGCCTGCTCTATGAAAGTTAAGCTTATAGCTGATGCTCATTCAGGCAAAACTTGGTATGAGGCTAAGGGCGACTGATAGGTGGATAATATTATGCATATCACATTTGTATGTACAGGTAATACCTGCCGAAGCCCTATGGCAGAGGGCTTATTTAAAAAGATAATCAGTGAAAAAAATATTGGCGGCGTAACCTGCTCAAGCTGTGGAATTTATGCTTTCCCCGGTGATTCGGCAACTCCCGAGGCTATAAAAGCAGCAGGTGAGTCGGGGGCTGATATTTCTGCCCACAGAAGCAGAGCATTTTCTCAATATATTGCTTACGAAACAGATTTATTTGTGTGTATGACTCAAGGTCATTCACTTGCAATTAAAAGCGTTGCACCTGATGCCGATGTTATCGTTTTAGGTGGTGGAATAGCAGACCCATACGGTGGCGACGATGATGTTTATTCTTCTTGTGTGGCAAAAATTCAATATCACCTTGAAATTCTGTCAGATTTAATTATAATGAAGATAGTTCCCTTTTCTCAAAGTGATGTGGAAAGAATTGCTTCAATTGAAAAAGAATGTTTTTCTGCCCCGTGGAGTGAGGATTCAATCCGTTCGGAATTAAGCAATGAAAATGCCCACTTCCTTGTTGCAAAAGCGGGGGATAATGTTCTCGGTTATATAGGCGTTCACGAAATTGTTGGCGAGGCATATATTGCCAATGTTGCTGTGAGTAAAAAATATCGCCGTTTTAAAATCGCATCTGCTTTATTAGCTCAGGCTGAAAGCGGTGCAAAAGAACGAGGTTGTTTGTTTATTACTCTTGAGGTTCGCAAGAGTAATGCTCCTGCAATTTCTTTGTATGAAAAAAGAGGATACACAGTAAGAGGGGAAAGGAAAAATTTCTATTCTGACCCGACCGAAGACGGAATAATAATGACTTTGGATTTAGGATGATTTTATGAAGATTTTAGGAATTGAATCGTCTTGTGACGAAACAGCTGCCTCCGTTGTTGAAAACGGAAAAATAGTGCTTTCAAACGTAATAGCTTCTCAGGTTGAGGAGCATAAAATTTATGGCGGAGTGGTGCCTGAAATTGCATCACGCCGCCATGCTGAGGCTATAAGCGGAGTGGTTAAAAACGCTCTGGCTGATGCAAACTGCACTTTGCAGGATATTGATGCAATTGCCGTAACTTATGCCCCGGGGCTTATCGGCGCGCTTCTTGTTGGAGTGAATTTTGCAAAGGGTTTGTCTTTTGCAGCAAACAAGCCATTGGTGCCTGTTCACCATTTGCGCTCACATATTGCATCTAATTACATATCTCATGATGAGCTTAAGCCGCCGTTTTTGTGCCTTGTGGTTTCAGGTGGTCACAGTCATATTATTGAGGTTAAAGATTATACCGATTTTAAGATTATCGGTTACACTCATGATGATGCAGCAGGTGAAGCTATGGATAAAGCAGCCCGTGCGATGGGGCTTCCTTACCCCGGTGGTCTTAATATGGACAGAGTTTCTGTGGACGGTGACCCGACTGCATATAAGCTCCCTCATCCAAGGGTTGATGGTGCTCCCTATGATTTCAGCTTTTCGGGTCTTAAAACTGCTGTGCTCAATATAATAAATATTGCAAAACAAAAAAGTGAAGAAATCAGCGTACCCGACCTGGGAGCATCTTATATGAATGCTGTGTGTGATTGCCTTGTGGAAAACACTGAAAAAGCCGCCAAGGATTTGGGATATGACAAGATTGTTCTCGCAGGTGGAGTTTCTGCTAACTCTGTTTTAAGAAGGCGAATGGAACAGCTCTGCTCAAAACGCAAGTGGGAACTTTATTACCCCGAGCTTAAATATTGCGGAGATAACGGTGCTATGGTTGCGGCTCAAGGATACTATGAGTTCATTGGCGGAAACACTGCTGACCTTGACCTTAATGCTGTTGCAAGCATGAGCATAGAATAAATCTGAACATTATGCTATAAGAAAACGCCCGGAGTTGAATGCACGGGGTTGCTAAGGACAGTTTATAAAAACAGTCATTAGATACCGTGCATTGCAGAAGGAAAAGAAATAACCAAGAGAGAGTAAAATCTTTTTTGGTTTTCTTTTTTATTAATATTTGCACATTCGACAAATCCTTCTTTAATTTGTACAATGAAAGTACAAAATTTAAAGGAGGACTTTTTATGTCAAATCAAAACACAATCCAATATCGTCAGGTTGGTGATTATTTAATTCCGAACCTCGTTTTACCACCCGAAGAAGCAAGTGTTACGCTTGGCAAATGGGGTATGATGCACAAAACTTATCTTGAAAAGCATAAGAAAGTGATTTTTAGTTCGCTACTTATGCAAGGCAAGCTTTATCAGCACTGTGCCGAAGTTGAGAATCAGGCAAGGGATATGTTTGATACTCTCATTGATCAGATGAAAAAAGCTGAAGGTGTAACTGAACAGCTGAAAGAAGAAAATCAGATGGAGTGGGTGTGCTGTATGTATAATATTGAGGCTAGGGCAAGAGAAATTGTGAGAAGCGAAATGATATATAACTAGCATTGAATCATTGTGGTATTGACAAATCAGAGAATTTATGTATAATATATGTTGAGGTTTAACCTTTGCTCGACATACGCTTTGTAAGTCGTAGCAGCTCTAGTATCTGCTGAAACAGATGTAGAATACCACATTGAAATGATATATATGTGCTCTTTTCATACGTTCTTTGTTTTAGCAGGGAGCGTATTTTTATTTTTGGAGGTCATTATTATGGCTACTTTTACGTTTCCTGTTAAGTCTTTTAAAAAGTTTGACGATCCTTTTAAAGACAGCTCTCAAAAAACTAAATATCGTTTTTATGTTGAAGTGTGTGATGTTCCTAAGGAGCTTTTGGAGTGGATGGAAACAAATCCTAGGGAACAAAATCTTAACACTGATGTTTCACGAGAAATAAAGCAATCTCTTATTGCAAACAATCAATCTTTTCATTTGTGGAACAGAGGAATATTGTTTTCTGTAAATTCTATTTCTTATGACAATAAAACCTGTAATGTAACGATGAGTCTTACTGACGAAAAACTACACGGAAATATTGATGGCGGACATACGTTGCGTATTATCACGGAATACAATGAACAAGTGAAATTATCACCAAACCAATATGCAACTCAATATGTGGATTTTGAAGTAATCACAGGATTAGAGTCAACTGTTCTCCTTGCCGAAGCTAGAAATACATCTACTCAAGTAGATACTACATCAATTGAGGAATTAAAACAAAGTTTTGATTGTATAAAGGATATTATACAAAATCATAAAATAAGTGGCAATAATTACTATACTCGTATTTCTTTTAAGCAAAATCAGCATCATGATGATCCAAACATAAAAAACACTATTGATATTAGGGAATTTATTTCTATTATTAATATGTTTTCCCCCGAACTATACGGAAAAGGAGCGGGACATCCTATTCAATCATATACAGGGAAAGAAACTAGCTTAAAAAAATTCTTAAATATGGGATTACCTAAGTCAGAAAATGAAAGTTTAAGAAAAGAGAAAAGAGAAGCTGAAATTCAAAAAATGAGCAATCTAATTCCACAAATCATTGAATTATGGGATAAAATTGAATGTGATTTGCCTAACGTTACGAAACAAATGAATAAAAGATACGGACGAAAACCTTATTCTGGATATCATGAAGATGACAAACACAATCCCGTATCTGTTGGTATTTCACTTTTTTCAAATAAGCCACTTTATTATCTTGTGCCTAAGGGTTTAATGTATCCTCTTGTTGGTGCATTTCGTGCACTTGTTCAAGTAAACAAAAAAACTGAAAAATATGAATGGATTGAAAATCCGTTTGTAGTTTGGGATGAGTTAAAAGAAAAACTAATCGAGTCTATTCTTAATTCATCAAATGAACAAAATGACAATCCTAATGCTGTTGGAAAATCAATAAGTGCTTGGGATGGAGTTTACACAAAAGTATACATCTACAGTCTTGAGAAACAAGTAGAGAATATAAATTAAACACTTGAAATAGGTAAAAAGTCTTCCTTGTTTTATGGTAATACCATTTTACAAGGAGGGCTTTTGATATCAACAAACAATTAGAATATACTTATAAAAATCAAATGTAACGGATAATATACATAGAAAAACCACTTTATAGAGCTATTAAGCTTTGGATTGTTTCCTCGCTTTCCGCTATACATCATAAGAAGCGGTATGGCAAAAACAACACCCATTTGAATGATACCATAGAATTTGTTTAACGCAAAGAAATATACAGCCGCATATATGAACACATAAAAAATCATCCACAACATTTGTTTTTTGAAGTTGCCTTTGTTTGTGCCTATTGAAGCACGCACAGACTTGCAATACAGCTCCAATCACTTGGAAAAGTGATAACGCAAATCAGTAACACTAAGATTATTTTTATAAAATTATTCTTGATTTTGTTGCTGTTTACAACACGAAGCATAACCAAACCCCAAGCAAGAGCCCAAATCACACTTGTCTGATTAAAAATATCCCCGTAGTAAAACGGAATGAATGATTTCCAATCAACAAAACTGTTTGAAGCAGCAACGTAAGCAAAATGAGAAATGATAGCAAAAACAAACAATCGTGTAGTGTATTTGTTGATATTTCGGGTATAGTGATATCCTTCCGCAATAAAATAGCACATTATGGGACAGGTTATTCGCCCGATTATATGTAGAACAACGGGCTCTATATCGGTAGAATATCCTGGAAATACAGCCCAAGCAATATGATCAACTGTCATTGCTATTATTGCAATAAATTTCAGCATATTTGAATCTAATTTTTTAATATTAACCATAGTGTTCAACTCCTGTGCCTATTATAGCAAATTCCCGATAATATTTCATCTGTTTTTTGATTTTATAAACGGCACAACTGCCAATAAAGAACTTACCGCAGGTAAAACGCTGAACAGGAAAAACAGCATTGTAAACAGAGCTGTATATTCAGAACTTTCTCTTGCGATAAATCCGTTAGCAATATACTCATTCAATTTTGCTGTTTCGGCACTTGTGAAACCTATTATCATATATCCTGCACTTGAAATCAATGAAGATACACCGCTTTGAATTTTGATGATTGCCGTCTGAAAAGAGAAGAATAGTGCTGTTGGCTTTGTACCTGACAGTTTGTATTCTAACTCTACGGCATCATCAATAAGCAGAGTACGGATGTTTGAAGCTAGGCTCAAAAAACTGCCTGATACAAGCGAGAGAATGAACATAACCGCAAAATTTCTGAAAGCGTTCATTGTTGTTTTATTGCCGAGATATAATACAAAAATCATAATATTCGGCAGTATGGATGCAAGATTGCACAAGACATAAGCTTTTATATTGCCGAGTTTTCTTGATAGTATAGGCACAAGAAATGTTGAAAGCATCAAGCCAACAAAACTGCCTGTACCAAGTAAGAACGTATAAAGAAAAGTAAGTCCCGAATTTTTACTTGAGAAGTAAAAAGCAACCAATGCAGATAGTACCACACCCTGCAAAGCACTCATTGAGGAGAGTAATCCTGACATAATGATTTTCTTTAAAAGCGGATTAGTGAGTATATATTTGTACTGTTGCTTTGTGTTTGTACTTCTCTTTTCGTTATGGTGTAATCGTTGTTTTGATACGGTTAACTGATAAAGAATATATCCAACGATTGAGAAAGCAAGAACAATGATGAAAAAGGCATTTCGTTCATCGGTCTGTGTACCTCCAAGTGCTCCCGAAACCGCAAAGGCAAGCGGCTGAACAATCAGGCAACAAATACTGCAGACCATTGCACCGATAGGGCGTAAAGAAAGAAGATTAGTGCGTTCTCTTTCATCTGCACACAGTACATTTGGATAACTTATCATAGGTATGTCACCAAATGAAAACATAATCTCCAATAGAATAAATATTGCAAAGCCATAAATAATAATTGTTAAGTTTACAAGTGTGCTGTTATTGTCGGAATAAATCTTCATCACAAAGCAAATAACCGTTATTATAGCTGTCGGTAAAGGTAAATATCGCAGATACTTTGCTAATGACCATCTGCTTTTGTTGATGAACGCTCCGATAAATGGGTCTTTTATGGCATCAAATATTTTAGCTGTGCTGAGTATGATTCCGAGCCAAAAGGCAGGAATAAGAATAGTAAATTGAAGATAGTAGGCAAAGCAGGATGATACAAGGGCATATAATATGTTCTGCCCTGACAGGCCTAAAAGATAGCGTGTTTTTTCGTTTTGCAGTTTTGTTTTCATTGTGAAACTCCTTTCGTTACATACTTTTGGTATGTAAAATGGTAAAATATATTGCCGCAGATGCGGCTTGTTTTTTTTGCTTGCATTCATACTTTTGGTATGTATATCACCTTAATAAATTGCCACCGAGGTGGCAATTTATCATTTTCTATTATCCATTTCATTAATTTGCTTGTTCATATTATAAACCGCCGGATACATGTCAGTAACATCAACGCCAAGCATTGCCATCATACCTAAAATAACCTGACACTTTTTCTCAATATCCTCATCACTCATAGAGAATACAAGAGGATTGAGCCAAACGTTGGCGAGCAAAGAGATAACTTCTGCAAGCTCTTTTGCGAACGGTATTCTAATTGAGCCGTCTTTTATTCCCTCTTCAAGTACAGGCTTGATTGCATTAGGTGCAATGTCATTCACAGACCTTAAAAGCAAGTCACTCAACATGTGCGGCATGTTCTGCAGATGAATACCCATACTCCTGAACTTCTGCTCCTGTTCGTCAACAAGAGATTCATAAAGCATAGCTTTAAGCTTCTCTGCACCATTGAGAGATGTGTCTTCTGCTATCTTGTTCCACTTGCGAGCTAAAGAGTTTTCCTGAAAAAGCCTTGCAGTAACAGCATTCAGAATATCCTCTTTTGATGTGAAATGATGATAAATAGCTCCTTTTGTCAGACCACCTAAATTATCAATAATATCTTGAATTGTCGTGTGTTCGTAACCTTTTTCAAGGAACAGCTTTTGAGCCGTGTCAAGAATCAGG
>JAFTXJ010000009.1 GCA_017461625.1 Clostridia bacterium
CCACGGCTCTGTAAACTCCGGAAATCTTAATTTAGGGTACTTTTCAATACCGTTAGTTGAGGATATTTATTTGCCAAAGCCCCTCCGTTAAAATATTAGTGGAGGTGGTCTTTATGACTGAAAATACACAATACAAGACGCTTGTAAACACTTGGTTAAATCAAAAGAAGCCAATGATTACACCGTCAACACACGCAAACTTTGTTCTTATTGCAGAGAACCACTTGATTCCGTATTTCGGAAAACGGAAAATAGGCAGTATTTCCGAGACGGATATTCAAAATTACATCGGTTATCTCTACAATGAAGGACGGTTAGACAAAAACGGTGGTATTACCGTCAAAGGCATACGAGATATAATTCTTGTCTTACGCCTGTCAATGCACTATGCCTATAAGGAACGGATTATCCCACTTCTTAATTGGGATTTGATTGAGTATCCAAAAGATACAAGTGTAAAAAAAGTGACCTCGCTATCAAAAGACCAAGAGCAGGAACTTATTCAATGCATCTATATGGACTTGAATCGCCGTACTGCGGGTATTCTGATAGGCTTATTTACAGGTGTCAGAATTGGAGAATTATGCGGATTGCAAATGTCAGATATTTCTTTAGCAGAGAAAACAATAACAATAAATAAAACTGTGCAAAGAATATATGACAAGAAGAAAGGCACTACATACATCAATGTTGGTCCACCTAAGACTAAAACATCCGCAAGAACAATCCCACTACCTACTCTGCTTGTTAATATTATCAAGAAATTTTATACCGATAATCCAAATCATTATTTTTTAACAGGCAAAACAAAACCTACTGAACCGAGAACTTACCGACAGTTTTTCACCCGATTTCTGAAAAGGAACGGGTTGCAACAGGTAAAATTTCACGAAATCCGACACACTTTTGCTGTCAGGGCAATTGAGATTCCTGAATTTGATGTAAAGTCGCTTTCTGAAATACTTGGGCATAAAAATGTTTCGTTTACACTTAATGTTTACGGCAGTGCAAATATGCAACAAAAGGTTAAGTGTATGAATTTGCTCAATGATTTACTATAATTTTCAAAAAACTATTGACAAAAACAAACATTTGTTCTATAATCATAAGTACAATTAAATAATTACAGAATTGCGTGATTGTGAAAAACAGTTGCTCGAAAATTTTGATACAGGGAGGTGAAAATTTATAGCGATAACAAAAATTAAAAAGTTAAAAACGGGACTTTCAAAGCTGATTGATTATGCAATGAATCCGTCAAAAACGACTGCCAATAAAATTTTTAATGACGGTATGAAGAACGAAGAAGTAGTTTTTGTCAGAGGCATAAACTGCACACCCGAATTTGCAAAAGCACAGATGCAGGATAACATATTAAATTTTCTTAAAAGTTACGTATACCTCAAAACATTAGCACCAATAAAGAATTCATGAACAATACTGTTGCCGGGACAAGAGAAAAAGTGTTCTCGAAATGGATAAATTATGAAATATCAGATGATGCAGAATATTTAAGAATTAAACACAAATGTTCCATGACCGCCGGCAAAAAGGTTTGCGACATAATTAATTCAGAGTTTTCGCCCGAAAATGTTTTTGATTTTTTTCAGATATATCCCTTTGAGTATTATTATGCAAAAACTACTCCTACAGAAACGACTATTTTAAGAGTGCCTGCACAAGCTGATTTTGATGATGTTATTGAATTCAAAGGCTGTACATATGATGTCCCTTCATCACAGTTAAACATTATAAGCACCTTTGAAAATATTAACACTGGCAAAACGCTTCAATTTAGAAATGAATGTAGATTTTCCCATGGTCAGTTTAATGGAACTCCTGAAGCAAAAATGTATGTTGTCCGTAATACCCCTTTAACCGAAATATATGAACCGATAGAATGACAAAACAGCTCGTCAATTAATGACGAGCTGTTCTATGTTGCTATTATATAAAATAGTCATTCCATTTTTCTGACAAGTGCATTGCAATGTTATATGCCAATACACAAGGAACGGCATTTCCTATTATTTTATATGCATTACTAGAGTTGACAGAAGCGTTCTCAAACGTTTTTGGTATAATAAATTGATAGTCATCAGGAAAGGTTTGAATACGAGCACATTCTCGAATAGTTAACCTTCTTTCGGATAAGCCTATTTTTAACTCTTCCGTATGTTGACCGCCATTTTCAGCGCTCAATCTTCTGAACTCAATATTTCCATGATGTTCGGAACGGATGGTAGGAGCAATTGAATCCATTTTTACTTCCGTTTGCCCCTGACAATGCTTCCCCATAAATTTCGCTTTCGAATATTTTTGCTGCGATATGTCCTTAGACTCATGTGGCTCAACAAGGTCTATAAAAGCCTCCGTACAAGTAACATATCTTTCCAAACTATTGTCCTTGTTTGAATGTGTTTGCGGCGGATATGGATCATAATAATCAGGAATGGTGTTTTGGGACAATGCTTCAAGAGCTTCAGGTTTTAACGAATTCTTTTTAAAACCGAAGAAAATGACTCTTTCTCGGGATTGTGGAACACCATAATCGGCAGCGTGTAATACTCTTGCCGGTACAACTAAATACCCACCATTTGCGGCGTCTGCAAAATCACTTTCTATTATTTCCTTTACATCCTCAAGATTCGTTAATCCTTTAACATTCTCAGCAATAAACATCTTTGGTTGTGTTAACGAAATAACTTCACGCATCCAAATGTATAGTTGTCCTCTATTTTCTACAGAAGGTTCGTCTGCTGAAATTCTTTCTCCATTATGACTTTTTTGTGAATTAAATCCTTGTCTTTTACCTGCAATAGAAAAATCCTGACATGGAAAGCCCCCGGTAACAACATCTATATTATCAGGAAATACCTTTTTTCCGTTTTGTGCAATCTTAACCAAATCTACTATACTTTCAATATGATATATGCGATTTGAATGCTCGTTTCTTTTTTGAAAATAAGAAACCCATGCTGCTTTTGCGTCAGGTCTAATATCGTTTGCAAAAACCGTTTTAAATCCTGTGGGGGCAACTTTAACATATTTTTCATTTTCTTCAGTTACCCATGTGGGATGAATGCTGGTGTTTATAGAGCGTTTCAAACAAGTGAAATCACCTTCAAAACCGATATCCATTCCACCACAACCACTAAATAGTGATAAAACCCTCAACGATCCATCGTCTACATATTCAATAGGTTCTTCATCAAAAAAAGAATCAAATAACGTTAACTGTTCCATTAATTTTTCACCTCGTTGGAAATATTATCGTCATTGTAAACCAAAATGTCCTGCGTATTGCAATTAAACAATTCGCACAACTTGTTCAATGTTTCGAAATTAATGGCAGTTTGTTTTTCATGATACAAAAACGATACGGTGTTGCGAGCTAAACCTGTTTTATTACATACATCTTGTATAGTCATTTTATGTTTACCCATCAAGGTGGATAAATTACATTTGATTGACATTAAACTCACCTCTATAGATAGGATATCATATTTCTCATGAAAAGTCAAGTTAAAACGCTTAGATTCCTAATCATAATAATTATATTTCTAATCATTTTGATTAGTTTTTAGATTTTGCATAGAAATATAGTATAACACCAATCAAACGTTAAGAATTAGCTTTAACAAATGCAAATTTTTGCCGTTCACAATAATTTATCAATTGCCGTGTCTACTTATAATAGGTGCGGTGATTTTGTCTTTTTGGGGACTTGACTTTTCGGAAATTTTGAGCATCTTTATTAAACCAAGCCGCAGGGCTAATATTTAGAAAGAGGTGCTTTTATGAAAATCCAAAAGCCATTACCGGGGATGGCCCTCGAAGAAACCGAAAGACAGCTCCACTATATGAACGCTGTCATTATGTTCAAGGTGATGCACTCTCGTGGTATCATCAATGAAAAGGAACTGCATTTATGCAAGGAGGAGATGCTGAAAAAGTACAATCCGCCCCTTGATCCGTACAAAGATGAGGTGTAAAAATGGCTCGATTTTTGCATTTGACCCCCCTTGGGCCGAAAAACGGCATTTTTGACCCCCCTAACCTCAAAAACCGAGAGATTTGACCCCCCTCCCGATTTTTGTATCAAAATTAGCCGTCATCTTCATAGACCGTAATGTCGAAATGCATTACGGTCTTTTGTTTTGCAAAAATTATTTATGCATCTGTCCCGGCAAAGTTATATCGTTGGTCTGATTCATTGGGGCTTTCACCTCTTCAAGCAAGGCAGCGGAGTGAACAGCTTTGTTACCAAAGCGTTGACGAAGAACTTCCACTGCGTTATCAAGCTTTTCTATTTTTTCAATTTTTTTCACATCGTTGAACATATCCACTTGAAAAGCTTCGTCTGCAGGGCGAAGGTCAATCGCTCTCACGGTTACGGCTCTGACCTTGATTTTTTCAGGCAAATTGTCGTCAAACAGCTTTCTTCCCGTGCGAGCAATTATATCCGCACTCTGGGTGGGAAAAGGTGTTTTACATTGATATTGCTTAACGCTGAGATTGTTATCTTTAATTGAAATCTGCACTCCGCAAGCGGAAAGGTTGTGAGCCTTAAGCTTGTGGCCGATATCCTGACTCATTTCAAGCATAACGAGCCACACTTCCTTTTCAGTAGTCAAATCTTCCTTGCAGGTTATACCGTGACCAATTGATTTCACTTCAGATTTATAATCCTTGTGCATCACCTTGGAAGTATCTGTTCCGTTGGCGAAGTGCCAAAGCTGCTCCCCTTTCACACCAAACCAGCTTTTTAAAAGCTCGGGATTTGTTGCCGCCAGCTGACCGATTGTGTGCACACCATAAAAATTCAGCTTCTGCACTGTTGAACGACCAACATACAGAAGCTCGTTCACAGGCAAGGGCCACACTTTTTCTTTATAATCTTCAATGCTGATTTCGGTAACGGCATCGGGCTTTTTCATATCAGAGCCGAGCTTAGCAAAAATCTTGTTAAAAGAAACACCGACGCTCACCGTAAGACCCAATTCCTCTTTCATTTCACGGCGGATTCGTTGAGCAATATCTACCCCTGAGCCAAACAACATACCGCTGTCGGTAACGTCAAGCCAGCACTCATCCATACCGAACGGCTCAACCAAATCGGTATATCTGCAATAAATTTCTCTTGCAAGCTTGGAGTATTTCATATACTGCTCAAAATGAGGCTCAACCATAATCAGATCAGGACAAAGACGCTTTGCCTCCCAATTGACCATAGCTGTTTTAACCCCGCACTTTTTTGCAAGCTCACTCTTTGCGAGAACGATGCCGTGGCGGTTTTCGGTGCTTCCGCAAACAGCAACGGGCTTACCTCTTAATTCAGGATTGAGCATAATTTCAACCGAAGCATAAAAGCTGTTAAGGTCACTGTGTAAAATTACAGGTGTTTTTTTCATAAAGTTCCTAAACTTCCTATTGACAATAATTAAATTTCGTTTTATAATGGTGTAAAACTTCCTAAACTTCGTGTTTATTGTATCATCTGTTGCGAAGTTTGTCAACGATAATTTTTGAAAGGAGAGGTCTTATGAAAGATTTTTCTCAAAAAGTGAGAGAGGCAAGAACTCTTTTAAAATTAAATCAGGAGGAATTAGGCAAGCTGGTCGGTGTGTCAACAAGGGCTGTTGTTGCCTATGAAACTACCGCCACCAAGCCGAGAGCATCCACCCTTCGCAAGCTTGCAGAAACATTACAGGTATCGGTGGATTATCTTACTAATGATAAAATCGATGACCCGTTATACGGCATTGAAAAGCAACCCTTTGTTGAGGAAGCAAGAAATCTCTACGGTGACAAGGCGGCAAGAGAAATTGACTTTTTAATGGAACGCAATGCCGCACTTTTTGCAGGGGGCGAAATTTCGCAGGACGCAAAAGATGCTTATTTTGAAGCGGTTATGCAGGCTTATCTTGAATGTAAAAACAAAGCCAAGCAGACTTACGGCAAAAAGGCTGAATAAAGAGGGATTTTTATGGCTGATTTTAATTATATATGCTCCTTAGTTGAAAATATACGGAGCAAATATGACCAAAATAATCCGTTCAGGCTTTGCGATGAAATGGGAATCATTACCCTTTTTGCACCTATGGGCGACTCCCCTGTTGCCTGCAAAGGATTTTTTCTGACACAGAGCAGAATAAAAAGTATAACTATCAACAGCGATTTATCAGAAGATTTTCAGCGAATCATCTGTGCCCACGAGCTTGGTCACGCAATGCTTCACAGGGACCGAAGCGGAGTGAATGCATTTCACGATTTTTCATTTTTTGACGGTGTTGACAGGCTTGAATATGAAGCAAATATTTTTGCAGCAGAGTTTCTTCTTCCTGACGATGAAGTGCTGAAAATTCTCAATGACGACCTTTCGTTTTTTCAGGCGGCAGCTAAGCTTTATGTGCCCGCAGAGCTGCTGGATTTTAAATTCCGCACACTTAAATGGAAAGGCTACAAGGTGATTGAGCCTCCCCTTAACGCAACAGGTAATTTTTTAAAAAAAGTTCACGAATAGGATGAGGATATTGGAAAACAGAATTTATGTTTCGGTGGATGTTTGTTTTGACATCTACGGTCAGATGATACCCACAAATATTAAATGGGAAGACGGATCAGTCTACCCCATTGACAAGGTAACGGACATCCGCCAGGCTTCCGCCGCAAAAGCAGGCGGCCAGGGTGACAGATACACAGTTATGATTGCAGGAAGGGAAAAGTATCTGTTTTTTGAGCGTTCCTGTGCACGAAACGGCAACATTCTCGGAAGTTGGTTTGTGGAGAGGAAAGCCGTATGACTGATAACATTTATAAAATTTGCCCCACTTATGAAACTGACACATTCACCCTTAGATTAATAAAAGTTGAAGATGCTGAAAACCTGCTCAACTGTTATTCAGACAAACAAGTTTCGCAAAAAGCTAACAAAGATTACTGCACAAGCGATTTTTATTACACAACCGTTAAAGAAATGGAAGAATGTATCCGCTTTTGGCTAAAAGAATATGAAGAACAACGATATGTCAGATTTGCAATCATCTTAAAATCAACCGATAAAGCTGTTGGTACTCTGGAAATTTTTGGTGGTGAAGACGGTGTATTAAGAATTGATATAGCATGCTCTTTTGAAAAACATATTGAAGAACTTATCAGATTGACGGTTTTCAATCTTATCAAAGACTTTAATATCAAAAGCTTAAAAATCAAAGCATCTAATACACCCGACCGAATTCCATTGCTTGAAAAATATGGCTTCATCCCATCTGAAACATTTAGAAAAGGTTTAGGTTATTACGAAAGACCTATTTTTAGATTTTTTGATGAGTCCAAAGGCGTTGCTTACTGCGGTTTGGCTTGTTGCGTTTGCAGTGAAAACGAGAATTGCAAAGGCTGCCGAAATGACGGATGTAAAGATAAAAACTGGTGCAAAAGCTATAATTGCTGTAAAGCAAAAAAATTGAACGGATGTTGGGAATGTGAACAGTTCCCCTGCGATTATTCTATACTCAACAAACTAAGAGTTAAAACATTTGCAAAGTATATTGGCAAAAACTCAGATGAAAAGCTAATATCAAAATTACAAGAGTTTGAAAAAGACGGTATTCTTTATCATCATTACAAAAAATTAGTGGGAGATTATGATTTGTTTGAAAGTGAAAATGATATTTTAGACTTTCTCGATAATACCTGATTGATTTAATCGTTTGTTTATGATAGAATGGTGTTAATACATTTGAAACGAGGTATTTGTATGTACAAATTCTTTGCGGAACTTACTATGGGTGGCAGGGCTTTTTCAACAAAAGACCTTAACAACGACGCTTTCACTCTTGAAATGAGCGAAAATGACGGCACCCTTGTTGCCACACTCAAGGCTAAAGAAGATATTACTATGTCTACACTTGCCCTCACCTGCGAGCGCAAGTTTGATGATAACGATTTATTTTATGCAAACGGTTATCAATCCTGGACAACCTCCAGAGAATTTTCAAAATCTGATAACACTCACGGCTACGCTAAGGCTGCTAATTTTTCAAAGCTTACCAAGGCCATGAGCTCTGTTTTTGGTGACTATCACTTTGCTGAATACGGTAAACAGGGTTGTTTCCATTCATATACTTACTGTTACTTCAGAAAAAGAGACAGCAGAAGCATCACCCTATACGGCTCAAAGAGTGAGCGTCAGGGCTTCACCGTTTTCGAGGCTGATATGAATGACGGCGTTTTCAAAATCAAAAAGGATATTGAAGGCCTCGAGCTTAAAGCCGGCGACGAATACGAAGTATTTAATATTGCAATTATCGAAGACAAATTTGATGTTGCATTTGATAAGTATTTCTTTGATTTTGTAAAGGTTAAAGAGCCTAAAATCAAACACCTTGCAGGCTATACTTCATGGTATAACTACTTCCAGAAGATTGATGAACATATCATTCTCCGTGACCTTGACGGTATGGATAAAGCCAAGGATGTTGTGGGTATTTTCCAGGTGGATGACGGCTATGAATCTGCTGTTGGTGACTGGCTGATTCCCGACAAAAAGAAGTTCCCTAACGGAATGAAATATATTGCCGATAAGATTCACGATAAGGGCTATATGGCAGGTATCTGGCTTGCTCCGTTCAATGCTCAGAGAAGCGCAAAAATCCGCAAGGACCACCCCGATTGGTTCATTCTGGACCCCAAAACAGGCAAACAGCTTTTCACCTGCCCGGGCTGGGGTGGCGCTTATGTAATGGATATTTATAACCCCGAGGTCAGAGATTATATCAAGAGAGTTTTTGACACCGTTCTTAACGACTGGGGCTTTGATATGGTAAAGCTCGATTTCCTTTACAGCCAGTGTATGTACCCGAGAAATGGCAAAACCCGTGGCGAAATTATGTGTGACGGTGTTGACTTCCTTCGTGAAGTTTGCGGTGACAAGCTTATACTTGGTTGTGGTGTTCCACTCGGTGCTTGTATGGGCGTGTTTGATGCTTGCAGAATCGGTTGCGATGCCAACAAAGCTTTTGGCGGTGACATTCTTAACAGACTTGCTATCAACAACGAAATTCCCTCATCACAGAATGCGATTATCAACACCATTTTCAGAAACCACCTTGACGGCAGAGCATTCTGCAACGACCCCGATGTTCTTTTCCTGAGAGATAACAACATTAAATACACCTTTGAGCAGAAGCTCCTTTTAGGCAAGGTTAATGCTGTTTGCGGTAATGTGTTGTTCGTTTCTGACAATGCAGGTGATTACGACTCAAAACAGCTCCACTTTATGACAGAATTCTTTAAAGATAAAGATTATAAGGTGCTTGGTGCTCAGTTTGAAACAGATGAAATCATTCGCCTTGATTACACAGAAGACGGAATAAATAAAACACTTAAATTCAATGTTCAGACAGGTAAGAGTAACATTATAGATTGTGTATAACATATAAATACAACAATTATCCCCGACATCAGAGACAATTTGATGTCGGGTTTATTGTTTAATATGTCAATATTTTAAGCCTAAAAAAAGTTTTATAATATTTTAAAAGTTTTTTCGTTACATTTTGTATTTTGGCTGACTACATAATGAGAGCAAAAATCAACCTGAAAGGAGACGGTGCAATTGCCGGCAAAAAAACAGACGACTGCTTTGCTGCAGCAATTATATGATGACTATCGGCTGAAGCTGTTTAATTTCTGCCTTGCCCGTCTTTCAGGTGAGCGAGAGTCGGCAGACGATTGTGTGCAGGAGGCGTTTCTCGTGCTCAGCTCAAAGCTGAATAACGGCGAGACAATCGAAAACCCGAGAGCTTTTCTTTACAGAACGGCAGAGAATTTCGTCAAGCGCAAACAGGAACAGATTGTCAAAGACACCAAACGACTTGTTCCTCTTGAAACAGCAACCGAAGCCGCTGCTAGCGATGAGATATATAATGAAACGCTTGACAGTATCGACTTCGATGCTCTTGCCGAAATGCTGATTGCAACACTCGACGAAGGCGAAAAATTGCTCTACAATCTGCGATACATACAAAACACGCGTGTTGATGAAATCGCAACCATTCTTAATATTTCACGACCTGCGGTTTCAATGAGACTTATGAGGCTTAAAACAAAAATAACCGATATGGTCACTCAATTAGATTTCGAGAAAGGAGGCTGACCGTTATGACCGTAAGCGTTAATAAAGATATATTTCTTCACACCGATTTCAACGGAGATTTAACAGAATATCTTTGCAATTACCTTAACGCACTCATCGATGAAGAATTCGAAAAAGAAGACGCGGATTTTGATTTTATTGACGAATGTGCAGATGCAATAAACTCAATCCGAGACGGTTTTATTGATGCTGTTATCCCCGTAATTTCACGAAAAGATTTTATGGCAAAGCTCGGCATCAGAACGGTACGCTTTTCAAAGGCTTTTGCGGCAGTTATTGCTGCGGCTATTATGCTTGTTGCAGTGAACGGCATTATTGCAAGTGCAACAGATTATAACATTATCGAAGAAGTTTCCAAAAAGGTAGCTGGTTTTTTTGCCCAAACAGACAAGAAGCCTGATTTCACAGAAAAAGCTGAAATAACAGCCACTACTACCTTTACACCGATAACTGTCGTTATTGTTCCTCAAAGACTTATTGTAACATTTGATTCATCATTTAAAGATGAATATACCATAGGTGAAAAATTTGACCCTAAAGGAATTGTCATAAGGGTATCATTTTCTGATGGCGAGGTTAAGGTTATTTCTTCTGATAATTATGAAATCATCACCGATAAAGACTTCGGTAAATCAGAGAAACTTGAAACCGTTACAGTTAAGTATGAGAAACTTACCGAAACATTTTCGGTAAGGGTTCTCCGTGATGAAGATACAAAGGTTCTTAACTCTGTTTATGCCACATTCCCTGAGAATTTTAATTTCAGGACTGACGATATTAACAACATCGACCTGTCAGGAATGGAAGTCTTTGCCGTTTACAGTGATAAAACGGAAGAAAAACTCAGAAAAAGCGATTATACAATTAAAACAGAAATTCTTCCCGACGGAAAAACGGCAATGATTACGGTAAAACACAAGTCAGTTTATGCTTCATTCGGCATAAAAGAAAGGTCACAAGGTGAAGATAATGAATAAAACTATTTCAAAAATACTTTCACTTATTCTGTCGGTAATGGTAACTGTCGGAATGGTTAATCTCGGTGCTTTTAAAATTAAGGCAGAAGCTCTTACCTATGGTGATTTTGAATATCAGATTTATTTTGATGAATATGCATCAATTACGAAATACAACGGCACCGATGAAGTTGTTGAAATTCCTTCCGTAATCGGAAACAAACCTGTTGAGGCAATTGCAAAACATGCTTTTGAGAACAATAAAACTATATCAGAAGTAACAATTCCACCAAGCGTCAAGACAATTCAGTCAGATGCTTTTAATAACTGTTCTTCTCTCAAAACAGTTAATCTTTCAGAAGGTCTAGAAGCACTATATCCTGCTTTCGAATTTACAGCTATTGAAAGTGTAACAATTCCATCAACTGTAAGATTTATGTATATAAATGCATTTACTAACGGGTGCGTAAAAGAGATTATTTTTGATGCAAGTTATACAAAAGAATGCCATATAGCAGAGTTAGGAACAAATTGGTATGACGAGAACACAGAACTTGTTTTCAAAGGTCTTCCTGACGTTCAAATTGATTTAGAATTGCGTAACGCAAATTATGTTTTCTATATGAAGGATGGAAATTACTGTTACAGACCTGATTATAAAAATACAACCGTTCCGGAGATTTTCACTTGCGGAGATTATAAATACACTCTCGATTCAGGAGAAGCGACAATCGTCCGTTACAACAATTTTGATGCCGAAGAAGTTATTGTACCTCAAACTCTTGACGGATATCCTGTTACAACAATTGGTGAATTTGCATTTTCTTCAGCTTCTGAAGTTGGAAAATCATTTGTTGACACAACTATATCTTATACATACAATTTCAAAAAAATTACCGTACCTGCAGGTGTAAAATCTGTAGAAAGATATGCGTTTGCAGAAAACGAATCGCTCGTCGAAGTTGTTCTCCCTGATGGTCTTACGAACTTTGGATACTGTGCATTTATGTTTTGCGGAAATCTTGAAAAAATCAATATTCCAAGCGGGACTGAAGTCTTACCGGACAATTTCCTTTTTGCTTCACCAAATATGAGAACTACTTTACCGGATAGTTTAAAAATTGTCGCTAACGAAGCAATTCACATCACTACTTATGACAGAGATTACACCGACAACCCCGATTTTAACGCTGTTTTGCCGGATAGTGTAGAGTTTCTCGGCGAGGACTTGTTTAGTGGTTGCTGTTATGTAGCTGAACTGTCTTTGCCTCAAAGCCTTCAGGAAATGCATGGTACATTTCGAGCTATGACGGATTTAAAGAGAATAAATTTTAACGACAGTCTGCATATAATTGGTGACTATACTTTCGTGGATTGTGTAAATTTAGAGGAAACTATCATTCCCGACAGTGTAACCCAAATTGGCGAAAATGCTTTTGACGGTTGTGAAAAATTATCAAAAGTTTATATGTCTGAAAACGTTAAGTGTGTCCCATACAGAGCTTTCTATGATTGTGTATCTCTGAACTATTTCAGTTGGAATTCTGACGAAAAAACTATCGGCAAAGATGCTTTCTACGGTTGCCCATTGAACGGCTTCGATTTTTCAAACTCATACGGAATTGATGACGGAGCTTTCTATGGTTCAAGCATTGAAAGTGCGAAGATTGGTAAGGGAGATTATGAAACAGACGAAAAACAAACTATCGGTGCACAAAGTTTTATGTGCTGCAGTGAATTGCAAACAGTTTCGCTCGGCGGTAATGTAACTGAGGTTGGTTCGCAAGCCTTTGCTGAATGCGAAAACCTCGAAACTGTTGTTATTGCAGATTCCGTTGAGAAAATTGCAGATGATGCTTTTGACGGCTCGGAAAAAGTGACAATTTACTGTTGGGAAGATTCTTACGCCCAAGCTTATGCAACCGAACAAAAAATAAAAGTAACTACCCTTGTTATCGACCCTATTCCAAATCAGACTTATACAACAAAAGAAATAAAGCCTGCGTTGACAGTATCAATGTCTTCGCAGAAGCTTGACAACAGCGATTACACGGCAGATTTCTATAATAACGTTAACATAGGAACTGCAAGTGTTGTTGTAGCGGGTAAGGGAGATTTTGATATGCTCATTTCTAAGGCGGATTTTGCAATCGTTGCAAAAAACATCGCAGATGTGCAATTTTCATCAATTCCTGCCCAAACATATGAAGATTCTGCTATCACACCTGAAGTATCACTCAATTATAACGGCACAAATCTTCAGGAAGGCAAGGACTACACAATTACCTATGAAAACAATAATTCTGTCGGGACCGGTACCGTTAGGATTAAAGGTATAGGTAATTATAAAGGAACGGTGACCATTAATTTTGAAATTAGAGAACCTTCTGTTCCCCAAAAAATCATTAACATAATTGCCGATTCCTTCTCATCCTTCTTCGCTAAAATTCTTACATTCTTTAATTCGATTTTTAGATAACCTATATTTTAGTTACTGTGTATAACGGATGAAAATTCAGGAGCTGCCTCACTTTTAGTGAGACAGCTCCCTTTTTAAATTTGAATTTTAAATACGATTTTTTCTACATTACATTCTTTGTCGGCACAAAGGCAGGGAGCGTGAGCATCCTCAGGCAAGAGGAAGAGGAACGAGCCTTTAGTTAAAACAAAATCAAATTTGCTTTTACCGCTGTAAAAAGCAATGTCGCCACCCTTTGAATACTCTTCGCTGATGAGGTTGTCTTCAACGTCGCCGAGGGGAACCCAACCGATTTTTTCCATACCGTTGACGATATACTGCAAATCGGCATATTTTTTATGAGCTTCAAACTTCACTTCCTTATCAGCCTCAGTACGATACTGAGCAATTGAAGCAAACAGACGCTCCCCGTCAATATGGTATGTTCCGGGAGCAAAATGCTCCTGCTTATGCTTTTCAATAAATTCCAGAATCTGTTCAAAAACAGGATACTCTTCTTTATACTGTAAAAGGTTATCAGCTTTATCTATTATCATATTAACATCTCCTTTTCTTGATTATAAACTTTTGGTTGCATTATTGCAATATAAAATTTGACTTTTTATTTTTTAAAGCTATAATATTATAGAAACTTAATCCAAAGGATGTCTTTATGAAAAAGCCTATATTTTACACCGAGCTTTCGTACATATTGGGAATTTTAATTTTAGCATTCGGAACAGCACTTGTAACATTGGCCGACTTCGGTCTTTCTATGGTGGTTGCACCTGCATATCTGATTCATTTAAAGCTGTCGCAATACTGGAGCTTCATCACCTTCGGCATGGCAGAATATTTGTTTCAAGCCCTTTTACTTGTGATTTTATCGGTAATTCTCAAAAAGTTTAAAATATCATACCTTTTTTCTTTTGTTACAGCGGTGCTTTACGGCCTTGCACTTGACGGCTGCATTCTTTTAACAAGCGGGATTTCTTCCACCGATTTCAGGTTCAGAATTGCACTCTTTGTCATAGGAACAGTTTTGTGCACATTCGCTATTTCTTTGTTTTTTCACACATATATTTCTCCTGAGGCTTATGAGGTTTTTGTTAAAGATTTGGCTCAGGCTAAAGGGTTTGATATTGGTAAAACCAAAATTATTTATGACTTTTCAAGCTGTGCACTGTCAATTATTATGTCTTTCTGCTTTTTCGGTTTGTTCCAATTTGAAGGCATCAATGTAGGAACTATCGTTATGGTTTGTGTTAACGGTGCAATGATTGGTTTTTTCAGCAAAAAATTAGACAAACATTTTGAATTTAAAGATGCCCTGCCATTAAGAAAATATTTTGAAAGGTAATACTATGATTAGAAAAGCTACACCGCAAGATAAAGAACTTTATATGAAATTTACTGATGCATTTTATCACAGCGAGGCTGTTTTACATCCCGTACCCGATTCACACAGGGAGGCTATGTGGGCAGAGTTGATGCGTTCAGACGATTATGCCGAATGCTTTTTCATCGACAAAGACGGTATTGACGCAGGCTTTTTGCTTATGGCATATACCTTTTCTCAGGAGTCCGGCGGCAAGGTTGCATGGGTTGAAGAAATATTTATTAGCCCCGAATTCCGCGGTCAGGGATTGGGTACTGAATTTTTCAAATTCATCAAAGAAAAAATTGAACCCACCTGCTCAAGAATCCGCCTTGAGGTAGAAGAAGACAACCAGAGAGCCAAAAAGCTTTATGAATCCTTGGGATTTAAAATTCTCCCCTATCAGCAGATGGTGAAAGAGTTATACTAAAGAAGAAGGGCTGTTCGTTGAAACGAACAGTCCTCTTATTTTTTTACATCGCCACGTGCAGTCACTACTCTGTAGCCTGCTGATTCAACCTTTTTCTTTAATTTTTCAACACTCTCTGCCGCTTCTTCGTCGGTGCTGATTTTGTTATCATAAAGCATATAAAGCTCCCTCACACGCTTTGGAGAGAGGTTTGGCATAACAACATTTGCCCCTGCCCGAAGCCCCATTTCACGACCCTGAGAGTGTATTGTGCCCAAAGCAGTGGTTGACGGAATAAGAGCGTACGGAAACATAAGGCGAAGAATTGACACAAGACGAAGTGTTTTATATAAGCTGCCGCTTTCAAAGTTGGCAAACGGGGTATCCTCATGGCGGATAAAGGGTCCGATGCCTATCATATCAGGCTGAAGCTCTTGCAAAAAACGCAAATCTGCAACAAGGTTTTCAGTGGTCTGATATGGTGAATCCACCATAAAGCCCGAGCCCACCTGAAATCCGATTTCTTTTAAATGAAAAAGGCATTTCTTTCGGTTTACAAGGCTTAAATCATCGGGATGAAGACGGCTGTAATGATCATCTGTTGCCGTTTCATGGCGGAGCAAAAAACGGTTTGCCCCTGCATTGAAATAAGCCTGATAACTCTCTTTGCTTCGCTCACCTACAGAAAGTGTAATAGCACAATCGGGGTACAAATTCCTGATTGACGAAATAATATCGCACATTACTTCATCGGTGAAATGCGGATCCTCACCGCCTTGCAAAACAAAGGTGCGAAAGCCCAATTCATACCCCTCAGAACAGCAATCAAGAATATCTTCCTTGCTAAGGCGGTATCTTACAGCTTTTGCATTGCTGCAACGGATTCCGCAGTAATAGCAATTATTTTTGCAGATGTTGCTGAACTCCACAAGACCTCTGATATACACTTCGTCAGCATAATTTTTTCGCCTGATTTCATCGGCAGCCGAAGCCAAGAGCTCATTGGCTTCAGCGGAATCTATAAGTAATTTTAAATCCTCATCAGGCAAATCTCTATTGAGTTTCAGTCGGTTTATTATATTCAAAAAATCCATATTCACTCCGAAAACATCTCAGTTGAAAGGTATCTTGCTCCTGTATCCGGCAAAAGAACAACTACAGTTTTGCCGTCATTCTCTGCTCTTTTGGCAATTTCAACAGCACCTTTAAGGGCAGCACCTGATGAAATGCCCACAAGAATACCCTCTTTTTGGGCTAACATTCTGCCGAGAGCAAAGGCATCTTCATTTGCAACAGGAACGATTTCGTCATAAATATTAGTATTAAGAACATCGGGAACAAAACCTGTACCAATACCTTGCAATGAGTGTGCACCTGCCGGTTTGCCTGAAAGAACAGCAGAATCTGAAGGCTCAACGGCAATAATTTTTATATCGGGATTTTGCTCTTTCAAAAACTCACCCGTTCCGGTTATTGTTCCGCCTGTGCCTACACCTGCAACAAAAAAATCAACCTCACCGTCAGTATCTTCCCAGATTTCAGGACCTGTTGTTTTCTTGTGAGCCAAGGGGTTTGACGGATTTATAAACTGACCTGCAATAAAACTGTTGGGAATTTCTTTATTAAGTCGCTCCGCTTCTGCAATTGCACCTGACATACCCTTACTGCCGTCTGACAAAACAAGCTCAGCACCGTAAGCCTTCATAAGCTGACGGCGTTCTACCGACATTGTGTCAGGCATAACAATAATCACCCTATAACCTCTTGCTGCGGCAACGGCAGCAAGACCGATACCCGTATTGCCCGAGGTTGGTTCAATTATAACAGAATCATCAGTAAGCTTTCCCTCTTTTTGGGCATCATCAAGCATCTTTTTGGCAACCCTGTCTTTAACCGAACCTGCAGGATTCAGAAATTCAAGCTTTGCAAGAACCTTTGCTTTTAATGAAAACTCTTTTTCAATATTGTTTAACCTCAGCAACGGTGTTGAACCGATAAGCTCATCAGCTGAGTTGTAAATTTTTGGCATAGTATCACCTATTCACACAAATCAGAAAGCTTAACACTTTCAAGATAATCGTTTATAATTTTGTCAAGATTTTGCCATATTGGCAAGGTTTTACATTCGCACGAACGCTGACAGTCACCATCGCTCTTTTCAAGGCAAGCAACAGGAGCAAGGCTGCCCTCGGTTGCTGTGAGAATTGAACCCACTGTATATTCATGGGCAGACCTTGTAAGCTTATATCCGCCGCCTTTACCACGCACTCCCTCTACAAAACCGTTTTTAACAAGCAACGATATTATACTTTCCATATATTTTTCAGATATTTGCTGGTTGTTAGACACACTTTTAAGAGAAACAAAGCCTTCATCACATCTTTCAGCAAGTTCAATCATAACTCTGAGTGCATAACGCCCTCTTGTTGAAATCATCATAATCTCACCTCATAAGTAAAACCTGTTTAACCTATTATACCACAGGGTTTATAGGTTTGCAATAACAATTCTACCCCGAACAGGAAAATGTTCGGGGTAGAATATTATAACGAACTTCTCAAAATTGTGAGTGCCTGACGGCAATCGTTTTCGTAATCATCTGTACCTGATTCAACAGAAACTCTGCCGGTATAACCTGCAGTTTTCAGAATATTTAAAATCCTTGAATATTCACAGCCATCATCGGGTGTGGGATAGCGACGTTTTGTATAGTCGCCAATGTGAACGTGCTTGATATAATCAATATACTTTGCAAGATTTTCAAAAGGCTCGTTTTCATTATACATGTGATAAAGGTCGGGGTTAATTCCGACAGAGGAATGATTAACATCCTTACAGATTTGTGCCGCTTTTTCAACAGTGTTGAGGATATTGCACTCTACACTTCTTAAAGGCTCAAGGGCAACGGTAATGCCGTTTTTCTTTGCATTTTCGGCGGTAATATAAATTGATTTATAAAAGCGTTCCATACATTCGTCAGGATCTTCACCCTCAGGAATGCTTCTTGCTCCGCCACTGCCGAAAACAGACACTTTTACACCCAACTGAGCTAATTTGTAAAAAAGAGAGTCTGTGTATTCATTTACAACATCAGGCTTCATTTCACTGCCTGAAATTGCAATTTCACCGGGGAAAAGGCAGTTTGTTGCCTCGGCAATAACACCGTATTCTTTAATAAGGGCAAGGGTTTCATCAAACTTTTCTTTTGAATAGTCACCAACCTGCCTTGCATTTAGCTCAACAAAATCACAGCCTGCATTAACAGAGGCAATATATCTGTCAATACCGCCTGCACATGCTCCGAATCTCATAATCAAACCTCCAAATCCAGTGTTTTTATAATATCATCAACTACAAAATCTGCTTGTGTTTCTTTCTCTTCAATGGTAAAAAGACAACCCTTTGTGCCTGCATTTTTGCCTGACATAACATCAATCTCTCTGTCACCGATCATAACAGTTTCATTTTTGTTAAGATTGTGTTTGGCAACAATGTGATTGACCGCATCAGGGCACGGCTTCATAGGAAAGCCGTTTTCGGAAGTTACAAAATCTTCAAACAAGTCATACACACCGTATTTTTTCAGGTAATAAAAAGCACTTGCTCCGCGATGAGTATAGAGAAAATTTTTGCCACCGTTTTCATGCACCTTTTTAAGAGTTTCAATTGTGTTGGCAAACGGAACCGCAATGGGCTCAAGGTCAAAATCATGCTCATATTCCCTGAAGCGTTCTTTTTGCTCGTCGGTTGTGCCGTAATAATCATAAGCGGTAGCGAAGCTGATTTCAAGCATGCGTTTGGTTTCGACATAATCAATATTAATGCCGTAGTCATTCATCATTTTTTCAAAGGCAGTGGTTATATGGGGGTAGCTGTCAAAAAGCATACCGTCAAAATCCCAAATATAGTTTTTAAACATAATATCACCCTAAAAAACAAAACAGCCCCGCCTTTAAGCGGGGCCGAATCTGAATCAGAAAATAAACATAAAGAGAACTGTTGCACCTAAAGTAAGTACAAAGAAAGCAGCTGCAAGAATTTTTGTGCCTTTTTCAAGTTTCTTTTCCATGCTCTTACCTTTGCCTTTGCCGAAGAATGTATCAGCACCACCGGCAATTGCACCTGAAAGACCGGCTGAACGGCTCTCCTGCATAAGAACTAAAGCAACCAAAGCGATGCTTACAAGAATAATTGCTGCACCGATAATATACTGCCAAACTGTCATATTATAAACCTCCGTTAGATTTTTACTAAGTTATATTATCACAATGGAGTTAAAAATGCAATAGCTTTTTCAAAAAATTCCATAGAATAATATAATTCCTTCAGGGTATGATATTTACTGCGGACAGGTCAACAGGCGTTTGCAGACTTTCCGCAGACCGTTTGGGCGGAAAGTTCTGCACAAACGGTTTTTTTATAACATAGATAACTGCTCACCGGCATCTTCTGCACTTGGAAGTGCCCCGGTTGACGGAAGATTTTTAGTTTTATATCTGTAAGGCTTTGCAAACTCACCCTGAACATAATCACGTACATTAACAAGGGTATGACCTTTTTTCATAGTGAACACGCAGATGCCCTGAGTGTCTTTAGTTGTTTTTGGTGAAATTGCTCCTGTATTGATAAGAAGCAATCTGCCTGCCGAAGATTGAAGCACCAGATCGCAGTCGTCTGTGATGTGACGCATACTTGCAAGGGGGAACTTTTCACAATAAGCTTTAATAAGCTTTTTACGGTTGGTTTTGGTCTGATAAGCAGATAAATCAACCTTGGCAACTCTGCCGTTTTCAAAGAAGAAGAGAATATAACCTGCGTAATCGGTTGTAACAACCATACCGATTGCCGTTTCGCCTTCATCCATACTGAGCTTTGAAGCCACAAAGTCACCTAACACGCTCGCTTTGCCCATATCAAAGTCATTTACCTTTGATTTGTAAACCTGACATTTGTTTGTAAAGAACAGGAGTTCCGCCTTATTGGTGGTTTCAACGGTAGAGATAATCTCATCACCCTCTTTAAGCTTTTGCTCACCGCTTGTTCTCAAAGCCTGTGGAGTAATCTTTTTGAAATAACCCTCTTTTGTGAAGAAAAGAGTCACGGGGTAATCGGGAATTTCTTCCTCCTCCCCTTCTTCAAAGTTAATGTCCATAGCAAAGCAGATTTCGGTAGCCCTTGGTTTGCCGAATTTTTTGGAAACCTCGGTAAGCTCATTGACGATAATCTTCTTTATTCTTGACTTGTGAGAGAGGATATTTTCCATATCTTCAATGTCTTTAATAAGCTGTTCAATATCCTGCAATCTTTTGAGAATATATTCTCTGTTAAGATGACGAAGCTTGATTTCAGCAACATATTCTGCCTGAATTTCATCAATGCCGAAACCGATCATCAAATTGGGAACAACTTCGCTTTCTTCTTCGGTATTGCGTACAATGGCAATTGCCTTGTCAATATCAAGAAGAATTTTCTGAAGACCTTGCAACAGGTGAAGCTTGTTTTTAGCCTTTGAAAGGTCAAAGAATACACGACGTCTTACACATTCAGTGCGGAAAGCAATCCACTCTTCAAGAAGCTCTTTAACACCAAGAACTCTCGGCACACCTGCAATAAGTACATTGAAGTTGCAAGAGAATGTATCTTCAAGAGGAGTTGATTTATAAAGCTTTTGCATAAGCTTATCAGGGTCAACACCCTTTTTAAGGTCGATTGCGATTTTAAGACCGGACTTATCTGTTTCATCACGAATGTCTGAAATCTCTCTTACTGTACCAGCCTTATACTTTTCAATAACCTTATCGATTATAGCCTCGGCAGTGGTTGTGGGGGGAATCTGTGTAATTTCAATACACTTATTCTCTTTATCATAATTATAAACAGCCCTTACCTTAAATCCGCCACGACCTGTACGGTAAATCTCTTCCATCTGGTCGCGGTCATAAATAAGCTTACCTCCACCGATAAAATCAGGAGCTTTTAAAGTATCAGCAACATTGTGGTCGGGATTTTTGATAAGCTCTATAGCTGTTTCACAAACCTCAGCAAGATTAAATGAGCAGATTGAGCTTGCCATACCAACGGCAATACCTGTGTTTGCATTAACAAGCACAGACGGATAGCTGACCGGCAAAAGAGTAGGTTCGAGCATTGTATTGTCGTAGTTATCAACAAAGTCAACTGTGTCTTTATCAATATCTTTAAAAAGCTCTGCAGCAATTTTATCAAGCTTTGCCTCTGTGTAACGTGAGGCAGCCCACTGCATATCTCTTGAATACGCTTTACCGAAGTTACCCTTTGAGTCAACATAAGGGTGAAGTAACGCCTCATATCCGCGTGAAAGACGAACCATTGTGTCATAAATTGCGGCATCACCATGGGGATTGAGACGCATTGTCTGACCAACGATGTTGGCAGACTTGGTACGAGGTCCTGTAAGCAGTCCCATTTTATACATAGTATAAAGCAATTTACGGTGAGAGGGCTTGAAGCCGTCAATTTCTGGAATCGCACGAGACATAATTACGCTCATGGCGTATGGCATATAGTTAAACTCAAGGGTTTCGGTTATCGGCTGTTCAACAACTACACCTGCACCGAGAATATGAGCATTGGGGTTAAGACCGTCATCTTTAACCTGCTTTGTCTGTTTCTTTTTAGCCATTTAACCGCCCCCTTTTAGCTTAAATCGGTCATATCAATGTAAAGATGACCGTTATCTGTAATGTGCTGTTTTCTGCCTGCAAGGTTGTCACCAAGAAGCAAATCAAACACCTGGCTTGTTCTTTCGGCATCCTCAGGCTCAACCTTAACAAGTCGCCTTGTCTGAGGGTTCATTGTGGTAAGCCACATCATATCAGGGTCATTTTCACCAAGACCCTTTGAACGCTGAATGGTGAATTTCTGATTGCCGATTTCTTCAAGAGCCTGTGCCTTTTCTTTTTCATCATAGGCAAACCAAACCTGATCTTTGGTGTTGATTTCATAAAGAGGTGTTTCAGCAATAAACACCTTTCCCTCCTGAATAAGGGTTGGCATAAGTCGATAAATCATTGTGAGGATAAGAGTTCTTATCTGAAAGCCGTCAACGTCGGCATCGGTACAGATAATAACCTTGCTCCAACGAAGCATATCAAGATTAAATGAAGAAAGATTTTTGCTTGATTTAGCCTTAACTTCGACACCGCAACCAAGCACCTTAATCAAGTCGGTGATAATGTCGTTTTTAAAAATCTTTTCATATTCACTCTTAAGACAGTTAAGAATTTTACCTCTTACGGGAATAACTGCCTGAAATTCCGCATTTCTTGCCTGCTTACAGGCACCGAGAGCAGAGTCACCCTCCACTATGAAGATTTCTCTCACAGCGGTATCCTTGCTTCTGCAGTCAACAAATTTTTGAATTCTGTTAGTGAAATCCATATTTGTCTGCAGAGTCTTTTTAAGATTTTGACGAGTAGTTTCAGCCTTGATACGGCTGCGCATATTGATAAGCACCTGGTCGGCAATTTTGTCGGCCTCGGCTCTGTTTTCAATAAAATAAATTTCAAGCTGATGACGGAAAAATTCTGTCATGGCGTCCTGAATAAATTTGTTGGTGATTGCCTTTTTGGTCTGATTTTCGTAAGAAGTCTTAGTTGAAAACGAAGAAATAACAAGGATAAGACAATCTTCAATATCTTCAAATTTAATTCTTGCATCAGACTTTGTATATTTATTTGAAGTTTTGATATAAGAATCAAGCTGATAAACAAAAGCATTTCTCACAGCTTTTTCGGGTGCTCCGCCGTGCTCAAGCCAGCTTGAGTTATGATAATATTCCTTAAGCTGAGCCTTATTTGAGAAGCAAAGAGATGCATTGATTTTAACTCTGTAATCCTCCTGGTCATCACGGTCACGACCCATACGCTCTGCCTGCCAGGTTTGCACAGAGGTGAGAGAAGCATCATTTGCAATTTCTTTAACATAATCGGTAATACCGTTTTCATAGCGGTATTCATAAGTGTCAAAGCTGTTTTTACCCGTCTGGTCTTTTAAAACAAAGGTAATACCGGCATTTACAATAGCCTGACGCTTGATGATACTCTGATAATATTCAAGAGGAATTGCGATATCGGTGAAAACCTTAAGGTCAGGCTTCCATTTGATTCTTGAACCGGTGTCACGGTGACGGTATTCTTCTTTAACCATTTTACCAGATGGTTTACCTGACTTGAAGTTCAGCAAATATTTAAAGCCGTCACGGTGAATTTCAGCCTCCATATATTCTGAAGCATACTGAGTGGCACAAAGACCAAGACCGTTAAGACCAAGTGAAAACTCATAGCTACCACCTGAATTGGTATTATACTTACCGCCTGCGTACAATTCACAGAAAACAAGCTCCCAGTTATACTTTTTTTCTTTCTCATTATAGTCAACAGGGATACCACGACCAAAGTCCTGAATCTCAACAGAATTATCAGAAAAGCGGGTGATCACAATTTTATCACCATAGCCTTCACGTGCCTCATCTATGGAGTTTGAAAGAATTTCAAATATCGAATGCTGGCAACCTTCAAGACCGTCAGAACCAAAGATAACAGCAGGGCGTTTTCTTACTCTGTCGGCACCCTTAAGGGATGTTATGGTATCGTTGCCATAGCTTGCTTTTTTCGGCATAGATAATATCCTCCGTCAACCAAAATTTCGCATTATACATTACATTTTATTATACAATATATGTAAATTATTGTCAAGAAAAGTGGCAGATGATGTGTTTTAAAAAGAAAATCGCTGAACATCAATTTAAGATGCTCAGCGATAAATCTTTTATTCATCTGAATCAGTTAACTTCTGAATCAATGTATCTTACAAGGTCACCCAAAGTAACAAGCTTCATAAGCTCTCTGTCGGGGATTTCGATACCGAAATGCTCTTCGATTTCACAGATAAGGTCAAAAAGCTCGAATGAATTGAGACCCATATCAGCTGTGAGGAGTGTATCCTCATTAAAATCAGGGAGATCATTGCCTGTAAAGTTTTCAAAAATCTGTTTCAAATCTTCAATAACGTTCATAATCAATTTCCTTTCTTACTGGTTGTCGTATCTTCTCTTAATTTTGAGTGTTGTGGTTTTCGGGAATTCTTCATCACGGATGATGACTTCCTGTATCTTCTTATAAGCAGGCATCTGCCTGTTAAAAGCGTTAACCTGTTCCTGAATTTCAGCTTTAGCGTTAGGATACTTTTCTGTATCAAGGAACATTTCAATAGCTATGTTGTCATTCTTTGCAAAAACAACAGCCTCAATAATGCTTGGTATTTCATCAATGATTTTACCTTCAAGCTCTTCAGGTGAAACATTTTTACCGTTTGAGAGAATGATAAGGTTCTTGATTCTGCCTGTAATAAAGAGGAATCCGTCATCATCAAGGTAACCAAGGTCACCTGTTTTGAACCAACCGTCTTCAGTAAAGCTCTTTGCAGTTTCTTCTTCGTCGCCATAATAGCCTTTGAATACGTTTGAGCCTTTAACCTGAATTTCACCAATTCCGTTTTCATCTTTGTTGGCAATACGAACCTTATTGCAATCAATTACAAGGCCTGAGCTGCCACGCTTCTGATGCTGAGGACGGTTAACACTAACGATGGGAGCACACTCTGTGATACCGTAACCAACAACCACATTGATACCCCAAGCAGTCATGTCTTCTTCTGCCTTCTGACTGAGAGCAGCACCGCCACAGATTACAAGGTCAAATTCTCCTCCGAGGCCTTCATAAACTTCACTGAAGAGTTTCTTTCTCACGTCAATACCAAGTTTAAGAAGGAAGTTGGATATTTTGATACCCTTCTTCATAATCTCGGCTTTGCCTTTTTCTTCGGCAGTTGCCCAGACTTTTTTATGTATCATTTCAACTGCTGTGGGTACAGCAATCATTGTAGTGGTTTTATCTGTTACCATGTCTTTCTGAATGTTACGAAGGCTGGTAATTGCGTGAATACGACCACCATACATCAAAGCAGCAAGAACATTGGCTGTGATTGAAAATGTATGATGAAGAGGAAGAAGAAGCGGACCTCTGCCTTCACCTGTTACATATCGGCAAACACAATAAGCATTTGAAGCAATGTTTCCGTGAGTGAGCATTACACCCTTACTTTTGCCTGTTGTGCCTGAAGTGAATACAATAGCAGCCATATCATCAGGATTTACTTTAACATCGTCAAAAGCAGTGTTACCCTCTGCGATAAGCTTAGCACCGTCTTCTTTGAGATGATGAATCTCCTTCATGCAGATGAATGTTTCAACTGTGGGGCAGTTTTCTTTAAAATAATCTGCATAGTCTGCAAAAGATTTTGAATAGATAACACCCTTACAACCGCAACGATTAACAAGATCGGCAAGCTCTTTGTGAGAAAGCTCTCTGTCAAGTGGCAGTGCCACATTCCCTGTGTTGGTTACGGCAAAATATGAAACGATCCATTTATAGCTATTTTCACCAAGAACGGCAATAGTGTCATTCTTGAAGCCTTTTTCTAAAAGAACTGTTCCGAAATTTTTAATTTCATCATAAAATTCACGATAAGTTTTGTATTTGTCGCCCTGCTTACCCTTGCGAGGGATACGGAAAGCATGATCTGTTTCATATTTGTCAGCAACAAAATCAATAACTTCACGCAATGTTTCTAACGCAGGAAAGTCGTAAAGTGGATATGCCTGGTTTTTCATCTCTAAATTATTCCCCTATCTTTGCTTTTTTCTCTTCTGATAATTTTTTATAAATTTCTTCTACTGCAAGTGAAACCTTGGTACCTGAAAACTCTTTGCTGTGAGGGAAAACATACCAGGTATCATCAATTGTGTTAAGGTCGATGCAGTTTTGGAAATCACCATAACGATATTTAAATTCAACGTGGCAGGCGTACTGACTTGCTGCCGGAATCACCATTTCAAAAGGTTCGCCGTCATAATCACGAGTTCCGGTTACCTTAAAGCCGTTCATATCGTGAACAATTTTACCATTACCAAGACGAATATAGCCTTTTGCGTTGGGAAGGTCGTTTACATGACATTCGCTCTCAAAATAATATGTACCGTCGTCAATCTGCTTTCTTACCTGAGTACGCTCCCAATCATACCAATCGGTGGGGAACTTAAACTCAGTTTTACCCTTATCTGCTTCAAGCTCGCCATAGTAGTTGAGAGTCCAGCTCTTACCGCAAGCTTTGCAGAACACTTTTGCACCCTTGGAATCCATTTCGTGCTCTTTGCCGCAAGCGGGGCATTGATAAAGAATATTATGAAGACCTTCGGCACGCTTTTTATATTTGAGAGGAACTCTGTTTTCACTCTGCCAACGGAAGTCGTCGTTTGCAAGGTGTTCAATAATTTTTTTGTGAATCTCTTCAACGGGAGCTTTTTTAACTTCTTCCCCTGAGTAAATCTGAGTAAGAGTTGCCTCTGTATGGAAACAGTAACGATGGCTTGCTATGTTCCAGAAAGGATTGTAGATGTGGTTACCACTCATTTTAAGAGTAACAACAGGAACAGCAAGGAACTTGCAAAGCTGTGCAACTGACTCCGGGATAACTTCTGTTTTACCACAAAGAGAATAACGGGATTCAGCATATACGCCAAACATCCTGCCGTCTTTAACAATCTTACGGGCTGTTCTTACGAGGCTGAGGTCATTAGTATATTTTCTGGTAGGCCAACCGCCAAGAGCACGAAGAATACATTCTCTGCCGATAAAGTCGTCAACAGCTGCAGGATAAACGCCTCGAGTGCTTCCGAGAACTGTACCCATTACATAAAAGTCGTAAAACGAGTTATGGTTACAAATCAAAACACAGGGGCTTGGAATTTTATCAATATTAACTTTGTTCACCTTAAGATTGTGGTGAGCTGCTCTGATTTTGCCGTAAAGACCGTGAAAAAAGCGCATATATGCTCTCTGCACGATGGGCTTCTTGCCCATATCAAATTTTTGGGTTGCAGGTGGGCCTGCATAAACATACTTACTGAGCTTTTTCTTAGCCATACACTGACTCCCCCATATTAAAATATTAGAGTTAGTATACCAAAATGTTTTTCTAAATTCAACTAAAATCCGACATTTTTTGAAAAATGTCACAATTAAAATATTATGCTTTGAGAGCCTTTCTTCTTGCTGCCATTCGTTCTTTTTTCTCAGCATCAAGCTTATTAAAAATTTCTTCAACGGCTAATGACATCTTGGTGCCCGAAAACTTATCTGATTCAGGATATATAAACCAGGTGTCTTCAAGTGTATTAAGACTCACACAATCACGATAATCACCGTATTTGTGGTTAAACTCAATATGGCAGGCATACTGACCGGCAGCAGGAATAACCATTTCAAACGGTTCGCCGTCATAATCACGAACACCCTTCAGATTAAATCCGTTCATGTCATGAATCAGTTTACCCTTGCCCAATCTCAAGAAACCGTCTGAGTTCGGTAAATCATCAACCACAACATCGCTTTCAAAGTAATAGTCGCCATTTTCAATTTCTTTTTTAACCTGTTCACGCTCCCACACATACCAATCTGTGGGGAATTTAAACTCGGTTTCACCGTCATCAGCTTCAAGCTCACCGTAATAATTAAGAGTCCAGCTCTTACCACAAGCTTTACAAAATACTTTTGCCCCTTGAGAATCCATCTGATGCTCTTTGCCGCAGTGCGGACACTGATAAAGCACCTTATGAAGACCTTTGGCACGTTTTTTATTCTTAAGCTTTTTACGGTTTTCACTCTGCCAACGGAAATCGTCATGAGCAAGATGAGCTCTGAGCTTTTCGTTGATTTCTTCAACGGTTGCTTCTTTAATTTCTTCAGGAGTAAAAATCTGAGTCATTGTTGCTTCAACAGGCACCTCAAAACGGTGACTACCGGCATTCCAGAAAGGGTTAGCAATGTGATGACCGCACATTTTAAGTGTAACAATCGGCACACCCCAACGCTTTGCCATCTGACCAACAGAATCAGGTATAACCTCTGTTTTGCCACAAAGAGAATGACGTGCTTCAACAAAAATGCACATCATATTCCCCTGCTCAACAATTCGTTTGGTTGAACGGATGAGGCTGATGTCTGTTGTGAACTTTCTTGTGGGCATGCAACCGAGACGCCTTACTAATTTTTCAATAGATAAAAAAACATTAGGTGCCGCTGCATACACACCACCCTGAAAAGCAGTTGCGGCAACCATTATAAAATAATCAAGAGGGCTGTTGTGATTGCAAAAGAGAACATATGGTGGCTTTACACCTTCCATTCTCACTTTTTTTAATTTGCCTCTGTAAAGTATTTTGCCGGCATAAGCAAGGATTGCCAAAGCAAGCTTAACCCACCATGTCTGTTTTACAGGCGGTTTTTCCATATCGAATTTAACTGTTGCCGGAGGGCCTGAGCGGACATATTTGCTTATTTTTTTATATTCCATAGCTATTTCCTCCTCTTTAAAGTACAAATCGTTTATATTATATCAAAAAACGTAAAGCAATTCAATGCTTACACGACACAACCCTTGCAACTGTCGTAACCAATTATTACCATATCTTTTTTCAAAAAAGCACCGCAACTTTTGCTGCGGTGCTAATGGTGATCCATCGGAGATGCAACAGCTAAGCTGTCGCTTTATCCTTTTGTATGTCCGTGCTCCTCTGCCTTCGGCATACCGTCGCACATGGACTAATGGAGTTCAAATCTCCTCACCGCTTATCCGCAATTCTTCTCTTCAAAAAAATAGCACCGCAACTTTTGCTGCGGTGCTAATGGTGATCCATCGGAGATTCGAACTCCGGACACCTTGATTAAAAGTCAAGTGCTCTGCCGGCTGAGCTAATGGATCATACGCTCTTTTTGGCGCTCAGTTATAATATACCATTTCAAGGCTAAAGTCAATACTTTTTTCAAAATTTTTTCAAAAAATTTTTTAAGTTGCAAAAAAGCAATATGTAGTATATAATAATTGGGGTGATTTTATGGGTGAGCCTATCAGAATTTTAAACTTATTTACAATAATGAACCGTGGCGGTGCCGAAACAATGGTGATGAATTATTATCGCAATGTTGACCGCAGTAAAATTCAGTTCGATTTTCTCGTTCACAGGCAGGAACGCGGTGCATATGATGATGAAATTGAGGCTATGGGCGGGCGTATTTACCGTATGTGCCCCATATATCCTCAAAACTTCAGCCGATACAAAAAGATGCTCAAAGTATTTTTTGACGAGCATCCTGAGTATAACATTCTCCACTCACATATGTCAGAGCTTGGCTGTTATGCGTTTATTGAGGCTCATAAAAGAGGAATCAAAGTAAAAATCTGCCACGCTCACAATGCCCCCGTTAAGGGAAGTATGACCCTTAAAGAAAAAGCTCAGCTCATTTTCAGAGATTATTTTAAACACAAAATGCTCCCCTATTCAGATTTTCTCTTTATCTGTGGTGAAGAGGCCGGCAACTGGCTTTACGGCAAAGAGAACAAACACCGTTTTGTTATGATGAATAATGCCGTTGATTCACAAAAATTCAGATATTCACCTGACCACAGGAACAAAATCAGACAAGAATTAAATCTTAAAGATGATTTTGTTATTTTAAATGTCGGCAGATTTAATCCGCAAAAAAACCATACTTTTATTATAGATGTTTTTGAGCAAATTCAGAATCTCCATCCAGACTCCAAGCTGCTTCTTGCAGGCAACGGCGAACTGGAAGAAGAAATTAAAGCAAAAGTGCGATCACTGAAATTAGAAAACAAAGTTTTGTTCCTCGGCTTGAGAGATGACATACACAAGCTTTTCAGTGCAAGCGATGCTTTCTTGTTCCCATCATTATATGAAGGCCTGCCTGTAACAATGGTGGAGGCTCAATCATCAGGCATAAAATGCTTTATTTCTGATGCAATACCAAATCAGTGCATTCTCGGTGATGATGTTACGGTAATCAGCCTTAATGAATCCGCCGAAAACTGGGCAAAAAAAATCGCCGTTCTCGCCGACGGATATGAAAGGCAAGACCGATACGATAACATGGTCACTGCCGGATTTGATATTCAAGCCAACGCCAAATGGCTTGAAGAATTTTATTTGACTGAATACAGCAAAAAATATAAGGACTGATATTATGATCTCAAACAACAGCAAATGCCCCGTTTCGTTTGAAATTTTCCCACCGAAAGGTGAACTCAATATACAGGACTTCAGAAGCATGATGGACGGTTTCAGCAAACTAGACCCTGAATTTATCAGTGTTACATACTCTGCAGGTGGCGGTGGCAACAGTCACAAGACCATTGACCTTGCTTCAATTATTCAGAATGAATATAACATACCATCCATCGCTCACCTGACCTGCATCAATTCAAACAAGCAGGAAGTCAACAGTGTTATCGACTCGATAATTGCAAACGACATTAAAAGCGTGCTTGCACTTCGCGGTGACATTGTTGAAGGTAAGGTTCCAACTGATTTTAAATTTGCAAAGGAGCTTATTCCCCTTCTTAAAAAAAGAGGGCTCAAAGTGGGTGCAGCCTGCTACCCTGAAGGTCACGTAACCTGCGAAGACCTTAATGATGATATAAAGTTTCTTAAAGAAAAAGAAGATGCCGGTGCTGACTTCTTTTTGAGTCAGTTGTTTTTTGATAACAATTCATACTACAAATTTATTGAAAGAGCTGACAAACAAGGCATAACAAAGCCCATTCACGCAGGAATTATGCCCATCTCATCAAAATCACAAATTATGAGAATGATTTTTATGTGCGGTGCATCTTTGCCGAGAGACATTATTCTCATACTCAATAAATACGAAAACAATCCCGATGATTTGAGAAAAGCGGGCATTGAATACGCTTCAAAGCAGATCATCGACCTTATGCAAAACGGTGTTGACGGAATACATATCTATTCCATGAACAAACCCGAAACTGCAGCGCGAATTATTGAAAATATTAAGAAGGCATAACCATGTTTAAAAAAGACAGATTTTATATAACCGACGGAGCTATGGGCACCGCACTGCAAAAATCAGGGCTTAAACCGGGTGCACTACCCGAAAGCTTCAACACAGAAAATCCCGATGCAGTGCTCAATATTCACAAAAGCTATGTTGAAGCAGGTGCAAATATTGTAACCACAAACACATTCGGTGCGAACCGCCTTAAATTGGGTGATGACAACAAAGTTGAAACTGCCATTGTAAATGCAGTTAAAATTGCAAAGCAATCAGGTGCAGAGTTTGTCGCACTTGATATTGGTCCTACAGGTGCTTTGCTTGAACCGATGGGTCAGCTTAAATTTGACGAAGCTTATGATATTTTTGCCACTCAGGCAAAGGCAGGTACCAAAGCAGGTGCGGACCTTGTTATTATTGAAACAATGTCTGATCTTCTTGAAATCAAAGCTGCAATTCTTGCGGTTAAAGAAAACTCAGATTTGCCCATTATCGCCACAATGACCTTTGACTCAGACGGCAGAACGTTCCTTGGCACTGACCCCAAAACAGCAGCAATTGCACTTTCTTCCTACGGTGTTGATGCATTAGGAGTTAACTGCTCATTAGGACCTGACGAGCTTCTGAGCGTTGTGGAAGAAATGCTCGAATATTCAAAAGTTCCCGTTGCAGTTCAGCCCAACGCAGGTCTCCCTACAATCGAAAACGGTGAAACCGTATACAAAGTAACACCCGAGGATTTTGCAAACTCTTGTGAAAAGATGATTGATAAGGGTGTTCAGATTATAGGCGGATGCTGCGGAACAACACCTGAACACATCAGAGCTTTAGCCGAAATGCTCAAAAACAAAAAGCCCATTGAGCGTAAAATAAAAGCATACACTGCATTCACAAGTGCCAGAAAAGCAGTGATTCTTGACGGTAAAAATTCTGCCGTAATCGGTGAAAGAATTAACCCTACCGGCAAAAAGAAGCTTAAAGAAGCTCTCAGGAACAAGGATTACGACTATGTTATAAACGAAGCCGTATCTCAGCAAGAGAACGGGGCAGATGTGCTTGACGTGAATGCCGGACTGCCTGAAATTGATGAAATTGAAACCTTAAAGCAGCTTGTTCGTGAAATTCAGGCTGTGTCTTCGCTCCCCTTACAGATTGACTCCTCCGACCCCGTTGCTGTTGAAGAAGCTGTGAGAATTTACAACGGCAAACCCATTATCAATTCCGTTAACGGTTCAAAAGAAAGCATGGACTCAATTCTGCCGATTGTTAAAAAATACGGAACAGCAGTTGTTGCCCTCACTCTTGACGAAAACGGAATCCCCCCTACAGCAAAAGACAGACTTGAGGTTGCAAAAAGAATTGTAAACGAAGCAGAAAAATACGGTATTTCTAAAGACGATATTCTCATCGACTGCCTCGTGCTCACCGTTTCAACAAATCAGAGTATGGTTAAAGAAACACTGAAAGCCGTAAGCCTTGTAAAAAAAGAGCTTGGGGTTAAAACGGTGCTTGGTGTCAGCAATGTTTCATTCGGTATGCCGAACCGTGAAGCTATCAACGCTGCGTTTCTTGCCGAGGCATTCGGTGCCGGGCTTGATATGCCGATTCTCAATCCACTTTCAGCCAAATACCGTGAAATTATTGCTGCCCACATGGTAATAAACAACGAAGATATTTCAGGTGAAAGCTTCATTGCACAATTCGGTAATATTCAGACTGCATCGGTTAACACCACCGCTGAGCTCGATTTAAAATCTATTATTATAAGCGGAAGAAAGGCTCTTGCTGCTGATGCAACAAAAGAGCTTTTAAAAACAGAAAATCCTATTGATATAATCAACAACTATTTCATTCCGGCTTTGGATGTGGTTGGTGAAAAATTTGAAAAAGGAACAATATTTTTGCCGCAGCTTATGGCATCGGCCCAGGCTGTTAAAAACGGATTTGATACAATTAAAGAGTTTATGGGTGAAACTGCCCCGACAAAAGGAAAAATCGTGCTTGCCACTGTTAAAGGTGACATTCACGACATAGGCAAAAACATTGTTAAAATGCTCCTTGAAAACTACGGCTATGATGTAATTGACCTTGGCAAGGATGTTGAACCTCAGGCTGTGGTTGATGCTGTGTTAAAAAACAATGTTAAGCTTGTAGGTCTGAGTGCATTGATGACAACAACGGTAAAATCAATGGCAGACACCATAGCCGCTTTGAACAAGGCCGGTGCTAAATGCAAGGTTATGGTCGGTGGTGCAGTGCTTAACAAAGAATATGCTGAAATGGTTGGGGCTGATTTTTATGCTTCAGACGCAACAGAATCAGCAAAAATCGCTGCACAGATATTGGGATAGAACAAAAGATGTAAGGTTTTGAGCCTTACATCTTTTTCTTATATGTGCAGAAAGTAAATTTAATTCCGTTCTCTTCTTTTTCTTCCGATTTTTCACAAAGAGTCCATTCAGGTTTTGATGAAATGTCGGGGAATTTTTTATCGGCTTTTTCAGCAACCGCATCAACGTGAGTAACAACTGCGGTATCACAGTAATCAAGGAACATTTTATAAATTTCTGCTCCGCCGATAACATAAACATCATCCGAGTTATACTCTTTAAGCTTTTCAAGAGTTTCTTCAACGCTGTGAGTAATCACAGCACCCTCACGCTCAAAGCTGTTATCACGGGTAAGAACAATGTTCACCCTGTTTTTAAGAGGGTTGCCACCGGGGAAGCTGTCAAGGGTCTTTCTGCCCATTACAACAACCTTGCCCGATGTGGTGGTGCGGAAAAATTTCATATCTTCACGAATGGGAAACACAAGGTCACCGTCGTTACCAATGTTCCATTCGTTATCAACATTAACTATAAGTTTCATTTTTTCTCCTTTATCAGATTGCAACAGGAATTTTGCCTTCATTCGGATGGCACTGATAATCTATGAGTTTAAAGCTGTCAACAGTAAAGTCATAGAAATTTTTAACCTCAGGGTCAATCCAGAACTTAGGTGCAGGGAACTGCTCTTTTTTTATAATCTCTTTAACCATAGGAATATGGCGGTCATAAATATGAGCATCGGCAATAACGTGAACAAGCTCACCTGCTTTAAGACCGCTTACCTGAGCAAACATACAAAGAAGTACTGCATACTGGCAGACATTCCAGTTGTTGGCTGTGAGCATATCCTGACTGCGCTGATTCAATATTCCGTTAAGAGTATCACCTGAAACATTGAGAGTAAAACTATACGCACAGGGAGCAAGACCCATTTCGTGCAAATCGTGATGATTAAAGATATTTGACATAATTCGACGGCTTGCAGGGTTATTTTTCAGGTCGTAAAGCATTCTGTCAACCTGGTCAAATTCGCCCTCAGGGTAAATATGCTTAACGCCAAGCTGATAGCCGTATGCCTTGCCGATTGAGCCTGTTTCATCTGCCCAACTGTCCCAGATTTTGCTGTTAAGGTCGTGGATATTGTTTGACTTTTTCTGCCATATCCACAAAATCTCATCAATACAGCTCTTAAATGCTGTTTTTCTGAGTGTTGTAACAGGAAATTCTTTAGTTAAATCATATCTGTTAACAATGCAGAATTTTTTGATTGTATGGGCAGGAGTGCCATCATCCCACACGGGGCGCACCTTTTCATTTTCATCAGAATAGCCATTAGCTAAAATATCTTCAATGTTTTCTACAAAAACTTTATCTGCGTAGCTCATGTTATGCATCCTTTCACAATCTTGTATCCTCGCTGATTATACCACAGTTACATTCATGTTGCAAGAATTATCTTTATGAGCAAATTCATAACAATCCCCGGTGTACCGAAAACAACTCCGCTACCGATTGTAAGAGCGTTAAGTGAAAGGTTGACCCCCGTTAAAATCCCCGATGCATTCACAGCCATTAAGGCCGTAAGTCCTTGTATCGCTGTCAAAAAAAGTGATTTTACAAAGTGCTTACTCTTTTTCATCGCAAGCAAAGAAATAAAGGCACAGACAACACCGGAAAATGCAAGCAAACTTACCATTCGTTTCCCCTCCGTATTTGGTTTAAAATAATACTCTGCCTTGTTTCAAGCTCACAGAGCCTGAACACTGCCGCATTTATGTGAAGGTCGTCACGGGCATTATTAAACTCACTGTAAGCACAGCAAAGCTGAGCTTTAATGTTTTCCAATTCATCAAACAAATTGTGCTCTGCTTCATTTTTTAAAAAGCTTTTCATATCACTTGTCCCCTCCGATAAATTAATATAATTATAAAATACTCTTTATGCAGAAAATTTGATTTATATATTAATTTGTGGTATATTGGATAACGGTGATAATAATGTTTGATATAATTGTTTTGGGTGCAGGTGCTTCAGGCATCGTAGCAGCAATAACAGCAAAAAGAGAAAAACCTTCGTTAAGAATTGCAATTATCGAATCTATGCCTGTTATCGGCAAAAAAGTTCTTGCAACAGGCAACGGCAGATGTAATTTATCTAACATAAACGCGTTAAAACACGAATATTATAACAAGGCTTTTGCAACAAATATACTCCCAAAGTACGATGTTAATAAAACATTGGAATTTTTTAATTCTATCGGTCTTTATACAGTCACAGATGACGAGGGTAGGATTTACCCAATGAGCAACACTGCCACTTCGGTGGTGGATGTTTTGCGTTTTGAATGTGAAAGGCTCGGTATAACAGTTATCACCGACGAAAAAATCAGTAACATCAAAAAGAACGGTGACTTTTTTGTCCTCGGTGGTCGCCACAGAGCAAAAAAAGTTATACTTGCCTGCGGTGGTAAAGCCTCACCGTCACAAGGCTCAGACGGAAGTGGATTTGAAATTCTGAACGACCTTGGTCATACTATTCAAAAGCCACTCCCCGCCCTTGTTCAGCTTGTGAGCGATAACAAAATTGTGCGTTCATTTAAAGGAATAAGAGTCAAAGGTAAAATAAAAATCTTTGCAGAAAATGAAGAAATCGGCAAAGCAGAGGGTGAAATTCTTTTTACAGAATACGGTCTTTCGGGAATTGCTTCTATGGACGCACAGAGAATTTTATGCTCTCATTTAGATAATAAAAAATGCAGTGTTGTGATTGACCTTGTGCCCGAATTTTCAAAAGAAGAAATCCGTCAAAGAATCAACAGCACAATCAGCAACAACCCGGCATTAAAAAGCGAAAATCTGCTTATTGGTTTTCTTCCAAAAAAGATCAGCAAAGGGCTTATCAAATGTGCTTACGTTAAAGATAACACACCCATAAATGAAATCAGTGAAGATAATCTTCAAAAAATCTGTGACCTTTGCAAAAGCTTCCGAGTTTATATTTCTGCAAGTAAGGGCTTTGAAAACGCCCAGGTTACAAGAGGCGGTGCAGACGTGAGTGAGTTTGATGCCAACACCCTTGAATCTCTTAAAATAAAGGGGCTTTACGTAACAGGCGAATTGCTTGACGTTGACGGCGGTTGCGGTGGCTTTAACCTGCAATGGGCATGGTCAAGCGGTATGACTGCAGGAGAAAATGCTGCAAATATTTAACAAAGCTATGGGCTGTTTCAAAAAGAAACAGCCCGTAATTTTTATGTTGCTATTTTGTTTAAAAAGTCTTCAATTTCAACTCCGTTAACCTGTATTTCATTTAGCACAGCTGTGCCTTTGTAAACAAAAACACTGACTGTTATCTCATACTCATCTGAAACTCCCATTAACTTTGCAGCAAAGAAATCAGTTGATTCTTCAGCTTCTCTGTAAAGCTCATAGTCAAGCTTTTTATTATACCAGCTAAAGTGGTGAAAACTATCCTTTGGTGTTCCTAACCAATCACCTTTCTCCGGAGGATTATCAGATAACGCAGAAACATACGAAAGACCGCTTTCATCAGTTTCAATTATTGCATATTGTCTTTCATAATAATTAGTCCGATCCTTATTGAATCCAAACTTTATCGGGCAATGAAGTTCAACAAAGGTAGTATAATCTCCGTAAATCTCAGCTCCCTCAATAGCGAAAGTATATTCCGTTCCTTTAGAGCAAACTATATAATCACTTATCGGATTCACAAAAGCCAGGAACACAGCAATTAAAACCTGAATTGAAAGCACTATTATAATCGGCTTCACTTTACGCATTTTCTTCACCCTCCATTCTCTTGAAGGACTTAGCCAGCTTATAGTTTATGAACAGAAGTATTCCACCCATAACAATGCATGCAATGCCACTGTAAACAACATCAAATCTTCCTGCGAAAATGGTAAAATAAATTATAAAACACAACATAATAATACCAAGATTTACCGTCAGCATTTTTGCTTTTTTAATACCCGCTGTGATTATTGTTATGCTGATTCCAAGAGCGATAATGGTCACGATAATATTAAGATTATCAACAGAATCATATGTCAAGTATTCAGCAAAAACAGAACACACCGTGCATATTGCGGCGGTTGAAGAAGACAACACAACAAAGGCTATTTTTGCAGGATTCTTTTTAAAGCTGCTTTTTCCTGCATAAATGCCCACAGCAATGATAACAGCACTCACCAACGGTGCAATGCCGGGAAAAAGCAGCTCCGGCACATCGGTATAGTGATAACCATCACAAAGACAAGCATTTGTTGCAGCGCACAATATGCACATCACGGCAGAAATCGCAGGGACACAGATATACCTGAAAGGGTACGCACTCTTTTCGCCTTTATCAGCAGAATACAGTGCTGTAAAAATCCCCAGAACGATAATAATAACAGTTGTTGTTTCATTTGATTCGGTAGTTTCAATAGCCCAAAGACTCAAAACAAAAGATGATGAAACAAGAACACTCCATAGAGAAATTTTACGCCTGTAATCATCGGAGGACTTTGTAAAAATAAAAATAAAACCTACAATAAATAACAGCACACTCACAATAAAATTGAATGCATCAAAATCCCCTACATACCCTGCAACAAAACAAGTTGTTGCCACATAATATATCACCATCGGAAAAGCAGAATTCATTAAAAATGCAATCGGCAGAATCATTATGGATACCCCGATACAGGCAACATCAAATTCAAGGTTAATTCCAAACAAAGAAATAATGAAGTAAAATGTTGAAACCAGACCTGCAACCCAAGCAACTGAAGAGCCTTCGCACCAACCTATACTGTTTGGTTTCTTTATGTGCGTATATATTGCAATACCTCCGCCAAGCAGCAAAGGAATAAAACTTAGAACTGCAAGAACGGCTTCGGGAATTTTATCCCAAAAGGCAACAAACACAATAACCAATCCGGTTGCTAATAAAAGCGAACCAAGCGTTGCAAAAACAATAATCATTGCTCGCTTACGATCAGATTTTGGTGCTTCAAAACCTATGTTTCTTTTTTCACCATATATCAGTTCTTCAATTCCTACATCAAAAGCTTTTGCAAGTAACACAAGCATATCAATATCAGGCTGAGTTCTGTCATTTTCCCAGCTTGAAATTGTTTGCCTAGTTACATTTACTTTTTCTGCAAGCAGATCCTGAGTCAACTTTCTTTCATTTCTCAGTTTTTTGATATTTTTGGAAATCTTTGCCATATCAGGTCACCTCCTTGGCTTTATTATTACATTTTTATAATAAAAAGTCACGCAACAATGCGTTGCAACGCAGTTTTTTTTAAAAAGAACCCCCGGTTTAACCGGAGGTTCTTACAAATTAAAATATGTTACCGATAATTCTGCCGAGGAGGCCTGTGTATCTGTCGAGCATAGCGAAGATGAAATCAAGGAATCCTAAATCAAAAACAATATCCATTCCGTCATCCTCTGCAAGCTCTGCATTAAGGGTAAAGCCCTGTGTATAGATAATTCCGCCTTCGCCAAAAACTTCTGCACGAACATAGCCTTTGATCTGGTCAGCATAGTCGTTAAGGTCGAATGCTTTATCATCAGCCTTTGTTGTGGCAATAACTTTACCGTCTGAAATCCAACGAACGATAAGTGCATTGTCACTGTCAATTGTAATTGTATCTTCCTCATCGTTAACTTCGATTGAGTTGATTACAGGTCTTGTTGCAGCTTTAAGGTAGCCTTCATCATCAATAGACTTCCACTGTGCACCAACCTGACCGTCATCGTTTTCAGCAATAATTTCTTCACGCTCAGCATCATAAGCAACAACAATGTCTGCAATTTCTTTGTAAAGATCTGTTTCACCGTAATGAGCCTTAAGACCTTCAGCTATCTGAGCCAATTCATCGCGGTTAGCAATGCAGGTGCTCTGAGCAAGAATTTCACCGTTAAGAAGTGCGTTTTTGATGGCGGGAGTTGTCTTTTCTTTAGCAAGAACAACTGTTGAGCCTGTGTCAATTTTATCAAGCTGATGAGCATCACTTGATGCAATAGCAGTTACGGTTGAACCCTCTTCAGCAGCTTTTGAAAGCATAATGTCCCAAAGCTTTCTGTCGTATCTTGTTCTGCCGTCACCCTTGCTGTTGATATCAAGACCGATGCATGTGTCATATTTATCTATATAACCGTAGAACTTATTGATATAATACCTGTAAGTAAGATTATCCATATCATAAGCATCTTCCTGGAAAAGCTCATAACGTGCCTGAGTGTACTCACCAAGGTGGTTCATAACAGAAACACCACCATGCTTTTCAACATTTCTTACAGCGTCATCATAATCACTGGGAGCAACACGGTTATAATCAGCAAACCATGCGTTAACGTGAGCGTTAACAGAAACAGCATTATGCTCAACACCGTAAGGGATTCTCATAATTTCTCTGCCGTCTTCAGTGATAAGGTAGTCATCACCGTTGCGGGTAACAACTTCATAACCGACACCGTTTGAGAAAGAGCCACCCTTTTCCTGAAGGTAAACAAGCTCGCCGTCAGTTTTGCCGATAAGCTCCATAACAGCGGTAACAAGGTTGGCACCTTTTGAAGTATCAGTCCAGCTGTAGTTAACTACGCTGTGATCTGTGGTTGATACCACATCAAAGCCTGTTTCGTAATGGCGTTCAATGGACTCAGCAAGAGTGTCATCACCGTCACTGGCATTGGTATGGGTATGAAGAGCTGTTTTGTACTGATTAATTGTTTCCCAATCAATGTTTTCATAAGGGTTTGAAATTGAATAACCTGAGGTTGAAGGCTCACTGCCATCATCAGCAGAAGCGGCAAATCCGGAACCAAGAACCATTGCACAAAGAACAAGGCTTAAAACCTTAAACCAAATGCTTTTAGCGTTCATAAAATCTCCTCTTTTCTTTTATCAGTGGAAACCCACTTTATTAACAGAGTTATTGTATCACAAAACAAAATAAAGAGCAATCAAAAACATTATTATTTTTCCAAAATCGTCAAATTATACAAATACAATATCCTGAAATCTACAAATTAACAATATGCTTGCATTAAATCTTTTTTTGGTGTAGAATTAAAATATATCCGTTAAGGAGGATGCCTATGAATCCACTAATTTCCGTAATTGTTCCCGTTTTCAATGTTGAAAAGTATCTTGACAGGTGCATCACCAGCATTATCGAACAGACTTATAAAAACCTTGAAATCATCCTTGTTAACGACGGAAGTTCTGACAACAGTGGCGCCCTTTGTGATAACTGGGTAAAAAAAGATAACCGAATTAAAGCCTTTCACAAAGAAAACGGCGGTGCAGGTGACACAAGAAACTTCGGTATAGAAAAAGCTACAGGCGAATATATAGCTTTTGTTGATTCCGATGACGTAATTGCGCCAAACTATTTTGAGATTTTGTATTCAAACCTCGTTAAATATAATGCCGATATTTCTTGCTGCGATTATTTTGAGTTTTTTGATGATCAACAGATAACCTTTAACAACGACCAAAGTAGCCGGTCAATTCAAGTAATGTCAGGATATGATGCCTGCAAAAAGATGATTGATTCAACTGTTACAATTGTTTTGGTGAGTCCGTGTTGCAAAATAAGTAAAAGTAAAATCATTAAAAATAACCCCTTCCCGACAGGCCACGCTTGTGAAGACGAAGTGGCTTCGTGCAAATATTATTATTACAGTAATAAAGTTGTTCTTAGTAACGCAAAGTTATATGCATATTATCAGCACCCTTCAAGTGTTATGCACGGCAACAAGGATAAGCTTAAAAAGGATACCGAATGGGCATTTAAGTTAAGATGTGAATTCTTTGAAAAACTTGGTGAAACCGAGCTTGAAAGAGAGGCTGTTAATTCTCTTTTGAATGTTTATGTTTACTCAACTATCAAAACTCCAAAAAGGCTTGACAAAAGCTTTATTAATTTTTTAAAAAAATATTGGTTTACCAACAAACTAAAACGTAATTCAAGAATTAAAATTATGCTATTCTTATTATCTCCACGCTTATTTAACCATTTTATGAATTCGCTATAATTAAGACCGCACAATATGTCATTTTGACGTACTGTGCGGTCATTTTTATTACTCTTTTCACTTTTCGATATTCAAAAATATATCATCAGGTAAACCATAAAACATTTTATATCGTTCAGCCCATATAGTTCCTTCAATCGGATTTCCGCACCAAATATAAGAGCTAAATGGCAACTCATCAATCATGATTGTTTTTTCACCTTTTTCCACCTTGCATTTGACATTTTCAAGTCTCTCACGATCAGCCTTATAAATAGTTCCGAAAAACATAAAAAAGAAAGCCAAACAACCAGCTGTCACTGCTTTGCAACCAGGCACAACTTTCCGTTGACATAGCGCTTCTTTTTTCTTAACTGATAACAGTTTAATCATTTCTCCAAGGAGAATGATAAACAAAACATAGGTTGCCATAAAGCATCTTCCTCCAACAGGAGTAACGACAAACAGCGGGGCAAGTAAACAGAGTATGCTCAGCACATAAAAAGAAAAGATGAACACTTTTTTATGGGTAAAAGACACGATAAGAAGAAAAGCAATCAAAGCAACCCCTGCCACTATTGTAAACCCTCCTTCTAACACCTTGATAAGCATAATATTAATATTTAAAACTGATATTAAGAAATGTATTATTGATAAAACCGCATATAATACTATAATAACTAAACAAGTTTTACATAAAACAAGTGTTTTATTTTTTAAACATATTTTCATATCAGAATATATCAAAACACCTATAAATGCAAAAGCTATATTTAGCACCACATTAGACATAAAAAATCCATCATATATTTCTGTACCATAGTTTATAACTGCCGTTTTAATTAAGGACATGAAACTACCAGCCATAGTTCTGTACCCATCTGACTCGTTCGATATGGATACATATGCCGTATTAGAAAACATATATATAGTTCCTATAATACAGCCGACAAAATATCCCATATAAGGCAAAAACATCTTACGATATTTTACAAATCCAAATATTAATGCAAAAGCACCCAATAATATACTGTATATAGTCAGATGCTCAACAATAAGAGTGCAGATAACACCCAAAACCAAGAATATTGCCATATGTAATACGTTCATTATTCCTTTAATATCGTTCGGATTCTTTTTTAAAAAATAATAAATAAAAATCAGTGTAAAGAAAATTGATACAGAATAATTTGAAAAGCCTGAGGTCCATACTACAGCCTGACTAAACACTTGACTTGGCATAAGAAGAAGTGTAATTGCTGCAAATGTGAAAGCCCAATTTTTATCTATAATTTTCTCTATAAGATATACAATTCCCGTCAACACAAACGCCATAACAACTGACTTTAATACATTTGACCTTGTTAATGCAAGAACTATAAGGTTTCCAACGTATCTTCCGTTATAATTATCAAACCAATTTTCTAATCGTTCAATACCAATATCGCTCCCCCATGCCCAATCGTCACCGGAATAAGGAAACAACAAACACAAAAAAATCAAAACAAGAAAACAAATCGGGTATTTAATTTTTTTTATATAAGTCAAATTAAACCCTCCTTTTAATGTCTATATCGCTTCCCCTATAAATCCTGCGACGATGCCGAGAATGGCTGAGAGGGCTATTATAATAATCGGGTGTGTTTTTTTCATTGTAAGAACAAACATCAGTGCAAAAATCACTAACGAGCTAACAAATCCGAAGGTCATAACTGAGGCAAGGCTTACTGCTGTGGGAAAGAAAACAGTTTTTCCGATTGTAAGCACTGCAGTGCCGATAAGTCCGATTGCGGCAGGCTTCAGACCTGTCATACAACCACTGACAACCTTACTGTTTTTAAACTTTTCATAGAATTTTGCAACGAGAAGAATAACAATAAATGACGGCAATGTTGCACCGAGAGTGGCACAGATTGCACCAAAGATACCTCCTGTTTCAATACCGACATAGGTTGAGATGTTGATAGCAAAGGGGCCCGGTGTGCTTTCACTGACAGCAACAAAGTTTATAACCTCTGTATCAGTCAACCAACCGTGAAGCTTAACCTCCTCCTGAATAAAAGGGAGCATTGCGTATCCGCCGCCAAAGGTGAATAAGCCGATTTTAAAGAATGTGAGGAACAATTCAAGATATATCATTTTTATTCCTCCTTGTAACAATCAGTGAATGAACAAGTCCGATTACTCCGCAACCGATAACAACATAAATAACATTGATATTGAAAATTGCTACAACTAAAAATGCAAGAGCAAGAACGATGTAACTAAAAAGATTTTTGGGGCACTGTTTATACATTGAAATCAAAGCTTTTATAATCAAAGCCAACACACCTGCACGTATACCGTTAAAAGCGTACTGAACTATTTTATTGGACTCAACAAGTCCTAATACCATTGAAAGCAGTGAAATAATCACAACTGACGGCAAAACAAGCCCGAAGGTTGCACAGAATGCACCCCAGAAGCCACAGATTTTATATCCGATAAAAGTTGCTGCATTTATGGAAATAGGACCGGGAGTTGATTCTGAAATGGCAATGATATCAAGAATATCCTGATCGGTAATCCATTTTTTCTTTTCAACAACTTCTGTCTGAATAAGCGGAATCATTGCATAACCGCCACCGAAGGTGAATGCACCTATTCTGAAAAAGCTCATAAACAGATACATCACTGTTTTTAATTTTTCTTTTCTGTTCATTTTCTAATCCTTTCATCTGATAATAATATAAAGCAACAGGTTAGCCGCTAAAAATACAATATTTATAACTGTGAAAACAAAAATATATTTGCTTGTTTTTACATCTTCTTTTGCAATAAATTTAAAAGAAATCAAGCTTGCCATTGAAGCAATAAGGGTGCCCAATCCGCCGAGATTTACTCCTACCAACAAATCAGAGGCCTTGTTTGTAAAGCCTGATAAAAGCAAAGCCGCCGGAACATTAGAAAACACCTGGGATGATGCAATACCGACAAGCACTTCATTATCTTTGACGATACTTTGCAGAAATTCATTAATTACGGAAATTTCACCTAAATTGCCTATAAAAACAAACAAAAATATAAAAGTTAAGAGCAAACTATAATCAACTTTTTTTATTGTTTTTTTATCAAAAATTAAAACACAAACAACGGTTAATGCCAAGGTTATGTAATAAGGTATCACTCTAAAAACAGTCAGTAAGGAAATCACAAATAAAATTGCATAAACCGAAAGCTTTTTATAATCCAAAACGAGTTTTTCTGATTTACCGAAAGAGTTGTTAATTCTTCCGTTTCCCAAAACCAACGATGAAACAATCACTAAAATCAAAGATAAAACAGCATAAGGTAGTATTGCCTCAATAAACTCCCCTGCCCCCATTTCAAAAAATGAAAACAGATAAAGATTCTGCGGATTACCTATAGGAGTGAGCATACTGCCAAGGTTTGCAGCAACGGTTTCAACTGCCACTAAAGGAATAATTGCCTTTTGATTTGATGACATTTTAAGTGCAACTATTGTAAACGGTACGAAGGTTATCAATGCCACATCATTGGTAATAACCATTGAAGAAAAGAAGCACAACAGGCTGAGGATTAAGCCCAAACCTTTTAAAGAACTTGTCTTATTTAGAAGCTTTTTGGCACAAAGGTCAAAAACACCTAAACCACTGACCCCTGCAACAACAGCCATAAGGCAAAAAAGCAATGCAAGCGTTTTAAAATCAATATAATTTATATATTCTTCATTCGGCAAAACAACAAACATGGATGCAACCGCCAGCACAAAAGAAACTACAAGAACAATTTCACTTTTTAAAAAATCTTTTACTTTAGCCATTTTGATTTCTCCGATTTTCATCTGCAATATTTCCGACTATCATTCCGACAATACAAAAAGCTACTGACGGAACAATCCATCCGAGCCCCAATGAACTCAACGGCAAAGCTGATATAAAATCAAATCTTACTCCAAATGTGGCAAAAGCATCAAAAATACCCATAACCGTTGCAGCTATTGCAGAAAAACGATAACCCCAAACATTGATTTTATCACCGAAAAAGCTGAGTAAAACCGTAACCAACACAGGTGGATAAACTACGCTCAAAACAGGTGACGCCACATTCACCAAAGCTTCTACACCAAAAGACGACACTACTGCACTGAAAACACAAATTGCAACAATTATCGGCTTGTAACCCACTTTACCTTTTGATAAATCTGAAAGATACTCAGCAGCACTTCCTGTAAGAGCAACAGCAGTTGAAAGGCAAGCAAAACCTGCAACAACAGCGAAGAATATCAACCCCGCCTGCCCCGGAATCAGCGATTGAATCAAGGCAATCAAAAGCTCTGTGCGGTAAATATGCATATCATAAATACTTGATACCGTTGCGCCAAGATAAGTTAAACCGAGATAAACAATAAGCAAGCCTATTCCTGCCACAACACTTGCACCTGCCGCAACTGTTGCCTTTGCTTTTTGTTGTGTGTGACCTTTTTGAGCCGCACTGTTTAAAATCAAAACTCCGAAAATAACAGCAGCCAACACATCCATTGACTGATACCCGGCTGCAATTCCGTCACCAACAGGGCTACTGGTTTTGGGCAAAGCCTCCACAATACCAAGAGGGTCAACCAGACCTTTAACAATAAGAAACAGAAGCCCGAGAAAAAGCACCGGCGTGAGAGCTTTACCGATAATATCAACAACTGCAGAATTATTTATGCTCATAACAAGCACAAGTGCAAAAAAGCAAATTCCGAAAACAGGCATACTCACACTTTCAAAAAGCGGCATTATTGAAAGCTCGTATGTTGTGGCTGCAGTTCTGGGTATGCTGATAAGCGGCCCGATACACATAACGATGCTCAGCATTATCACCGTTCTTGCAACATTACCTAAAGGCTTAAAGATTCCCTTATATCCACCTGTTTTAATCTGAGCAAGAATTGCCACAACGGCAAGACCGATATCTGCAATGTAATATCCGAGAAAACCTGAGAACCATTCTGTTCCCGATTTTAACCCGAGATACGGAGGAAAAATCATATTTCCTGCACCAAAAAACATTGCAAAAAGAGCAGCACCGATAACAAAGCTGTCTGATAAAGTTTTTTTCTTATTTAAGTTCATTAAAACCCTCCAAAAATACCTGTGGATTATTATACCACAAAATATAATAAATACAAGCCTGGCAAAAGTAAAGCCCCTTGATTTTACTCAAGGGGCTGAATTGTTATTTATGAAATTTTGAAAAGAAGTCTACGCCAAAAATCCTATGCAACGGTTTTGTGATTTTGCTTCTTAACTGTTGGCTTTTGCTCATCCACATACCGGAATACCAATGAACCGAAACCGTACTATCAGTTTTGTTAAGTCTACCCGTTGTACTTTCATACGGATTGAAATAATCAGCGGGATAAATCTCTGCACCGGCAACAGTCTGCCGTTTTCCGTTTTGGCAAAGTCCCAGACTTACCAAAGCTTTGGTATTGAGGATCGGGCAACCCACTGTACCATTTTTACCGTCAAGTAAGAAGTCGTATTCCGCTACCATTTTTTCAACAGCTTCACCGTGTGCAACCGAACCAAAGCCAACTCCGGTGTTGATATATTCATCTGTTTCAAAGCCGAAATAAGCTTCATTTTCAAGTAGCTCATCAGGATTTTTGAGTAATTCAACATCGGTGTCAAAATATATTCCACCGTGTTCATTAACCACCAACAAGCGAACATAGTCACTCAAAAAGGCAAATCTTTTTTCGTTGTAACACATTTTTGTATATTCATTTTTGTTTATGTCAAAATTATCTTCATTCCACTCGATAATTTCATAATCGGGGCAAAAACGTTTCCAACTTTCTATGCATTTTTGAGCAAGCTTTGGCTTTTCACCCCTACCGAACCAACAATAATGAATCGTTTTAGGAATCATAACGAAACTCCGTTTTATTCAAGAGCATCCTCAATGGCTTTTACGATTTCCTGAGCATAAACAACAAGTCTTGTGCTTGTGATGATGTAAACAAATCTCTTCCACAAAGCTTCGGGGCTTGTGTCTTTTACATATTCAAGAACTTCACCGTCATCAATAACGAGTGCCTGAGAAGCACAAAGTCCGCCTTCACCAAAAAGCTCTGCACGAACATAGAGGAAATCTTCGCTGCCTTCAATAGCATCAAGGTCAAGAACGATTTCCTGATCAGCAGATGTAACATCCTGCTTTGCGATTACTTTACCGTTAGCAATCCACTGAATGTAATCAGTTTCTCTTGCGTTAACAGAAACCTTGTGACCGTCAACTGTGAGCTTATCAAACATAGGATAAGGAAGCTGTTGGTCCATAACGTCAAATTCTTCTGCAGGGCCGATAACATCGTTACCTCTGAGGATTCTGGTGATCATAAAGAATGAACCTGACTGCATTGTAGCTTTAATTGTATCCATATTGTTTTCTTCCATAAGGAAAACGCTGAAGCTTGAGTCAACAGTTCTTCTTTCATGAGTGTCGTTGTTTGAGAAACCGATGATATTTCTACCGTAGGGAAGAGTTTTCATAAGAAGGTTATCCCAAAGGATTCTGTCGTAACCTGTGGTGCCGTTCTTTTCGTTGAAAACTTCCATACCAAGGCAAGTGTCATAATCCATAAAAATATCGGTGAAATAATTAAGCTTGTCTTCGTCATAAACATTGTTCATGTCTTCGTTTGTATCAAGCCAGTCTCCGGGATGGTTGATAAATGAAAGACCGCCCTGCTCATCAATCTGGTTAACAGCGTATCTGTAGCCGTTTTCAAAACCGAGGTTAGTGTTACCGAAATTTGAAGGAAGGAAAATACCGTTAACGTGGCTCTTTGAAGCTGTGAGAGCGTTAAGCTCGTTACCGCCTGTTACGCAAACCATACCTCTGCCACGAGCTTCACCTGTAGCCTTAAGAGGGAAAGAACCATTCTGAAGAGCTACGAACTCATCATCTGTGAAGCAGTCTCTCTTATAGCCAAGTAATGGCTGATATGAATAGAGCAAACGCATATAAGGCTTTTTGTTCCATGCAACACCTGTTACACCATGATCGGTCATTGCAACAAAGTCAAAGCCCTGTTCATAGTGCTCAAGAATGGTGTCAACCAATGATTCGTTAGCATCACTATAGGTTGAATGTGTATGAAGGTTACCTTTGTATTCATTGGTAACGCCCCATTCAACATCTGCATAAGGGGAAACAATTGTGTAGTCCTTTTCAACAGCAAAAGCAGGAATGCCTATTGAAAGCATAAATGCTGTAACAAGCAAAACTGAAATAGCTTTGAGTGAAAACTTTTTCATAATAAAAACTCCTTTATTTTTGATACAATAATTCTACTATTTAATTACACAAATGTCAATAAAAAAATGAATTGAATGAGTGATTTTATTGTGATATAATACCACAAAAGGTGGTTAAACTATGAAAAAATCTATTATTTTAGTGCTTTGCCTGTCTGTTTTCTTTTGTCTGATGGCTTGTCAACAGGCAGACACGCATCAAGAAAAAGAGGCTGTATATATGAACATCAATGCTCAGCAAGCAAAGGAAATAATGGACACGCAAGAAAACTATGTTATTCTTGACGTCAGAACTCAGGAGGAATTTGATGAAAAGCATATTCCCGGTGCTGTGCTTATCCCCGATTATGAAATAACCAATAAAGCAGAAGAAATCCTTAAAGATAAAGACCAACTGATTCTGGTCTATTGCCGAAGCGGAAGACGAAGTAAACTGGCGTCAGAGGAGCTTTTGAAGCTCGGCTATACAAATATAAAAGAGTTCGGCGGAATAATCGACTGGCCGTATGAGACGGAGTGAAGTTTATGAATAAGAACGCGGCAAATAAATTTATTTTACAAAATGCTCGACCTCTTGAGTTGGCTGTTTATCGATATTTCTTTGAAAATGAATCAAATCAAGCCGTTATTGACGAGCTTTCTAATTTTCAAAATGATGACGGTGGTTTCGGCAATGCCATTGAACCTGATTTTTTCAACCCCAATTCAAGCCCAATTGCAACAAACGATGCCATAATCACTCTTCACCGAGTAAACGCACTTAACAAGGATTCCGACATTGTAAAAGGTATTATCAGATATTTGGAATCTCACGATTCTTTTGATGAAGACAAAAAGCGTTGGCTGTTTGCAATTGACAGTAACAAGGATTATCCCCATGCAATATGGTGGGAGAAAAAAGGTGACGGCATCAGCAACTTTAATCCGTCAATATCGTTGGCAACATTTTTAATTTGCTATGGAAATCGCAAGTCTTATTATGAAGAAATTTTAAAAGAGGGATTTGAATATCTTAAAAGCAGCAAAGAAATCAGCGGAGATGATTTGAACTGTTTTCTGTTGGCATATGAGCTTTTACAAACAAACAATATCAATAATATACTTGACTTAAAAAGTTTCAGAAATTTGTTGTGTAACGCTATTGATAACACCATTTGTAAGGACATAAAAAAATACGGTGTTGAATACGTACCAATGCCATCCGCTATTTTTGCAGGTACATATAAAGAATTTATTACTTCCGAAATAAAACCATTAATACTTGCAGAAAGAGATATTTTAGGCAAACTGCAAATGGAAGACGGCGGATTTGATATTACATGGAAATGGTATACTCAATATACCGAATTTGAGCAGGCAAGAGCTTGGTGGCGACCTCGCATCACCATTGAAAAACTTCTTTTTTATGAGATGCAAATATGATTAAAGAAGCCACAAAAAGTGATACACTAGTTTTAGCAAAATTAGCAGTGCAAATGTGGAGCAATCACACGTTACCAGAGCTTGATGAAGGTTTTGTAAAAATAATCAGCAACAATGATGCAGTTTGCTTTATAAAGTATGTAAATGATACACCAATCGGTTTTGCACAGTGTCAGCTTCGTCACGATTATGTTGAGGGAACACACTCCTCACCTGTTGGTTATCTGGAAGGGGTTTTTATTACTCCCGAACACCAACATAAAGGGTACGCAAAAGATCTGTTTAATAAATGCGAATTATGGGCAAAAGAAAAGGGTTGCTCAGAATTTGCAAGTGATTGTGAGCTCGATAACTCTGACAGCTTCAATTTTCATATGGCAATAGGCTTTGAAGAAGCTAACCGTATTATTTGCTTTAAAAAGAAGTTGTAATTCGTGTTCTCCAAACTCACGGCAGGAGCAAGCCCCTGCCCTACTGACGGTAACAGTTTGTAGAGTCCGGCATCCCCGACGGACCGTTTTGCGAAGCAAAAAGTTTTTCCCAGTCTTATGTGACAGAGGATTGATTTTAGCTGAATTTTTTACAATCCCTCAGTCTTTTTGCTACGCAAAAATCCAGCTCCCTTTACACAAGGGAGCCTGACAGGTGCGTCGAAATCGCCGCACATTACACCAATAAAAACAAGTTTATAAAGGAAGATAAAAATGATTAAAAAAGCAACGCTGAGTGATACACCGGCAATCGCAGAGTTGTACCGCGAGCAATTCAGAGAAATGGCAAAACTGCAACCGTATTTTATCTGCGAGGGTAACCAGAGCACGGAATTTATTGAAAAATCAATTACTGATGAAAGCTCTGACATTCTTGTTTACGAAGATAACGGCAAGGCAGTTGGCTTTATATTACTCCAGGCAAAGACAAGGCCTGATTTTCCGTTTATCGTTCCCGGTAAATTTTGTTATATAATGGATATAATCGTAACCGAAAGAAGTCGCAACAAAGGCTTCGGAACAGATTTGATGAACGCTTCAAAGGAATGGGCAAAGGAGCATGATTGCAATTTCATAAGCCTTGATGTTCTAGCAAACAATCCGGGAGCAATCAAGCTTTATAACAAGCTCGGCTTTGTCACCAAAGCACAAGAGATGTATCATAAGCTTTAATTCCGTTTTTCCTCAAAGGAGGGATTTTTTTGAAAAGCTTTATTGAATTCAAAAATAGCAGACCATTAATAAACATTGACGGTAAATTGCACTATCCACTTGCATACACAACCTATTTTGATGAGTGTGGTGAATTCGGTGACTTTGTGAAAAGTGGCTACAGAATGTTTTTTGTTAACACCTCTTTTACCGACTTGCCTATAAACAATGTTTCAGGGTTTACTCCAACTAGAGTAGGTGTGTTTGAAAAAGAAACACCTGATTACTCTGAATTTGACTCAACAGTTGCCAAAATTCTTAATATTTGCCCTGACGCTTTTATTTTCCCTCGGATTACGGTTTCAATGCCACGCAAATGGATTAACGAAAACCCCACCGAAACTGTTGATACACCAAGCGGTAAGAGAGAATCTTTGTTATCTGATATTTATCTGCGTGACGGAACAATACTTCTGAAAGAATTTGTTAATCATATTCAGAAAGCCGATTACGCTCACAGAATTGCCGGGTATCAGCTCTGCGGAGGAACAACGCAGGAATGGATGCATCATGATACGTTCGGCTCTTTTTCACCAAAAAGTTTAACCAAATTCAGTGAGTGGATGTTGCAAAAATACGACATAACAAATACTTCATTGCCACAAAAAGAAGATTTTTACAACGGAGAATACTGCGAATCTGCAAGTAAATATGGTGAGTTCAGCTGTGAAATGGTGGCAAAAACAATTGAGCACTTTGCAAAAGAGCTTAAAGAATACATAAACAACGATAAAATTGTCGGCACATTTTACGGTTACAATGCTTTTGTTGATGATTATATGCTTGGTCTTCACGGGCTGAGACACATCATCTCTTCACAGTATATCGACTTTTTCTCTTCCCCCTGTTGCTACGACAATAACCGTTATCTCGGCATCGACTGGGGCGATATGCTTCCTGTGGATTCGGTAAAGCTTCACCAAAAAATGTGCTTTATTGAGTGCGATATAAGAACCCACCTTACCCGAAGAATGCAGGATTCACGACCCGGTGAATACCCTGACGATATTCTGCTTTTAACCGACAAAGACGGAAACAAAACCGTCTGGAGTGGTCCTGACACACCGGAGCTTTCACTGTCTGCAATCCGCAAGGCTTTTATTCACCAACTCACAAAGGATTCGGGTATATGGTGGTTTGATATGTGGGGCGGTTGGTATCACGATCCAAGAATTATGGCAGAGCTTGAAGAAATGAAATCAGTTGCCCAATCTGCTGAAAACAAAAATCCTGAAAACTTTCCTGCTCCTGAAACTGTTTTATTCGTAGATGAAACAGCATATCTTAACCTGCCAAGACACAATTATTTAAACGGCACTGTGAATAACATCAGAAATTCTATGGGTAATACGGGAATCCCCTTTGATATGTTTATGGTAGAGGATGCAGAAAAAATAATGCATAAATATCACGCTGCGATTTTCACGACACCACTTCCCTCTCAGGCAGGTAAGGCTGCTGTTGAAATGTGTAAAAAAGCAGGAATCCCGTATCTTAATTCCACCGAAGAAAAGCCGTTTTTCACAACAGAGGAATTGCGTAATTTCCTCACTTCGAACGGTGTTCATTGTTACAACGCTGACGGAAATGTTATTTATTCAAGCGGAGGTTTCATAGGTATTCACAGTGTAAATTACGGTGAAGTTAAAATAAAGCTCCCCAAAGAATACACCGTAAAACCTTTGCTTGGTACGGAGTTAGCTGAGCAGAAAACAGATGAATTTTCAATTGAAATTACAAAACATAATACTGCAATATTTGAATTGATGTAAAAAGAGCTTGGCATCGTGCCAAGCTCCTTAATTTTAATCTAACATAAATCTGATAAAAAGTCCTCCCTGAACTGTTCTGTGTTGGAATCCTCGCATATGTGAGGTATCGCAGAAATACCAGTCAGTCATTGGAACTCTTGTTCTCATTGTGTTATAAGCATTCCACAATGGGTGAACGAGGTATTCAAAGTCTTCTTTGCTTTCGCTCAAGCAGGCTGCCCATACGAGCCAGTCTGACTTTGTATATTTCTCTCGGCTGTCAAGGGGTACACCGAAGGTGAGCATTTCTTTTTTGTATCTTGCGATTTCGCCCTGATAAAATTCCTGTGGAAAGAGGTCTGTTTTCCAGATTTTGTCCCAAACGGAGTTATATTTAAGGCTGAATGTTCCGGGCTTATCATAAGCAAGGCGGAAGCTGCCGTCATCATTTGCGGCATTTTTAATCAGCGATTTTGCGTAATCCTTGGCAATTGACATCATACGCTCTGCTTCGTCTTTTTCCCCTAACCTATCAAGAATTCTGCTGAAGCCTGCAATACCCATAATTGCCTTTATTGAAAGGTTAACGTTGTGAGCAAGGTGGCCTGCAAAGTCATCGGTGCAAAGCTGATGCTCAGGGTCAAGACCGTAACGGATAAGATATTCACTCCACTTTTTGAGAGTGTCAATATGCTCTTTTGCAAACGAAACGTCATTCTCGGCATCACAGATTGCGGCACAGAGAATAATCATATTGCCACATTCTTCAACAGGCATCTGGTATTCACGCCTGTTTTCAGCATAAACCTGACCGTTAAGAATAGGATACTGACCAACATCGTGAGGAGCAAAGTCATATTCCCACGCATCCATAGCCGCATAATGGAAAACAGGGCGAAGCATACCCTTTAAAAGCTCAGGGTTATAAAGAAGATACATGGGAGCTGAGGGATATGTCACATCAACTGTTGCGGCACAACCGTTTGAAAAACACTCTTTTGAAATATAAAGATTGTTGCCGTCATTATCAACAACCAGCTTGTGAGCTGCCATAACCTGACGGTAAGCAAGGAGCAGAAGCTCGGCATAATCTTCGCCGCCCTTTTCGAGGGCTTCGGATTTGATTTTGTCAGAAAAATCGGAGCATTTCTTTACAAGCTCGTCATATTCCCCCACTGCCTCGGCAATAGCCTCTTCAATGGTTTTGCCGTCTTTTTTCCAATATGCTTTAAGGTGTTCGTTAAAATAAACTATGCTTTCAATGTCATCATAAGCGAAGATAAAAAGTGCCTCACCGTCAAGCTCTTTTTCGCAAAAAACAGCATACATTTCATCATAAACTTCATTGTCGGCATAAGCGTCACCAACAGCACCCAGGTAGAAAAATCCCCAGTCGATGCGGATATCATCACCGCTTCTGTGAAGAACATTCTGCTCACCGTTACCCATTTTGATAACGGTCATACCGTCAATATCTACCTTACGGCTGTATGCTCTGCCCTCGCCCTCTTTATTGAGAACAAACTCCTCGGTGCAAGAAAATTTAACCTTAACCTTGTGGTCTTTGCCGTCAAGGGATTCATAAGAAACCTTGCAATAGGCAACAGGGCGTGAAGCGTAATACAAATCTGTTACAAGGGTTGGTGAAGTAAATTTAACAGTCAACCGGATCTTATCATTTTTTGAAACAATCACAGTTGAAAAAGCATCAGCATCAATGGTTTCAATTTCCATTGTAGGGGTTTTCTTGTTTCGGTGATAATATGATTTTCCTAAAAAGCGAAACTCTTCGCCATCAACTGTTACAATACCCACCATTGTGTTGAAGCTGCCTGTCCAATGAACAAGGTGCTCAAGGGGTGATTCCTGTGCCCATACAGAAAAATACGGGTCAATATTTATAATCGGCAATGCCGGTGCTCTCATTTTCATAATAAACACTCCTATGCGTTATTTATGCTCATTATATCAAAGGATTTTCACAAAGTAAACCGATTTTTTCATATATTCTTGATTATTCTTTATAAAGTTGTTATACTTAAGAGGAACTATGCTTTGGAGGTAAAATATGAAAAAATTTAAAATAACCAACCCCTATGAAAGCGTAACCGAGATTATCTCAAAACCTGATAATCATTACAAAACGAATTTGCACACCCACTCTACATACAGTGATGCAAACTTCACCATGACCGAAATGATTGAAGGTTTTTATGACTTAGATTTTGACATTCTCGCTATGACCGAGCACGGTGTGTGGGGCAAGGAATGGGATCAGGATCCCTCAATTATTCCACTTTATACATTTCAGTTATTGTGGCACGGCAAGCGTAAGCACCCTACCACAGAGGAATATAAGGCAATTTTAAACGGAACACACAAAACTCCAAAAAACAGCCGAACAAAAAAGAGAGGCCTTGAGTGTGTCCCGGGTTGCATTGAAGCAAATATGTTTACCCTTATGAAAAACCACGTTAACTGCTATTTTACAGATGATGCCTGCGAAGGAATCTGCGGAATAGAAAATGACTTTGAAGAGCCTATCAGAAAAACCGAGGCAAGCGGCGGACTTTCGCACATTAACCACCCTACTGACTGGCTAAATGCCCGCAAATTCCCCGACTGTGCAACAGATGAGCAGAATGTTGCATTCTTTGCCGATTTATTGAGAAGATACCATTCTTGCATGGGTATTGAAGTGCTTAATATGTATGACGTGCCCAATCCATGTGACAGAATTTTGTGGGATTCACTTCTCAAAACACTTATTCCCGAGGGTAAGAGAACTGTTTGGGGATTTGCAAACAGCGACGCTCACAGAGTTGGTGAAATTGACACAGCATTTATGGATTTTATTCTGCCTGAATATTCCATTCAAAATCTTCGTACAGCTATGGAAAACGGCACATTCTTCTCATTCGCTCGTTATGCTCAAAACGAGCTTGGCAAGGATTTTGTGGGCAAGGGCGAAATGCCTAAAGTATGGGGCATCACCGTTGATGAAGATAATCAGACAATCACAATCAAAGGCTCAAATTGCAAAGCGATTCAATGGATTGCAGACGGAAAGATTATCAAATCTGACAATCTAAATGCTGACGGTGAAATTGTGTCAACAATAAATCTTGGTGAGCTCAGCGACAACATCAGTTGCTATGTCAGAGCTCAGCTTCTGGGCGACGGCGGAGTTCTGATGACTCAGCCCTTTATCTGCGATGACGGTGATATGGGCAGATTCATTAATATCGTACCTGTTAAGAAGCCAACCACAGCCAAAGAAAAAAGACAAAAGAAGTTTAATGACACAAGACTCGGAGTTATTGTTAACAAGTTGAGTGGCAAAATATAAAGATAAAACCATCGGTGAGAGCCGATGGTTTTTTGCTGTTATAAATATTGTCTGATGTCGATTGCAAGGCGTTCTTCAAGGTTAATCAGACGTTTGGCAATGTCCTTTGATTTTTCGTCTGCGGCTTCATATTCATTGAGATATTTATTAAGGGATTTAACACCCATATTACAGCCGTCGGTCATTAAGTCGGCAATGGTTTCATCACTACCGTTGAATGCCATTTTAACATTTGTTTTAATCCAGGACATTCCCTTTGCCATTGGGTTGGGGTCTTTGCCCTCATCCTTAAAGCGGTCAAGCTCCTGCTGAATTTCGGTGTCAAGCTTATCGTGCTCAGCCTTGCATTCGGTAAGGTACTTTTTCATTTCTTCACTTTTAACATAACCAATAACATCTTCAATTGATGAAACACCCATTTTTACCCCTGCATCGCATTCACGCAAAAGCTTAATTGTATCTTGTTCTATCATAAAATCACCCTTTCAAGGTAAGTATTCCCGCCTTGAAAGGGTTTATTCATATTATATTTTCGCCTCTGCAAAGCCAATACACTCTCTGCCGAAGATGATGTTTGAAGTATCTCTTGCATTAAAATAAAGCCGCAAGGTGTTGCCGTGCTTTACAAGATGACTTGCATAAACAAACTGCTTCATCCAGTTTTTGCCGTTGACAACCATCGGGTCAACAAGCACCTTTTCAAACTTAAATTCAAGTCCGTCAGGCGAAGTGAGCAAAATAATTGACGAATGGCTTTTTCCGTCTTTTTCATAAATACCGTTCTGGATTCCGATATATCCGTCTTTGAGTTTATACACCTTAAGGCAACCTGAACAGAGGTTTAGGAAAGGATCATTTTTATCAGGTGAAATCAACGGAGTTTTTGCAGAGACATAATTTGTTGTCAGCTTATCACTTTCGGCATAGCTGATATAAGTTGGCTCACAGAAACGGCAGTCTTCAATATATGTAAGTCCACAGGAATAATAAAGGCGGTTTATTCCGTTTTCCTGCAAGAGGTACGGATTTGAAATTGACATTCCCCTGTCGCTTTTTTCGTATTCACGTGTGTTTGTGATAACAGGCTGTGGCTTTGACCAGTGAAAAAGATCATCGCTTTCTGTAACATAGATTTCAGATTTCCAAGGAACAGCATTAACAACGTTCAGTGCATTCGCAGCAAGAGAACGTGTACGCTCATAAAACATATAATATCTGCCGTCAATCCGGTTGATATTGGGTCTCATAGCTCTGGGAACAACCTTCTGAACTCTTTTGAATTTGATTCCGTCATCGCTTATAAATTGATATACACCAAGATTTGTGTGGCAGAACATATGCCATTTGTTATCGTGACTGTTTTCGGGAGTGAGCAAAGATGGGTCAGCAACAACTACCGAGCCGTCAAAAGGGCGAAGAACCGGACTGTGGGTACTCACCTTGAAATCAGCATTGATAATTTGATTAAGTGTTAAATTCTTCATAATATCATCACCAAAATAAATCATAACATAAAAATAAAATAACCGCAACCCCAAAAGATTACGGTTATTCTTTGGCGGAAGCGGTGGGATTCGAACCCACGGTACCGTGAGGTACAACTGATTTCGAGTCAGTCCCGTTATGACCACTTCGATACGCTTCCAAATATTCAACGAAAGGTATTTTATCAAAATTATTATCTTTTGTCAACAGAAAAACGACGGATACAAAAATATCCGTCGTTAAACTATTTACGCAAACAGACCTTTTATAAAATCAAATGCAATTTCAATTGTTACTTCATCGTTATTGAAATACATATTTTCTTCGGTCATTGGGAGTGTTGTTCCGTCATCCTCATTATTCATCAAAAACTGGGGGAACTTCGGATTTGAATGAACGGTTGCAGCACCCTTCTGTTCAAGAATATATGCATACAAATCACGATAATCATCACTGTACCACGTGTGAAGCATACCCTTTACAAACCAGGTCTTTTCAGGCAACAGGCATGTTGAAGCATCAATCATATTATCAGGTGAAATGTGATTATGTCCGTCATCAACAGCCTGAACATAATCTTCGCCTAAGATTTCGCCGTAATTGCTGCAGGTTGCACCACCTGAAGTGTATTTTGTGTCAATCAAAGCGTCTGCCATATAGGACTTATTCTGTGTGGCAGGGATTGCACTAAATCCATAGTGGGAAACGAATGCAACAGTCACTCCGCTTGCCTCCATAGCTTTAATTGTTGAATTTATTGAAGGTCTTACCTGATACTGATACACATCAATTTTTTCAATAAGCTTTGCATTTACTGTTTCATCAAGCATAAATTCTTTGGCATCTTCGTAATATTCATCAGGGACAAAACTCCAGAGACCGGGAAGATAACCAAAAATATCAATTAAGAATTCATCATAGATGTATTCACTTTCATGCTCAAAGAAACGGTCAATTTTGTTAACAAGCGGATTTACGATAAGAGGAGCAACATTTTTAATTAAGCTACGGATAACCACCTGCTGTGAAGATTCGCCGAGCATAAAGTTGTTAACATACTGAGCAATATCCTTTGCCTTAAAATCAAAGTTGCCGGTATAAAGCTCACCGATGAGAGTAAGACCGTACATTGCCGTTGAACGGTAAATAACAGCGTTTAAATCAGAGTAGCCGTATTTATAAATATAAGCAGAGGCGATAACACCACCCATACTTTCGGCAATAAGGTTAACCTTTTCGCTGCCGTAAAAAGCTTTGACCTCTTCAACGAAAGCTCTCAGCTCATCAGCAACAAGCATCGGGTCAGCTCGCCAGTCATATATAAACGAGCTGTAACCGTAACTGACTCTCGGCTGACGCTCAATTGTAACATTATAAGCCGATTCGCCATTGACATCATATTTTATGTATTCAAAAACAGGATTCACAGCCTCAACCAATGACTTTGCAAAACGCTTTTCACTGCCACCGAGAAGGAAGAAAAGCACAGGAGGAATAAGATTTTCAATCATTGCGTTCATATCTTCTTCCTCAGCACCGAAAACCTGCTTTTCGGTTTCAAGACCTAAATCCATAACAAGGCTTGTGTTTGCCATACCGGTTATATGAATAGTGGGAACATAGTCATCTTCCTGTGCAAAAGCTACCGTTACACAAGAAAAAACCAAAACCAGAGACAAAACCAAGCTTATTATTTTTTTCATTTACCTCACCTCTATGAGATTTTAACACAAAAAATCTGTTATTACAACAACAATATTCTAAAACTACACATTTTAACAACATAATTCGGAGGATTCTATGAGCAATGCAAAACGGCTGTTGATAAATACTCTTATGCTCACCGCATCATCATTTTTGATGCGGACCGTTTCGGTAAGTTTTAACGTATACATCACTAACATTATAGGAGCTGAGGGAATCGGTTTGTTTCAGCTTGTATCCACGGTGTATGCAATGGCGATTACTTTTTCTTCGGCCGGGATTCGTCTTGCATCAATGCGACTGATTGCAGATAGCCTGGCATTAGGAAAACAAAATCAGCGTCAGATTATGAAAAGATGTCTGTTTTACGGTTTTGTTTGCGGTGTTATAATCGGGCTGATTTTAATAGGAAGTGCAAATATTATTTCAACTAAATGGCTTGAAAGTGAAAGCACTGCATCTTCACTCAGAATTTTAAGCATAAGCCTGCCTTTTGTTTCAATGTCAGCAGCACTTAACGGATATTTTACATCCGAAGGCAAAATTATGCGTTACACCTCGGTTCAGATTTTCGAGCAATTATTTAAAATCGGAATAACAGTATTTTTTATAAGCAGAATTACTCACAAAAGCTCAGAAGAGTTTTGCGAGGCTATTGTTATGGGAATCAGCCTTGCAGAAATGTTTTCATTATTAAGCTCATACTCTGTATACAGATTTACATCCCGCACAGAAAAAGACAAAAAAATCAAAAACATCTGGAACAATCTTTTCAGAATTGCATTACCTGATGCTATAGGCTCGCAAATGCGTTCGGTTTTAACCACAGTTGAGCATATTCTTATTCCGAAAGGGTTAAAAAAATCCGGTGGGTCTGTGAGTGATGCTATTGCAACCTACGGAATAGTGCATGGGATGACTCTGCCTGTGATACTGTATCCGTCGGCACTCATCTCTTCCCTTTCCGGGCTGCTGGTACCGGAGATTTCATCACACCACACTTCAGGTCAGCAGAAGAGAATTTATTATATCATACGCCGTGTTTTACACTTAACATTGATTTTTGCCATAGGAACAGCGGGAATTATGTTTTTTAATGCAGAAAAACTATCTTACGCTTTTTATGAAAATGATGATTGTAGTTTTTACATAAAAATACTGGCTCCGCTGATAGTTGTGATGTATATGGACACATCTGTTGACGGAATGCTCAAAGGCCTTGACCAGCAAATGAGTTATATGAAATATAATATCATTGATGCAGGCAGCTGTGTGGCACTTGTATATTTTCTTGTTCCTGTTATGGGTGTAAAGGGCTATATTCTTGTAATTTATCTCAGTGAGCTTATTAATTTTGTTTTAAGCTTCAGGAGACTCACTATAGTAAGCGAAGTTGAGATAGAAATATATAAAGATTTGGTTGTTCCCCTGTTGGGAATTATAGTTTCTTGCTTATGCGGTGAATTTATAAGTAAAATTTTCAGCTTTAATATAAGTTTCAGGACTATTACTGTTTTTTATATTGTAATTGAAGTTTCAATTTATTTTTCTGTTTTGCGGCTGTTCAAAGCAATTGATCAGGAAGAAACTCTATGGTTAAAACGACTAATATTGAGAAAAAGCTAAAAGAGCTACCCTCGTGGGTAGCTCTAATTTTGGTTTAACTTATTTGTTTGCAGGGTCGATGAGTTCGATGATGCACATTTCTGCAGCGTCACCGCGACGAGCTCCTGTTTTGATGATACGGCAATAGCCGCCGTTAACGTCCTTATATTTGGGGGCAATCTCATCAAAAAGCTTTTTAACTACGTCCTCTTTAGTAACGTAAGCTAAAACCTGTCTTCTTGCATGAAGGTTGTTATCTTTAGCAATGGTGATCATTTTTTCTGCCATTGCACGAACTTCTTTTGCCCTTGTAACGGTGGTTTCTATTCTGCCGCTCTCTAAAAGATAAGTTACCATGCCTCTGAGCATTGACAAACGATGGTCAGTTGCTCTACCAAGCTTTCTGGAACCGGGCATTAAAATCACTCCTTTACCGTTAATAGGTTGGATTTCTTAAAAATTCGAAATACAGCGAAAATTACTCGTCATCTCTGCGAAGATCATAGCCTAATGAAGCAAGTTTTGCAACAACTTCATCAAGTGACTTTCTGCCGAGGTTACGAACTTTCATCATATCGTCTTCTGACTTTCCGATCAAATCTTCAACTGTGTTTATACCTGCTCTCTTCAAGCAATTGAAAGAACGCACAGACAGGTCAAGTTCCTCAATGGTCATCTCCAGAACTTTTTCTTTGCCATTCTTGCTCTTTTCAACCATAATCTCTGTTTCAAATGCCTCATCTGAGAGGTCACCGAAGAGACTGAGGTGATCGTTGAGGATCTTGGCGCCGAGAGATACAGCTTCTTTAGAAGAAATTGTACCATCTGTCCACACCTCAAGTGTAAGCTTGTCATAGTCAGTAATTTGACCAACACGTGTGTTCTCGACTGTGTAATTCACTTTTAAAACAGGTGAAAAAATTGAGTCAACAGCAATTACGCCGATAACAGGCTGCATTTCCTGCTTGTTTTTGTCTGCTGACACATATCCTCTGCCCTTGTCACATGTAATTTCCATATGAACATCAGCATCAGAATCAAGGGAAGCGATGTGAAGCTCGGGGTTGAGAATTTCAACATCCGAATCACATTTAAAGCAACCCGCTGTGAGTTCGCCTTCGCCCTTAATATCTACATACATAGTTTTGGGGCCTTCACCGTGAATTTTAAGAATAACGCTCTTGAGGTTAAGAACAATCTCAGTTACATCTTCCTTAACACCGGGAATTGTGGAGAACTCGTGAAGAATACCATCGATTTTAACAGAAGTGATAGCATAACCCGGGAGAGAGGAAAGAAGTACTCTTCTGAGGCTGTTGCCAAGAGTAGTACCATAACCTCTTTCAAGTGGGTCTACTACAAATCTGCCGTAAGTACCGTCAGGGTAAACTTCAGCTGTTTCGATTTTGGGCTTTTCGATTCCTATCATTCAAAACCCTCCTTGTAATTTACAGCAAAACTGCTTAGTAGTTATTATTTTGAATAGAACTCAACGATAAGCTGTTCTTCAACAGGAGTTGCGATCTGGTCGCGTTCCGGAAGATTTACAACCTTTGCTTCGTAGTTTGATGTTTTATCAAGCCACTGCGGAACAGGACGAGAACCGTTTGTTTCGAGTACAGCTTTGATTTTTTCACTGTCACGGCTGCCTTCTTTAACGGTGATTACGTCACCTGCTCTGAGAAGGATTGAAGGAATGTTAACCTTCTTGCCGTTTACAAGGTAATGATTGTGTGTTACAAGCTGTCTGCCTTCTGCACGGGAGTTAGCCCAGCCCAAAAGGTAAACAATGTTATCAAGGCGGCTTTCGCAGATTCTGAGAAGGTTTTCACCTGTCTTACCCTGCTTGCGCTCTGCCATTGCGAAATATTTACGGAACTGGCTTTCGTTGATGCCATAGTAGCGTCTTGCCTGCTGTTTAGCACGAAGCTGCATACCATATTCCGAAGTCTTTTTGCGGCTCTGACCATGCTGACCGGGAGCATATGAACGACGCTCGATAGCACATTTCTGTGTGTAGCATCTTTCACCTTTAAGGAAAAGTTTTTTGCCCTCACGGCGGCATAATTTACAAACCGCACCGGTATATCTTGCCATGTAGTTACACCTCCTGAAATTATAGGTTTATACGCGCCTTCTCTTAGGCGGACGGCAGCCATTGTGAGGAATGGGAGTAACGTCTTTGATCATTGTTACGTCCAAACCTGCTGTCTGCAAAGCTCTGATTGCGGCTTCACGACCTGCGCCCGGGCCTTTTACGTAAACCTCAACTGTTTTCATACCGTGTTCAATAGCAGCCTTTGCTGCAACCTCAGCAGCTGTCTGAGCTGCGAAGGGAGTTGACTTCTTAGAACCTCTGAAGCCCATTTCACCGGCGCTTGCCCATGAAACTGCGTTGCCCTGAGTGTCGGTAATAGTAACAATTGTGTTGTTGAAGGTGGATTGAATATGAGCTGCTCCGCGCTCGATGTTTTTACGCTCACGGCGTCTGCGAGTTGCAGTGCCTTTTTTAGCGGAACCCTTAGGTGCCATAATTCTACCTCCTTATTATTTCTTCTTGTTAGCAATAGTCTTTTTGGGACCTTTGCGTGTACGGGCGTTTGTTTTAGAACGCTGTCCTCTTACGGGCAGGCCCTTGCGATGACGAACACCGCGATAACAACCGATTTCGATAAGTCTCTTAATATCGAATGCGGTCTCTCTGCGAAGGTCACCTTCCACTTTAACGTTGTGGTCGATGTACTCACGCAATTTTGAAACATCTTCTTCAGATAAATCCTTAACTCTTGTGTCAGGATTGATACCTGTAGCTGCGATAATGTCGCTAGCAGTCTTACGACCTATACCAAAGATATAAGTAAGAGCGATTTCAACTCTCTTCTCTCTGGGAAGGTCAACACCTGATATACGCGCCATTTGTCAGTTGCACCTCCATTGAATGGTTTGCGTCGGATTAACCCTGACGCTGTTTGTGCTTAGGATTCTCACAGATAACCATGATTTTTCCCTTGCGCTTAATGATCTTGCACTTCTCGCAAATTTTCTTTACAGAAGGTCTGACTTTCATATTAGAATGCCCTCCTTAAAAATTAGCCTGTTAATTTCTGTAAGCGTTTATTTGGAACGCCATGTGATACGCCCTCTGGTAAGGTCATAAGGTGATACCTCAACCGTTACCTTATCTCCGGGAAGGATTCGGATGTAATTCATACGAAGCTTGCCTGAGATGTGGGCTAAAATTTTGTGTCCGTTTTCCAACTCAACCTGAAATGTTGCGTTTGGTAATGCTTCGATTACTACGCCTTCAAGTTCAAGCATATCTTGTTTTGACATTGCTTTTTCCTCCTCAAATCTGGGTCAGTATAACCGGCCCGTCCGGTGTAATAGCCACCGTGTGTTCAAAGTGTGCTGACAGTGAACCGTCTTTGGTTTTTACTGTCCAACCATCGGATAATGTTTTAACTCCTGCTTTGCCCATATTTATCATAGGCTCTATGGCAATTGTCATACCCGGTAACAGTCGCACACCTCTTCCGGGAGTGCCGTAATTCGGGACACTGGGGTCTTCGTGAAGTTTTTTGCCGACGCCGTGACCAACATACTCACGAACAACTGAAAAACCTCTCTCTTCGCAGTAAGCCGCAACAGCTGAACCGATGTCACCGACTCTGCCGCCTGCAACAGCCTTCTGAATGCCTACATAAAGGCTTTCTCTGGTTGTGTCGCACAGCCGCTTCGCTTCAGGAGTGATGTCCCCCGCTGCGAAAGTAGCAGCATTGTCGCCGTTAAATCCGTTCAATTTGGCTCCAAGGTCAATGCTGACGATGTCGCCTGCCTTGATAACGCGGTCTTTACTTGGAATTCCGTGAATGACCTCATCGTTTATGGAAATGCATGCGGTAGCGGGGAAACCACCGTAACCAAGGAAGTTGGGCTCTGCGCCACACTTGGTAATGTAATCAAAGGCGATTTTGTCGATTTCAGCGGTTGTTACACCGGGCTCGACTGCCTCCCCCGCTAATTTTAATGCTCCTGCCGATATAACACACGCTTCACGCATCAGCGCTAACTCGTGATTCGTTTTGAGCACTATCATGCTTAATCCTCCAATGCCTTGAGAGTGAGAGCTGTTGTATCAGCTACTTCCTCCTGGCCTTCAACTACCTTAAGCAAGCCTGCTTTTGAGTAGTAATCCTTGAGAGGCTCAGTCTGTTCATGATAAACATTGAGTCTGTCAAGAACGGTGTCCGGATGGTCATCCTTACGCTGGATGAGCTCACCTTCGCAAACATTGCATATGCCGTCTTTAGCAGGTTTCTTATATTCAAGATGATAAGAAGCACCGCACTTTGAGCAAACACGTCTGCCGGACATTCTTTTAATAATTTTCTCATCAGGAACTTCGATGTCAATAACTCTGTCAATGACAACACCCATTGCATCAAGAGCTTCTGCCTGAGGAATTGTTCTTGGGAAACCGTCAAGGATAAATCCTTTTTGGCAATCATCTTTAGCAAGTCTTTCTTTGATAATTCCGATAACTACTTCATCGGGAACAAGCTGACCTGCGTCGATGTATGATTTGGCTTTAACGCCCATCTCCGTGCCCTTAGCAAGAGCTTCACGGATGATGTTACCGGTTGAAATTGCAGGAATTGAAAGCTTATCGCAGATGACCTCTGCCTGTGTGCCTTTACCTGCACCCGGTGCACCGAGAAGAATTAAATTCATATTCTCGTCCTCCGATTAATCAAGGAATCCCTTGTAGTGACGCATCATCATCTGTGATTCAAGCTGCTTAACTGTTTCAAGAGCTACACCAACAAGAATGATGATTGATGTACCGCCAAGTGAAACTGCCATTTCGTAGCCGCATACTTTTGTGATCTGCTGGAACAGAATCGGGAAAAGAGCAACAACGCTAAGAAGCAATGCACCAAGCAAAGTAATTCTTGACAAAATTTTCTTGATGTAATCAGATGTGGGCTTACCGGGACGAATACCCGGAATAGCACCGCTGTTTTTACGGATATTGTTTGCCATTTCAACAGGATTGTACTGAATGCTTGCGTAGAAGTAAGCAAAGAAGATAATCATGAAGAAATACATAATACCGTAAGCCCAATGTGAGCTTGTGAAAATGCTGAAGAATGTTGCAAGGCCTGTGCCTTCCTCTGCGTTAACGAAAAGGTTAATTGTGGGAGGAAGTGAAAGAATTGAGCTTGCGAAGATGATGGGCATAACACCTGACATATTAACCTTAATCGGAATATGAGTGCTCTGGCCACCGTACATCTTACGGCCTACAACTCTCTTTGCATACTGAACCGGAATACGGCGTTCTGCGTTGTCCATCCATACAATGTAAGCGATCATAAGAAGAAGAACGATTACAACTGCAACTGAAAGAACAGCCCAAACACCACCCTTGCTGAAGTAACCGCCTTCTGTTGAGAAAAGCTGAGCTACGAGAGTTGGGATTCTTGACACGATACCGGTGAAAAGAATAAGTGAAATACCGTTGCCGATACCGTTTGCGTTAATCTGCTCACCAAGCCACATAAGAAGTGCTGTACCGCCGGTGAAGCAAAGGATGATAATCAATGCCTGGAACACTGCTGCAAAGCCTGTGAAGGCTGCGCCGTCAGCATTGCCGAGCAAAAGGTCATTACCTCTGAGATAGAAGTAATAAGCAGTACTCTGAAGAAGAGCAAGAGCGATTGTAACAAATCTTGTAATTGAAGCAATCTTTTTTCTGCCCTCTTCACCGTCTTTTGCAAGTCTCTCAAGGGGAGGAATTGCAACGGTGAGCAACTGCATGATGATGGAGCTGTTAATATACGGTGTAATTGACATAGCGAAAATTGTACCGTAGTTAAAAGCGTTACCTGTCATCATTGTCAGATATTCCATAAATGTGCCCTGCATTGTAGCGTCGTTAGCAAAGTCGAAAATACCGTTTTCGCCAACGTTAATGAAGGGAACAGGAATAGCTGAACCAATTCTAAAAACTAAAAGAATTAAAGCTGTGAATAAAATCTTTTTTCTGAGTTCGGGGATTTTCCATGCATTAGCAAATGTCTGAAACATGTTAAATCACCTCAGCCTTTCCTCCGGCTGCCTCAATCTTCTGTTTGGCAGACTCAGAATAAGCATTTACCTTAACCTCAAGGCTCTTGGTGATTTCACCGTTACCGAGAACCTTAACAGAATCAAAGTAATTTTTAACGAGACCTGCTTCTTTAAGAGCTGCAACATCAACAACAGCACCGTTGTCGAATCTTGCTTCGAGGTCAGAAACATTAACTGTAACAACTACATCACGGAAAATGTTGTTGAAACCTCTCTTAGGAACTCGTCTTTGCAAAGGCATCTGACCGCCTTCAAAACCCGGACGCATGCCTCTACCGGCACGGGCTTTCTGACCTTTGTGACCTTTACCGGCTGTCTTGCCCTGACCGGAACCTGCACCTCTACCGATACGCTTACGCTCCTTTGTTGAGCCAGCTGCCGGTGAAAGTTCGTGCAACTTCATACTTCGCACCTCCTTGCTTATGCTTCGCTAACCTGGATAAGGTGAGAAATCTTCTTTACCTTACCTAAGGTCTGGGGATTTTCGGGCTGAACCGAAACATCACCGATTTTATGAAGACCAAGTGCATGGGCGGTGGCAATCTGATCTTTCTTGCTGCCGATTAAGCTTTTTACAAGTTTAACCTGAACTTTTGCCATTGTGTCCACCCTCCTTAACCTAAAATTTCTTTAGCTGATCTGTCGCGAACTGCTGCAACTTCGTCAAGATTACGAAGCTTTGAAAGTCCGTCGATAGTAGCTCTTACTACATTGCAGGGATTGTTGGAACGAAGGGCTTTAGAACGGATGTCCTTAATACCTACTGTTTCAACAACGGCACGAACCGGGCCGCCTGCGATAACGCCGGTACCGGGTGCTGCCGGTTTAAGAAGAACAACACCTGCGCCGAACTTACCAATGATTTCGTGAGGGATTGTTGTGCCCTTAAGTGAAACCTTGATAAGATTTTTCTTTGCATCTTCAATGCCTTTACGGATAGCGTCAGGAACTTCGCCTGACTTACCCATACCAAAACCAACTGTGCCGTTACCATCGCCAACAACAACAAGAGCTGCGAACTTGTAGATACGACCACCCTTTACTGTTTTGGAAACTCTGTTGATGGCAACTACTCTTTCCTGAAGCTCCATAGCCGATGCATCAATCTTAGCCAAAAGTAATTCCTCCTTACTTAGAACTTGAGGCCACCCTCACGGGCGCCTTCGGCCAGCTCTTGCACACGGCCGTGATAAATGTAACCGCCACGGTCAAAAACACATTCTGTGATGTCTTTTTCAGCGGCTCTCTTTGCCAATAATTCGCCCACTTTGTGAGCTGCGGTTTTGTTTCCGCCGTACTCTTCGAAGTCCTTTTCTACAGTTGAAGCAGATGCAAGGGTAACACCATTAACATCGTCAATTAACTGAGCGTAGATGTTCTTGAGAGAGCGGAATACATTAAGGCGAGGGCACTCAGCTGTGCCTGAAATCTTACCACGAACTCTTGTGTGGCGCTTGATTCTTGCCTTATTACTATCAGGTCTGCTAACCATAAGTGTTTCACTCCTTCATTTAGACTCTTATTTGCCGCCCTTACCGGCTTTACCTTCTTTACGACGGATAACTTCATCAACATACTTGATGCCCTTACCCTTATAAGGTTCCGGAGGACGCTTTTCGCGGATATTAGCGGCAAACTGACCTACCTTCTGCTTGTCAGGACCGGAAATACGGATTTTTGCGGGTGATACAGGAACAAGAACTTCAACTGTGATACCCTCAGGGATCTGCATGTTTACAGGATGAGAGAAACCGAGGTTCATCTGAAGCTCGCTGCCCTGAACTGCAACACGGTAACCGATACCTACGATATCAAGTTCTTTGCTGTAGCTTTCGTTACAGCCCTGAATCATGTTAGCGATAAGTGTTCTTGTAAGACCGTGAAGTGAACGGTTCATCTTATCGTCGTTAGGACGAGAAACAACTACTGTTTCGCCCTCTTTAGCAACAGTGATGTTGCTGTGCACTGTTCTGGTAAGAGTTCCTTTAGGACCTTTAACTGTAACAGTGCTGCCGTCGATTGTTACGTCTACACCAGCAGGAATAGCAATCGGTAATCTACCTATACGTGACATTCTAACAGCACCTCCTTACCAGACGAATGCAAGAACTTCGCCGCCTACGTTGGCTTTGCGAGCGTCCTTATCAGTCAAAATACCCTTGGGTGTTGAAAGGATTGCAATACCAAGGCCTTTCATAACCTTAGGCATATCCTCAACATTTGTATAGATACGCAAGCCGGGCTTAGAAACTCTGCGTAAACCTGTGATAGCTGATGTCTTATTAGGACCATACTTGAGAACGATCTCAATCATGCCCTGTTTGCCATCATCTTCAACTTTAAAACTTTTTACATAACCCTCATCAACAAGAATCTGAGCAATCGCTTTCTTCATGTTGGATGCGGGAACCTTAACCGAATCATGTTTAGCCGAACTTGCGTTACGGATTCTTGTTAACATGTCGGCGATGGAATCAGTAATCTGCATACCGTCAACCTCCTTTATGCAACTGCTCTCTTACCAACTAGCTTTTTTAACTCCGGGGATCTGACCTGCGTGAGCAAGTTCCCTGAAGCAGATACGGCAAACTCCGTACTTACGGAGGTAGGCATGAGGCCTGCCGCAGATCTTGCATCTGTTGTACTGTCTTGATGAATATTTAGCGGGTTTTGCCTGCTTAACTTTCATAGATGTCTTGGCCACAATAATACCTCCTTACTTTGAGAACGGAGCGCCCATAAGTGTGAGTAACTCACGAGCTTCTTCGTCTGTATTAGCTGTTGTAACGAAGCAAATATCCATGCCTCTTACCTTGTCGATCTTATCATAATCGATTTCAGGGAAAATCAACTGCTCTTTGATACCCATAGAGTAGTTACCTCTACCGTCAAATGAGTTGGGGTTGATACCTCTGAAGTCTCTTACTCGTGGAAGTGCGAGATTGAAGAATCTGTCAAGGAATTCATACATTCTCTCACCACGGAGTGTTACTTTAACACCGATGGTCATACCTTCACGAAGCTTGAAGTTAGCAACTGACTTCTTTGCCTTACAGAGAACAGGCTTCTGACCTGTGATCTGCTGAACATCGCTAACGATAGCGTCAACAACCTTTGGGTTGTCTCTTGCTTCGCCGCAGCCTACGTTGATAACGATTTTATCAAGCTTAGGAATCTGCATGACACTCTTGTATTCAAACTTTTTCATCAAAGCCGGTGCGACTTCGTTAACATAAGTTTCCTTTAATCTTGCCATATGTCATGCTCCTCCTTATTCAAATTCTGCGTGGCAGCCGTCTTTCTTACAAACACGGACTTTTTTGCCTTTAGCATTTACTTTGTGGCCAACTCTTGTGGGCTGACCGCATTTGGGGCAAACAAGCTGAACTTTGTCTGCGTAGAGAGCGCTCTCAGCTTTGAGAAGGCCGCCCTGCTGACCCATCTTTCTTGGCTTAACATGCTTTGTAACAATGTTAACGCCTTCAACGATAACCTTGCCTTCAGAAGGGCTTACCTGAAGCACCTTACCTCTTGCACCACGGTTTTTACCATTGATAACTACGACTGTATCACCAGTCTTAACGTGTACTTTGTTCATCTTCTGCACCCCCTGATTAAAGTACTTCAGGAGCGAGTGACAAGATCTTTGTGAAGTCTTTTTCACGAAGTTCTCTTGCTACCGGTCCAAAAATACGAGTTCCTCTGGGATTTTTATCTTCTCTGATAATAACAGCTGCGTTCTCATCAAAGCGGATGTATGTGCCGTCATTACGACGAACACCGCTTGCTGAACGAACAACTACTGCTTTTACTACCTCACCTTTTTTGACAACTCCACCGGGTGTTGCTTTTTTAACTGAAGCAACGATTACGTCACCGATGTTAGCATATCTTCTGCCTGAGCCACCGAGAACGCGGATACATCTGATCTCTTTAGCGCCCGTGTTGTCAGCTACTTTGAGGTTACTTTCTTGCTGTATCACAATATAGGCCTCCTTACACCTGCGCCATTATTTGGCTTTCTCGATAATTTCTACTACGCGCCATCTCTTATCTTTTGAAAGAGGACGAGTTTCCATTACAAGTACGCGGTCACCGATGCCGCATTCATTGTTCTCATCGTGTGCTTTAAGTTTAATGGTACGGTTAATAATCTTCTTATAAAGAGGATGCTTTACCTTATCCTTAACTGAAACAACAACAGTCTTATCCATCTTGTCGCTGCTAACAATGCCTACACGAGTTTTTCTGAGGTTTCTTTTTTCCATTAAAATCTACCTCCCTTTCTCACGAATTAGCGCCGTGAAGTTCGATATCACGCTGAACAGTTTTGATTCTTGCGATATCCTTTTTAACGGCGTTAATACGCATTGGGTTGTCGAGCTGGTTAATGGCCTGCTGGAAACGCAGTTTAAAGAGCTCGTCCTTCAAATCGTGAAGCTTTGCTTCTTGCTCAGCTGCGGACATCTTTCTGATTTCACTAGCTTTCATTACTGCTCACCACCCGTTTCTTCCTTAGTAACAAATTTGCATTTGATTGGGAGCTTGTTAGCCGCAAGGCGAAGAGCCTCACGTGCAAGTTCCTCATCAACGCCGGCGATTTCAAAAAGAACTCTGCCGGGCTTAACAACGGCAACCCAATATTCGGGAGAACCTTTACCAGAACCCATTCGAGTTTCAGCGGGCTTCTCTGTGATTGGCTTGTCGGGGAAAATCTTGATCCAAACTTTACCACCACGTTTGATATGACGAGTCATAGCAATACGGGCTGCTTCAATCTGGTTTGATGTGATCCATGCAGGTTCGAGAGCCTGAATACCGTACTGACCATTAGTAACTGTATTACCTCTGGTTGCCTTACCCTTAAGGCGGCCTCTCTGCACTCTGCGGTGTTTAACGCGCTTAGGTAACAGCATTATTTAGCTCCTCCTTCCCTGCGACGTCTGGGTCTGCGAGTTGTGGTATCGTGAAGAACCTCTCCTTTGTAAACCCAAACTTTAACGCCTATACGGCCGTAAGTTGTTTTTGCCTCTGCAAAACCGTAGTCGATGTCAGCACGAATTGTCTGAAGCGGAATTGTGCCTTCATGATACTGTTCTGTACGAGCGATTTCAGCGCCGCCGATACGACCTGAAACCTGAGTTTTAATACCCTTTGCACCGAGCTTCATTGCACGTCCGATAGACTGCTTAAGAGCACGACGGAAAGAAATACGTCTTTCAAGCTGAGATGCGATGTTTTCAGCTACAAGCTGAGCATCGAGATCAGGCTGCTTGATTTCAATAATGTTAATTGAAACCTGCTTGTCACCGCCAAGCTTCTTAGCACAAATTGCCTTGAGCTTTTCAATCTCTGAACCGCCACGGCCGATTACCATGCCGGGCTTTGCGCAGTGAATGTTGATGTATACACGGTTTGCATCTCTTTCGATTTCAACCTTTGGTACACCGGCGGGAGCGAGAGTTTCAAGAAGGTACTCACGAAGGTTATAGTCTTCAACGAGTGTATCGCCGAATGTGCCTTTGTTGGCGTACCAACGTGATTCCCAGTTTTTGATAACACCGATTCTTAAACCGGTTGGATTAATTTTCTGGCCCATTTGTAAACCTCCTCCTCGCTTATTCTGCTTCTTTGAGCACCATTGTGATGTGCGAAGTCTTCTTGTTGATTCTGAATGCACGACCCTGTGCTCTTGGTCTGATACGTTTAAGAGTAGGACCCTGACATACGAAGCACTGTGCTACGTAAAGTCTTGTAACGTCCATATTCTTGTTTGTTTCCGCATTTGCAACTGCTGATTTGAGAAGCTTTGCAAGCGGTTCACACGCGGCCTTTGGCGTGTGCTTGAGGATAGCCATTGCTTCTTCAACTGGCTTATTTCTGATAAGGTCAAGAACGATCTGAACCTTTCTGGGCGCTATGCGAACATAAGTAACTTTCGCTGTTGCTTCCATTTTATTACACACTCCTTTGCCGATTATTTACCGTTATTTGATGTTTTTGAACCTGCATGACCTCTGTAAGTTCTTGTAGGTGCAAATTCGCCTAACTTATGGCCTACCATGTCCTCTGTAACATATACGGGAACATGTTTGCGTCCGTCATGAACTGCAAATGTGTGGCCGACAAAGTCAGGGAAGATTGTGGAGCTGCGGCTCCATGTTTTAAGAACAATTTTCTCGCCCTTTTCGTTCATCTCGATTACTTTCTTAAGCAACTCGGGACGGACATAGGGGCCTTTCTTTACGCTTCTGCCCATTATCTTTATCTCCTTTCGACTTATTTGCCGTTACGACGTTTAACGATAAGTTTGTCTGATGCTTTCTTGGTCTTACGTGTCTTGTAACCGAGAGCAGGTTTGCCCCAAGGTGTAACAGGACCGGGACGACCGATGGGTGACTTACCTTCACCACCACCGTGTGGATGGTCATTGGGGTTCATTACAGAACCGCGAACTGTAGGTCTCCAGCCCATATGACGTTTACGACCGGCTTTACCAATCTTAACGTTTTCATGGTCTGTGTTGCCAACAACACCAACTGTTGCCATACAACCGTTCGGAACATTTCTGAGTTCGCCTGAAGGAAGACGAAGAAGGGCATAAGGACCTTCCTTAGCCATGAGCTGAGCTGCATTACCTGCTGCACGAGCGAGCTGGCCGCCGCGACCGGGATAAAGCTCAACGTTGTGTACGAAAGTACCTGTAGGGATGTTGATAAGAGGAAGAGCGTTACCGGGCTTAATGTCAGCCTCGGGGCCTGCCATAACCTTATCACCTACTTTGAGGCCTGCGGGAGCGATGATGTATCTCTTCTCGCCATCCTCATATTTAACAAGAGCGATGTGTGCTGAACGGTTGGGGTCATACTCAAGTGTGAGAACCTCAGCTGCTACACCAAACTTATCTCTCTTGAAGTCGATAACACGGTATTTTCTACGGTTTCCGCCGCCACGATGACGAACGGTGATTCTGCCGTAGCTGTTACGACCTGATTTGTTGCTCAATGGAACGAGCAAGCTTCTTTCAGGAGCTACTTTTGAAAGCTCTGAATAATCAGTAACCGACATATCACGACGAGCGTTTGTGGTCGGTTTATAAACTTTAATCGACATTTTTTCACACTCCTTTTCAAGTGATTCAAGCGGCTTAGCGGAGATGTCAAACTCCATACATTACCGCTTAAGTTGTTATTACATCATGCCGTCGAAGAACTCGATGGTCTTTGAATCTTCAGCGAGGGTAACGATAGCCTTTTTCCAAGAAGCTGTGAAGCCTTCGAAACGGCCCTGTCTGCGAAGCTTACCTTTGCAGTTAATTGTGTTAACCTTTGCTACTTTGATGTCGCCGGGCTTTGATGAGAAGAGCTCTTCAACAGCCTTTGCGATTTCAATTTTGTTAGCAGTCTTAGCAACAGCGAAAGTGTATTTCTTTTCTGCTGTGCCCATCATGCTTTCTTCTGTGATAATCGGGCGGAGGATAATATCCTGTGCTACTTTACTCATGCGTAAACCTCCTCGATTTTAGAAACTGCATCCTTAAGAACAACCATTGTGTCGCAGTTAAGAATATCGTAAACATTGAGAGTGCTTACAAGTGAAACCTGAACACCTGCGATGTTACGAGCGCTTCTGTAGATTACATCATTCTTTTCAGGAAGAACGATAAGAACTTTCTTACCTGTTTCAAGTGATGAAAGAACGCTTACAACGTCCTTGGTTTTGATTGCTCCAAGCTCGAGGCTTTCAAGAACTACCATCTCTTCAGCTGCTACCTTTGAAGAAAGAGCTGATTTCATAGCAAGTCTTCTTACCTTCTTATTGATTGAGAAACCGTACTCACGAGGCTTGGGACCGTGAGCGATACCACCGTGTGTCCACTGAGGAGATCTTGTTGAACCCTGACGTGCACGGCCTGTTCCCTTCTGTCTCCAAGGCTTTCTGCCGCCGCCACTAACTTCGGAACGAGTTTTAGTGGACTGTGTGCCCTGGCGCTGGTTTGCAAGATAATTTACTACGCAAAGATGCATAGCTGACTGGTTAGGCTCAATACCGAAAACTGACTCTGCGAGCTCGATATCTGAAACTTTCTTACCCTTGCTGTCAAATACTGAACAATTAGGCATACATTACACTCCTTCCTTAAGCTTTCTTAGCGTCTGCGATAACAACGATTCCGCCCTTAGGACCCGGAATGGCGCCCTTAACTGCGATGAGGTTGTTTTCTGCATCAACCTTGGCAACTGTCAAATTCTGAATTGTAACACGCTCTGCACCGAGGTGACCTGCCATTTTCTTTCCTTTGAAGATTCTGGCGGGGTCGATAACACCGAGTGAACCACCATTTCTTACAACAGGACCTGTACCATGGCTTTCTCTGAGTCTTGCAAAGTTCCAACGTTTAATTACGCCGGCTGTACCTTTACCTTTGCTTGTGCCGATTACGTCAACCTTTTCGCCTACTTCAAACAAGTCTGCTTTGAGGATGTCGCCAACATTAACTGAATCGATGTCTGAAAGACGGAACTCTTTGAGAACCTTCTTGGGGGCAACATTGCCTTTGTCGAAGTGACCTTTCATAGGCTTGTTAACGCGTGTTGCTTTCACGTCGCCGTAACCCACCTGAACAGCCTGATAACCATCGTTCTCAGCAGTCTTCTTCTGAACAACTGCACAAGGACCGGCTTCAATAACTGTAACGGGGATTACGTTACCTTTTTCGTCGAAAATCTGTGTCATGCCGATTTTCTTGCCGATAAGACCTTTTTTCATTATAATTTCCTCCTTATAGGTTATTGGTTGGCTGAGCCAACATGACCTGCGGCGTTAATCAAAGTTTGATTTCGATTTCTACGCCTGCGGGAAGCTCAAGACCTTTCAAAGCGTCAACGGTCTTAGCTGACGGTCTGATAATGTCGATAAGCCTTTTGTGTGTGCGCTGTTCAAACTGTTCACGAGAATCCTTGTACTTATGAACTGCGCGAAGAACTGTAACTACTTCCTTCTCGGTGGGGAGCGGAACAGGACCTGAAACCTGAGCGTTTGTACGCTTTGCAGTTTCAACGATCTTTTCTGCTGCCTTGTCGACAAGGCTGTGGTCATAGCCCTTGAGTCTGATTCTGATCTTTCCCTTAACTGCCATGATTCTGCCTCCTTAAAATTTGGCGGGCATTCGTTTTGAACATTTTCCTCAACTTATCCGGGTGTTTCCACCCTTCACATTTAAAAACCGGAATGGGTTAGTTCCGGGTAGTGTGCATCGTTCAAAACGCACTTACACACATAGTTAGTCCGCTAAGGGAAGCGAACTTCTGTGTGCTCGTTATTCTTGCGCCCGGTTTAAAATCGGACATACTCCGCGAGAGTTCCCAACTTCTACGAGTTGCCACATCCCACATCAACGCATATCTACACACCATACTACATAATAATATAGCGTACTGTAGAATAATACCACAGTACGCTTATTATGTCAAGCATTTTTTTGATTTTTTTAAAACTTTTTTTGATGTTTTTTGAGATTGGCTTTTTAAGCATTTTTTACACAAAAATCACCCTAAAAACACACATATATAAATGTATAGGAATTTTGGTGCCTTTCGGGTAAAAATTAACTTCTCTTCTGGTTATCCTGACCGTCGTCACCTTTGCCGTAACTTCCGTATCCGCCTGAGCCGCCATAGCCACTATAACCACCGTAGCTGTTATCATAACCGCCATAGCTGCTTCCATAGCCATAACCGCTGGAATAACCGTAACCACCGTATCCGCCATAGCCACCGTATCCGCCATAATCACCGTAAGCTCCGTAAGAACCTTTCTTTTTGCCGTAACCGTAACGACCGTAACGTCCGCTTCTTCTTCGGTAATAGCCTTTCTTTTTATAATAGCGGTTATTTTCTTCGCCTGTACTCATTGTAAGAATTGTACCGATAATCTCAATACCTGCACCACGGATTTCATCAACAGTTCTTGTGATTTCGCTTGCCTTTGCATAGTCATTTCTTACACAGTAAATGATGCCGTCAGCAAGAGGGGCAATTACCAAGCTGTCAGTAACAACATGTGTGGGAGGAGAGTCGATAATAATATAGTCAAACTCTTTTCTTGCCTGGTCAATTACATTACGCACCTTTTCAGCATCAAGAACCTCAGTGGATTTAAGGGAAACACCGCCTGTAGGCAACACAAAAATACCGAGAGATTTAATAAATTTAATTGAATCAACATAAGTTGATGTACCTTTGATAATCGGAATCAAGCCGTAACGTGTGTCACTCTTAACACCAACAGCACGAAGAACGGCAGGTTTTCTGAAGTCACAGTCCATAAGAAGAACTGATTTACCCTTCTGAGCAAGAGCAACAGCTATGTTAACTGATGTAGTCGTTTTACCCTCATCTTCATAAGTACTTGTAACAACAAAGCATTTATGACCCTTATCGGTATACACATTTTCCAGCTTCGTTCTGATAGCTTTAAAGCTTTCAACAAAGGAGAACGAAACTTTTTGCTCGTCCGTTATAAGCAGCGAGCCCGAAGGAACCTTTTTTTTCATAAATAATCCGTTCGGCTTTTCAATAACAGGAATTGCACCGAGCACCTTTGTGCCTGTAATAGCCTTAAGATTATCCATATTCTGAATTGTGTCAGAAACAATTACTGTAAAGAAGATAATCAGCACAACCAAAGCAGCTCCGATAATAAAGCCGTACATAGCATTGGCGATTGAACCTGAATCGTTACTTACCCCCGGTGCAGTGGGCTCATTGATAACACTGATACTGATAGTATTATCAAAACCATTGATATAACCTTCAAACTCTTCCATAACTATTTTCAGAGCACGTTCACAATATCCGCTGTCAACGCTCGTAACGCTGATAACAAAGAAACCTGAAAGATTTTCAACGCCTGAAATTCTCAACGAGTTTCTGATAAATGACTCCGAGTAAACCGTAGACAAACCTTGAGCATCAAGTGCCGTCTTTATTTTTGAAACCATGACATCACCGGTCAGCAAACGCTGATAGCGGTCAACAACATCTTCTGTATAGAAGGTTGTTGTTTCCTGAATATAAGTGTCAGCTTCACCAGTTTCAGAATAGTCGGTAACCCTTACATATTTAGTTTGCATAAAAGCAAGCGTTGTTGAAACAGAATACTGCCTTACATATGTTGATTCTGAAATAATATATCCTGCAGCTGCACCAACAACACCTACAAGCAAAATAATCCACAGCTTGCTTATAATGCTTTTAAACAGCTTGATAATGTCAATAGATGAACCGTCTTCATAAATATTATGAGGCACCTGATCAAATCTGTCTTGATTCATATAAATCACTCCTGAAAAAGAATTATATCAAATCTTCTTAACTATTGTCAATAAAATCTACGCTTTTCAATACGTCTGTAGCGAATCCTGGGCATATCATCATCGCTTAAAACAATCTGCGGATTAATTACAAGCATTTTATTCATAAGCTCGGGATTAATATCTTGCGGAAACTGTCTGAGCATTTCAGCAATGTCATTTGGTCTGTGAGCCAATGAATGGGCATCAGTAGCTATAAAAGAAGCTATGCCTTTATATGCCATTTCGTAAGCAAGCTCAAATTCTTCACGTCCGTCTCGGCTGGCAAGACTGCCTGCATTCAACTGAAACAGCACTCCACGTGAAGCAAACTCGTTCACTGCATCATAATCATTCTGAAAAAACTCATATCTTTCAGGGTGAGCAACAATCGGAACAACACCCATAGAAAAAATCTCGTTGAGGTAATCAGAAACATGCTTTATCTTTAAACCGTAAAAACTGAACTCAACCAACAGATATTTTGAATTGTTTATCGTCAGGCGTTTGAGGTTGTTTGAATAAAATATATCGTCATCAACAAAAACCTCTGCACCTGCATAAAGCTTAGTGTTAATATTATTTTTTTCTGTTTCTCTTCTCAAAACAGAAAGTCTGTCATCTCTTTGCTTTAAGAAGTTGTCTATATCTCCGATAGCATTAAAATGGGGCGTTGCTACAATTTTTTTGATGTGATTTATTCTCCCCAAAGCACACAAACGAACAGCCTCATTCAAGCTCTGTGCGCCATCATCAATTTCAGGCAGAATATGTGAGTGCAAATCAATCAAAATATGAACCCCCTTTTATTCTTTATTAAGCATCATATATGTTTTTAACGCAAAACCTTGGGTTGCCGGCAACACTATAGATTCCTGCGAATAAAATCCGATTCCCATAGTATCACCTTGAGAATAATCAACAGTTCCGTTTCGTCTGGTAACGCTGTAAATATAACTCATAGCTTTCTTTGCTCCGACCGTGAAATCCTCACGCCCGGCAAGTTCACCTGAATAAGCCAGCATATAAGCAATCATTGCGGTAGCTGAACTGTCAGCACCCGAATGAGCAAAAATGTTTCTGTCAAAAGAACCGTTATTGCTTTGAAAGGCTAACATTGTTTTTGAAAAGCTCAGCATATTTTTAAGGATAAGTTTTTTCTCTTCAATATAGCTGTCACTATCCGTTTCATTTAATATTCTGAATGACTCTGCAAGACCAATCGCCCACCAGCCGCATCCTCTGCCCCAGCTATATAACCCCAACGGTGCTTTTGTTTTAGCATTGAAGCAATGAACGGGCACTGAAAACTCATCATGCAAACCGTTCTGCTCATATTCATCAATTATACTCACAGCAGCCTTCATTGCATCAGGCTTACCGTAAACTAAAGAATATTTCATCAAAAAAGGACAAACCAAGCCGATTGTATCCACATATCTGTGATCAGGATTTTGCGAATACGGTATACTTCCGAATTTTTTGAATTTTTCAAGCAACAATGAAGCCATAGAATCCATGGCAGGTTTTATTGAATCCGGGTCAATATATTCATTATCAAGCAACGAATAAGCTAAAAAGGCAAAATCTACACGTTCAATCAGTTTGAGCCATTCACCTGTTTCAGGGTCAATATATTTAGTTGCTGCTTCTTTTGAAATCTGCGGATTCAATTCATTAACACTTAAAAGCACAGAACCGGTTTGCCATGATTGAATTGTTGTTGATTTGTAGTCATTTTTAAGTCTGTCAATAATCTGAAGGCGTTTGCCCGCAACTCGAGGCACTTCAGGCAGTCCTCTTGCACACCATTTTTGTGCAACATGGCTTGCAGCTTCAAACCAAGCCTTATCTTTGAGCGAGCCTATTTTCATACACCAAAACGCATCAAAAACAAGCGGAACAATATCAAAAGACAGTGCCACCAGAATCAATATTAACAAAATCAATAAAAAAACTATCATACTAACTCTCAATCAAATCATAAAGTTTTTGAATCTCTTCTTCATTGCCGATTTTTTCTTTTGCAAGATTATTGCTCAAATCCTCTCGCAGTTGCTTATTAAGAATAAGCTTCTCAATTGCATCTGCAACCGATTTGGCATCCATTTCGCAAATGAGACCGTTTATACCATCTTGAATCTGGTCATAAACAGACGGAAAGTTTGTTACCACAATTGGTTTATGTAAGCACTTTGCTTCGTCAATAGCTATGCTTTTACCTTCATTCCTTGACGGCTGAACATAAATATCACACGACTTAATATATGGATAAGGATTAGCCTTTTCACCAAGTAAAATAAACGTATTATCTAATTTTTTTGATTTAATGCGTGCAGTTACATTATTCTTTTCTTCGCCCACGCCAATATGATACCATTTAATATCATAACCCTTGTCTTTAAGGATTTTACAAGCATCAACTGCGTATTCCAAACCTTTTTGATAAGCAAGTCGCCCTACTGTAAGAAGTTTAATCTCGGCTTCATCAGGCAAACCGTCACCGTCTGATGCCTTATTTATAAAAGAAGGAGAAATAATATTATGAATTAAATGAACATTCTCATAATCGGAACAACTTTTCTTTATGTTCTCTTTGCACTCAGGTGAAACCGTTATAAACTCGTCAAAACTTTTTATCCGTCTAATGAAATTCTCTTTATTGAGAGAAGTCTTATCAAGATATATATGCAGATAACCGATTTTTTTTGCAGCATCAATTTCTTCCGCCAGCCAATTTGAAGGCCCTTCCAAATATCCTATAACGCAATCATAATGTTCCTTAGGATAATTCAATGTTCTTTTCATTTGTTTCCATAGGTCGACTTCCCGCTTATATCCATCAGGATTTTTCAGACTTTTAGCGTATAAGAATCTGGCGAAAGCAAGATCAAATCTTCCTTTTTTTATAAAGCTTTTTATGGCTATCCCGGAATCACCGTCAAAAAGTCTGTAATTTTCACCTGCATCAAGTATTCTCACTTGATATGGTAAATGCTCTAAAAATAAGCCTTCTCTTCTAAACATAAACAGAGAAACATCATATTTATCATAATCAAAAAGTTGCAGAAGTGTAACGAGGCTTTTTTCAGCTCCACCGCTTTTAAGATTGGGGATTATGAAAAGTATTTTCTTTTTCATTCTCTTCCCTCCGAATCAGAGTTTCTTAAGCTGCTCCCCTGCATCCATAGCACTTTTGATTGCCATGGGCACAACCTTTTTTAAAGTCTTTCTGACCTCATCTTCACAACTGATTAATTTTAAAAATTCAGCATTTAAAACTTCAGCACAGGAAATAGTACCTGCATCAACAACAAATTTTTCTTCTCCGAACAAATCCTTTGAGATTCCCCTTGACTTAACGCTGTAGCCTATAACCATTGTAGGCACACCGTTAGAATAAGCAGCAATCGTGGCGTGAGTACGTGCACCAATAAAGAAACGGCATCTTGCAATATAGCCTTTATATTCCATAGCATTGAGATTTCCGGATATTTTTACTACTCTGGTTGGGTCATTTAGTTTATTATAAATCTCATCAAGCACTGAGCAATCATTATTGCTTTCAAAGGTCACATGAGGAATAAGAGCTATCTGCAGAGTTGTATTTTTAATAATTCCTTTCAAAAAATCCACACACGCATCAAGGAGGTCTGGATTCTTTTTAACAACTAACGGACTTAAATTAAATCCGAGGGTGTTATCCTGTTCAAAACCATGCGGTAACCCAAGGTCTTTTCTTTCCATACAAAAAGCCGGGTCAGAAAACTGAAAAAGTTTATCTTCAGGTATTATTTTGCTCAGAAGTGAATAAGTAAGTGATTCTCTCGCAAATATAGCATCAAATGTTTTTAATGTATCTATTTTTTCAGCAGACAAATCCTCTTTACCTATCGATGCACCCCAAAGAACAGTTTTCTTGCCTTTTTTATGCAAAGCTGTTGCTATCGCTCTTGAACGTGCATTATCTCCGTAGCAGTATGTATCTCCACCTATGGAAAGACATATATCACAATCGTCTGCTTGTTCGATTACGGGTGAATATGCTGTTTTCAGTGAATAGTACTCACTGTGATTAATTTTGAAATTTAATGCGGCTATAATATTTTCAGTTTTAGTAAGAGCACGAGATTGCATTGCCCCCGTTGGTATACCCAACAATGAGTCCGTTTCAGGTGCATAAGAAACAAGACGGTAAGACGGAGAAGCATCGCTTCTTGATATAATATTCATTGTGCCTCTCACTATAGCCTCACAGCCTCTATTGAAACATCCGGAATGGTCAAATAAAAAGTATTTCATATTTCCCTCTTTAATGAATTAATCGGTATAATTTTTCTTTAAGTTCCATGACTTTTATATAGACAAAGCATTTAATTACCTGCTTTTTCAAAATATAATACAACACCTTTTTATGAGCAAAATTATACAACACAACATCATCGTTAGCTCTGATAACATCCATAAGCTGTTGGTTTTTAATAAGACTTTTTACAGATTTCATATAAGCTTCGAAGTTGCTTTTTGATGCAGAAAACACACCGGAAATAGCATTTCTGACGGCTGTTTTTTCACTGATATCTTTAACCAATTCTGACGGAAGGTTGAATTTTTTGCCTATGCTTTGTTTAAAATTAAGCTCATAATAGATATTGTCAAAATAGTCTGTACGAGAACTGTTTACTGCACTGGATTTAACATAACGGTAAAAATAACCCTCTTCAGGCAAGTAATATGCTGTTTCGGCCACAGATAAAAATTTCAGCACGAAGTCTCTGTCTTCACCATGCTTTTGCCCCGTTTTAAAATCAATACCGAAGATGTGAATCATTGAACTTTTAAAAAACTTGTTGCAAGAAGAATTGAAATTATCGTGATATAACATGTATTTAAAAAGCCTGTCATTATCCTTAAAGCATACATTTTTATCAAATCCGTAATTCACCTTTAACGATTCAGAAGATTGCTCATAAATAAAATCATAAAACAGCATATCAGGATTGTGAGCCTTTAAAACCTGAACAGATAAATTCAAAACATCATTCAAATAATAATCGTCAGCATCGCAAAAAGTAATATACTCACCTTTTGCCTGTGCAATGCCAATATTTCTCGCATTGCTTACCCCACCGTTTACCACATGAAACGCTCTTATGTTGTCATGTTCATTGCTAAAGCTGTCACATATTTCAGGTGAACCGTCATCTGAACCGTCATCTATTAACAATACCTCAATATCGCTGAAAGCATGGCTTGATATAATAGAGTTTAAACACTCTTTCAGATACCTTTCAGCATTAAAAACAGGTATAATTACAGAAACAAAACAACTCATCTGTTTCTCCTTAGCTAAATTTGAGATTCGGGAAGAATATATCTGATCTATAGTCTACAAGAGCATATGCTAACTGCGTAGAGTAATAGTAAAATGCAGCCAGACACAAGACATAGTAAAGCGTCCTGTCTTTTTTGGACACAGCATTATAAGTAACCCATGACATGAGTATTATGAAATAGGCACTTGTATAAATAGCAAATCTTGCAAAAATCCAGTTGTACATTGAAATTATATAAAAAGCAACATGCACACAGCATAAATTTACAAGAATATCACCTATATGACCCAGTGCACGCATTCGTGCTCTTGAGAAATACGCTATTGCAATCGGAACAAAAGCAACTACTACTCGCAAAAAGCTGGAACCGCTTTCATTTCCGCTGGTAAACCATCCGTCCTGTGAATAATGACCGTAAGAGGTCTCTTCCAAAACAGACAAAAATGATGGCAGAATCATATCAAAAATAGAAAGTGCCACTGCACTTAAAAATATCAGCATAAAGGATGATGGTTTCCATGCCTTTCTTCTGACAAAAAAGAAAATAGGAATCATTATTATCGCACTTTTGTGGAAAAGCCAAGCTACCAAAACTATTACGGCATACTTTAAAAAGGACGATTTTTTAGGAGAGAATAAAAATCTTGTTCCGAGCATCAATATACCGGCAGCGCAATACTGACGTATTCCGTTCATGCCCATTCCGAAATATCCTGTAGCCATAAACAAAAACACTGACAGCTCAAACGGATGAGAATATTTATATAATAGCCATAAAACAGGAACGAAACTTATAACAGATGTAATAAATATGAGCCAATGATAATCATCAACTGTTTCTTTTATTAACTCAAAAAAAATCGAGTAAAGATTACCGCCGCCAAGAACAAAATCAAATTTTCCGTCAGGCTTGGCCAACTCAAAGTCATGGATATAATAAACTGTATCACCACTGTTAGTTCTGAGCCCTGCAAAAGGTACATATGCCAACACACTGATAATAAAGCAAAGCGGGTTTGGCAACGGCTGCCCAATACCACCGAGTTTTCTGAGTGGATATTTACGGCAGAACATACCTATAACAAAACAAATAAATGTAAAAAACCACGCTAATTTCAAAAAAGCATTAGGGTCATAGTTTACGTACATTTTTTACCCCTTTAAATCAGAATAGATAGTTTTCATCTGAGCAAAAACAGTTTCTTTTGAAAAACGCTTTATGTTTTCCGAAGCTCTTTTTGACAGCTCGCCATAAAGTGATTGATTACTAAAAAGCAGATCAATTTTTTGTGCGGCTTCATCACAATCATTCGGGTTGACTATAAAACCGTCAACTTCATTTGAAATCAAAGACCTGTGACCGCGGTTATCCCCTGCAACAACCGGAAGCCCCACTGCCATAGCCTCCATAATATTAACCGGCAATCCTTCACGTAAACTTGAAGCAACACAGATGTCACTCATTTTTAAAAGCTGTTCAACATCTTCTCTATGACCGAGAAAAAAAACCTTTTCTTCAATACCAAGATTTTTTGCCAGTTTTTGATATTCTCCGTTAAAATTATCTGCACCGGCTAATAAAAGCTTAACGTTTTGTGTTTTAAGCTTTGACATCATTCTGATAAGCATGCTTTGATTTTTATTTGCATTCAGTTCTGCCACATAAATCAACAGCTTATCATTAACAAAGAAGCCCTTTTCTTTACGAATTTTGTTTTTTTCTTCTTTTGATACAGAAAAAAACAAATCATTATTGTATCCTACACCGTCCACTAACTTAACTGTTGGCTTTTTGAATTGTTTGCAGGCTAAATCATAATCTTCCTGATTAATAGTAATAAGGCAATCTGTTATTCGTGACATTATCCATTCAATCGGAAAATATATTGCCCAATTTAAAAACGGAGCACCTTTGTAAAAATGGAAACCGTGAGCAGTATAAATTACCTTGGTGCCATTTTTACGTTTTTTTGAAGCCGCGATGCGTGCAAGCATTCCGCCCATCGGCGTGTGACAATGGATTATATCAAAATCGTTGTCATCTATAACTTTTTTCAGTTGCTTATATGCCTCTATATTCCCTTTTGAAAACGGTGAACGTTCAAACGGAATATCGTATTGAAAATCACAGTCAGGCAATTTTCTGCTGCCTCTGCCGGCAACATGAACTTCCCAACCAATATCGTGAAAGTATTTAAGATAAGGTAAATGAAAATAATAAAAATGATCTGTAATTGTTGCCGCAAACAGAATCTTTTTCATTTTATTTACCTGCCTTTCTCAACGGTATTACTTCCTGTGAATTTTTCCATTGTGTTTTGCTCACTGCAGTTAATATCTGCACCGTCAAAAACATTTTTAACTGTTTTAAATAATATTTTTATATCCAAAAACAAGCTTATATTATCAACATAAAAAACATCGTAATCGAACTTTTTTTCCCAGGTTATTGCGTTTCTTCCGTTGACTTGTGCCCACCCGGAAATTCCCGGTCTTACCTCATGCCTTCTTGCCTGATGAGGTGAATAAAGCTCGAGATACTCACACAAAAGAGGCCTCGGACCGATAAAGCTCATCTCACCCTTTAAGACATTTACAAACTGAGGCAGCTCGTCTATGCTTGTTTTCCTGAGAAGTGTTCCTATTTTGGTCATTCGCTCCATATCCGAAAGAGGTCTTCCGTTTTCATCTTCGGTTTTTATGCTCATTGTTCTGAATTTATAAACCTCAAAAACTTTGCCGTCTTTACCTGGACGTTTTTGTCTGAATAAAGCGGGACCGCCATCATCTGCTTTTATCAGCACCGCCGCCACAAACATTATGGGTGACAAAACTATTATCGCAAAAAGAGCACAGATAAAATCCAATATTCTTTTAACGCTTTTATACAAATTAATCACCTTACTCAGTTATTCAGACTCGTGAAAATTCGGAACGATTTCTTTAAGTAAATCTCTGATTTGTGAAGCATCAGCTTTTTTAATTGCTTCAAGCTGTGTAATAAAAAGCTCATCATCCATTTTAACCGGGCTTGTCACAAAAATTTTATTGTTAGCAGTCATCTTTCTGTCACCTATTTCATCCTCAAGAGCAAGCTCTTCATAAAGCTTTTCACCCGGACGCAAACCGGTAAACTTAATGTCAATATCAACATACGGCTTATAGCCTGAAAGGCTGATAAGATTCTCTGCAAGAGAAAGTATTTTGACGGGTTCGCCCATATCAAGCACAAAGATTTCTCCGCCTGATGCCATACCGCCTGCCTGAATTACAAGCTGTGAAGCTTCGGGAATAGTCATAAAATATCTTGTAATGTCAGGATGAGTAACCGTAACCGGTCCGCCGCTTTTAATTTGCTCTGTAAAAAGAGGAATAACGCTTCCGCTGGAACCGAGAACATTGCCGAAACGAACGGCAGCAAACTTTGTTGAGTTGTTGCATTTTCTTTCAAAGTACTGAATTATCATTTCAGTAACACGTTTTGTGGCACCCATTACATTTGTGGGGTTCACGGCTTTGTCAGTTGAAATACTTACAAATCTTTCAACCTTGTATTCAACAGCCAGCTTAGCAAGATTAAATGTTCCGAAAACGTTGTTTTTAACAGCTTCTCTGGGACTGTCTTCCATCAAAGGAACATGCTTATGTGCAGCAGCATGGAAAACAACATCAGGATGAAACTCTTCAAAAACCTCTCTGAGACGGTCTTCATCTCTGACGGATCCGATTCGAATTTCAATTTCAGGAAAGCCTCCGTAAAACTTATCAAGTTGATTTTTAAGAACGTAGGCATTATTTTCGTAAATATCAAATACAATAATTTTAGCAGGAGAATATTTTGAAATCTGTCTACACAGTTCACTTCCGATTGAGCCGCCACCACCTGTTACAAGCACATTTTTGCCTGTGATGTATTTACAGATTTCTGTATCAAGCTTAACCTCAGGTCTTGAAAGGAGGTCTGTGATATTAACGTCTCTGATTTTTGATTCGGTACCTTCAACCATTTCAAGGACACTTGGAGAAATCTTAAGCTTACAGCCTGTTGAAACACAAATATGTAAAATTTCATTGATTCTTGTATCACTTGCAGACGGAATACAGATAATAATTGTGTCAATTCTGTATTTTTCGGCAAGCTCAACAATATCATTGCAGCTTCCCCTTACCGGAACTCCGCGAATGGACTGACCTTTTTTAAACGGATTGTCATCAACCGCAACCACAGGCTTACCTTTGTGATAATTATTGGCTTCAAGTTCTTTTATGATTATCATACCCATATCGCCTGCACCGACAATCATAACTCTGTTGTTGGTTTTGTGAAAGAACCACATCAAATCCTGTGAAGAACGTCTCAACAATCTGTAGCTCAATCTGAAAGCACATGTGAAGAACAGCACCAAAGCTGTACCGATAATATAAAACGATGTTCCGAAATTGCCACCTTCAATGTTGGACACTTCAAAACCGAAATTCGACATAATAATGTCAACTGCAATGCTTGATATACCACCGATAACGGTGGCACCAAAAATTTTGGCAAGTTCTTTGGTACCCGCATACTCCCACATGCTTTTATACACTTCAAAGGCAGCATACAAAAAAAGGAAAATGACGGTAACCGGAATACTTCTTTGAAGCAGTGCAACAAATCCGTTGAGTTGTATATCTTCCAACAAAGCTGCAAGAACAAAAGATAGATTTACAACTATAGCATCATAAATCATCATTATGATTCTTTTTGTTTTTACGTTATTAAAACTCATAAAAAATCAATCTCTTTCATTAAAAATTCGAGCATAATTAGGGAATTGTATAATTAATATATATTGTAATATATATTGTCTGAAAAGTCAACATTTTACAGTTCTAAATTGCAGTTGACAATAAATGTAAGTAATGATAAAATTTGTAAAAAGAGAGGTGTAGCTATGCTTGGCTTGGGAGTATGGGAAGTTCCCGTAAATTCGATGTTTTTTAAAGGAACTGCAAAAATAACCGTCAGAGATAACAACGGAGAATATGAATTCAAATTTGAAGTACCCGGCTTTAATGTGCCTGAGATGGAAATTTCTAACTTAAAAATAAACGGAAATACCCTCAGTGCAGACGCCACATGTGATATGCTTAAAGGAAAAATGCTTCACACAGATGTGACCTTCAGCGAAACCACCTGCACAGGTATTCTTAAAGGACCGATGGGTGTCAAAATTAAACTCAACGGTAAAAAAATCGGATAATATATATAATAACAGCTGCTACCGGTTAACTGTAGCAGCTGTTGTTTTACATTACCATATCAATAGTTCTTTCTGCCGCTTCTCTCAAACAGAATCCTGTAAGAATAACTGCATCTGAATTATACTGTTCGAGAAGGCAAGCGAGTTTTTGAGCAGTTTCTTGTGAAGGTGACATCCATACTGTCAGAATTGCATCAAGCAAATCACAACACAAAGAAAACTTCTTTACCCATTTCTGAAGCTCAGCAAAAAGCGGCACAGAAGTGTCACTGACCATTTCAAGGCACTGTCTCATTTTAGTGTTATACTCGCTAAATTCAGTAAGAGCCTGTTGCATCTGACCTGTTGACAATAAAAAATTAATATGTGATAAAACATCACTCATAAGCTCAGACCCATGTCGGGACACACACGAAACACAAAGGTGGTCGGCTATGTATGCAAACTGCTCTGCCCTTTCACCTAAGAGCTCTCTATGAGCATTTTTTAACGATTTTTCACTGTTATACTGCAACGGATTCCACAGATAGTCAGCAATTGTCATTAACGGAATTTTTGAACATTCAGCATATTCCATTACGTTTGAAATAAGACCTTCACTGTGTTTGTAAAGCTCCTTATCTCTTCCTTTAACGGCTCCCAAATGCATCTCCTGGAACATCTCAGCATCATTAACGGGATAATTATCCCAATAAAACGGCTTATGATTGGTCGAACGAATAAAATCATCAGCTTCACGGCAAGTTAAAAAGCCGGAACAAATTTCTCGTCCTGTCCAGAAAACACGCACATCCGCAGGAATACCTCTTGCGAACTTGCTGATATAATAATCGTCTGCTTCGCCAAAATATTGTGTGGGGCAAACAGTAAGACGGATTGAAGAATCAACAGCCTTAAGAGATTTGTATGTCTTATTCACAAGTGCAATGTGGGCATCGACAATATCGCTGTAATTTTCTGCATCTTCAGGATACTGAAAATCAGCGGGAATATCATCAAGAAGCAATCCGAAATTTTTTGCACCCAAAGCATAAATGCTTTTAATTTTGTTTATAAGCGTTTCAAAATCCGAATCAGATGAGTAGCAATAAGTCAATCCCGGACCTATGCACCAACAAAAATCAAGCTCGTTAAATCTGGCAGCTTCAAGGAGCTTTTTGAGCTGCATAATTTCTTTTTCGGGGTAAAATTCACGCCATTTTGCACGGTGATATTCATCATCCTTCGGAGCATAAAAAAACGTATTCATACCGTACTTTGCCATAAGCTGCAACACGCTGAGGCGTTTTGATTGCTCCCAGGTATGACCGTAAAAGCCCTCGATGTATCCTCTTGTCTCAAACAGCGGATAATCTTCAAGCTCACCTTCTTTAAGCTCACCGTTTACAATAAGCTTTGATAATGTATTGATTGCTCTGAAAACACCTCGACGTGATGATGTTTCAACAAAAGCTCCGTCACTATTAACAGTGATAAAATATTTTTCGTCACTCAAGCGTGAAAGCTCTTCAATATATGTTGTTTTGCGTTCATTTTTCACTTTTATTTTAACTAAAAAATCGCCCTTGGTGCCGATGCCGTAATCTTCAAAAACAGTAAGTGCAAGGGATTGAAAATCTCCGCTTACAGCAACGTCTTTGATAGTAACGGGTACACCGCAAAGATTATTTTTTTGTGGTATAGGATAAATCACAGGTGTTTTACCTCCTTTTGATATTTCTCAATAAATGCAGCATTTATTTCATCACCGTTATCAATGTTTGCACTAGCAAAATGATCGGGATAATAACCGTTTTCTGCACATATTTCAACTGCCCGTGCAACAACACTGTTAAGTATCATTGCTCCGCAAACCGTTGAAGTGGGGCAAATTTTACCGACAACGCCTTCAACCTCAATGCAAGCATCACCAACGCAACCGCCGTTATCAAGCACAATGTGAGCAATTTCACAAAGTCGCTTTCCGCAGTGATGACGAGAAGCCCCCGACATAGTATGTTCAATGTTGGTAAGAGCAATAACATTCATCCCTTTTTCACGGCATAAGAGCGCCATGTCTATAACAACACCGTTCCTGCCTGAGTTAGAGATGATAAAAATCGTATCGCCTTCACTCATCAGATAATCTGTAAATATCTTCTCTGCAAGACCCTCTTCACGCTCCGCTTCGGTGCTGCCTGATGCTGAAACATGAAGCATCAGCTCATCAATAAGTACAGGATGAATCTCAACCAGACCGCCTGCTCGGTAAAAAAGCTCTTCTGCAAGCATATGAGAATGACCTGTGCCGAAAAGATAAATTCTCTTTTTCTTCATTAAAGTTTCAGCCATAAGGCTAGCTGCCTGTTCAATGGATCCCATTCCGTCAACAGAAATTTTTTCAATTATAGACTCAATCTTTTTTATATATTCCAAATGTTTTTTCATCATAAATCCCTCGCAAGGTTTAATGCACTTTCTTCAGGTGGAACATCTATAATTTTTATTGAAAGTTCCGGGAAACTCTCTCTTATTTTTTCAGAAAAAAATTCAACAAAAATCCTATTATTTTCAAATACCCCGCCATAAAGCCCAAGCAAACTGCAAACCTTAACTTTTTTGAGCAAAATTAAAACGGTATCGGCAAATTTCTGTGCCTCAGTTTGAATAATTTTCAAAGATGTTTCATCACCGCCACAAGCAAGCTCACAAACTTTTGTTGCAAAAGCGGCAATCACATCTTTTGTCGTTTTATCAGAATAAATAACATCAATCACTTTTCTGAAATCTGTTACATCAAAGAATTTAAGAGCACTTTTTAAAAGTGGTGTATCCTCACCTTTGTCAAATTGCCGACAGCAAAGCTTTAACGCCCGCAATGAAATTGCATAAGCCGAGCCCTCATCACCGATTATGTGACCCCAACCTCCTGTTATATGAATGTTACCTGAAAAATCTTGAGCAATAGCCATAGAACCTGTACCGCAGATTGCCACACAAGGACATATTGCATCACCCACAGCTTTAAGGGCAATATAAACATCGCTGTTGATTTTAATTTTTTCTGCATCAATAACATCAGAGCACAGTGTTTTTACAAGCTCTTCATCAGCCTCACCGTCAAGGGCAGAGCATCCGATAAAAACGCTTTCAAACCGATTTATCTTCAACTCAGATTCAATTTCACATATAAGTTCAGAGAGGTTCTTTCTGGCAATTTGCATACCTACGGAATAAAAATTGATTGTTTTGCCCTCTCTTTTAAATAAAAGACCGTTTTCATCTGCAACAGCCGCCGTCGTTTTTGTTCCGCCACCGTCTATACCTAAATAATATTTCATAACTCAGGTTCTCCTCAAAATTATTTTGCAGAAAGAATAATCTTTTCAACAGCATCAAGCAATGTTCTTGCCGTTTCAGGGCCTGTTGAATTAGTTTCTTCATAGTGGTTTCTGCCAAATTTATCATTACCTGAATTGATATACGGCATTTTGGCGTCAAGGTAAAAATCATTGTCCGGTATAATATATCCGAGTTCATCATTACAAAGACCAACAACAAATTTATGCTTGGCATCACCTTGTCTGCAAAGCACATTATACTTGGCCTTCACTCCGTTGGCAGCATCTTTTTCAGACAAAAACTCTCCGTTAAACAGTTCAGGAAAAAGCTCACCCGGAATGAGGAACATACCAATATCTTTGTCACCTAATTCAAGATAACCGACCTCTGAAAAAATATAAGCCTCTGTTCGCTTTTTGTTACGAACAATATCATTGTTAAGCACCTTAAGAAATCTTGCAAGAATCAGCACAAAATTAGCACCCTTAATGTTAACCGGTGCGGATTTAACATTAACACGCGGAACAAGCTCTTTTTCATCATCAAGTGAATTTACAATTTCACCAAGAATTTTGCCGAATTGCTGTGTATACTGCTCACAGTCAATGGTGTTACGATAAACCTTTTTTATTTCTTTTGCAGAAATCATTCCGCCGATTGCGCCGTTAAAAAATACTGCATCACAGTTTTTGTTGTTTCGCTCAATCTCTTTAATCATATACGCAGGAAAATCTGCACTTATACTTTTGGTTTTGCTACCGAGAAGCTCGGCGTGTGAGGCAAAATTCACTATACATATATTTTTGCTTTCATCAAAAGATTTAAAACGTATCACTGTAAGATTCGAGTCAAAAGTGTCGGGAGTGCGACAATCAAATTGCAAACCGTCAGTTTTTGTTACGGAATAAAACATCTTGCCGTCAGCTCTGTTTTTATAAGCAGAGATTATTGCCTGAGCTGTAAGTCGACAAAGCCTTTCCATAAACTTTTCATCTCTGCCACACTTATAGATCTTTTCACCCCACAGCCCTTGAGTATCAACAGCCGAATGAGAGTGTGTAGCACATATATTCAGCGACTTAAGTAAAGGAATTTCGCCGCTTTCAATAACAATTTTTCTGATACGGTTAATATCTTTTCGGCTGATACCAACAGCATCAACAGCACACATAACCACACCACCGGAGCCGGTATTATCATCAATATAAACAGCACGTGCAAACATATCATCAAGCACACCTGTTGCAGGGTTATTTGAATCATAGCCTGCAATAAAATATTTTCCGTTTTCAATATCTTCAGGTGTAAGTACGCTTTTTGCAAATCCGCAAGTAAAACAATCGCCATTTTTAATTTTGAACTTTTCATCACCGGTCAGCAGATATTTATTTGCTTCTTCTGCAGTTGTAAAATTTCTTTTTGGCATAGCAAAAATAATTGCTTTTGACAAAATGCGCAACATCCTTGCAGTAATACTATCAGTTTTCATAAGCAAAATCCTCTCTTAGGTGTATTATACACGATTTTCGCCTTTTTTCAATTATGCATTGGCAAAAGTATTGATTTTTTTACTGATTTTATATATTATAAATTGGAATTATTTAAACTAGGAGATTTATTATGCTAAGCATCAGAAAATATGAAAAAAGAGATTTTGACTCAGTCCGTTATGTTTGCCTCAACAGTGACGGTCATATTGAAGACCAGAATCTTTGCAATTTTATTCTGCACACTTTTTGCGATTATTATATTGAGCACGAACCCGAAAACTGCTTTGTTCTTGACGATGACGGCAAAGCGGTTGGATACATCATATGCTCAGAAGATTATGACGGTTATAAGAAAATATTTGATGAAGAATATCTTCCTTTAGCAGAAAAATGCGGTGAGGAATTATATAAATGGGCACTTGTTTCTACGGTGTTGCAAAATAAATATAAAGCCACCTACCCTGCTCACCTTCACATTGATTTGTTGCCCGATTATCACCGTCAGGGTTGGGGCGGTAAGCTGTTAAACACGCTGTTTGATCACCTTCGTTCAAAAGGGATAAGCGGAGTTATGCTCACTGCAGGAACCGATAACATAAACGCAGGCAACTTTTATAAAAAACAAGGATTAACTCACCTCGAAAACCTCGGTACAGACGTTGCCTTCGGAATAAAGCTTTAAAGAAAACCACTTCACAAGCCATTACGCTTATGAAGTGGTTTTTTTAATAATATAAAACTATTGTTCCTGCTTCGAGGGATTTTTTAACATTGATTATACGCTGATTTTCGGAGCCTCGGAACTTGAGAGTGATATTTTTAAGCTCCTGCTTAAATTCACCGTCAACAAGCACATCAATCATACTGAGCATTTCATCGGTTACTTCACATCTTGCACGGCTGTCTTTCAGTAATTCTGCATCAAAAAGATAACCAGTATAACACCATATATTTTTTGTGGGATACAACTCTTTCACCTTTTTAAGAAACGGTAACAAAGCTCTTTGATTTTGAGGCTCAAAGGGTTCGCCTCCTAAGAGAGACAGACCGTTGATAAAATCAGGAGCAAGTGCATTCAAAAGCTCATTTTCGGTTTCTTCGGTAAATTCCTTACCGTAACCAAAATTCCACGTTTCGGGGTTAAAGCAACCCTCACAGTGATGAGTGCAGCCCGAAACAAACAGCGACACTCTGACACCCTCGCCGTTGGCAATATCTGTTTTTTTTATTTCGCCGTAATTCATTACAGGTGAAGCACTCTTTCTTTAATTTCCTGTGTTCTGCCCTGATTCCAGAATTGAGAGCCGATGTAACCACAAGTTCTTCTTGCAACATTCATCTTAGCCTGGTCGCGGTTGCCGCAGTTGGGGCATTCCCAAACAAGCTTGCCGCCATCATCAGAAACAATCATAATTTCGCCGTCATAGCCACATTCCTGACAATAGTCACTCTTTGTGTTAAGTTCGGCATACATAATATTGTCATAAATAAACCTGATAACCTGCAAAACTGCTTCAAGGTTATTTTGCATATTAGGAACCTCTACATAAGAGATTGCACCGCCTGTGGAAAGAGCCTGGAACTTAGCCTCAAAAGCAAGCTTATCAAAGGCATTTATTTCTTCTGTTACATGAACATGATAGCTGTTGGTGATGTAATTTTTATCAGTTACACCTTCAACAATACCAAATCTCTGCTGAAGGCACTTTGCAAAGCGGTAAGTTGTGCTTTCAAGAGGAGTGCCGTAAATACCAAAGCCGATTGTGGTTTCAGCTTTCCACTGATTACAGGCTTTGTTCATATATTTCATAACATCAATGGCAAATGGTGTTGCTTCGGGGTCAGTGTGTGACTTGCCTGTCATATATCTTACACATTCACAAAGACCTGCATAGCCAAGTGAAATCGTGGAATAACCGCCATAAAGAAGCTCATCAATGGGAGTTCCTTTAGGAAGACGTGCAATAGCACCGTGCTGCCACAAAATTGGCGCGGCATCGGAAAGTGTGCCTTTAAGTCTGTTATGGCGGCACATAAGAGCTTCATAACAAAGCTCAAGTCTTTCGTCAAAAATCTTCCAGAACTTGTTCATATCACCGCCTGAAGAAAGAGCAACATCAACAAGGTTGATTGTTACAACACCCTGATTAAAGCGACCATAGAACTTATAGTTACCATTTTCATCTTTCCAAGGAGTCAAAGCACTTCTGCAACCCATAACCGGGAAGCAGTTGCCCTCTTTGAGCTCCATCATTTTCTTTTCAGAAATGTAATCGGGAACAAGACGCTTGGCTGTGCACTTTGCAGCAAGCTCAGTCAAATAATAATAACGTGAGCCGGGCTGAATGTTATCCTCTTCAAGAACATAAATAAGCTTGGGGAATGCGGGAGTTACCCACACACCGCTTTCATTTTTAACACCCTGATAGCGCTGATTAAGTGTTTCTTCAATAATCAAAGCAAGGTCAGCCTTTTCTTGCTCACTTTTTGCTTCGTTAAGATACATAAACACGGTAACAAATGGAGCCTGACCGTTGGTTGTGAGAAGGGTTACAACCTGATACTGAATAGTTTGAACGCCTTTGCGGACCTCTTCTCTCAAACGTCTTTCAACAACTTTGTTTATAGTTTCTTCGTCAACATCACCGCCAAACTCCTGAGCTTCAATAAGAACATCCTTACGGATTTTTTCTCTTGAAACCTGAACAAAGGGAGCAAGGTGAGCCAAGCTGATGCTCTGACCGCCATACTGACTGCTGGCAACCTGAGCAATAATCTGAGTTGAAATATTGCAGGCTGTTGAAAAGCTGTGTGGTTTTTCAATGCAGGTGCCACTGATAACTGTGCCGTTCTGGAGCATATCCTCAAGGTTAACCAAATCGCAGTTATGCATATGCTGAGCAAAATAGTCCATATCGTGAAAATGGATTATACCCTGCTCGTGAGCCTCGGTAATATGCTGAGGAAGAAGGATTCTCTTAGTAATATCCTTACTGACCTCACCCGCCATATAATCACGCTGAACACTGTTAACAGTGGGGTTTTTGTTAGAATTTTCTTGTTTTACTTCTTCGTTGTTACACTCAATAAGAGAAAGAATCTGATTGTCGGTAGTATTTGCCTTACGGATAAGAGAACGGGTGTAGCGATATTTAACATAACGCCTTGCAACATCAAAGGCACCCTGAGCCATAATCTGATTTTCTACAATATCCTGAATTTCTTCAACAGAAAAAGCTCTGTTTGCCTTGCTGATTTTAAACTCTACATATTCCGAAATTTCTTTAATCTGTGCATCAGAAAGCTCTTTTTTGCCGTCAGTTGCTTCATTGGCTTTTGTTACAGCCGCTGCGATTTTAGATACATCGAAGTCAACCTCAGAACCGTTTCTTTTAATAATTCTCATAAATTCACCTTTCTAATCAAATTCCACTTCAAAATTTTAATTCCCAAATAGTGTGCCGAATGCCTATAAATAATACTATATCTTGTGTTGCATGTCAATAGGTATAAAAAATTTTCCTCCTTATCAAAGGAGGAAAATTTTATTAAAGCTTGCCGCCGTTTTTTAAGAATAATTCACGAAGCTCTTGCTTTCGTTCATCAGTATATGTATATGCCCAAAGATTATAAATCCCGTCAAAATCTTCAAAGGTTTCATCATCGTGGTGAACAGCCTCACCCACTTTGTACGGGAGATTAAACTCCATTGTTCCGTTAGAAGCTATAAAGCATTCATCTGCAATATCAACCGCTATACGGTTAGTTTCAATTTTTTCAAACTCTTCATCATATTTAATCTGAGTTGTAGGGAAGAGTATTGTTTTAGCATCTGCAAGCTCATAAAACTCTGTTCTTGTTCCAAAATGACCGTGATGAGCCGCCTGCATAATGTCACATTTTAAAAGCTTACCAAAACGAGGGCAGACAATGTCACTCTCTTCAAACCCTGCATCACCAGGGAATTGAACGGTGTTTCCGCAGGTGTTCATGATAAGCATTGTTGAAGAATCGTTATAATTGAGATTTGAGTTGGGATAAACATCTTCGTGAGTGCAGAGAACTCTGAATTCAAGATTTCTGACAAAGAAATGCTGACCCGAATGGAGCTTGATTTTTTTGATTTCAGGATGTTCGCTAAAAAGCTGTTCATACATTCTTTGGAAGTTCTTGCCTGAGTTCATCCAATTGTGGCTGTCACGGTGCTCGGTTGAAATAAAATTATAATAGAGGGCTTCAATTTCAATATCAGTTTTATATCTCAATATGTCACAGAATTTACCTACATGGTCCTCGTGAGCATGGGAGAAAAACCAACCTGCAACTCTGATTTTTTCACCTTCAGGGGTGTATTTTCTAAGGAAACTGTATATTCTTTCATCGTCATTGATTGAATACGGATGAGCACTGTCAATCACAAAAAAGCTGTTGTCACAGCAACGGATTATATAACACATACCGCAGTCAATGAGGGTATGGTCAACTTCAAACTGCCACAATGTGGTTGAACAACGTTCTTCAACCTCAGGTTTTTTCGGCTCATAAAGGTCAGTAAAGCCGTCTGCAATTATTCGCAAAGATGAATCATAGGTAGTAAAATAAACATGAAGACAAAAGCCGTCTTTTATAAGGGTTGAGTAAAAATTCTCACCAAATGAAGTTTCGTCAAAAACGGTATAGCCCATATCTAAAGCTTTGACAACGTAAGCATCCATATCTTCTTTGGCTTTATCTCTGAAAAGAAAGAGCCACACACCGTTGTTACAATCATACGGAGCTTCACCGCCCTGAGGCAAAGCAGGTATTTTAGTAAGTATATTTTCCATAAAACCACTCCTATAAAAGGCTGAAAGATTTTAAAATAACCGCACTGATAAAAACAGTTGCCACCGAACCTATACTGGTCCACACAACAAGCTGACCGGCAAGCTGCTCATCATTATGCATTTCTGCCGCCATAACCGCACTTGAAACAGCTATAGGCGAGCCAAAAAGTGCAATAAAAGCAGCGTAATCATTAGAATTAAAAGTGAAAACACCAAGCTCGTTCAATAAAATTGCACCGCCTACACCGATAACGGGAGCTAAGATAATTCGCATAAATGTGCCCATAGCGATCTGCTTTTTAAGAGCCCCAATCGCTTCAAATGAAAACTGACCGCCTAAAACTATCAGCATCAAAGGTGATGCCATTTTAGCCGCAGTTTCAACAGCTGAATACAAAAACGGAAGCTGATTTTTGAGTGTGAACACAGGATTTCCGTCGGAAGTTACCGGCTCAACCGACCTAAACAAAAGGCAGAGAAGCCCAAGCAAAATGGCTATAATCAACGGATTTTTGCTGATTTTAATTAAAATTGATTTAACGCTTGGCTTGCTGTTTTCTTCATCTTTGATAAATACGGTTAATGAAATAACCGCAAGCACATTAAAAAGTGCTATTGAAAAAGCCGAAAGCACCGACACAACCGCCAATGTTTCATCCCCACCCAAAGACTGAGCAAGCGGTATACCGATTATAGCAAAATTTGAACGGAATGAACTTTGAAGTAAAACACCTTTTTGTCTGTCATTTTTGCAAAAAACCATAACTGCAACTAAACCCACTGCAAACAAAACAAGAATTGTAACAATGGCATATAAAACGGTTGACCAATTTATTGAAGCTAAGCTGTCAATTTTATAAACATTATAAAACAACAGCATTGGCAAAACTACCCTGAAGCCTAACTTATTGGCAGTTTTAAGAAACTTTTCATCATAAAAATTACGCTGTCGCAAAAAGTATCCCAAAGCAATGAGTAAAACTATTGGTAAAACTGCATTTGCCGCATACAAAAATACATTTATCATAAAGCTGATCTTTCTTTCATCACGGCATCAAAAGCATCCTGCAACCATTGACGTGCCTTTTCAACACCGTCATCGTTGCCTTCAAATTCGAGGGATTGAATCTTTTCCTTATCCACAGCGTCAAAGGACTGATTACCCACAAAGCATTGAGCACACACAACAAATTCTTTTTCACCGTCAATCTCTTTTTCAATTAAAAAAGTACGATATTTAAACTCTTCATCAGCTGCATTATGCCTTCGAGGATTTAAAGAAAGGGAACCTGTATATGAGTTACTCTTCCATCCTACATTTGCTGCACCAACAAGATATTTGTAGCTTAACACTTTAACTTCGCCCATTGTAACGCCTCCGTTCAAGTGAATATTATATCACCTTTTAAAACTCATATCAATAAAAAAGAGGCAGAAAATATCTGCCTCAAAATTATTTGACTCTGATTGTTTTATTGTTTCCGAATGAAACTACGTAACTGTCAGCTATTGAGTCGGTTCTTACAGGATAATCGGTTGAGATAATCTGAGCTCCGCTTTGTATAGAATCATCAAGATCTTTTTGAGAAACATCAGTATAACTGTCTGCCATTGTTCTGACAATGAGTTTTTTGGTGTCAATAATCTCATCTCTATTTTCAAAAGCATCCCAAGGGTTATTCATAAGCAAAAAGCTTGCATATGGCAAATCACTGTCATCATAACGCAACATCGGAAACATCGCTTGAGATTTAATGCTTTCATCAAGCTTAATATAATCTTCTGTAATGCCGGTGTCGTGAAGAAGCACCACAACCTTACCAAGCATATCTTCAACCTTACACCAATCATCCGCATAACGCATTTCAGCAAAAGAAGCGTAATCCCTGAGCATATCGGCAGGTTCAAACAAATTATCACCAAGAACATCCCTTAACATTTCATCAAGCTTAAGAGCATAATCAAGATTCATATACTCCATATTTTCCAATGGGATAAATGATGTTTTGGGCTCAATTATAATTGTTATAGGTAAATGGCTCGGATTGTAATCAGACCACATTTTAATCTCTTTAAGTGCAAGCTCAAAGCTATAGCTGGTTGTTCCCATATCGAAATAAGGATTATGCATACAAACAAAAGATACATCATCACCATTTTTGACTGTTTCTATATCCATTTCAATGCTTCTTATTCCACAGTTAAACTGATCAGTCAGCGTCTGGCTTGAAAATTCACCCGATTTGTTGCTCACAAGATTAAATGTAAGAGCTGAAAGATTATCAAAAATCTGACAATAAGCCTCAACTGTCTTAGTCTGATAACTGTTATGAGTGGCAACAAATGAAATTTCATTGAATTTAATGCCGTTTTCAATGGCAATGTTTAAATCTCCAAGAACAAAATCCTGCTCATTCACTTTTAAAGCTTCACCGTTTGCATAAGCTTGTTCAAGCCGAGCAATTCTTTCAATCTGTGCTTTTTTGTCAGACTCAAGCCGTTCAAAGCCCTGAGAAAAAATCGACGGCACAAGCATTACCGTAGCAACGAGTAAAGATACAATTTTTTTAACTACAGAACCAATCATATTTATACTCCTTAAAAAATATATTGTCATTATAGCAATTCAAGTGTAAAAATGCAATATCAATCCATTGAAATTGGAATTTATTGTGATATAATAGGAATATCTTTTTACGGGAGGCTTATTATGGCTTTTAAAGAAAAACCGGTAAGAGGCTCACAAAAAAGCCCTGACCATATAATGCTCAGCATCTCTGACGATGCAAAAACAACAATGACCGTTACTTGGAGAACTTCCACTGATGTTCCTTCAGGATACACTCTTTGCAAAAAAGAAGGCTCTGATGAAATTATCAAAACCGAGGCAATATCTGAAATTTTTGAAAGTGATATTGACATCAGCTACATACATTGGGCTAAGATAACAAGTCTTGAGCCCGGCACAAAATATTATTACACCTGCGGTGATGACGAAAACCGCAGCGAAGAGTTTTATTTTGAAACCGAACCTGAGAACCTTACAAAGTTTAAATTCATTGCAATTTCTGACCATCAGAAATGCAAAAATTTCAACAAACCTGATTACTCCGAGCTCCAAAACTGGCTCAATGAAGTTTTAGAAAAGCACCCTGACACCCGTTTTATTTTAACAGGCGGTGACAACTGCGACTGCGGTCAGCACGAGGTGCAGTGGAACGGTATGTTTAGCGGTCTTACCGGAATCATTGAGCACGTACCGTATATGATGACTTTAGGTAACCACGACAATCGGGGTTTTGAAGTTTACACTGAAGAAGAGTGCACCGGCAGATATTACTCCGAGCCTGCTGAATTTTTTGGCAAACAGTTTAAATATTCTTACCCCTACAACGGACCAAAGGATTGGAAAACCGAAAACTATTCATTTGACTACGGCAACTGTCACTTTGTGGTTTACGGCGTTAACGGCCCGGAAGACGTTAACGAATGGTCACTTGAAGACCACAAGAGCCACAACAAAACCTGGACCTTCGGTGCCTACCACTTCCCCGTTTACTATTCAGGTCCTGAGCTTACCAACGATGATGCTTACCCTATGATGAGAGAATGTATGGAAAAATGCGACATTCTTTTCTCGGGTCACGAGCATAATTTTTCACGAAGCTATCCTATCAAGAACGAAGAGCTTTTTGATAAACCATCACAGGGTACAATTCACTATATGCTTGGCAACGGCAACAACAATCCCCCCGGCTCACGAACAATGGACAAAGTGTGGCACTGCTCATTCTATCCTCAGGAAGAATATAATCAGATGGTGGCAATCATTGAGGTTGACGGCAACAAGGTAACAATGACCTCCGTTCTTAACGATGGCAGAATTGTTGACGAATGTATCATTGACAAAGATAAAGACGATATATTCCCCCACAGAGTTGCTCCCATTTTCAAGCAGACAAGATTGATGTTCAAGGGTGCAGACCTTGGTCTTTGTATGGCAGAAACTCCGCCTGAAGAAAAAGACGGCGTCTGGTACGCGCCAATGTCTACAATGGTTGCATTCATCGGCGGCGGAGTGTTCAAAGAGCAAGGTAAGGTTACTTGCGAGCTTTACGGCCACAAGGCAACATTTTTTGAAGGCAGTGAAGTAGCCTTTGCTGACGGTAAAAATTTTATAATGGACAATAAAGTTTACCGTGGTGCAAAAGGTCAGCTCTATATCCCTGTTGACGGCTTTGCTAAAATCTTCGGTATGAAGTGGGCATACGCCAAGAGAAACAATTTCATAACAGTTGAACACCCAAGTGAAGACAAACCGTTCACCGTTCAGCCATAATTTAAAGCTCCCTTTCGAGGGAGCTTTTTTGTATTGATGGTTTAATTTTTAAACTCGTGCACTTTTACATATTCGAGAAAAGCGTAGAGACAATTCGAAATCCATTTATTCTTATGATAAATCAGCTGCTTCCATATATCCGTTTCAAAATCACAAATATCAAGATAAACCAGTGATCCGTTTTTTATCTTTTTATCTGTGGCAAAGCACGGCAAAAACGAAATGCAGTCATCATTTTCTTCAAGCAACTTTGTAATAACATCTGTTCTGCCCACTTCAAGAACAGGCTTTATGTCAATAGACTTTTTTGCAAGGGTTTCATCAAAAATTCCTCTGTAGCCCATACCCCTTTCCGTTAAAACAAAAGGACTGTTTATTATATCCTCAACCGAAAGATTCTTTTTACCTGCAAAAACTGAATTTTTGTTTGCCACAAAGTTCATTTGAATATGCTCTTCTTTGGCTATTACATAATCACTGCGATAAACATGATTGTCAAGCGTTATTATGGCATCAGCCTCATTGCGGTCAAGCATACCAAACATATCGCCTGTGTCGGCATTCGTAAATTTAAGATTTATCCCGGGATAGTGCTTGTGAAAATCAAAATAGTTGGTCAATAGCATATCCTCACACACCGAGTCAGGAGAAACAAAGTGGATTAACCCTGTCAACTCCTTTGGTGAATCCATGCTTTGCATAAACTCATCTGTCAGAACATTTACCTGCTGGGCATATGACAGAAGCTCCTTTCCTCTGTCTGTTAAAGAAATTGTATGATTTATTCTTTCAAACAAAAGGCAATCAAGCTCGGTTTCAAGCTGTTTTATCTGAAACGAAATGGTTGACTGAGAATAACCCAAAGCCTGAGCCGCCTTTGTAAAGCTGTTGAGCTCTGCCACATGAACGAACGATATAAGATTACGGATTTCCATATTTTCCTCCAATCGAATTTATCGATAATGTTTATCTAAACTATTTGTTTTATTTATCATGGAATGTATTGTATACTGTTTCTCGACAAAAAACAATACCTTGGAGGAAAGAAATATGTCAGAAGTTAAGTTTTACTCAAGAAAACCTGTTCCCGTTGAAATGCACAAGGTTAAAATTGTGCAAAAGCTCTCTCTTCTTCCCGCAGAAGACAGACTTCAGAAAATGAAGGATGCAGGATTTAATACATTCCAGCTTCATAATGGCGACATCTTTATGGATATGCTCACAGACTCAGGTGTTAACGCAATGAGCGATAATATGCAGTCTGCTATGTTCAGAGCTGACGATGCTTATGCAGGCAGCGAAACATTTTATCGTATGCGTGACAAGCTTGAAGAAATTACAGGTATTGCAAACCTTCTTCCTGCTCATCAGGGCAGAGCTTGTGAAAACATCATAGCTTCCCGCTTTGTAACACCGGACAGCTGTGTTATTATGAACTACCATTTCACAACAGCAAAGGCTCATGTTACAAGATTGGGCGGACGAGTTGAAGAGCTTGTTAAAGCCGAAGGTCTTGAACCAAAGAGCGACCTTCCGTTCAAAGGCAACATTGATCTTGAAGCAGTTGAAAACTGCATTAAAAAAGAAACCCCTGAAAACATTGCTTACATTCGCATTGAAGCAGGCACAAACCTTATCGGTGGTCAGCCAATTTCCTATGAAAATATGAAAGACGCTACCGACCTTGCTAAAAAATACGGTATTCTCACTGTTCTTGACGCATCTCTTCTTCAGGATAACCTTTACTTCATTAAAACACGTGAAGAAAGCATGAAAAACAAGTCACTTCGTGAAATCACAAGAATGATTTGTGACCTTTATGATATAGTTTATTTCTCAGGCAGAAAGTTCGGCTTTGGCCGCGGCGGCGGAATCCTTGTTCGTGATGAGGAACTTTTCCATTCAATGGAAGACCTTATTCCTATGTTTGAAGGTTTCCTTACATACGGCGGTATGTCTGTTAAAGAAATGGAGGCTCTTACAGTCGGTTTTGATGAAACAATGGATCTTGACATTATTTCACAGGGTCCGCAGTTTATTAACTACTGCGTAAATGAGCTTGATAAAATGGGTATTCCCGTTATCACTCCCGGTGGTGGACTTGGTGCTCACATCAATGCAAGTGCTTTTGTTGACCACATTCCTCAAGAAGAATACCCCGCAGGCGCTCTTGTTTGTGCTCTTTATCTTTGCGGTGGTATCCGTGGTATGGAGAGAGGAACACTTTCAGAAGAAAGAAATGCTGACGGCAGTGAACGCTTTGCATCAATGGAGCTTGTTCGTCTTGCTCTGCCCAGACGTGTATTTACTCTTTCACAGGTGGAGTATGTAATTGACCGTGTTAAATGGGTATATGACCACAGAGACCTTATCGGCGGACTTAAATTTGTTCACGAACCTAAAACTCTTCGCTTCTTCACAGGTAAGCTTGAGCCTACATCAGACTGGCCCGAAAAGCTTGTTGCCGCATACAAAGCAGACTTTGGTGAAGACCAGTAATATAATATTTCCCTCGGATTCATAGTCCGAGGGTTTATTTTTGATTTTCTATTGAAATATTAACTCTTTTTTGCTAAACTTGAATTATTGAAAACAAAGGAGTGTTTTTATGAAAACAATTAACAGAGTTTTATGCTTTTTAGTTTCATTTGCAATCGTTTTCGGTTGCATGGGAACATTATCCTTCGCACAGAATTTTAAAAGATATTATTATATCGACTCCATCGACGGTGATGATACAAACAGCGGAACTGACATCAACAACCCTGTTAAAACTATAAGCGGTCTTAAGGATCTTGTAATTGAAGCAGGTACTCATTTCCTTTTTAAGAACGGCGGTGAATATGACTGTGAAGTTACCCTCACCTGCAACGGTACAAAAGAAAACCCAATTGTAATTTCATCTTACGGTGACGGTGAAAAAGCAATTCTTAAAACGAACGAAAAAAACGAAGTTCTTCGCCTTTTCGACTGCTCATATGTTACAGTTTCAAACATTCATATTGATGCTCCGAATGGTGGCGGAATCTGGATTGACACCCTCAACCGGACATCCGAGGGCATTGTTATTGATAATGTGTTTTTTACCAATATGCAGAATTACAGAGTTAACAGCCGCGACGATTTTTCAAACGGTGCTGCAACCGCAAGAGCTGCAATTATGGTTAAAGGTCTCCCCGCCCGTTCAAGATATGCAGTAAACGACCTGACAATTTCTGACTGTGAAGTTTATAACTGTGCTAACGGATTTATGATTTGGGGTTCGTGGAACGATAATCAGGATTGGGCATGCAAAAACGAAGAAGACATTGACCCCGTTTATAATGAAGGTCTTTTAATTGAAGGCTGCTATTTCCACGAAATGGATGCTGAGGCTGTTATTGTAGGAATGTGTGACGGAGCTTTGGTTACTGATTGCCGTGCCATTAACTGCTGTCAGGGTCCCGGAACAGACGAAAACGGCAATATTCTTTATTTCACTGCAGCAATGTGGTTCTGGGGAAGTGAAAACAGCACCATTCAATATTGCGAGATTGCCGGTCAGAAAAACGTAGGCGACGGTATGGCAGTTGACTTTGACTCCCATTCTAACAACTGCACTTATCAATATATTTATTCTCACGATAATATGCGTTTTGTCTGCAACTGCCCCAATTACAGCGGTCAGTTCAATAACACGGTTCGTTATTGCCTTTCTGTGAACGATAACGGCGGAAGAAGCCGTATTTCAGCAAATCCGGGTGAACACGGCTTTAAATTTTACAACAACACAATTGTAAACTGTTCTGATTTTTATATGATTGATATGTATAATTCTGTAATTGCCAACAACATTATTATCCCTGACGAAGGTTATGTTGTATGCTACGATATGGCAGACTATTTCAGAGACGGCAACATTTTTGCAAGCAACTGCTATTACGGAACAAACAAACCTCTTTGTGACACAATAAAATCCATAAACAGACTCCCCGGATTTGTTAGTGATGATTTAACTGACCCGGAAAGCTTTAAGCTTTCTGCCGACTCACCATTGATAGGCAGAGGTGTTGAGGTTGAAGGCAACAATCTTTCAACAGACTTTTTCGGCAACGAAATCACAAGTAATAACATCGGCTGCTTTGGTGGTGACGGTGAAGATGTGAAATATGAAAGAGAAAATATTTTTGAAAGAATTATAAGCTTCTTCCAAAGCCTTATGGAAAGAATTGAGCACGAAATCAAAGGCATTAAAGAATATTAACAAAAAGCCCTCTGCTAAAAACAGAGGGCAAATTTTATTTCATAAGTAATGCTGATTTTTGTAATGCTTCAACCGAAAAAGACGGAATCCTTCCAAGACCATCAGGACCGATGTTAAGAAGATAATTGACGCCAAGGGAGTTAAGACGCTTTCTTCTTTCTGCAATCTCCTCGGGAGTAATCCAGTTCTGGTCGTAATATTTATATCCCCAAGAAGAGTTCAGCGTACCTGCAGTTTCATAAAGGCCATAAGGTGAATATTTAAAGCCGTCAAGGCTGTTAGGGTCAGAATTTTCTGTTGGTTTGAATTCTGTAGGATATTCATTATCCCCCAATGAAACATAGTCATAAGCACCATTGCCGATTCTTGAATTTATAAGGCAATCAGGCTGATACTCTTTTACAAGAGCATTCAATTCAAGGCTCTGCTCTTTTGTAATTGTATGAGGAACATCAAACCAGATTAAACACAAATCACCGTAATTTGTGAGAATTTCCTTAACCTGAGGCTTGATTTTTTCTTGGAAACAAATAGAAAAATCCTTTTTACTTCTGTCAGGAAAATCCCAGTTATTATCCCACGAAGTGCCTGAACACCCTGCAAAATTGGTATATCCTCCACCGTGAGGATGATGCCAGTCAAGCTCCTGTGAATAATAAAGACCAAACTTAAGCCCGTATTTGTAACACGCCTCACCAAGCTCAGCAACAACATCCCTGCCAAAAGGAGTTGCATCAACAATATTAAATTTATCGGCACGTGACTTAAACATCGCAAAGCCGTCGTGATGCTTTGAAGTGAAAACAAAATATTTCATTCCGCAGTCACGGGCAAGACGTATCCATTCATCTGCATTAAAATAAATCGGATTAAAGATATCAGCAAGCTTACCATATTCTGCGTTTGGAACAGGCATATTGCTTTGAATCCATTCGGCATAATCGAGCACCCGGCGGCCATGATATTCACCGCCAAGAAGGGAGTATAATCCCCAATGAGCCATCATACCAAACTCTGCCTGCTTAAACCATTCTCTGTTATTCATATCACACCTCTACTATAAACAACAAAACCCCCTCTCGGGTGGTTTTATTGCATAAAATATATAATTAATCGAAAACCTTTTTAAAAGTCAGATTAACAGCTTCTTCGTCAGGGCGGCAGGTAAGGTGCCACACGGGAACACTGCTAACCAAAGAATCAAATGTTTTTAACGCCTCAACTACACAAGATTCATCCCAATGAGGGAGAAAAACATGAGGTATTAACATATCAGTTGACGACTCTTCAAGCTTTGTTATTTTATTTTCTTCAGACTGATTTAAAACAATGATTGCTTTAAGCAGAACTTTTTTATTAAGACAATACTCCGACGAACCCTTCCAAGGTAATCCGCAAGCGAAAAAATCACCGTCAATATTACGTACAAAAGCTTTGTCTCCGTTTACAATCTCCGCTTTCATAAACTTATTCCATAACTCTGCCTGAGTAGTTTTACCCACACCAGAACAGCCGATAAAAAGCAAGCCCTGACCGTTATAATCAACAAGCGAAGAATGGAAAAGCAATGCACTATAACAAGAAAACCTTGCACATAAAGCAGCTAAAGGCAAAGAAAAATCATTGTAGGTCATAGGTTTACAAAACACTGTAACCCTGCTCCAATCATTATTTGCACAAAGGCACTGACCGCCATCGGTTTTTAAAAATTTTTCACTTTGTGCATATTGAATTCCGTGACACTCGGGCATTTTTTCTGCAAAACGAATTGACATTATTGCTTCTTCGTTATCTGCTGAAACAAATCCGTCAGCAAAATCGGTGTCATCATTTTGCCAGTCTATAAGCAAATCTGCTATTTTAATCATTTTATTTGCGTTTAAAGCAGTCAAACCAAGCTTTATAGTTGCCGGTTTGTTCAACCAACTGTGTTAAATTATCATAATAGTCAATAAATTCTGTTCCTGTTGTTGTAACAGCAATCAAATTGGTGTAAAGATCACGGCAGTTTTCGAGAATCTCGGTAAAAGTGATAATAGCAGCACCGCCAACCTCTGATGCACCGGCTGAAATTGCGATGTTTTCACTGACACTTATGGTGATAAGCTTGCTTTCGGGTGCAATGTAACTCTTTTTCATAATTACATTTCCTCCTTTTTGATATTATATAAATCCTGAAGTCGCTTTGCCATAAGGCAAAAGCTGCTGTCAATTTTTTCGGGATGCCCGCTTTCGGCACACAAAATACCGGGGCAACGCTGACAAAATTCTTTCCATTCACAGCTATGACACTCAATGGGGCTTTTTACGCTCCGAAGTAATTTATCTAACGAATGAAAATCTTTTAAAAAATCACCGGAATACTGTACATATGGGTCACTTAAAGACGTGCACAGCTGAAAATGACCATGCCATGTTATAACAAGGCTTTGCCCCAGGCTCGCACACCAGGCAAAAGGTGTTTCAAGCGGCGGAAACTTGCTTCTTTCTAACATATCAAGACTTATTTCGTCAGGGAAATCGGCAAATTCGAACCTTGAAGACTCAACAGTGTTTATAGAACCTCTTGATGACTTATGCACCGAAATTGTATGCTGCATCGAGATACCCTTTTCATGGGCAAAAGCATAAATCTTTTGCAAATCACAGGCATTTTCTTTAACTATGGTTGATGTCATTTTAAGAGGAACTCTCGCCTCTTTCAATAAATCAACTGCTTTTGATAGCTTTGTAAATCCGTCTGAGGAATTACAAACCCTCTTATAAGTTTCATCGCTTGCACCGTAAACAGTGAGCTTCATCATATGGGGCATACCGTAACGGCGAAAATTAGCCATTGCTTCTTCATCAATCAATGAACCGTTTGAAAGGATATTAATTAAAAAGCCCATCTTATTAAGCTCTTTATATATCTTCCAAAAATCAGGATGAGATAACGGTTCTCCCCCGGTTAATGTTAAATGGAGTGTTCCTGCTTCTTTAGCTTGGCGAGCAATTTCTATCCACTGATCAGCAGTGAGCATTTCGCCTTGCTCCTTAGCCAGATTTTTATCAAGGCGAACGTAACACATTACACAGCTGAAATTGCAAAAAGGAGTCAATTCAAATGTTGTATAAAGCGGAATTCTATTCTGCTTTGCCCAAATAGAGATTTCATTTAAAAAGTCATCGCCGAAATGCTGACAATCTATCATTGTAGTGCACCTTGCTCTTTTAATCCATCAAGGAAACTTTCAACATCTGAGACTGCCACAGAATGTTCAACATCATAATTGTCAGTTAGGATGCCTGCAAGGGTTTCAATATCTGCCCCTTGTTCAAGAGCTGCCCACAAAAGAGCACCACTTTCGCTTAAAGCAATCATACCGTGAATTTCAGAGGTTCGGCTACCTACCGGCACAGCCATAAATCGGTTGCCGATTTTTCTGACAATAAAACCGTCTTTCACTTTAAACATTGCAGCACCTCCTTCAGCAATAGACAAAAGCCCTATTATTTTTTAAATTATAACACAACCGCAATAGCAAATCAATAACATATTCACCATTTTTTCAAATTCAAATAAAAATGCAGATATGCCAAAAAGCAATGACACATCTGCTTAATTTATTTTTCAATTTGGGTTAAATTGCCTTCTTCATTAATTCTGTAAACGCGTTTGCAATACTGTAACATACTCGGTCTGTGAGTTGTAATGACGCAGGTGCGATTCGGATATGTTTTCATAATATTGGCAAGAACAGTTGCTTCAGTCTGTGCATCAAGGGCACTTGTAGCTTCATCCATAACAAGCACAGGTGCATTCCTGAGCAATGCTCTTGCAATGGAAATCCTCTGAATCTGACCTTCTGAGAAATTCACGCCCCTCTCACCTATTTCAGTATGGATTCCATCGCTGAGCTTTTTAATAAAGCTCCACGCATCAGCGGTTTCGAGGGCCGCTATCAGTTCATCATCAGTGGCATCGGGTTTTACTATTCTCAGATTATCAGCAATACAGCCTGAGAAAACTGCATTATCCTGAGGAACATATGAACAGAATCTTCGAGTGCTGTCTGAAATAGTTAATTTTTCACCATTTTGTGTGATCATTGACATTTCGCCAGAAGCAGGACTAACAAGCCCTAAAATCAAACGAAGAATTGTTGTTTTACCCTCACCCGAAGGACCAACAAGAGCAATCGTTTCACCGGGGTCTGCATAAAATGAAATGTTTTTAACAACAGGAGCTGTTCCGTTTTTATATGTATACGTAAGATTGTCACACCTCAGGTGCAAGCCGTCTTTTTCTGCAGTTTCTCTGATAGATTCGGCCTTTTTACCATCAATATCTTTTTCTGTAGGCAAGTCATTCAATTCCATAACTCTGCCTGCAGCAGTTGCGATTGAAATGGCATTTGGAATCAACTTGACCAACGCAGAAAAAGAAGATGATAACTGACCCGAAAGCTGCAAAAACAGTGTCATGGTACCGTAAGTTATTGCTCCTTGCCACAGTTGCCATACACCCCAACCATAACACAGATACGTTACCATAAGACCGATTACCGACATACACAAAGACATTACAATTGAAAACTTTCCATGATCTAATCTTAATTTTCTGTATAAATCAAGGTTGTTTTTTAGCTGGGTCACATAATATTTTGTCATACCGAAAGCTTTGATCGTCTGGATATTCTGAATCGACTCAGAATAAAATGACAAAATTTTTCCGTTCATCTCACGTGCCTGCTCATTGTATTTTCGCATCATTTTAGCTGAAAATTTTGAAGTGAGCAAAAGAAACGGAGAGCTTAGAAAAGCAAACACCGCCATTATCGGATCGTAATATAAAACCACAGCAAGGCAACCGATAAACTGAGCAGACTTTGTGAAAACACCCGGAATATAAGAAACAACACTTCCAGCCAAGGCAGCAACATCGCCTTCAATCCTGTTAAGCAATTCGCCCGAGTGATACTTGCTTATGTCTTCCCAATGAGAAAAAACAATATGCTCATAAATATCTTCACGAATTTCATTGCTTATTTTTGTTCCGACAACTGAAGCGATTCTGGAAATAGCCGACCCGGTGACAACCTGCAAAATGGCAAGTGAGATAGCAAATACTGCACTTGTAACAATCGTATCATTATTATGCGACACAACAGCATCAATCAGATATTTGGAAGCTACACCTGAACCTAGCCCCATGCAGATGCTTACCACACCTAAGACAACATAAATAATCATTTGAAGACGGTAGCGAGAAACATAATGTAAAAGCCATCTCCACTCTTTACTTAAAGAGTGAAGAAGTTTAGCATATTCGCCGGGCTTTTTCATAATATCATCTCACTTTTGTCTGTTTTAATTATTGTTTCAGGATTTTTTACTTCCGTATCCGTATTTTTTAGAATATCCGTAGTTATAAGAATATCCACCGCGGTAGTATTTGTAATAACTGCCGTAACCTCCGATACCGCCGGTTGCACAGTTAAGAACACAACCAAGTAAATTTGCATCTGTTTCAAGCAAGGAGCTGATACCCGAACGTATGTTAGATTGAATAACGGCATCCTGCCTTACAACATATATAATTGTATCAACGGCACCTGCAATAATTGTTGCATCCGAAATCATTCCGCAAGGCGGTGTATCAACAAGCACCATATCATATTCATACTTCAGAGTCATCAAAAGTTCTTTAAGCTTAACTGTTCGGACAATTTTTTGAACAGAATCAACATTTGGCTTGAAGCTGAGCAAATCAAAATCAAGCTTTTCAATATGTTCAACAGTAAAGTATTCATTATCAACCAATAAAAGTCTTTCAAATTTTCCTTCAGAAATCATTTTATGAATACCTGAATTTCTCAAATCCGCATCAACCACAAGCATTCGCTTTTCTTCACGCGATAAAGATATCGCAAGGTTAACCGTTAACACAGTCTTGCCTTCACCAGGAGCAGTACTTGTAATCATTACAGTCTTTTCCCCATCTTCCAAAGATACCTGTACAGCACTGCACAAAAGGCGAAAAGACTCATAAAATTCATTTCCGATGAGCGGGTTAGTTACTACAAGGCTTTTGCTGATTTCTCTACGATACTTTTTAAACACAACCTGAGGCAAAACTCCGATGCAGTGCTGATTAAGAATATTCTGAACATCATCCTTTGTCCTGATTGTTTTCCTAAACATTGCATAAATCAGTATCCAACCAAACCCCAAAACAAAGCCGATAAGCACCCCATAAAAAACAGATTTCATCCATTCACTGGAATTTGAAGGGCTCGTAGGAACAACGGGGTCATTAATCATAACAAGCTTCGTTCGTCCGATTATGTACTCAGCAACAGAAGAATAGTTTTCAATAACAGAAAGCAACGTATCGTAAGTAAGCTGGGGATCAGAACCTTTTGCAGTAAGGGTAATCATATTTGTTCCCTCAACACAAGCTGCTGTAACAGAAGCAGGCATACTATCCACTCCCAAATCTTCGCATACTTGTTTACGAAGAATTGCATTGCTGATAATATGGGGGAATACCATTTCAAGTTGGTCGGCTGTTTCTCTGTCATAATAGAAAGAGTATGCCGACACACCGTTATCACCTGAAAGCACCTTGTTTTCAGTGTGAACAGTAAATGTTGCAGCGGCTGTATATTCAGGAGTAAAGCGAATATAGCTTCTGTAAAACTGCACGCCACCCAACAGAACAGCTAAAGCTAAAGCTACCCATCCAAACTTCTTTACACCACGCCAAACATCACTGAACAAAACACCTATTTCAATCGATGAAATTGTATTGTCCTTTGGAGAAGCGTTATTGTTCATAATATTAATCCTCTTTTTTACTATTCATATCGTCTAATAAATCAGCAGAAAAACCTTCATCAAGCACTTCAGTCAAAGAACTTGATTTAGAATATTTGGAATAACCATAATAATTACCATATCCGTAACCACCACGTTCATCAGCACCCATCTGGCCAAACAAGGTGAACGGCTTATAAACATTGTTTAAAATACATCCTTCAAGATTACCGCCTGCATCTGCAATTGAAAGAATAGTATCATTAATGTCTCTTACCGGAACACAGTCAGTTCTTACCACAATAAGCGTACTGTCAGAATAAGTTGAAAGGGTGATTGCATCTGCAGAAACAGAAGTGGGAGGAGTATCTATTATGACAAAATCCATTTGCTCTCTCAAGGTCAAAATACAATCTTCAAAATAGTGACCTTTAAATAATTCTGCCGAATTAGAATAAGTTTTTTTATTAAATGCAATCAGCAAATCACTTTTTCTGTAACGGAAAAATCTGAAATTACCAATACCTATTTTGCTTGAAAGAACATCAGAAAAATCATTTTTGATTTCATCATAAAAGTCAAAAATCTTATAAAGCGAAGGCTTGTGTACGTCAAGGTCAAGAAGTGCTATCTTATAGCCACGGTTTGACAAAGCAATAGCAAGGTTAGCCGCAACAGTAGATTTACCTTCGTTTTCAGCAACACTGGTAATAGTGATAACCTTTTTACCATTATTTTTATTAATATATTCAAGCTTTGTCGCAAGTTTTTGATAGTCCTCTGTAAACTTTAAGCTTGAATAAGGGTCATTTATCAGCAGAGCCCTTTTTTTCTTTTGTAAAATCTCTTTAAACGACAGATGCGGTCGTTCGTGAGGAACAATACCCAAAAGCTTTGAATCAATCTTTCCGGAAAATCCCTTTTCCTCTTTAACGGTTTCGCGAAGCAAAGAGAGAAGTATAACAATTGCGGCCTCAAATGCCATAGCAAGCAAGATAATATGCTTTCTATAAGTAATCAATGCCGAGTTTGCCGGATAAGAAGGCATTTGAGGTTCAGAGATTATATTGATGACAGCATCTGTAAAAACAGCATCAGAAACTTTGGGATAAACTTCAAGAATAGAAGTAAGAAGCTGAAAAGCTAACTCAGGTTCATCAGCTTTTACCGATATATTAAGCATATTTGTTGAACCTTTAACAGAAGTTTCAATTGTACCGTCAAATGAATCTAACCCGAGATTTTCGGCAGCCAGCTTTTTCATTGAATTCTGCTTAAAAACCTTTGTAAATATTTTTGCCATTTCAGCTGAGGCAGTGAGGTTGCTGTATGCACCTGAAATACCAACCTTGGAGCGAACAACAAGCACAGCACTACTGACATAAGTGGGTGTGTAAACGCTTGTTTCATAAACGTGAATGCCCATCCATGCAATTATTGCTGCGAGCACAATTGCCCAAGAGCAACGAATCAGGTCTTTAATAAGGCTGTTCCATTCAAAAGTGAAAGAAATCCAAGTATTATTCTTTTTCAACGCTATCACTCCTCTACAACAACAGTAAGAATGGAATGACCCTCATATCCGCTATCTGTTGTAATATAATAATGAACATTATAAGTTCCGGGCTCTTCAGAATCAAAGTTTGTGGAAATAAGAAGGTTGTAATTCTTCATAAGAACACCGTTTACTGTTACTTCCTTAATATAATCATCAAATACAGGTTTTTCACCTTTCTTTATATAAATAAGGCTCTTTTCAAGCTGAATTTCAGGAGCCATTGTTTCATTACCTTCAACGTGAATGGTAACATCAAGATAAATTGAATCACCCATACTGTTTGTTACCTGTAAAGAAACGGTAAAAACACCGGCAGTGTTCTCAACATAGTCAGTTGCAAGAATCGTTACTTTATCGCTGATATCGCCGTCAATGCAGTCACGTGCGCCAACAGCAGAACGGATGTCAAGAGCTTCTTCAACCGAATATACCAATGCTCGTTTCATATAAAATTCAGGGGCAGTATAGTCGATATAACGAACGGTACGGCTCTGCTTGGTTACATGTCTGTCACTGTCAGCTACAGCATATGTAACAGTGCACACACCGGGCTCTATAAATTTGGAAACAGACTCGATTAAGATCTCATCAGTAATATCTCCGTCCTTACCGTCATAAGCAGTTACACCCTGAAGAAGAACATCTCTTTTGTCTTTTACACTGATCTCTATCTCTTCTGAAGCAATCGTAATTTCAGGTAAAGTTCGGTCTGTTGTAAACTCGGCAATCATTGTGAACAAAACAAACGCAACCAATGTTACCGAAAAAATCATAATAGTTATTTTTTGTAGCAGTTTAATCATTTACTTCATACCTCTTGATTTTATCGTTAGTCGGTTTTAAGGATAAAACACCTTAAAAAGAAACACCTATACCATTATAAAATACATTATACCACACAATATTTCAAAACACAACGATAAACATCATTTTTTTGCTAAACCGAATGAATTATTTAAATACTTACCAACTGTATATAACTATAAAATAACAGACAAATTTTTATTAAATATGCGAATTGATTTGATTCTAAAATGGTGTTAAACTTAACTATAATTTTTCGGGAGGTTTTTTATGGAAGTACTTACATCCGTTTCGGTAAACGAAAACAAGAAGTATGTTAAAACCAAAAATCTTGTATTGTATCTCATCGGTATTTTCTTTTACACAAATATGACAGGTATGGTCGGCTCATACCGTAATGCCTATCTTGTTAACGTTTTACGCCTTGAAGAGGAACAAACCGCACTTTTCAATTCATTGACAAGCGTTATCTGCTTTGTGCTTAACTTCTTTATAGTTATGTATATTGACGGCAGAAAAATGGGTAAAAGAGGCAAATTTAAACCACTTGCTTTGCTCACCGCAGTACCAATGGGCGTTTTACTGGTTCTTTCATTCTGGGCACCGTCAGGCATAGCAAGCTCTACTTTATTCATTTATGTTGTAACTGTTGCTGTTCTCTGGGGTGTTGGCTGCAACTTCGGAAACTCTGTAAATATGATTTGTAACGTTATGACTCCTAATAACAAAGAACGTGACAGCATTATTTCTTTCAGAAGCATTTCTTCAGCAGTCGGCAACTCTGCTCCCCTCGTAATCGTTCTTGTTATAGGTCTTATCTGGAAGGATGAAGGCACTCAATACATAATTGGTGCCGGTCTTTGCAGCGTAGTTGGTATAATCACTACTCTTATCGGCATGAGCGCAGTAGAAGAACGTGTTAATTACACAACCGAAAGAAAAAATCCTTTGGTTGGTTTTGGTGATATCCTTAAAAACAAATATGCCTGGGCAATTATTATTTCTGACACACTCAAAAGTTTCAGAAACATTTCAAACTATATGGGTCCGTTCCTTGCTGCAGCCCTTCTCGGTTCAACGTCAAAGTTCCTGCTTTTCGGTCTGCCCACAGGTATCGGCACCGCTGTAGGTATGCTTGTTATCAACTTCCTGCTTAAAAAGTTCAACGCTAAAGTTCTTTATATAGCAAGTGGTATATATTCAGTGCTAGCAAACACAGCCGCATTTGCTGTTGGTTATTTTTATTTCAAAAATCCAAGCACAATTCTTCAGATTGTGTTCATTGTGTTCCTTTTCCTTATCGGTCTTCAGTTCGGCGCATCAAATCTTTTGCCGTCAATGTTCCAAGCAGACGTGCTTGAAGACATTGAGGTTAAAACAGGCAAACGTCTTGACGCTTCGCTTCCCTTTGTTATTTCAATCGGCACACTTATCAGCGGAACAATCGCAAGCACTCTTGCTCCGTTGGCTCTTTACGGCGAAAATTCTATTATTCAGTATATTCAACCGACAGACCTTAACCCCAACCCCGAACAGAGCCTTGAAACAAAAATTCTTATGCTGTTCTTCTACACAATTGTTCACGGTCTTATGATGTTCCTCGCAGGTGTTCCGTTCTTCTTCTATAAGCTTACAGGGCAAACAAAAGAAGAAGTTCACCAAAAAGCTCTTACAATGAGAGAACAAAACAAATAGTATAAACAAGAGGGTTCACCACGAGCCCTCTTGTTTTTTTTAAAACTATTGACAAATAAATAACAATACCTTAAAATGGAACGTGTTCAGTTGAACGCGTTCCATTTTGTGCTTTTAAAGGAGGAGTGTAATGTCAGCGAAAGAAAAAGTCAAGGCAAGCTCAACCAAGCTGCAGATTATTCGTGTAGCAACACGAATGATTATGGAAAACGGATATACCGAAGCATCAATCAGAACAATTGCCAAAGAGGTTGACTTAAGCCCCGGTAATGTGATGTTCCACTTCCCCTCCAAAGAACATATTCTGGCAGTTCTTGCGGATATGTTGTGCAAATTCCAATGGAAATTGATAGAAACAGAAGCCAACGACGGTATCAGCTCGGTCATGTCAATTTGCCTTGAGCTTATGTCAATGGCTGTAGCCTGCGAAGAAAGCAGCGTTGCAAAAGAATTTTTTATTTCAGCGTATCAAAGCCCTATGTGTCTTGAAATCATCCGTAGGAATGATACCAACAGATCTAAAAAGGTTTTTGCTCAATACTGCAACGATTGGACCGATGAACAGTTTATTGAGGCAGAAACTATTGTTTCGGGCATTGAATACGCAACGCTTATGACAACGGGAGACTCAGCTTCACTTGAAACAAGAATTTCAGGAGCACTTGACAGCATTATGTTAATTTACAGAATCCCTGAAGAAACTCGAAAAAACAAAATCAACAAGGTGCTTTCAATTGATTACCGAACCATAAGCAGACGAATACTTAAAGAGTTTATTGAATATGTTGAAAATATCAATGAATCAGAATTAGAAGAGCTTTTGGCAATTAAAAGATAAAAATTGATTTTATTACAGAAAGGGTGTATACCATGAACGAAAAAATTAAAAAACTACTTATCGGTGCAGGCGCTATAATACTGGTTATTGTCGGCTGTGTATGGATATTCAGCAGTAATCTTGAACACATTGAAGACACTAACGGTGATGAAAATTACTCACTACAGACTATTACAGATGACAATATCATAAAAATGGACTTAGGTGCTTTAAATCTTAAGGAATCTACCGACAGCATTTCAAACACTACAACCTATTCTTCAAATAAATTTACCGGTGTTTCCGAAATATACGGTGAAAACATCATCGGTAACCGTTTTGAAATTACAATCAATCACGCTCGTGTTGATTCGGGAAATTTCAAAATCGTTTTACTTGAGGACAACGAAATTGTTCACGAATTTAAGCTCAATGAGCTGACTCAGAGCTATGTTCTTGAAAACCCGTCAGGCTACATTTCACTCAGAATCGCAGGTGAAAGTGCTGACTTTATGTTTGATTATAATATGATTTAAGGAGGAAATTAAATGAAAACTAAAATTTTAAGCATTATTCTTGCAGTTGTGATGGTGATTTCCACTTTCCCGCTTGCATTTGCCGCTGAGGCAGAAACAGTCATCCTCTACACAAATGATGTTCACTGTGCCATTGACGATTATGCAGTGCTTGCCGCATATAAGGCTCAGCTTGAAACAGAAGGCAAAAACGTTATTACTGTTGATGCAGGCGATGCAATTCAGGGCGAGGTTATCGGTTCAATGACCAAAGGCGAAGCTGTTGTTGACATTATGAACGCAGTGGGGTACGACTATGCTGTGCCCGGTAACCATGAATTTGATTACGGTATGGATACATTCCTTGAAATCGCCGAAATCAAGGCAGAGTATGAATATATCAGCTCTAATTTTTATCATCTCACATCAAACACCCCTGTGCTTGCACCATATGCAGTAGAAAATTTGGGCGATTATCAGGTTGCCTTTGTGGGCATTTCAACTCCTGAAACAATCACCTCTTCAACACCGGAATATTTTAAAGATGAAAACGGCAATTATATCTACGGCTTTCCTGCATATCTGGGAAATTTAACAGATGAGATTCTTTATGAAAACATTCAGGATAGTGTTAATGATGCAATTGACGACGGTGCAGATTTTGTTATTGCTGTGGGTCATGCAGGCATTCTCGGCTCAAAAGACGGTTGGAAATCAACTGACATTATCGCAAACACAAGCGGTATAGATTTCTTCATTGATGCACATTCTCATGAAACAATTGAAAGTGACATTTATAAAAACTATAGTAATGAAGATGTTATTCTCACTTCAACAGGTACAAAGTTTGCTAACTTCGGTGTCTTAACAATCAGCGAAGACGATGTAAGCTTTGAGCTTATAAACCCTGATGAAATTTATATTGACACCATGTCAGCAAGTGCAAAATCAGTTTATAATACTGTTAAAGCAAAGATTGACAGATACAACGAAGAAATATCATACCTTTATGACGAAATCGGCACATCGGAAGCTAATCTTGTCATATACGACTCTGACGGAATCAGAGCTGTCAGAAAAAGAGAAACCAACGCAGGCGACTTCGTTGCTGATGCTTACCGTGCAGTAACAGGTGCAGATGTGGCAATCGCCAACGGAGGCGGTATACGAGCAGAAATTGAAATCGGCAGTATATCAAGGAAAAATCTGATGGATGTAAATGCATTCAATAACAGTATGTGTGTTGTTGAAGTTACAGGTCAGCAGATTATCGACATACTTGAGCACGGTGCACGTAAATGCCCTGAGGTTCTCGGCAGTTTCTTCCAGGTTTCAGGTATGAGTTTTGAAATTCATACTTACAGAGAATCTCCTGTTATTACCGACCAGATTGACAACTTTATGGGAATTGACGAAACGAAGGAACGTCGCATTCAAAATGTGTACATAGGCAACGAACCGATAGACCTTAATCAAAAGTATACATTAGCAGGCAGTACTTATGTAATTCTTCAGGGTGGTGACGGACTCACAATGCTTGACGGAGTAAAAATTATTCAGCAAGAAGGATTGCCTTGTGACTCAGAAATGCTTATAAAATATTTCACTGAGAATTTGAACGGTAAAATCACAGCAGAGCAATACGGTAACCCCGACGGTGACGGAAGAATAAAAATAATTGATACCGTATCTGCAAACACCTGTGAACACCTTTGCCATAACGATTGTTTTGTTCCGCAATTAATTTGGAAAATAGTCTGTTTCATCTTCAAGGTATTTGATGTTCAGCAGTATTGTGATTGCGGAAGCTTACATTATTAACAAATACGAAAGCACCCTCAATGGGTGCTTTTGCTTTTATCAATCTAAAATTACTGATTTTTTCTTTCCGTTTTTATTAAGCGGATATTCTCTGATTCTTACTACAAAGTCAATGTTTATTACTTCTAACGACCCTGACTTTTCCACAAGAATACCACTCTCATTCACTTCTTTGATTGTTCCGCTCAGCTGTGAATTAAAGGTATATATAATGCATTCTTTTCCTAAAAACTTTTGAGCCAGTTCATACATTATGTTGTCCTCCGATTTTCTTTTTTTCAAAATGTTTTTTAACAGCGTTTTTTCGTTCCTTTGATTTATAAAGATAATTATCATTAACACAATTATAGGAACGAACGACATCATATAAGTATAATCCAAACTATGCCTCCTTACAGTGCATACGGTTGCCCTGTCTCGCAGTTTCGGTATTCGTGCTTTTCATAGTAACCGATGAGTTTACCTTCATCATCACGCAAAGCTATCATATAAACATCCTTGTTCTCTTCATCATTTCGTGAAGTGAAAACTTTGTTATTCTCTTTGCTTTCTTTAAACCATTCAATCACTCTGTCGATTTTTTGATTAGAACCAGAATTATGACAAAGCTTGATGCTTTTTCCTGTTAAATCTGTGTGATAACGCTTTATTGATGCCGGGTTCATATAGACCACAATATGCTCCAAATCACATATCACAACAGGGGCAGAGTCACTGTCAATCACGCTTTTAAAAAACACGGACAATTCCATAATTATTTCAACTTCTTTCCGTCAGAGAAGGCGTTGCCCACCTTTTCCCCAAGCTTTATATATGAGTGATGAACAGGGTCATAAGTAATGGCTTCAAGCTTTGTCGGGTCAATCTGCCCCGAGAACGGATTCATCTGCACTTACATTTACAATTTCACCAATGCAGATTCCGTCTTCGTTAAATTTTAACAGTTTGCACTCAATAGCCATAGGAAACTCATTGATAACAGGTGCATTCACAAATTCGGATTTAACCGTTGTTAACCCTGCTTTTTTCATTTTATCAGGCTCACTGTTACCTGAAACAACTCCGACATAATCAGCTTCAACAATATGCTTTGCATCAGCAATGCTAACACTGAAAGCTTTGCTTTCAAGAATATTTTTGGTGGTTTTATGACCTTGTGAAATACACACCATAATCTGATTTTCTTCATAAATTCCGCCCCAAGCGGCGTTCATGCAACAAGCCTCACCGTTTTTATCATAAGCAGCAACAATGAATACAGGCATCGGATATGCCCATGTTTTTGCTCCGAAATTTTTACGCATATAAATTACCTCACTTTCTGTATATTTTAATTATACCACCGGTCTGCCTTTTTTCAATGCTTTTTTGTTAATCTTGAATTGACTTTAAAATAATGATATAATAAAATCACAACTTTACCGTTTGGGAGTGCGTTATGAAAAAAGAAACTTCTTTAGTGTTTACAGGTGATATAGGATTTGACAGATATATGCTTGGTCAATGGAATGATAACGAGCTATTATCAAAGGATGTGCTTGATTTTTTGCACTCTGCTGACCACGTTATTGCAAATGTGGAAGGTCCCATTGCTGAAGTACCCGCCAACACCACTCAAAATGGTGTGCAACAACTGCTTCATACTATTGACCCGTCAGCAATAAAAGTGCTTAACAATATGCACGCTGACATATGGAACATCTGTAACAATCACATTATGGATGCAGCCACTTTCGGGATTGAGAGCACCTTAAAGCATGCACAAGAAAACGGTGTGCAGACTATAGGCGCAGGCATGAACATTGACGAAGCAAGGAAGCCTGTTATCCTTGATGAAGCAGGCGGAATAGGTGTGTTTGGTGTTGGGTATCAACGAGCCTGCAGAAAAGCTGACACTGACAAACCGGGTTGCTTCAGCTGGAGTGATCTTGATGAAATTGAAAAACTGATTAAGGACATCAAATCAAAATGCCGTTGGTGCGTTGTTGTTGCTCACGCAGGTGAAGAGTTCACCCCCCTGCCGTCACCATACACAAGAGAAAGATTTCATAAATTCCTTGAAATGGGCGCAGATGTGGTTATAAATCACCACCCACACGTTCCGATGAATTATGAAACTGTTGGGGACAAAATGATTTTTTACTCCCTCGGCAACTTTATTTTTGACACAGATTATCAGCGTTCACAGTTTAACACTGAGCTTGGATTGCTTATCAAACTCAATTTTACTGAAAACAGCTTCACCTATGAGCCGATGGGATTAAAAATTGACAGAGAAACCGAACACGTTATAAAAGCAGAACTTCCGAGAATTTTTGTTGATGTTCAGGAGGATGAATACAAGCTCCTGGCTCCCCTTTCAGCCAAAGTTCTTGTTGCCGCAACCAAAAGGCAGATGACCTACCTTAACCCGAGTCGGTTCAAAAATGCAACTGAAGAAGAGTGGGCAGAGCATTTTGCCGAACCGTTGAGGACAGGCAGAGTTCCGGGTGAAACGCTTGATTTTTATATTATTTGTCCACTTGCAGAAGAAGCGGAAAAAGGCGAATGGAAAAAGAGTAAACTTGAAAAAGTTAAAGAATATATGCTCGAGCAGATATAAAAAAGCCCTGACTTCAACAATGAGAAGTCAGGGTTAATTTATTTTATACCTTTGTATTCAGCTTTCACTTTTTCATAGCTTTCAAGGTTGCCGATGTCATACCGCTTTCCCGGCATTTCCATTGCGTGTACGGTTGACTGCGTGCAAAGCCAAGCAATATAACTTCCCGGTGCATCCGTTCCGCAGCCGCTGTCAATACCTTTCTGAACCAATTTGGCATCATTTTTAGTATAATAATAAAACGGTGGGCAACACCAATGAGTTGCAGGTGTGGAAGACTTTTCGGTCATATTCAGAACCTTATCGTTTTCGTCAACGCTTACCACACCGCATTTTAAAAGCTTATTAAAATCTTCCTCATAATAACGCATTATGCAGGAGGAATTTTTCTTTTGTGCGTATGACACAAACTTTGTAAGGCTGAAATCAAGAACATTATCGCCTGCAATAACAAGCATATCGTCATCAATATTTAATCTGTCAATGGCAAACTGAATATCCTTAACGGCACCAAGACGTGTTTCGTTAGATTCTGTTGCGTCATCAACAACGGTGATTTTCTGTTGCTTTGATTTTGCCCATTCATCAAAGTGACAGGCATACTTGTGATTTGAAATTACCACATATTCATCAACAACAGATGAAGTATCTATATCATCAATTAACCAATCGAGAATTGTTTTATCACCGACTTTTAAAAGTGGTTTTGGAAAATTCTCGGTTAAAGGATAAAGCCTTGTGGCATAGCCTGCCGCAAGAATAATACATTTCATATAAAGCACCTCTCATTTGAGATTTACACCGTCAGCACTTTCACAGAGATGAGCAGAATATTTACCTCTCATCTCAGGGAATTCTTTAAGATATTTTTTAGTAACGGTCTCTATAATTTGTTCTTCAAATTCAGGGTCAATCAATGCCATACAGCAACCCTTGAAGCCTGCACCCGAAAAGCGACCGCCGTAAATGCCGTCAGTGCAAGTCATAACCTCATAAAGTGATTTCAACTCAGGAGAACCTGTTTCCCAATTATAAATTGACGATCTGCCGCTTTCAAAAGAAAGCTTGCCAAACTCTTCAATATCTCCCCTTCGCCACGCCTCTGCACCTTTTTGCACACGGTCAAACTCTGTGAACCAATGCTCGGCACGTTTACGCCAGTTATCTGGGAGCTTATCTTCATATTTTAAATATACTTCATAAGGTACATCACGAAGATTGGTTTCTTCAAACTTTCCGTATTCCATACCTGCATAAGCCTTTAATGCGTATGCGGCACTGCGGCACTCATCAACACGCATATTAAAAGCAGAGCCGGCAAGGCTACGTTCGAGTCCGCTGAAAAATATGGCAATTTTGTATGGCTTCATATCCGGGTGTTGAGGAATAAGCTCGTAACTGTCATCCTGCAAATCCATATAAAGCAATTTATCTTTTTTACAATAAACTTCACAAGATTGATCAAGCTTACCGCAGGAAACACCAACATATTTATTTTCAGCTTCTTTAGAAATAATGATGAGTTCCTTTGAAGTCAAAGAAATTCCGTTCATTGTGCAAAGAGCTGACAAAAAAGTAATTATAACGGCAGCTGAAGATGAAAGTCCGCCGATAGGAAGCTCACCATCAATCACGGCACAAAGTCCCCTTCTCAGAGGATAACGTTTATGCAACGCTATTGTTGCCCCTCTGAGATGATCCGCCCAATCGTTTTGTTTGGTTTTTGGGGTAACTTCCACGTGCCACTGTGCTCTTTTATCAAACTGCAAAGATTGAATTTCAATAACACCGTTTTCTTTGGGTCCATATACAATATTTATACCTTTGTTAATAGCCAAGCCTGTAATCTTACCCAACTGATGATCACTGTGTGCACCGATAGGGCAAATTCGATAAGGGGTAAAAGCCGTATAAGCAGGCTCCTTTTTGTATATGCTTTCAAACTTTTCTATTGCTTTTTTCATTGTTTCCTCCCGGAAAGCTTATTGTGACTTAATCTGAAACATCAATAAAATTTGCAGAAGATATGTTAAAACTTTCTCCAAACCATTTTATTAACCACACCAACATAACTCTGGATAATTTTAACAACCTTTGTTGAAACATTTTCTTCAACATAATCAGGTACGGGGATACCGTAGTCTTCACTGCAATTCATTTCAACAGCAGTATCAACAGCCTGCAACAAACCTTTTTCATCTATACCCGAAAGGATAAAACAAGCCTTATCCAATGCTTCGGGTCGCTCAGTAGAAGTGCGGATACATACAGCCGGGAAGGGACGGCCGATACTTGAGAAGAAAGAGCTTTCTTCGGGTAATGTACCGCTGTCAGACACACAGCAAAAAGCATTCATCTGCAGGCAATTATAATCATGGAAGCCGAGCGGTGCATGCTGAATTACACGCGAATCAAGCTGAAAACCGCTTGCGGCAAGCCTGTTTTTGCTGCGAGGATGGCAAGAGTATAAGATAGGCATATCATACTTTTCAGCCATTTTGTTTATGGCAGTAAAAAGACTGATAAAATTCTTTTCGTTATCTATATTTTCCTCTCTGTGGGCAGAAAGTAAAATGTATTTTCCTTTTTCAAGGCCGAGACGAGAATGAACATCAGATGATTCAATTTCAGACAAATTGCTATGCAAAACCTCTGCCATCGGTGAGCCTGTTACATAGGTACGCTCCTTCGGAAGTCCGCACTCATGAAGATAACGGCGAGCATGTTCACTGTATGCCAGATTTACATCTGAAATTATGTCAACGATTCTGCGGTTTGTTTCTTCAGGGAGACATTCATCTTTGCAGCGGTTACCTGCCTCCATATGAAAAATCGGAATATGCAATCTCTTTGCAGAAATAGCAGATAAGCAGGAATTAGTGTCACCCAAAATGAGGAGAGCATCCGGCTTGATCTGATTCATCAGCTTATAAGAGCAGTTAATAATGTTTCCTACGGTTGCCCCAAGGTCATCACCAACTGCATCCATATATACCTCAGGGTCACTGAGCTTTAAGTCTCTGAAAAAAATTCCGTTAAGGTTGTAATCATAATTCTGACCTGTGTGAGCCAATATACAATCAAAATATTTACGGCATTTGTTGATAACAGCAGAAAGGCGAATAATTTCAGGGCGTGTGCCCACAATAATCAACAGCTTTATTTTTCCGTTATCTTTAAATTTTATATCACTGTAATCAAGTTTAATATCCATTTCAAATCCCTTTCACTTAAGCCTTTTGCTTATTCCACTACCTCAAAAAAAGTATCAGGATGATTCGGGTCAAACTGTTCATTTGCCCACATCACAGTTACAAGATTTTCAGTTTCTGAAAGATTGATAATATTATGAGTATATCCCGGGAGCATATGAATTGCTTCAATTTTGTCACCACTTACTTCAAAATTCAGCACCTCATCTGTGCCGATTTTGCGTTCCTGAATAAGACCGTGACCGCTGACAACTATAAAAAACTCCCATTTAGAATGGTGCCAGTGCTGACCCTTTGTGATTCCCGGTTTTGAAATATTCACCGAAAACTGACCGCACTTTTCAGTTTTAAGCAGCTCTGTAAAGCTACCTCTTGCATCCTCGTTCATTTTAAGTGGGAATGCTACCTTCTCTTTCGGAAGATAAGAAAGATATGTGCTGTATAATTTTTTTGCAAATGAATTATCAGGAATTTCAGGCATTACAAGGGTATTTGTTTGTTCTTTAAAGCTATCAAGCAAATCAACAATTTCACCAAGAGTTACCTTGTGAGTAACAGGGGCAGCACAAAACTTTCCTTTTTCATCAAGCACAGTTTCTATGCCATCAAAAGTGCAGTGATGCTCTTTATTTTCCAATGCATCAAGCATTTCTGTTACAAGGTCATCAATATAGAGAAGCTCAAGCTGAACATTTCTGTCACTGACTGTTATAGGTAAATCGTTTGCAATGTTATTACAAAAAGTTGCCACAGCACTGTTGTAATTTGGTCTGCACCATTTGCCAAAAAGATTGGGGAAACGGTAAACCAACACCTTGGCTCCTGTTTTTTTGCCGTAAGCAAAAACAAGGTCTTCCCCTGCTTTTTTGCTTCTGCCATAGTCACTGTCATAACGACCGATACAGGTTGCCTGAATAGACGATGAAATCATAACAGGGCACTTATTATTATGCTTTTTAAGCGTATCAAGAAGGCATGAAGCAAAGCCAAAATTGCCCTGCATAAATTCCTCAGGATTCTGAGGACGGTTTACACCGGCAAAGTTAAAAACAAAATCTGCTTTACTGCAATATTCGTCAAGCAAACCGGCATCCGAATCTATATCGTATTCAAAAATTTCATCAATATAAAGTTCAGGGCGTGTCTTATCCTTACCGTCACGAATATTTTTAAGGCTTTCACAAAGATTTTTACCGGCAAAACCTTTTGCACCTGTTACAAGTATATTCATTTATTTTGCCTCCTTGGCAAGCTCGTCCTGAATATAGGCAAGCGAAGCAATTTTTGCTTTTGTTTCTTCAATAGTAAGAAGCTGAGTGTTGTTGGAATTAAATTCGGTCAGAGTGTTTCTTTCAACATCACCCTGATTAAAGTATTTATCATAATTAAGTCCTCTCTTATCACAAGGAACACGGTAAAAATTACCCAGATCAATAGCGTTGGCACATTCCTCATTGGTCAACAATGTTTCATACATCTTTTCACCGTGACGAATACCAATAACTTTAATATCTTCTTTCCTGCCATTAAACAATTCACAAACAGCTTCCGCCTGGGTCTGAATTGTGCAGGCAGGAGCTTTCTGAACAAGAATATCACCGGCTTCACCATGTTCAAAAGCAAACAAAACAAGGTCAACCGCCTCATCAAGTGACATAATAAAACGAGTCATTGAAGGTTCGGTCAATGTTATAGGGCTACCGTTTCTTATCTGGTCAATCCAAAGAGGAATAACAGAACCACGTGAGCACATAACGTTACCATAACGTGTGCAGCAAATCTTTGTTGTTTTTGTTGTACGGGCTTTTGCAACAACAACTTTTTCCATCATTGCTTTTGAGGTGCCCATAGCGTTAACAGGGTATGCTGCCTTATCGGTTGAAAGGCAAACAACATTTTTAACTCCTGCTTCTATAGCGGCAGTGAGTACATTTTCTGTGCCGAGAACATTCGTCTTAACAGCCTCTATCGGAAAAAATTCACACGAAGGAACCTGCTTGAGGGCAGCTGCATGGAATACATAATCAACGCCATACATCGCATTTTTAACCGAGGCGATGTCGCGGACATCTCCTATATAGAATCTGATTTTATCAGCCACTTCCGGCATTTTAACCTGAAACTCATGGCGCATATCATCCTGCTTCTTTTCATCTCGTGAAAAAATCCTGATTTCTCCGATATCAGTACGAAGAAAACGGTTAAGTACAGCGTTACCAAAAGAACCCGTACCACCTGTTATGAGCAATGTTTTATTTGTAAAATCAATCATAATACTTCTCCCTTAACTATCTTCGTATTTGTCCACAAATAATACTCTTTACAAATTCGCCATTCTTTTTGAGATTGTGTTTTTGGTCTGCAAGAGTTATTGCATTTGTTATAAACATATCCCTAAAAGTCTTACTATTGATACACTCAGATAAAATAATTTTCAATTCATCTTCATTCTCTGCAATATGTGCTACATGATGCTCATCAAGGTACTGCACAAATGGGAAATCCCTAAGAGCATAAATCAACATCGGTATCCCGCTTGATAAATAATCAGCAATTTTTGTTGAAAAAGCACATTGCAGATTCATAACACGTTCAGAATTTTCACAGTGAACAACCATCGAACAGCTCTTCGTTTCCTCCAACACTTGTTCATACGAAATTTTGCCACCAAAAATAACATTAGGACAATTCACTAACAGTTTTTCCGACTCTTGATCCGGAAACGCACCAAATATTTTCAACTGAGCTGTCGGATCAACACTGTACAAAGTATGAGATAAAGACAGCAACGCAGCAGGACGTCCTACACCTAAATTTCCACAGTATAGCAAAGTAAATAAGTCTGGCTCTTTTTGTTTAAGCCTACAATCATCCATGTTTGAGGATGTGTATATTGCACAGCTTTTTCCTTGGTGTGGATACGCCAATTGGTATTCTTTTTCTAAATATTCTGTATTATAAAAACAATATTTTACATGCATCATAAAATGTGCGTATGCATTTTTCAATCGCCGCTTAAGCAATAAATGCCAAATCGACCTTTTTTGCACACCTGCATATAAAACTTCCTTTAAAACATAATTTTCACAATTATACATATACAAAGGAATGTTGCGTTCTTTGGCGATTGATCTTGCAATATCATACATAAACGGTGCATCACCGGCATATAACAAAACAGCTTGTGGGGCAAAATCCTCTAAAAACTTATCAAAATCTGATGTCCACCATCTTTTTGTTGACCAAATCAAATCACGAATATATTTATTCTTACAAGACTTAGAAATCTGTGGTGAAGTTGTTTGACTATTTTTTGCAGAACCGGGTATACTGCAATAATCAACTTTCCCATTAATACTCTTTCTGAAATAAGGATTTAAAACTGCGTTCATTGTCGTTTTATCTGAAATGTGGTAATAACTCCCACAACAAGAAAAATCCGGTGTTCCGTTAATATAAAACTGCGCCAATTCCTCAGCTTCAAATCCATGCAAAAGATTTTTCAGGGTGCGACCATTAGATGAGGCTTCATTCATTGCTGAGTTGGCAATTATAAGCAACCGTGTTTTCATAATATTCTCCTAAGCTCATCGTTCAAACATAGATTTTTGGGGTAATTTTTGCTCAAATGCACTATTCACGATTTTCTTGATTTCTTCAAAGGTTTCACCACTGCATTGTTCGTTAATACAAATTTCCGGGTATTTGTTTTTAAGAATAGCTGAAGCTATTTTTTTAGCATCATCGGTATTCTCAACGCTGAAATACTTACCTTTGGATTTACGAGGAACAAATTCCCCTAAACTCATCCTCCAATTTCTGAATAAAAAGTGTGTTAAATCTGTTTTTGAACGAAAACGATTATGTTGAGTAGCACGCATTTTCTCTTCTTCTTTATCCCATACTCTTTTAAAATCTGTCTTTAAATATGGTGTAGACAAATGAGGAATCACAAATCCAACCCTACCCTTTTTCAAAGCATAAATCAATGACCTTAAAAATGTTTTTCCGTACCAAGGGCGGAACCACATCATCACGTTATCTGTAACAATCTCTTTTCTGGTAAAATGAGAAAAAATTACATCATTGTTGTTTTTCATAAGGAATGAAAACACATTATCATGGTTAATCTGAGGGGCACTGATAAAGCCAACCATATCCACCGGCACACCATTTTTAAAATAATATTCCTCTGAAACCGGTGCTGTAAGGAACATATCATCATTAAAAAGAACAAAGCACTTCGACAATGCCGGGATATCACATATCCCAACTTCAATTGCATTGGAGTTAAACGTAGGCAAAGCGGCAGAAGGCATATAATCACTATGCTTCACAAGATTAAGCTTGGGACACTCTGTATTCAGCCACTCCGGTACTTGTCCGTTCGTTACCAGATGAACACAATTAACCCAAGGTGCATATTTTTCTACACTGCGAAACCAATATTTCAGATTTTCCCAATCCTGATAGCGTATAACTGAATTATCTACTTCTGAAACTCCGGAGTACTTTCTTTTTTCTTTTTGCCATTCGGCATCATTACAATCAACCCAAAGAACAACAAAATCTATTGGTTTATTCACAAGATTTCCTCCTTTAAAATGATTAATTATAACTTTGACTGTATATATTTCTAGTGTTTTATCTTATTTAGTAATTTTCGAGGCATTGATATAAGATTTTTGCGATTTTTCGGAAAGCAAAACAAAATTCCAAAATATAAAACACCACAAACAAGTATCAAAACAAATTGCCAGAAAACTCCCGTCGGGATAAAACTCTGCGTAAAATAAGCAAACATACCCATAATAATTGCTGACAAAACAATCTCTTTTACTGTGCTGAACATCTTAAACGGTGAAATATGAAAAACAAATTTCATAAAAAACATGTGTACAACAACAATCTGTAAATAAGCAAAAGAACGCAACCAGATAAGAGTGTCAAAGCCTTGTTTAACAGAATAAAGGCACACAGGAATTACAAACACAAGATGTAAAAGCTGTGCCAAAAGTGATATTTTAGGCTTACCCTTAGAACGATACACTTCTCTGCTGAAAGTTCCAAAAACACAGACAATAGATGTGCACAGTCCCCAAATTCCTACAAAATCCGCAGCTTCCATCCATTGTTTACCAAGTAATAACGCTGTAACAAGATCTCTGAAGCAAAATATACCAACACCAAGTGGGAGGACAAACATAGCAACATTTTTTTGAAATTCAAAAAAAAGTTTTTCAAACTTTTCTTGATCATCCTGACACCGCGACAACGATGAAAACAAAACAGAAGTAGTCGCACCTGTCACGATTGTTAATATACTTGTAACTGTGCTTTGGGAGTTTTTGTAAAGACCGGTATAATAACTACCAAGAACATTACTGATAATCAAAATATCAATATAATTGCTTGCCCATAATGCTATAGTTTCCAAAAGAGTCCATATACTAAAGGAAAGCATTTTCTTTAAAATTTTGAAGCTATAAAACAAATTAGGTTTCCAGTCTGATGCATATGTCAGTAAAATAGCTTTCAATAACCCTCCTGCTAAATTACCGATAATCAGTGACCAATGTTGAAAACCCAAAAGAGCAAGTGGTACAGTAACAACCAAAGGAAGTAAAGAAACAGACAATCTTTTAATAAAAAGGATTTTATAATTCAAATTTTTTTGGAATAAAGATTCTTGTATACTGCTAAACGAAGTTAAAGGAAGTGTCAGTGCTGCTACAGCCAACGCCACACCATATCCGGGATTACCCAGGGCATCAGAAATCTGATTGCGAAATAAAGCAATTATTACCCATGCCAATAACGAAATTCCTAAATTGGTCCAGAAGGCAACTGAAGCACCTCTATGTAATTCTGCTTTATCTTGATATTGGTGTTGAACAAGATATTTTTGAAATCCTGCCGTTGAAATCATATCAGCAAAACTGATGATCATATTAATAGTTGCAATAATACCAAAAATTTCAGGAGCAAGAATTCGGGCAAGAATCATGTTAGAAACAGGCACAATTAATTTGGCAGATAATTCAGCAGCAAATGACCATAACGTTGCCATACCGACAGATGACTTTGCATCTTTACTTTTTTCAGTGGGATTCATACAGTATGAATTTCTCTCCTTTTACTGTTTCATTTTTTTAAAAAGACATCAAGATGCAACCTGTGAGCACACTTTTGTACCGTAAACAATCCCCATGATTTTATTGTAACCGGTGCATAATGTTCCAAAACATAATCATATCCATGTTTCAGATAATCATTCCAGAACTTTTCATAATTCTTAGGCTTTTTTACACGCTCTTTTAAAGCTGACTGCCTTATATCTTTTTCATCAACAGGAATTAAAACACAACTATCTTTTATTTCATCAACGATTTTTTTACCAAGTTGTGTATTCACTATTACAGTTGATGTTCCTTTATGATCAGTGATTCCGACAAGTTTTGGCGCATCCCACATATCACCTATAGTAATATCACCATATCGCTCCCGATTAGTATACTTACATTCAAAGCAAGATGGACGCATCCCGATCACAAAGAATTTTAAGATACGCTTTATGTCAACATTACAAATCTTAGTGCCATCAGTAAACAAAGCTTCATGGGTATGTTCATATCCATATTTTTTGCTCCTATACCGATAATCTTGAATCTCTTTTTTGCTACTTATCTCAATGCGGTTAATATGTTTAACCAAAAGATCAGGACTTGGAGTCCCATGGCACAGTAAATCCACAATCACCAGATTTTCAGGATGTCCGTGCAAATATGAACAGAGACCTGCACACTGACACGGTGTTCCGGAAAATAAAACTTTTTCACCTGATTCAAGGTCTTTTTTTATTTGCTTAAATACATCACCCAAACTACTTTGAACATACTTTGAGCCACGCATACTATCTCGTTCATTTGAACACTCAGCAGAGATGTGTTTAACATAAAATGTTTCGTTGTCAAAAACCGCACCGTAAACCGTTCCGCCTTGAAGCAAAACCCAATCAGAAATTGCAGTAAATGCACCACCGGATGAACTGTTAAAAACAACATTTTTATCTTTATGTTGCATAGCGTATGCTTGCAAAATATGATTTTTGCTGCCTTTGGGATTTTGAAAATCACAAACATTTTTACATGCATTACAAGAAATACACTTAGTTGAGTCAACTGCTGGATATTCAAAACCTTTTTGGTTGCGTATCATTGAAATTGCATTCTGAGGACAGATATTTACACAAGCACTGCATCCGCAACACTGATCTTCATTTTGATAAAGTGTTATTTTCATAACATTAATATCCTCCGGATATCGATTTATTGTATTGATAATGTTCCCAGTCTGCAATCACAATTCCCCAAAATGTTGCCGTCATAGTAATATGAGTAAATGTTACAAAATAGTTTGAGAATAAAGACATCAGTATTGAAATTACAATCGCAGCTCCAGCTGCTTTTGCACCGGGATAACCTGATCTTGTCATTTTCACACAAGTTGTAACCATTTTCACATATAAATTAACAAATATAATCACAGCAAACACACCGTAATTGTACATAATTTCAAGAAAATCATTATGGGCACCGGTCTTTCTGCCAAAAACCACTTGTATACCATTCATACCGTGACCAAACAATATGTCGGTAAAATTCGATTCTTTTATCGCTTGCCATACACCGGTATAAATATCATCACGACCACTGCCACCATCTGTCGTTACGGTTTCCATTCTGTCAAGCAAAGTTAAATTCAGCTTGTCTTCAAGATAATAATAAGCAACAAAAAACAAGACAACTACAGCTAAAATTTTTATTGTTGTCTTTAAAAATGCATCTACATTCTTTTTTTGGATACAATCAATCAGATAATAAACAAAAATTGCCCCTGCCAATCCGATAAAACCAGTACGTTTGCCCGCCATCATAAGGCAAACGACCAACGGCATAAGCTTAATATACATTGCTGTACCTTTGTCAAACAACAACACCAACGGCATTGCACACAACAAAAAATATGCATCAGATTGATACACGTTTGTTTGATTGAACGCCAATCTTGAATACATCAAATATAAAGTGAACGCAGCAAGAATAAAATATACTATATTATAAACTTTGTATTCAGCCATTGCAAAGCCATTCGACATTGCATAATAAAACGTAAAAGCTACCGATGCAAAATAAAACAGCATTGCATAACTAAAGATCATATTTATAGTCAATTCTCTCGGATTTAAAAGAGACACAGCCGCAATATAAAAGCTATATATAAGGCCATCTCTGACAACCATCGGTATTGGAACGCTTTTTTTTACGCAACTCATAAATAACAATGCAGCTAAAGCAACGTAACTTATATTTAGCATGTTCCATACTCCACCGGCTGAGCCGGATGCCCCACCCAAAGAGTTTCTGTACATTTTTAGAATCGTATACAGAAATGAAACGACCAACCATATTAAAAGCATCTTGTTGCGAGCGACAAAGTCAGCTGATTTCCAACTGTAATCAGATGCAATTAAATATATCCTCTCATTACTCCCTTTTTTCATTTATATAATTCTCCAGTTTTTTCAAGTAAGTTAATGCTTCATCCCTCTTTTGAGCAATAACAGAATCAACTGAATCATAACAGATATCATTTAATTCTGTAAAATCATCCACATCTTTTTTCACCAATCTGTTTTCTAACCCAAACATTTTGCACAATGCGATCGCTCGTTCAGGTTTGTAGTCTATCAATGAATAAAAATTTTTATGAAAAATAATAGAAAGTGCTGTTGCATGAAAAGATGTTGTAACAACAGCACCGGCATCTCTGATAAGTTGAACAAATTCCTGTGGTGTGACGTCAAAAAGATATTTATCTGCTTTTAGTTTTTTATCCACACGGGGTTGAATAGACACCACCTGCCAACCTGTTTCTTTCTTAAGTTTGTCAACAAGAGGCTGAAAAGCATCGTGACGCAACATTCTGAAGCATAAGATGTAAGGTTCTTTTACTCGTGATTCCGGAGTAATCTTATTCCAACTATCTCTGCTTAACAAAAAAACAGGGTCAATATTAGTTTGACAAGGCAATCCTAATACTTCTTTAATATATTCTGTTCCCTGCTCTTCTCTCGATGAAATGCAAGTAAAACGAGAAAGTTTATCTTTTAAATATGCAACACTTTTTTCGTCCTTTTCAAATAAACCTTTGCTCGCTGCATAACTGACACGCACAGTTTTTGAAGGGCCAAAATCAAGGAAACGAATTGGAACCAAAGAATTACCAAGAGCAAAAACTTGGTCACTTCCCGTTAAATAGGCATCTGCTTCAGGTGGTGTTTTTTTTACTTCTTCAACTGAATGGTACGTTTTAGTTTGCTTTAAATAATCATTGCGAAAATTGATAAATCTACCTGCTAATTTATTATTCCTACTATGATAGATTATGTTTTGTGCTTTTAATATTGCCTGCCGTACCGCTACTTTCAAGTTGGAACTACGTTTATCTGCCGGTCGGCAATCAAGAATTTCGTTCTCATACCCAAGTTCAATCATAGTCTGTTGAAGTGCATATGCCTGTAATACAGCACCATAATTATCTGCATTTTGAGATGTAACTGTAATTATCTTCATAAAACTCATTTTCCTTTCGTCACAGATTGGAAACCTTTCATTTCTATGTAACCTCTACTGCCACATTTCATCCATTTAAACATATCAGAAACACTTAAGTTGCTCTTTTTTACTGTTCTCATCGCAAAATACAGCATCCATAAATTCTTGGTTTTAGGGTGTGTTGCCTGATAAAATGCACCTTTACCGTAATACATTTTTTCGTCAAATCCGGTAAACCATGATGAGTTTTCAAAATCTAATTTTCCGATAGTTTCTTTTGAAACATAAAAGGTTAAGCCCTTTCTTCTGGCTTCGGTAAGCCACATACTGTCTTCGCCCGAAGGGAATATGCATCCGCCACCAAAAAGAGTTGTAAACCACACATTCGCTTTGCGAATTGAGTCAAGTCTGCACGCAATTCGCACACCACCCCATGGCATTCTGGTAAAACGACCGCATTTTTTTGTTTTAGCATACTTAACTTGTTTTCTGTCGGAATCAGTATCAAAATGAAAAATAATAACATCTGCATCCGGGTGAGCATCAAACTCTCTGAGAACGCGTTCTTCCATATCATCATCATAGGTTACATCGTCATCTGCAAACAGGCAGATTTCACCTTTTGCATACATAAGAGCAAGATTACGGTTCACACCCACTCCTCGGGTATCTGTTGTAATCATTCTGGCACAATGACCATTAAATTCTAACTCATCCATCGCTGTTGTATCTGCCTGATTAGCAAATACAACATCCGAATTTATATTCATCTGTTTAATTTTTGAAAAATCTTTTTGGTGCATTGTTACACACAAAATTTCAAAACGTGACATTACACATTCCCCAGATATTCGGTATAATCTTTTTCCGTATCAAAAATATATGCGTGAACCGCAGCTTTTTGCTGTTCGGCACTTGGCAATTTCATATAGTCACCGTAGCGATATGAAAGATAGTCTTTAATTTTTTCTGAGCCTAAAAGCCTGGTATCTTCAAAAGGAATATCAACGGGACTATCAAAAAAAGCAGCATCAAACAAACCGTTTCTGAACTTTGCCGGGGTTATCCAATAGCAATATTTATAGTTTGATTTTCGGTTGTCATAACGATAAATGTGGCTATAAGCGAACCTTGCTATTGCCTTGCAAGGTAAATATTTAAGCAAATTAAAAATAAGTGCTTGACTCTTTGTTTTTGGTTTCCAATTTCTTTGAGAAATACCGTAAAGCGTTACAAACTTTGATTTATAATATACTATTTTCTGAATAAACTTGTTTTCGGGCACTTTATGAAGAATCATAATATCCACATATATTCCCTGATGAATATCTCTTCTGTCCTTAAAGCTTTCTTCAATGAAGGTTGTACCGTTCATCCTGACTTTTGCATACTCAAGATATTTTTCATCTGTTCGCCACTCCTGAAGAACAAATTGTTTACTGTTGAGGTTTTCAAAAACAGCCTTGAATTTTTCATATTGGTCAGGAGTCATAAAAATATCGAGATCATCATCCCAAGGAATAAAACCACCGTGACGCACGGCACCTAAAGCTGTACCGCCCATTATATAATAAACAATTCCATGCTCACGACACAGATTGTCAATAAACTTCATAGTTTCAAGAATTTTATTCTGCACCGCACGCACGGACTGATTGCTCATTATATTTCACATCTTTTCCACATTTATATTTTTTTCGCAAGATAATAATATTTGCTCATTATTCTGTTTAAAACAGGAACTTTTTCAAGTGTTTTTGCTACTGCTTTCAAAATTTTAAAAACAAAACTTTTTACAACAAATTTTAACGCTGAATTCATCCAACGATGAGGATGAATACTGATAATATTACCAATTTCGTGAGATAATCCTCCCGTAAGAGACTGTAAATTTTCAAAAGGAATATTTTTATCATCACTTTTTATTATATCGTTATTTATCGGATCATAAATCAGATTGAATCTGCGACCTGCATCTGAAAAATACAGATAATCGGTTGAAATTTGTTCCTTAAAATTAACCATTATATCTGTAATATCCGGATATAATTCTCTCACTCGTTCGCTTCTGAAAAAATCACGGTTAGAATGATAACCGTTTCTTTCAATTACCGGGTTACCATGCTGACAAACAGTTACAACAGAAAAACCGTTTGTTTCAAATAAACAACGATTTTTTTCAAACTCTTTAATTGCAGAATCAAAGTTACCCTTACAGCTATCCAAAACATCATAGTGATAAGATATTTCATGACCCATATTTTTCATTTCTGTCAGGAGTTTTACATTTTCGTCTTTTTCAAGGAGATATGCCTGAACATAATACGATCCTCGATGACCGTATTTATTTTCAATCACCGCGATTCTGTGTGCATTGGCAACGTTTGTTTCAACATCATGTTTTAACACAAGATAGTTTTTTTCATCTGCTTTAACTTCACACGCAGGTATGCTTTTGACCCCACATTTATCTAACTTTTCACAAAAAATATCCCAATATTTGAAAAGAAAAATCATTGATTATTAAGCCTCTCTCGAAGAATGGTAGATGAGATCCCGTCAGTATGTTGCAGATAAACAACAGAACAGCCCTCATTGGCAAACTCTTTTTCATACTTCTCCCAAGCAGGAGTACCTTGCCAATCTGAGCCAACAAAAACAACATCTACTCCATATTCTTTAACTGCAGAAATTTTATCCATATTTTCTTGCTTAACAACCTTATCCACGTATTTGATTGCACTGACAATTTCCATTCTGTCGTTTTCGTTGATAATAGGATATTTATTTTTTCTGCTATAGCAAAGTTCATCGGTTGTTACACCAACAATAAGATATTCACATTGCTCTTTAGCTCTTTTGATAATATTTAAATGACCGATATGAAACATATCGTAAACACCGGTTGTATAACCCACTTTATACTTCTTACTCATAATCAAACAGTCTTTCTTGCAAATTTTTGAAAAACCCAACTCCTGAGTTTATTTGGTAACAATATTTGAACAATAAACCTTTTTGCAACGTTTACAGTAAAAGTTGCAAAATTTATTATTTTATTATCAAGCATATATTTTTGGAGTTTTGCCTCACTGAGAAAATACTTCTTTCCACCTCGGCGCTGATAAAGCTCTTTGCCTACACGAACATTGACAAGATAATCGGGAATATTTGCAAATCTGGCATCCTTCAGCATTAACCTTACCCAAAGAAAGTAATCCTCATTGCAGAACCAATCAACATATCCTCCCACACTATCAACAAAGCTCTTACGAAACATAACTGTACACTGATTTAAAGGACACCTTATTTTCATATCATCTTTTATTGCTGAATCCTCTGTTTCAACAACACGAGCACCAACAATATTATCCGGCTCATCAACAAATTCGGTGATATTACCACCCACTATAGTGAGTTTGGGATCTTTTTGAAACATCGCCAACTGCTTTTCAAATCTGTCAGACGCACTTATATCGTCAGCATCCATTAGCGCAACTAATTCGCAACTGCATTTTTCAAGGCCTGTACGTCTGGCTTCACCATGGCCTCGGTTTTCTTTTAAACGAACAACCTTGAACACAGGATTATTTTCAAACTCAATAATAACTTTATTGAGTTCATCAGGAACCGGTCCGTCAACAACCAACACTACTTCATCCGGTTTTTTAGTCTGATTCAAAATACTGTCAACGGCAGTTTTAAACCAATCAGGGTTATCCTTGCCATATACGCACATGGATACAGAAAATTTTATATCAGGCATATTATACCTCCAGAAGTTGCTTTGCCTCTTTTTGAAGAATATTATATTCTTGCTCTGTTACTTCACCTTTTTCAAGCAAATAATCTCCAAAGTCCAGATCACTTACTGTTCCTTCCCTAACAGTGTCTTCCCTTGTAAATACTTTGCTTACAGTCTGAAAAACGATTTTGAAATCTTTTGCAAAAGTAATTCCACTATCAATGTATTCTAAATCAAATTGGAACTTACGTTCCCATGATATGTTGTTCCTGCCATTAATCTGAGCCAAACCTGTTAATCCGGGCATAACGCTGTGACGTCTTCTTTGCTCGGGTGTCATAAACACCATATCACGCACTAATTGTGGGCGCGGACCAACAAAAGCCATATTACCAAGCAGAATGTTCCACAGTTCCGGGAGTTCATCAAGTGATGTGCTGCGAAGAAATCTTCCGTAACCATTCAGTCGCACTTTATCAGGCAAAAGTTTACCGTTCTTATCCTTCTTGTTATTCATTGTGCGAAACTTAATAAGTTTAAAAATTTTTTCTTTTCCTGTTTTTTTATCTATCATTCCCGGGCGTGGTTGCACAAAGAAAGGATTGCCTTTCATAACAATTGCACCCACAACCGTTAAAATCAACATCAACGGAAGCAATCCACACAAAGCCACTAATGACAGTGCAAAATCCAAGATCCTTTTTATATATTTTTCGTACATATACCGATTACCTCAATCAAAGCAACTTCTGATAATTTCAATAATTTTGCTTTGTTCTTCAACTGTCATTTTAATATCGCTCGGCAGACATAAACCGCGATTAAAAATATCACGACCAACACTATTTGCCTTTGCCACGGCTCCATTGCCGTTTATTGTGAAAAAGTCATTGTCAGCATAAATCGGCTGCATGTGCATAGGTTTCCATATAGGTCTGCCCTCTGCATTACAGGATGCGAGTTTTTCAAGAATTTCCATCGGGCAGCTTTTGCCTGGTTCACTTATGTATGTCGCATCAGTTTCATTTATTTTTTGCTGACACATTCCTTCATCTCTTATAATCATACAACTAAGCCAGTAGTTAGGTTCAGAATTATCGGCATCATAAGGATTCATATCTACCGGCAATCCTTTTAAACCTTCTTTATATCGATTATATATTTCTCTTTTTTTAGATATATGTTCATTTAAATAAGGGATTTGACCGCGTATAACTCCTGCAATTACATTGCTCATACGGTAATTGTAACCAACATCTTTATGCTGATACCAAGGGGCAAGTTCTCTGCTTTGAGTGGACCATTTCTGAGCCAATTTTGCAGCACTTTCATCATCAGTCAAAAGCATTCCGCCCGATGAACCTGTAATAATTTTATTGCCGTTAAAAGATATACAATTGTATGTACCGAACGACCCGGTTTGAACTCCTTTATATGTTGCACCTAAAGATTCTGCAGCATCTTCAATAATCAAAGCATTGTGCTTTTTACATATTGCTTTAATCTCATCCATTTTAGCAGGAGTGCCGTAAAGATGTACAATAACCACAACTTTAACTTCAGGATAAATTTCAAAGGCACGTTCAAGTGCTATAGGATCCATATTCCAGGTATCATATTCAGTATCAATAAACACCGGCTCCGCTTTTTCATATATAACCGGATTTACTGTTGCAGCAAATGTCATATCAGAGCAAAACACTTTATCGCCCTGACTAACTCCTGCTAACTTAACAGCAAGATGAAGAGCCGATGTGCCTGAAGCAAGACCTACAGCGTATTTACAGCCAACCTTTTCTTTCATAAGTCGCTCAACTTCGCTGATATTTTCACCTACAGTTGACATCCAATTTGTTTCATACGCCTCAGTCATATACTTAAGCTCATCGCCGTGCATTGTTGGAATGGACAACCATATTTTCTTGTCAAACCGTTCCATAACCCATCATCCTCTTAAAATAATCTATAAAAACATAAACAAACCCTATTTTTACTTTTAAAGTATATCACAATGCTTTGAGTAAATCAATAAGATAAACCTCTTTTTTATATCTAAAATCGCAAAATACTTAATAAAATCAACGATTTTGTACAGATGTCATAGTTTGTCGAAAGTTCTTCTCATTCAACCACGAAGTTTTCAATGCAAAAAAACAACAACCTGACATCCCTATTTGAGAAATCAGGTTGTTTTATCAGATTTTTTCTTCCCAATCTGCCTGTTTGAAACCAACAAGAACAAAATCTTTGCTTACAAGAATCGGGCGTTTCACGAGCATTCCATCGGTTGAGAGAAGGTTTAGCTGCTCCTCCTCACTCATAGTAGGGATTTTATTTTTCAAATCCATTGATTTATATAAAAGTCCGCTTGTATTAAAGAATTTTTTAAGAGGCTGTCCGCTTATTTGATGCCATTCTTTCAACTCAGCAGAAGTTGGATTTTCCTCTTTTACATCACGAAGTTCGTATGGAATATTATTTTCATCAAGCCACTTCTTAGCCTTTTGGCAAGTTGTGCATTTGGGATAACATATAAATTTAATCATAAAAAATCTCACCTCGTTTTTATTATACCTGAAAATTCTTTGTCAGTAAATAGCTGAGGTGAAATATTTATTGCTTATGCCTTTGCTTTTTTCAGAAATGAAATTGCAACACAAACAGTAGACAGTAACGCTACTGCTGTGGCTAAAGTGCTGAGAATATTAAACACTTTGGAGACAGAAATTGCTGTTTTTATAACTCTTAGTTCATCCATTGTCATTACCTCCCGTCAGAAAAAGTGCGTGAGCAACTCCGGGAATAGTTTCACCAAGAAGGGTTGTGGTTTGAGAAAGCAAGGCACCGGTTGCAACAAAGAGAACTTTTTTGAGTATTCCGTTTTCGATCTCTTTCAATATTTTTGAACAAAGCACAACGGCACTGCAACCGCACCCGGAGCCACCTGAATTTACATCTTGCTCATCAAGGTTGTATATCATAAGCCCACAATCATTATGCACAGACGAAATATCGATATTATACTCTTTTTGCAACAGCTCTTTCAAAAGTCGCGAGCCAACCGCACCTAAATCTCCTGTTAAAATCAAATCATAGTCAGTCGGACTCGTGCCCGTCCCGTGTAAAAACCTCGCTATGGTGTCGCAGGCAGCAGGGGTAAATGTCAAGAGAAAACCATAAAATTTTTCAAAATCTCAAAACCCTTGATTTTACTGGGTTTTCTGCACTTCAATTATGGGTGCAGCTATGGGGTGGTTGCAATGAAGGGAAGACTATAATGGGTATTTTATAGACAGATTCAGCGAAAGTGTTGCAAAACCAAAAAGAGAGGCTGTCATCAGACAACCTCTTAAATGTCACCACTTTTTATCTTTACAAAGATTATTCCAACAATAAATCACCTTTCTTGTTGGTATTTTTAATTGACATTCATAATGATAAGGCTTTTTATCAAACCAAAGCCAACATTCAAACAGCAACTCATTATAAGATTTATATTGATAAATAAATTCCAATCTGTAGTTTTTTTCGTTTATAAGACTAATCAATTTATCTAAAGGTAATTCTTCTCTTAAAGTCTTACCGAAAATACTATTCCGATAAATATAAATCGATATATCTTCTGGACTTAAATCTTCTAAATGAAAATCAACTCTTGACTTGTCTGTTCTTACAGTTTCCTCAACATCACTACACTCATGTTCGGGTATTATCCAAAACCCGTTATCAAAACAAAAAGAGAGCACATTATCATTAAAGTATATTTTGTTTGCATAACAATCGTGAAGAGAAATATAAGAATCATCATTATCACAATGTAAATACTTTTCAAACTTCATGATACAACTCTCCTGAAATTAATGTTTTAACTTTTTATTTTAACATGTGAATAAATAATTGTCAACAGTGATTGTCTTGTCATAAGAACTTTTACTCCTATAAGTTGAAAAACTTATGGGATTTCAGAAGTTTTTACCTCTATACCGATAAAACTTTGATTTTTTACATAGTTTTTCGACTTTTCATAGAGAACAGCGTGCAGATTTTACTCCGCACGCTGTTCTTTATTGAAACTTCTTTATTCTTCTGTAAAATGTTGATACGCTTATATTGAGCAAGCTTGTTGCTTCTTCAAGTGTAATCTTCTTACTTTCATACTTGCGCCATACTTCGTAAAGCTTTGTGTCATCAACACTGATTGCCTTTCTGCCCTGATACTTACCCTCGCTCTTTGCCTTGCTTATACCGTCGCTCTGAAGCTTTCTTAAACGCTCGGATTCTCGTCTGAATAAGCGGTAAAGCAAATCATAGCAGGTCTTACGGTTGCTGTCATTAATTATAAAGCCGTCATATTCAATATTGAAGCCTGCACAGATTCCGTCAAGCAGCTTCTTCTGAACATCATAAGACCTTTTTAACTTTGATATTTCACTGTCAAGATTAACTGTATCAGAAAAGCTTTGCAAATATAGCTTTCTTACATATAATCGGTCACCGATATACTTTGTGTCCGTTCTGATTAACCATTCAAGCTGATTAAGGTAGTGCATATCGCAATCTTCAAGCAGTTTCCAAAGCTCCTGTCTGTTAGAAGCCGGTGCTCTTTCCGAAATGAAGGTAGGAACAGCATTCTTTCGTATGTATTCCTCCTTCCTCAGATCTAAATCTATGCCGGGAATACCCTGAAACAGAGAAGTATCTAAAAGGTCAATAACAGAATAATTCGGTCTGAATCTGTATTCAAACTCTTCGTTCTTCCATATCTTATATTCAATTTCCGACACTACATACTCTATACCCAGGTCATCTTTAAGGCATATAAGAGCATCAACCTCGTAACAGTTCATTTTTTCACCTCTTAATCAGATTTTCAAAAGATGCTTCGATGATTTTTTCAAATCTGTTTTTTATCATATGCTTGTAAAATTCTTTTTGTAAGTCAGTAATAAACATAACATCATTATCGATAAATTCATCTATTTTTTCTATGGAAATACGCTTATATACATTTACCAATGCTTTGTTACACTCTTCAAATTCAAGGCTGTGAATAACATCATAATATGAGCTTTTTCTGCCTTTTAGTTTGATTTGTGATGTTGGAAATGTAAATATTCGTTTGTCGGTTTCTTCCTGTGAATCCATAATCTCTTTCATTTCATCTTCATCGGTCATTGCAGGAAATAATGATGAGCCATTATCAAAAATAGGAGCAAGGGTGTATTTGTTGTCCTTCTTCAAAAAGCCCCAGTTGGCACCGTGTCGGTCAAAGTTACCGAGAAGAGCATCTACAATAAATAATTGCCAGAAGACTGCAATGGTTTCATCAACATTTGTAAGCTTTGAATTATCACGGAGCATTTTCATAATATCCGTATAAGAATACTGATATCTTTCCTTATCCTGGTCTAAAGTGCTCTCACCTACATCATTGAAAGGAACGAACTGATAACCGTCTTCTATAAAGTTTTTACAGGCAACAACCTGTTCCCCCTTATATGTGCCGAGATAAGTTTCCTGTACCTTAAAACCGAGAAGCTCAAAAATGTGAGAACCGATATACTCTGATATATGATTATTCCTTTTGCCGAACTCCGTTCGCTTCTGAAATTTAATCATATATTCACTGCCGCTGATAATCAGCCCTATTTTCTTTTCGCTTCCGCCAAAATATGTATTACTCACTTCGTAGTTTGAAAAATCCATTTTAACAACTCCTTGTTTTACAGTATAAATTAGAATTTTGATTTTGTCAATAGGGTATATTGTTACATTTTGATAAATATTATTATCACAAATATCAAATATACCCTATTGATAATATTACGCAGACTTTTTATCTGCCTCTTCAACGATTTCCTTATTCATTTCAATATAGTTAATAACATTTTCATAAGCATCGTTAAACTTGAATTTAATAGTGATGTTGCCGCCCTCATGAACGAGAATTTCATCAATCAGCTCAACAACCATTGGTCTGTTGAGTGCTTCAATATTGCCGTACTGCTTAAAATGTGAGATAAACTCGTTCTCACTATTCAGACCTTGAGCGTACTCTTCTGCTGTCTTTGTAAGGCTTTTGATTGTGCTGTCAATTGACTCAATTTTCTCCGTTAGATTAGCTTTTAACTGCATATATTCCTCTCTCGTGATAACACCCTGCTTCCAGTCGGGGTACAAGTCAAGAGACATTTTTATGCACTTCTCACGCTCGGCAGATTGAGTTTTAATCATCTTCTGCAGATGGGTTGATTCCTTTTTTCGCTTACTGCTCTGATTGATTATTTCAAGAATTTCATCGAATTCGATAGCCGTATCAATCATTTTCTGCAAGGTAACAAGCACTGCAGTTTCAAGCTTGTCAATACGGATTGTGTGATTGGTACAGGCGTCCTTGCTCATTTTCCTTGATGTCATACATCTGTAATAGCGGTAAGTTCCGTAGGAATGAGTGTTAGTTTTCTTATTCATAATACGGTGGCAATCCGCACAGCGAACAAGCCCCGAAAACAAATCAACCTCTTTTTTTACAGGTGATGAACGGATATTCTTTCTGAAAAGTGACTGTGCTTTATTGAAAGTATCCTTGTCAATAATCGCTTCGTGGGTATTCTCAACGATAATCCACTCGTCCTTCGGTATGGCTCTGCATTGCTTGATTTTGTAGCTGATTGTCGTGTTTTTGCCCTGCACCATATTTCCGATATACATTTCGTTCTGCAGGATTCTTCGCACGGAACTGTCGTGCCATAAGCCATCGTTACTCTTGCCCATAGGGTGACGGTAGTTAAGCCCTTTCAGCTTTTTGTGCATTGACGGGTTTGGTATGCCCTCATCATTCAGGACTTTTGCGATACCGATAATACTTTGCCCTGCTATGAATCTTTCAAAAATCATACGGATAACAGGTGCAGTTTCTTCGTCAATAATAAGCTGATGATGATCATTAGGGTCTTTTAAATATCCGTAGGTCGGGAAAGAGCCGATAAACTTACCCTGTGCTCTGTTAACATTGAGAGTACCACGCACATTGACAGAAGTAGTTGCCGCAAGACTTTCATTTATAACATTGGTAACGCCTACGGAAATGCACTGTGTTGCCGCATTCATACTGTTTGAGACAGTATCAATTCCGTTGTTAAGAGCGATAAAACGCACCTTTAATCTTACAAAAACATTATCAAGATAATTACCCGCATCGGCATAGTTTCGTCCGAAACGGGACAAATCCTTTACAACAACACAGTTTACCGTACCCGCATAAATATCTTCCATCATACGGACAAAGCCGGGACGGTCAAAGTTAGTACCGCTCCAACCGTCATCCACATAAAAATCGTGAGCCTCAATGTCAGGATGAAGCTTAAGATATTCCTTTAAAATTTCACGCTGTGATGTGATGGAATAGCTTTCTGATTTATCGCCGTCCTCTCGGGACAGACGAATATAAAGAGCAGCCTTCCAGGTTTTTAATTCCCTCTGAGGCTGCTCTAAATAATCCTTATATTTTGAATACATTAGTATAACCTCCACTTGTTTATCTATATAAACAAAGCGGAAGCACCACAAATCTTACAATTGAATTGTAGCATACTTCCGCCTGTATTTCAATAATTTTATAAAATTAGCTTATGGTAAATTTTTCAGCAGGAACACAGAGCACTGCTCAGAGCCCCCGAAAAATCTTTGCCGCCGCTATATGCTACTTTTACGATAACATCTCCGACTTTAAAGAGATAAGGATTTTTTACCTGACCGGTAAAGTTCTCAATTCTCTCCATAACGTTTTTGCTTTTATCTACAGTAATATCTCTTAAGTCTGTGAGAGTGTTTTTATCGCAAAGAGCTATCTCTGCAGCCTTGCAGAGATCAAGCTGGGATTTTGTGAGCATTAAGTTATCACTTCCTCTCGTTAATAATTATTGTCATATTTATTGAATTTAATCCAAGATTTACCTTGTTTAAAATTTTATCGTCTTTTATTTTTATTTCTCTGCCTGCGTTAAAGTTCGGTTATTCGTTTCAGCAATGCTTTGTCACCCGGCAGTACAGACTCGAAAAAGTATCTGCAGATAATGTGACTCGGAGTTATGAGCTGAGGACAGATGTGAGTTTCTCCGTCATCAAGCAACAGACAGTTTTCTTCATAACAGTTACAGCATCGCGTTTTTATTAGATCTGCAACTTCAGAAAATAACTGCGGGTTAAGTTTTAATTTTTGCATTAGGTATGCCTCCTTTCTTATAAATTTGGGATATAAAAATACACCCGTCAGAATCTGACGAGTGCTATGTAAAAATATTTAAGTCGAAAAATGTGACGCAGTATTTATATGCCGGAATCTGCATTTGTGGAGGCAGTTATTAAATAATAAAGTTAGTAAGTTCCCAAAGTGGGTACTTACTAGAATTACCTGATGTAGTATTTCCAAGTGATATAAAGTATCACATGGAGAATAAACTGGTAACTGATCAAAACGTTCAGTTAGCAAATGTTTAACGAGTATTTTCAAGTGACCACAGTGGTCACTTGAATTTTCAGTATAAATGGTAGTTTATCATTTTAATAATCCACCAAAAATGTATCGCCGTATTCATATTACGGAATTTGTGTTTTTGAGTCGTTTTATGCAGGTTGAAATTGTCTTTTAGGGTATGATATAATGGTGTCAGATAAATCAGTATTTGTAAGGAGGTTAAACAAATGATTGAAATTGTAGAATATAAAGATGAATACGCAAAAGACTTGTCTGAAATTATTTTAGACAATATGTATAAAATCAACATTAAAGATCACGGAAAAGAAGTTATTGATAGAATTTCACAATATTTTACTGAATCAGAGATAAAGAAAAATTTTCCTAATAGAACTAAATGTTTAGTGGCATTAAAAGATAATAAAGTTGTTGGAACTGCAAGTATAAATAAGTACAGCGAAGATGAAACATGTACAAAATTTATTTTACAGACTGTATTTGTAAAAATGGAAGAACATCATCAAGGGATAGGGAAAAAACTAATAAAAAATATTGAGGATATTGCAATAAATATTGGTTGCAAAGAATTAATGATACCCGCTTCAATATATGCTTGCGAGTTTTATCGAAAAATGGGATTCGATTATTTAGATGGTAAAAAAACACTAAATGAAGATAAAGAATATATCTTAATAAAGGAATATTAGTTTAGGGTTATCCATAAATCCCGGTTTATATAACAGTTAAACAAAATTAGATTTTATAGAGGATTGATGAGATGCAATATAATGTTGAATTCTGGAACGCATTAGATGAATTAGTGAATAATTCAGAAATAATAATTGACAGACCAAAAGGAACTTCACATCCTAAGTATCCTGATTTCATTTATAGGGTTGATTATGGATATTTGAAAAATACAACCTCTATGGACGGTGCAGGAATAGACGTATGGGTTGGAAGCGGCGAGAAAAAGGTTGATGCAATAATGTGCATTGTTGATTTGATGAAGAAAGATTCAGAAATAAAAATATTGATTGGATGCACAGAAGAAGAAAAGGAAACAGTATATGAAACACATAATGAAACACAGTTTATGAAAGGTGTTTTAATCCGTAGATAAATTGTATTTTTCAGAGGTATTTTATGGTTGAGATATGGGATGCATATCCTAAATCGGTGGATGTGAAGTTACCGTGTGTTTTTGCATATTCTCCATGCTGCAGGTCATCAAATGGCAAAGCACCTACTGTCAGAATATCATTCGTCACAAACTTAAAAGTCGATCACTTCATCCGGATCAACAATCTTAAAATTGGGATTACTATGCACAAAACGGCTTGCAACGGTTTTGTCCGTTATCTCACCCATGCACATCACTCGGCTTTTGTTGACAGAACGGTATTCACTTGGTGTGATACCGTTCTTTTTTCTGAATGCCTTTGTGAATCCCTCGTGGGAATCGTAGCCTATTTCAAGGGCTATATCAAGCACTAAATTGTCGGTGGTGCGAAGAAGAAAAGCCGCCTGTTTCAAGCGGATATAATTTATATATGCGGTAACGGTAAATCCCGTGTGAGAAAGAAAAATGCGGTTGAAATAGTCAATTGAAAAGCCTGCATTCTTTGCGACCTCTTCAACGGATATACCGCTTTCGGTAGCATTTTGTTTTGCATAATTTACTGCATTGAAAATAAGTTCTGTGTTTTCCATAAGTAACATCTCCTGAATATAATAGTGTGTAAAAATCGACCTTTACAATACCATTATATCTGTAGAAAGAAATGTTTTCTTGAACAAAAACGGTTTGTTTAACACCATTTGCAAGGAATATTTAAAAATACATCATCACATAGCTCAAAGCCTATGTTCTCATAAAAACTTGCTTTTTCAGTTGTAGTATCAACAAGCCATTCGGAGTTCGGAGCTTGTTCTCTGCACATTCTGACAAGCTCTTTACCGATACCATTGCCCTGATATTCAGGTAACACCGCTAAATCATAAACAACAGACCTGAACATTAAATCGCTCAAAACTCGGACACAACCTACTAATACACCGTCATTCCAAGCAGAAATAACAATCGTTGAGTTGATAAAAGGTATATTGAAATTATCAATCATTGATTGTGTCGTTGATTCTTCATCTGCCCAACCAACAGATGAAAACAATTTATAAAGTTGTTCATTCGGTAAATCTTTTATTGTTTTATATGTTATTTTCATAAATTCTTACCTATTCTTCATTGCAACAAATCTTTCAATATACCCGATTTGTGTAGGCATTATGTTATCGGGCAGATTATTTATATCAAAAAATCTTAATTCTGTGCTTTCACCGTCGTGCTTTAATTCACCATAAAAATCATTGATTTCATACACCACGTCGGTATAATACACTTCATCGCCGTTGGGATAAACCATATGTACATTTGCCTTAATATCAAACAGCTTCGGATTTCTGAATTCAAGATTAGTTTCTTCTTTGATTTCTCTTTTAAGCGCATCTTCCAACGATTCACCAAGCTCAATAGCACCACCGGGAGTGCACCATTCACCTGTGTCAGTTCTCTTTTCAAGAAGCATACCTTTTTCTTCGTTATAAAGAACCGCCATTGCAGCAACAGCCATAATAGGTGCATGACCTACATATTTTCTCATCTCACTGATATAACTCATAATAATTCTCCTATCTGAATTTCGTTAAAAAGAAGTTTTTCAATAGTAATGTGAGGACGCCACCAAGCTCTTGCCTGTTCATATTCGTCATGATACGAGGTGTACCATTTCCATGTGATATCAAATCCGCCGTCTTCCATTTGCAGTTTACCTAAAATATCTTTTTCCACTGCGATTAATGTTTTGATTTCAGGTGTGATAAACTCCATATATCTGCCGGTAAATATAGTTGAAGGCATCGACACATATTCAACACCGTATTTTGAGCTATCCTTACAAATGCAATTTTCAATAGCCTTACACAGCAGGTCTTTGAAAATGTTTAAATCAACTATATCATTAATGCTGTTTGCAGTTAAAAGCTCATAAGCCAACAGATAACAATTCACATCATCACCGCTGATGTCTTCACCAGTTTGAAGATACTCAAATCCCTCTTTTATGATTTCTTCATAAAGAGAAGTGCGATTGCCGTAGCATACCATAAATGCCGCCAAAGAAATTGACGGATTAAATTTGCTGATGCCGTCTCCTTTTTTCTCCCACCATATTGCATGAGGATAATCCTTGTTGCTGTCTATTGCAAACAGCCAACGCTTTTTATCTTTATCGAAGGAATCATGAGATTCCAAGTATTTCACGATATTTTTTACTATATCGGAATCTCTGTCAAGTGCATTTACATGGCAAAGAGTGCTTATTGCATCGTTAGTCGCAATCGGACTTGAATTGGGATTAAAGAAATCAGGCTCGAGAGCATTACCAAATCCACCGTCAGCATTCTGAAACTTTGAAAGCTCGTTAATAACAGCTTGGTTTGATTCATTTTCAAAGTAATATTTGTAAATAGCTAATTCAAGCGGTCTTGCATTTTCTAAAATATATTTTGTCGCTGCATTCTTGTCCATAAGTATATCCTCGCACTTTTGATATAACCATTATACATTAACTGTTTGAATAAAGCAACATCACCCCAGTCCTTTCTGACCGAGGTGATGTTTGTTATATCATTATTTACCGAATTTTAAGAATGCTTTTCTGAATGCACCGATTTTTCTTGATGAAGTATAAACAGAATGTTCTGTATCGCCATACTTGATTTTGACAAAATCTTTTGTCACTTCATCAACATAATTCAGATTTACTATGTAGCTGTAATGAGGCTGAACAAAAACATCTCCGTTAAGTTTTTCTTTCCAATAATCTATTGAATAGTGCGTTTCAATCTTTCTGTCAGTAAGGTATAGAACGGATTTTCTGTTTTCGATTGCGATAAACATAATCTTATTGAGATATACTTTGCAAAGTACATCTTTGTTACAAGTCTGAACAATTATCGCAGAATTACAACAATTCGACGTATCTTCAAATGAAATACAAATTCTTTCACAACCGTTGCATGTTGTTATACTGTAGTCTATGCTGTTTGTGTCCAATATTTTAATTATTTCCTCTATTGTTTTTACTTGTCCGATTTCTTTTACACCCATAATTACTTTTCCTTGATTTGATAAAAATTCTCTTATATCTATAAAGTGCAGATAACAGGAAAAAGTAACACCAAAAACGATTATTTTTCAAAATTTGTCGAAATGCATAATTGCAGAAATAATATCTTGTGAAAATGTTCCAACAACAAAATCACCTGTCTTACCTAAAAAAGAACAGGCCTTAACAGAAAGGTTTGAGTTTTCTGTATCAAAACTTGGAACAAATACTACATTTTTGTCGAAAAACAAAGCGTTTTTGTAAAGTGGATTGTTTTCACTCTCTGTTTATTATTATAATTAATTATGTATATCTATAAACAATAATACTATTTTCAAAATATTATTTTATTTAGAATGGAGATGCAATTATGAGCGTAGTAAAAAGTTTTTCAGTAGGAAATGGTGATATGTTTTATATTAAACATAATAGCGATAATTTTACGATTATAGACTGTAATATGGGTGACACAAATAAGGAAAACATTGTATCTGAAATACGAGAAGCCAAGAAAGATAAAGGAATGAGACGCTTTATTTCTACACACCCAGATGAAGATCACTTAACGGGATTAAAATATCTTGATGAACAAATTGGATTGTGGAATTTTTATTGTGTTGAGAATGAAGCTACGAAGGACGAATCTTTTGACGATTTTGATTATTATTGCGAACTAAGGGAAGGCGATAGTCATTATTATCTTTATAAGAACTGCAAAAGAAAATGGATGAACCAATCTGATGAAAGCGATAATGATGACCATGGTTCGGCAGGCATAAATTGTTTATGGCCTGATACTAATAACGATAAATTTAAAGAGGCATTAGATTTAGCAAAAGAAGGAAAAGCATTTAATAATCTTTCACCTATAATAACCTACTCTTTAGAAAATGGCGTTAGAATTATGTGGATGGGAGACATAGAAAAAGACTTTATCGAAGAGATAAAAGGCGAAGTTGATTGGCCGGAAATAGATATTTTATTTGCACCTCACCATGGTCGAGATTCGGGTAAAGTTCCATCAGATGTTTTGAAAGAATTAAAGCCATCCTTAATAATCATCGGTGAAGCTCCTTCTAAACATATAAACTATTATACCGGCTATAATACTATCACTCAAAACTCTGCAGGTGACATTACTTTTGAATGTGAAGCCGGTTGGGTCCATATTTATATTTCAAGTGAAAGCTATAATTACGACAAGTCTTTTTTGACAGATAAGAGAAAGAAAAATGATTTGTATGGAAATTATATCGGTTCATTAGAAACAAAAGAAAAATAATTTCGAATATTTCTGAAGAGGGAGTTTTAATATGAAGGATTATAGAGAGAAAGAATTAAAGTATTTGATGATTATTCTTATTTTGCTTTTTGTTGTGTTATGTACACCGATTAAAGAATTGAATATAACTGATATAGAGTTACATAAATCATTAACAACTGTTTTTAGCAGCATAGTTGTATCAAGTATTTTGTCGTTAGCAACATTCATATGTGATTGTTTACTAAGTACTAACTTGAAAGATAAAATGGTGGGGTTGATCTTCATTCCCAAAGCTGGTGAAACGATTTTTACTCGCATCAATAATGGCTCAGTAAAAGATGATAGATTTTCAAATTCTGAGGCAAAAATCAAGTATAAAGAAATAATATCTAACATACCGAAAGACAAAAAAGAGCGTTATAAGTACGAAAATTCTAATTGGTATGGGATTTATAAAAGATATCAAGAAAAAGGACAAGTTTCACAAAGCCAAAAAGATTATTTGACCTGTAGAGATTTATTTGTAGAAACAATATTGTTTCTTGTTTTATACTTTTTGTCATTAGTTTTTTACAGTGAATTTGTTGTGTTTTCATTTAAATATTTGCTTGTTATTATACTGATAGCTATAGTTACAAATATTTCAACACATGTAAAAATGAATCGTTTTGTTAACACTGTTATTGCACTTGATGTTGCCGAAAAAAATCAAACTAATGGAGATAGAAAAAATGAGTCAAACTATAAAATTTTATCCGCTCGGAAATGCAGAAACGTGTTTATTAGAATTAAATGATGGAGCAAAAATACTGTTCGATTATGCACATATGCGTACAGAGGCAACTGATGATTTGCGATATGACATACAAGAAGAATTATCGAGTATAAAAGAATTTGAAGTTGTAATGTTTTCACATGCTCATGAAGACCATGTGAAAGGAGCAAGTGAGTTTTTTTATCTGAAATATGCTAAAAAATATCAATCTGATGACCGCTCTCATATAAAGGAATTATGGGTGTCTGCAGCTTTTTTACTTGATACAGATTTAGAAAATCAATCTGATGCAAAAATAATCAGAAATGAGGCTAGGTATCGTTTAAAGAATGCTGAAGGCATAAGAATTTTTGCTGCTCCCGATACTTTAAAAGATTGGTTGGAAGATCAAGAAATTGATTATGATGATATAAAACATTTAATTGTTCATGCCGGAGAGATTATTTCAATTTCAGGATATGAAGATGAAATAGAGTTTTTTGTTCATGCACCATTTTCAGATGACAGTGAAGAAGTTCAAGATAAAAACGATCCTTCAATTGTTATGCAAGTTCGATTGCTAAATGATGATTATGAAACAAACATTTTAATTACAGGCGATACACCATATTCAGTTTTAGATAAAATTGTTGAGTTCTCTCAAGAGCAAGGGAATGAAGATAGGCTTGTATGGGATATATATGATATCCCTCACCATTGTAGTTATACGGGATTAAATGAAAAAGAAGAAAAAAACACAAGGATTATGACACCCACTGAAAATGTTCAATGGTTATTAGAACAAGCTCAAGATAACGCATATATGGTTGCTTCGTGTGAAGAAATAACCGAAGATACTTCTCCGCCACATATTATTGCAAAACGTACATACGAAAAATATACCGCGTCAGATGTATCGTTTTTGGCAACTATGGAACATAAACGCTTGAAAGACAGCAAACCATCTCCAATTGTATTTACAATTGATGATAATGGAATTGCATTAAATGAATTTGCAGACACTGAAAACAAAGTGATTGAAAAATGCAGTTATCACCACATGTATTTTAGAAACACAGAGCAATTTATAAGCGATATGTTTCCGGTAAGAGCTTTATACTTGCTGAGAATAAATTGTAAAGTTTCACAAAATGGTTGGCGAGATTTCTTTTTAATTGATTTTCTTAGGAGCAAAGGATATTTGCGAAGACATAAATCACTTGACTTCTTTATAGAAAGCACAACTTGTCCTGCGCCATATGATATTTATTGGAAGGTAAGAAATGTAGGGCATGTTGCAGAAGAAAAAGATTGTATACGAGGTGAAATTAAGCCTGGTAATGCACATCATAAAGAAAGTACAGATTTTTATGGCGAGCATTTTGTTGAATGTTACCTTGTTAAAAATGGAGTTTGTGTAGCACGAGACAGAATAGATGTGCCCATAGGTAATATATAAAATAACACTATTTTATAAGCAAATATTTTCAATATCCAAAAAACAGGTGGTTTTAACGCCACCTGTTTTTCGCTATTAAACATAAATCAACTCGCAATTGACAATTTCTCTCGCTCTTGCTTCAATATTCCCCATTCTCTGCACCCACTCCATCTGATTTTCATCTTTCAGTTGTTCAGTTACAGCTTCAGCCACTTTCATCTGCTCCACAAGCATATCAAACATTTCTCTTGCCTGATTTTCAATATCTGCACAATGCTGATAAAGTTTGCCTTGAATAAGCAGTGTGCTAAAAAGCATCTTCTTATGCTTTTCTAGATAATCCTTATACATCATTCCCCATTTACCTAGTCTGACACTTGCCTCCTCAGGTGGCAGTTTGAGATTCGGGATAAGGTAACCGTTTACTTCACGGTATGTAATTTTCATTTGATTCATCCTTTCATTTTTCTTAATTGTAATAATAGCGCTGATTTTTGTGTCAAAAACTAATTGTAAACAAATTATGAACAGGCATTTTTTGACGATTGCTTTAGCTGCAAATTTTCGAGGCCTAAAACACCCGTAACCCCAGTAAAATAGGGCTTTTTCACCGCCTTTCGTGTCGAATTTTGTGTAAGATTTTGTGTTGCTTTTCGCTTAATTTATGGTTCTATTTTAACATCTACAGGTGCCATAGCAGCACCCATATTATTGGCATCGGTTATACCCAAGTCACGTATTTTTCCGATTGCAAGCTTTTCTATTCTCGGTGCATTTTTGTTGGCATTTTTGCTCACGGCTACACACCCGGAGCCGGTCACTGTCCACTGTGCTGCAGGAGGTCGCTGACCGCCGTATTCAAGCGGCTTTCTGAATTGCTTCTCTGCTGAACAAAAGTGTGACGAAGTAACGGCAAGAGCTGTGTTGCAGTAGCCTGAATCCACGCTCATTGCCGCCATACAGAGGGAAAGTGCCATTGTGGAGCAGGCACCGTACACCCCTGCATATGGTATGTCAAAATCTTTAATACCGAAGCTTGAGCCTGTGCATTGATTGAGCAAATCACCTGCAAAAATTATGTCTGCATCCGATTGCTTCAGACTACCTTTTTGAAGTGCTTTTGTTACTGCATTTTTTTGCAAAATGCTTTCCGCCTTTTCCCATGATTCCTGACCCATTTTTGTGTCTTCATACACTTCGTCAAACAAATTGAATAGCGGACCTTCTGCCTCTTTTTTTCCTGCAACAGCGGCGAAGCTGAGAATACGAGGTTTATTTTTGAGCGTTATTATTCTGTTGTTCATTTAAAACACCCTCTCAACAAACCAATAAATTACTCCGTAAACCGTTGCTGCCGCAGTACCGAAAAGTATTACAGGGCCTGCAATTGAAAAGATATTTGCACCGACGCCCATAATTTTGCCCTGATTTTTAAATTCCATTGCCGAGCATACAACCGAATTGGCAAAACCCGTTATGGGAACAACCGTGCCTGCACCTGCGTGGCGGGCAATATTATCAAACACGCCGAAAGCGGTTATTATTGCCGTGATAATAATAATGGTTATGGGAACAAGAATTTTTATTTTATCGTTATTCAGACTAGTTAATCCGTAAAGGAAAAAAAGTAATTCACCAAAGCAACAGATTCCCCCACCAAAAAGAAAAGCTTTGATACAATTTAAAACCACAGGGGAATCCGGTGAAGCGGCTTTTGCCATTTTATCATATTCATTTTTTGAAACTGACATAATTACCTCCTAAGATGCCGTAACAAGCATCAGCATTTCTTCGGTTGAAATATGTGGCTGCAACGCTTTGTTAACAGCCATACCCACAAGCCTTGCCGCCCTGTCAATCACAAGGTCAATTTCACGAGGGGTTATTATCATATTTTGATTTTCTTCTTCCAGCGGTGTTTCTTCGCCCATTATACCGTGAACGAGGGTTTTGGCATCCACCACTGTAGGAACACCGATTGAAATAACAGGAACCCCCAAAGTCTGTTTGCTGATTTCTGCCCTTGAATTGCCCACACCTGAACCGGGTATTATTCCTGTGTCAGACATCTGAACGGTACAGCCAAGCCTTGACAGCTTGCGGGCAGCAAGAGCGTCTATCACAATAACAGCAGACGGATTTATTTGCTTTACAATCCCTTTTATAATTTCGGCAGACTCAACACCCGTTTGCCCAAGCACACCCGGCGACTGCACTGCCGACGGTCTAAGACCTTCAAGCCCGACACTTCTGGCAAGCTCTCCGCTGATGTGTCGGGTTGCAAGAACCATGGAGCAGCTCAACGGACCTAATGCATCGGGGGTTATATTTTCGTTGCCCAGACCTACGGTAAGCACCGTTCCGTCTGAAGGCAACAGCTCACTAAGCAATTCACCCAACATTGAAAGAATCCCCTCATCGGTGCAACTATACTTGGTAAGATTGGGAATTTCTGCAGTGATGTAAGTTCCCTGAGGCTTACCGATAGCATCTGCACCATTTTTATTGGCTATTTTTATTTTAGTAATCTTTGCTCCGTTTTTTTGAAAAGTGGCGGTTTTAATACCTTCAGGGGTCTTCTGAGGCAAAGATTCTTTAATTTCAATGGCAAGATCAGTACGAAAATCCACAAAACTGCTCCTTTTTATTTGAAAATACTTGATTTTTATTGAAAGATATAGTATCATAAATTGCAATTTGAAAAAGTTTCATATTTTTTCGAAAAAATCTTGCAATTTGTTAAAAAAGATGCTATTATAAGTAACTGTGTAAAGAACTAAAGGAGGTGCAATTATGCCCAACATTAAATCAGCTAAAAAACGCGTACTCGTTAACAGAACAAAAGCTGCTCGTAACAAGTCAGCTAACACAGCATTGAAAACTGCTATTAAAAAGGCTCATGTTGCTGTTGAAAATAACGCAGCAGACAAAGAGGCTGCAGTTAAGTTCGCAATTAAAAAGGTTGACCAGGCTGCTGCAAAAGGTCTTATTCATAAGAACAACGCTGCCAGAAAGAAGTCAGCTCTTGCAAAGCTTATCAATGGCTAATCAATAAACAATATGGGCGGAGCTTTCCGCCCTTTTGTTTTGCCGATTTGTAAAATTTAACTGTTATGCTTGACTTTATATAGGCTTTGTAATATAATGATTACACTATTTAAAGGAGGAAGTTCCTATGTGTGATACAATTAAAAAAATTCTCAAAGTTGTTGGCATAATTGCTGCTATTGCAGGTATTGCCGTTGCAATTTATATGCTCGTTAAAAAATTCTGTCCCAAGTGCAAAGCTGCTGAGGATGACAAGTGTGACTACGTTTCATGCTCATGCTTCGAGAATGACGCTGCTCCCATCGTTACACCTGAAGTTCCCGTTGCTGACGCTCCTGCAGAGGCTTAAGATTAACACTCAAATCAGAGCTGTTTCATTACGAAACGGCTCTTTTTATTTATCTTTTGAGCCTGTTATAAACGAAACAACAAGTCCGCTCAGGAGTGCCGTTGCAATACCGGCTGAACCGGCAGTGAATGGCCCTGTCAACACGCCAAGCAGACCTTGCTCATTCACCGCTTCTGCAGTTCCTTTCGCAAGGGTGTATCCAAAGCCCGTCAACGGCACGGTTGCACCTGCACCCGCTAAATCCACCAAGGGCTGATAAAGCCCCACACCTTGCAGAGCAACTCCCAACACAACAAACGCAACAAGAATTTTTGCAGGGGTAAGCCCTGTTTTATCAATTAAAATCTGACCCACTACACAAATAAGGCCACCGATTACAAACGCTAAAACATAATTCAAGTCAATCACCTTTTTCAAAAGTATTTTTTGACTAATAATTTGTTTTATTACAGGAAAAAGACGGATAAAGAGTTAATCTTCATCCGTCTTTTCAATTAATATATCAAAACTGTAAATCAACTTATCTGCTATGATTTTAATTTTTTCAATATCATTTTTTGAATTTTCATCATAAACGGCAATAGTGTAAAAACCACCGTCTTTTGCGCCCTTAATACCCACAAGCAAATCTTCAAAAACAACGCAATCAGCAACATTGAAGCCTGCTTTTTGAGCTGCTTTCAGATATATATCAGGAAAGCCCTTGCCTCGTTTTACCTCTTTGAGAGTAGTTATGTGATCAAAAAGATGAAAAACACCGTTATTTTTGAGAGCAGGCACAAACATATCCTCTTGAGAAGCCGTTGCAATGCAAAGCACAACACCGTTGGCTTTTAAAAATTCAAGATATTTTTTTGCACCCGACTTAAGTTCAACATCATTTTCAAATTTTTCGTGTGACATTCTGTTCCACTCAGCAACCACCTCTTGCGGAGTTTCCGAAAGATTATAAGTTTTAACGGTGTATTCTGCCGCACGTTCAAAGCCCATGGGTGCAATTGTTTTGCCATAGTCCTCGGGCATGGACATTCCTCTTTTGGCAAAAAATTCAAGGTCAATCTGATTCCATACATCTGTTGAATCAAGAATGGTTCCATCAAGGTCAAATATTGCACATTTATAATTTATCATAAAACAACTTCCATGCCGACTTTTTGCGGTTTTAGACCACATTTTTCATAAAACTTCATTGCACTTTCGTTGCACGACCACACATTGAGAGTAACATTGTAGCAATCGCTTTCTTTAGCAAAATCAACCACAAAATTATAAAGACTTTTACCGATATGTTTACCACGCAAATTTTCATCAACACATAAATCGTCTATATAAAGAGTTTTTATGTCTGTGAGAATATTATTACCAACGTGCTGTTGAAAAACGCAAAAAGCATAACCCATCACTTCTTCACCTTCAACAGCAACAAAGATTGGTTTCAAATCATCTGCAAGAATATCCTTGAGCTCGTTATCGGTATATTTTTTAGCATTGGGCTTAAAAATGTCGGGTCTTCCGTTATGGTGAACCTCAAGCACCTGACGGAGAAGAGAGTTTATACCATCCATATCTTTTTCGCAAGCTCGTCTGATTTCCATAATTTTACCTCCAAAAAACACCGACCCAAAACGGTCGGTGTTATTATATTACTTATTGAAATAATCGTCAACTATTTTTCCGTCCTGAATTCTGATAACTCGCTGTGCTTCGGCAGCAATATCATTATCGTGGGTAATGAGAATAACCGTTCTGCCTTCTTCGTGAAGCTGATGAATTATTCGCATAACATCTTTACCTGAATGGGAGTCAAGGTTACCCGTAGGCTCGTCAGCAAGAATAATGGGTGGCTTTGCGGCAATAGCCCTTGCGATTGCAACCCTCTGCTGCTGACCACCTGACATCTGTGCAGGGCGGTGATACATTCTTTTTTCAAGGCCTACCATTTCCAAAGCTTTTTTGGAAAGTTCCTCACGCTTTGCTTTTTTCATTCCTCTGTAAACCAACGGAAGTTCAACATTTCCTTTTGCTGTGAGGCTTGAAATCAGGTTAAAGCCCTGAAAGATAAAGCCGATTTTTTCATTACGGATCTGAGAGAGTTCGTCATCAGTCATATGAGAAACGTTTATGCCGTCCATATAATATTCGCCTGATGTGCTTACATCAAGAAGACCAAGCATATTCATAAGTGTGGACTTACCTGAGCCGGACTGACCGATGATTGCAACAAATTCGCCCTTTTCAATTTTAAGGCTGACACCGTCTAAAGCCCTGACTTCATTTTCACCGGGATTATAAATTTTATAAACATCACGAACATCTATAAGGCTCATTTTAATCCCTCCTCAAAGCTTCAATCGGCAACATCTTGGCCGCTTTTCTTGCAGGGTAAATACCGAAGAAAATACCAACAGCACTTGCAAAGCCCACAGCAATGGCTATGGTTGAAACCTCAACCCTGATAGCAATACCTGCCACATCGGCAACCACCGCCGCCATACCGACACCAAGAATAAGACCGACTATACCACCGATTACACAAAGTATAATTGACTCTGTGAGGAACTGGAACATAATTGTTGAAGTTTTGGCACCCAATGCCTTTCTGATGCCTATTTCACGGGTTCGCTCAGTAACAGAAACAAGCATAATATTCATAACACCGATACCGCCAACCACAAGAGCAATTGCACTTATACCTGCAACAAAAGTGGTGAAAACATTAACAATTTTATCAACCATTTCGGTAAGGTTTTCCATATTCATTGCGGAATATGTATCTGAACCGAAATTACCGTGGCGGGCATAGAGAATATTTTTAACAACATTGCCGATTGTGTCTGCCTGCTCCTGGTCAGCTGCCATAACATAAAGTGAAATATATGTGTTTGTGCCACCCAGAGCGTCAGTAACTGTGATTGGAGTAATAACCATTGACATTGCAACGCCTGAAGACATCATAGGGTTATTTTTCATCATATCAGAGCTCATCATATTTGACATTGAAGCTGATGATGAAGAGCTCGCTGTGAGGTCGGTGTTTGTGATGCCGATAATGCGAAGTCTTACGCTTTTTTCGTTAAGGGTGTAATTGATATATTCACCTATACAATCCAAATCGCCAAAAACCATATAAGCCGTAAGCTCGGTGATTATACACACATTTGCACCGTTTTCACTCTCTTCAGCGGTAAAGAATCTGCCCCTTCTCATAGTTATGTTCATAACCTTTGCCAAATCTTCATTACCTGAAATGGCAATACACATTGACGGCTCATCGTCAATTATGGCGGAGCCTATTTTATAATCCATCGGGGTAGCGTATTTGATTGCATCAAGATTTTTGAGAGCTTCAATATCTTCAGAAGTGATTTTCTCTGATTGAGCTGCATCGGTTGCCACATTAACGGTAACTGCACCGGAGCTCATATCGCTCATCATGTCAATAATAAAATCTCTTCCGCCGTTACCCACTGTGATAATGGCAATAACTGCGGCAACACCAATAATTATGCCCAACATTGTCAGCAATGAGCGCATCATATTGGTGCGGATACTGTATACCGCTATTTTAATGTTTTCCCATATACTCACGGTAATTCCTCCGCTTATTTTTCATCCACATTGTGGGCAATAACCTTATCGCCGTCTACCATTGTTGAAACGGGAGTTCTGACAATTATGTCACCTTTTTCAACACCTGAAATTATTTCATAATATGTTCCGTCAAGGATACCTGTTTCAACAACTGTCTGTTTAATAATTTTTTCAGCAGGGTCATACACAAAAACATAAGCATGCTTATCATCATAAGTGATTGACTCAACAGGTACAGTTACGCAGTCTGATTTTTCCTCAGTTTCAATTGAAACATCAGCATCAAGACCTATAACAATACCGCTGTCGGGGTTATCTATTGTTACAACGGTTTCAATGCCGCCTGTTGAACCGCCTGCACCGCCCAGAAGCGAGTTAATATCCATACCGGTTGAAGCACTTGCCACAGCGGCAACAAATGAAACTTCACCCTCAAGAACTGCACCTGTTTCAGATTCAACATTTACCTTTTTACCAACAGAAACACTGCCGAGGTCACCTTTGTTTATCATAAAAGAAACTTCAAGAGGATAATACTGAACACGCATACCAACGCTGTCAGTAGCAAAAAAACCGCTGACAAGAGAAGAAATATCTCCCCCTGAAGTAACAGCACTGATAATTGAAGTCATATCAAAAGAAGATGTAGCTGACTTTGACTCAACCTTAACCTTTTCGCCTTCTGTTATATTCACTTCACTTACAACACCGTCTTCAGCGGCAACCCAACCGGCATTAAGGGCATCAATTGTGGCTTTGGTTTCATTATAACCCTTAAGTGCAGATTCATAAACTGATTTATAAACTGTTTCAAGGCTTCCGTTAGCCTGAGCTTCGGTTGTCATAAGTGACATTTTGAGAGTAGCAAGCTCCATCTGAGCCTGCATAAGCTCATACTGAGCAGTTCCTGCACTCATACTGCCCATCAAAGCAGACATATCACCCATAGAACCGCTGTTCATTGACGAAATCGCATCAAGCATATTTTTTATGCTTTGCAAGCTTTCACTTGAATTTACAATATTATCTATAATTTTACCTGCAAGAGAGGAGTCGTTGGTAAGAGAAGCAAGATTATCTTCAGCCTGTTGAGCTTGCTGTTTAGTTTCTTCATCGGTAGCTTTCTTTTCCTGATCTGCTTTCTTTTCGAGCTCGGCAACTTCTTTCTCTGCCTGAGTAACCTGATTTTTTAATGAAGCGAACTGTGACTGAGCTGTGGCTGAGCTTGACTGATAGTCTTTGTACGCTTTCTGTGCCTCATTGAGAGCAGCCTTCTTTTCAGCCAAAACAGAGTTGAGTGAGCTTGCATCAAACTCGGCAAGAACATCACCTTTTTTAACAACGGAGCCAACCTTAACGTTAACCTTTTTAACCATAATTCCGTCCACAACATTGAACACACCTTCTTCGCTTGAAGACACTGTACCTGATGTGTCAAAGGTTGCAGTAACATTGCGCTGGGCAACAGTTACAACGTCAACATCATAACCCTTATCAAACCAGCCTGCAATATAGCCGATAGCAACAACAAGCAACGCAAGAATCACAACCCCGAGGGTGCAAAGCATTGCTATTTTTTTCTTGCTCATTTTCTTCTCCATAAATTTGCCTCTTTTACATTTATTTTACATAGATTAAGTATATTCTTTTTGCATTTTAAAATCAATAATCATTTTGTTAAATTAACAAAAAAGTAACAAATAAAAATCAGCTTTATTGTATTGTTTTGTTTGCAAAATATAAAAATAATGATACAATATCACAAATAGCGATAAGGTTGTGTGATTTTGAACAAAAGAAATATGACTTTCAATTTAGCGATGATTGCCGTTTTTACTGCAATTATGTGCATATGTTCATGGATAAGCATTCCTGTTTTCGGAGTCCCCGTTTCATTGCAGACTTTTGCCGTTTTTATGTCAGCAAGCATTCTCGGTGCAAAGCACAGTGCTGTAAGTATACTGATTTATGCCACATTGGGAATTATCGGAGTTCCGGTCTTCAGCGGATTTAAAAGCGGTGCTGCCGTAATCGCAGGTCCTACCGGAGGTTACCTTATAGGATTTTTCTTTGCAGCGATATGCATAGGTATGTTATTAAAATATCTTCCTCAAAAGAAGTGGGTTGTATGGGTTTCCATGTTTTCGGGGCAAATAATCTGTTACATTTTTGGTGTGCTGTGGTATAAATTTGTTTATCTTGATGCTGTCACAAGCATAAAAGAAGTTTTACTTGTTTGCGTTGTTCCGTTTTTGATCCCCGATATTATAAAAACAGTGGCAGCAATAATTCTGTCGCAATCCGTCAAACGCATATTAAATAAATCAAAATATTGACACTTTGCAAAATTAGATATAAAATATATAAAGAAAAGTTTAAGGAATGGTATTATGGCAGTTGTTACAACTTACAAGCTTATGAAAGAGGCATCGGATAACGGTCACGCTATACCTGCGTTTAATATTGATAATCTTGAATCCGCTATGGCTGTTGCTCAGGTTATGAAAGAAACAGGTTTGCCTGTTATTGTGCAGACAATTCCACGCACACTTAACTACGGTGGTGTTGCCACTTACCCTGCTCTTATGAAAGCACTTATGGCTGACAGCAATGTTGACTATGCAATGCACCTTGACCACGGCAACGGAGCTGAGCTTGCAAAAAAGTGCATTGACTGCGGTTTCACTTCTGTTATGTTTGACGGAAGTACTCTACCCTTTGAAGAAAATATTAAAAAGACAAAAGAAGTTGTTGATATCGCTGCCCAATACGGAGTTTCGGTTGAAGGCGAATTGGGAACCATCGGCGGTAAAGAAGAGGGCGACACTGAGCTTGAAGCTAACTACACAAAAGTCAGCGAAGCAATAGAATTTACACAAAAAACAAACGTGAGCATTCTTGCAATCGGAGTTGGCACAGCTCACGGAATTTATAAAGGAACCCCTAAAATCAGCATTGACAGAATTAAAGAAATTCATTCAAGCATTAATACTCCTCTTGTTTTACACGGGGCATCAGGGCTGAGCGATGAAACTTTGAGAGCCTGTATTGATGCAGGTATTTCAAAAATTAACTTTGCAACAGAACTGCGTCAGGCATATACAGCAGGAATCAAAGCAGGATTTAAAAAATATCCTGATGCCTTTGACCCTAAGATTTATATGCCCGAAGCAGTAGAATTTATAAAAAAAGTTCTTCTTGAAAAAATTAAGGTTTGTTATAATGAGGTGAAATTATGATTTATTCTAACTGGATGTCTTATATCAAAGACGAAGTCAGGTTGCGTGACGTGGTTATCCCCGGTTCGCACAATACCGGCAGCTACGGAATGAACCCAACTGCTTGCTGCCAGGACGGCAACTTATATGAACAATTCAAGTACGGTGTTCGCTATTACTGCATGCGTCTTGACACCAAAAAGGGTAAGGTTGTTCAGTGCCACGGCATTATGAAAGGTGAACCGTTCGAGGACAGCCTTAAGCAGTTCAAAAAAATTCTTGAAGAAAATGATACTGAGTTTTTGATTATTGACCTTCGTGAATATTATCCCCAACCGGTTGGTCCGTTCACCCTCAAATATCATGTTGACCCTAAAAAGGTTGATGAGTTGCTGGAAGAATATATTCAGCCGTCCAAATACGCTTTGACTGGTTTTGAAAATATCTCTGATGTTACAATGGGTGATATACGCAAAGCGGGCAAAAGATACATTCTCATAAATTATGAAGAAGCATATGCATACTCAGTAAACTGCAAAATTGATGCACCGTGGGACAACACCACTCACGGATTTCTTCCCAAAAGATTTATTCACTCTATCACCAAGTATTTTGACAAAGATTATGACGGTCTTTTTTGGTTTCAGACTCAGCAGACTCCGAATGTCGGCTCTGACATTGGTTTTAAAACACCGAGAAAGCTTGACAAAACCCTCAGAATTCAGTTTAAGTCGATGCTCAGAAATATAGCTGCTGACCCTGAAAAACTCAAAAAAATGAACATTGTTGCAGGCGATTTTATGACCGAAGATTATTCAAAATCTCACGAAATTCTTTTGCTTAATCTCTTCAAAAATAATGTTATTGACACGTTGAGAGATGAATTCAGAAAGGGTCTTCTTGTATGAATTTTCAATCACTTATTATCGGTCACATAACCCTTGACACTAATATTGACCACCTTGATAATGAAGTTAAAATCCCCGGCGGTGCCGTTGTTTATTCTTCTGCCTCTGCCTATGCACTTGGTCATAATGTTGGTGTTCTTACAAAAATCGCCCCAAAAGACAATGCTCTTCTTGACTCTTTCACCTTGCCGAGGGAGAATATCATCATCCTCGATTCAAAAGAAACCACATATATGTATAACAAATATTACACTCCCGACAAAGAACGCAGGGATTGTATGTGCTTTTCAAGAGGTGATGAGATAACAGCAGAGGATATTCCTGCAAATTTAACTGCCGATATTTATCATTTTGCAGGGCTGATTCATGGGGATTTCAGTGGTAAAATGATAAAAGAATTGAGCAAAAGAGGCAAAGTTGCTGTTGACGTTCAAGGTTTTTTGAGACACAGAAATGATGAAGACAACACCTTGTTTTTTGAAGATTGGGCAGATAAAAAAGAAATTTTACCCTATATTGATTTTCTTAAAACAGATGCTGCCGAAGCAGAAATTCTCACAGGCCTGACAGACAGAAAAGAAGCCGCAAAACTCCTCCAGAAATGGGGTGCAAAAGAAATTCTTATCACACACAACACTGAAGTGTTAGCTTATGACGGCAAGGATTTTTACACCTGCCCCATTAAATCAAGGAATTTAAGCGGAAGAACAGGCAGAGGTGACACAACCTTCGCCGCATACATCAATGAAAGATGTCATAACGATATTAAATCTTCACTTCTCACGGCGACTGCAACGGTTTCACTAAAAATGGAAACCCCCGGTGCTTTAAAAGCAACGAGGGCAGATATTGAAAACTATATAAATGAATTTTTTAAGGAGCAGATTTAAGTCTGCTCCTTTATTTTGGCTCAATATTTATAAAAACAAGTTCGGGAGGATTAAAAACACGAGTTTTTTCATCAACGCAAAGTCCACGGCTCACTACCATATCAGTTTCACCAAGGTTATAACATCCACCTGCATATTTTGGGAAAAAGCCTTGATTCGGAGCAACAATGCCGTTAATCAAAAACGGCACTCTCACCTGACCTCCATGGGCATGACCTGACACAACCAAATCAAATCCGCTTCGGGAATAAATTTCAGTCTGCTCGGGTCTGTGAGACAAAAGGATCGAGTAATATTCGCCTTTATTTTGCTCACAAACAGATTCAAGCTGTGCTTTCCACATTTGAGGAGCTTCTTCTTTGGGAAGATACGCTTCGCTTTCACTATACAGACCTGCAGGGTCATCCACACCGGCAATAACTACAGTTTGTTCGCCAACACTTACTTCACAAGCCTCACCACTGAGAACAGTGACGTTGTAAGACAAAATCATTTTTTTAACATAATCAACTTCATTTGTCCAAAATTCGTGGTTACCTGTTACATAAAAGCAAGGATACTTTTTGCCGATAACAGATAACAAAGCTTCTGTTCCGTCGTGCGGAACTTTATCATCAGCAATATCACCTGCCAACAAGATTAAATCAGGAGAGTATTCGTTGATTTTTTTAATAAGCTTTTCCTGATTTTCACCGTAAAAAGTGCTGTGCAAATCAGTTATCAATGCGACTTTGACATCACTTGTTATAATTTCAGAGGTCAAAGTATATTCACGAACAACAAGCCCTTGCCAAAAGGCAATGATGGACAAAACACAAAAAGTCACACTAACAAAAGCAATAACATGTTTTTTAATGCCGTTTTTACTCTTCAACACCGTCTGCACAACCTTTTATATAATCATATACATCGGTAATGCTTGACACAACATTAGCTGAACATTCTTCTTCGGAATAATATAATCCTTCAGCATTTCTTACTAAAAGCCACTTCATACCCAACTGCTTAGGGGCATGGAAATCCTTATTTATATTATCACCGATATAAATTATCTGCTCAAAGGGAATCGCCCATTTCCTTTGCATTATACGAAATGCTATATCACACGGTTTTCTGAACTGTTCTCCACCCAGTTCATCAGTTATAATGATATCGTCCACAGCCGGCACAAGATTTAAAGCAGATATTTTTTCCTTCTGCCCGTCAGGTCTTCCATCAGTAATAATTCCTATTTTTATTCCATCGTTTTTGAGTTGTGCCAATAGTGTTTCTGCACCGTCAACCAAAGATATGGTCGGCTTATGATCACGATAAACATTAATACACTCTGATTTTTTATCTTCACAGCCCAAATCGGCCAAAAGTGAATCAATCGGAGGCTTGTTTTGTTCAAAATATGCCCACAAATTTCTATCACCGTCAGCAACACCCAAAAAGTCTGCGACTGCTTTAAAACCGGATGCCACATACTGCTTTTCATTGTAAAGAGTATCGTCCAAATCAAATATTACGCCTTTAACAGGTTGCCTGACAGCACCTTCAGCTATGCAAACACTCTGATCAAATCGGCTGAATACCGAGCCGTCACCAATAACAACATCATTATCCATCTTTTCACCAAGTAACAGTTTTAAAAGAGCCTCTGCACTCCTTGCCCCGGCCTTCATTGAAAGCGGAGCTCCACCACCATAACGTGGATTGATTTCAATGAAATAATCTTCCCCGGTATTTTTTTGACGAATCAACTGAATCGTAATGGGTCCGACAGGTTTGAATTCTTTTATAATTCTCCGAGATTCTTCGACAATCTTTTTATCTAAATCTATTTGAGTTTTTAAAACTTCACCCGCACGCACTTTAAGACGAACTCTGGGGATTATATAAATCGGATTTCCTTCAAAATCACAAAAAGCATCTACAGTATATTCAACACCATCAATAAAAGGTTGAATTACATAGTCTGACATCTGATGTGCATAAACGCTGAGTTCCTCACGGCTTTCAGCCTTGAATGCATTTATACTACTGCTTCCGTCTTTTGGTTTTATAAAGCAAGGAAAAGAGCCATCATATAAAGTCCAATCGTTCACAGTTTTTGGAGCCTTACAACCACATGCTTCAAAAAATGCAGCTGTTTTATTTTTATCTCTGCATACAGCAATTTTATCAGGCGAACTTATTAACACCCTGGTATGCTTGAATGCATCAATACTCTCACTTAAAATCTGAAGATCGGTATCTATCGTGGGAACAATGAGATCAATTCTGTCTTTTTCGCAAATGTCTGCCAACTGAGGAATATATTCTTTATCTTTCATGTTGCAAACCACATGAAAATAATCGCAATGAGAAAGAGCAGGTGCAGTTTTGGTAATATCCGTTCCAAAAATCTTCAGATTGATACCAATACAGAAAGCAGCCTGACGAAAAGCCTGCACCAGCTCAACTCTTCTGCCCACACCTGTAAATAGAATCCTGACTTCTTTCATAATTCCCTCCACAGTTATTTCCGTTTATCGATATTTTTCGATTATTGATGTTTTTAAAGCTCCAACACCGTACAATGTTATTATACAGTGTTGAAGCAATTTTTGCAACCTAATTTTGTTTTTTTACAATTTTATATTCATCGTAGTGATTATAATACGGGCAGGAATAAAATGTACCTGAAATGAACTTCATCATTTCATCCTCATCAAGATTGACATCACAGCAATAGCACTCTGATTCGTCATCATAGATGTAGTTTGCACATTCTTCACAATTTGTGGCAACTTTCATTGTATCACCTTAAAAATTAAGGGCGTTGTAACCAACGCCCTATAAATCAATTAGTCTCTTTTCTCTCTGCGAGAATCTCTGCGACCGCCGCGGCCTCTGTTGCCTGCGGGGCGTCGCGGAGCCTCTGAAAGCTCGTTCTCCGGAACAAGACCTTCTACCTCGATAAGAGCCTCACGACGTGAAAGGTTAAGTCTTTCTTTCTCGTCGATACCGAGAATCTTAACCATAACCTCATCGCCTACTGTTACAACATCCTCTACCTTTTCAGTTCTCTTAACGTCAAGGTGGCTGATGTGAACAAGACCTTCTTTACCGGGAGCAATTTCAACGAATGCACCGAAGTCCATAAGTCTTGTAACTACACCCTTGTAGATTGCGCCAACTTCGGGGTCTTTTGCTATTGTATCAATAATGAACAATGCACGCTGAGCGTCTTCAAGATTGATTGCACTAACGAAGATGTTACCATCCTCCTGAACGTCAACCTTACAGTTGCATTCTTCACAAATCTTCTGAATAACCTTGCCCTGCTTACCTATAACATCGCCAATCTTTGCAGGGTCAATCTTGGTTGTAACCATTTTGGGAGCATATTTTGAAAGCTCTTTACGAGGCTCTGAAATTACAGGAAGCATAACTTCATCAAGGATATAGCAACGAGCTTTGTATGTCTTATCAAGAGCTTCACGGATAATAGCAGGAGTAAGACCGTGAACTTTAAGGTCCATCTGGATTGAAGTGATACCCTTCTTTGTACCGGCAACTTTGAAGTCCATGTCGCCGAAGAAGTCTTCAACGCCCTGAATGTCAACCATTGTCATAAAACGATCGCCTTCGGTAACAAGACCGCAGGAGATACCTGCAACGGGAGCCTTAATGGGAACGCCTGCTGCCATAAGTGAAAGAGTTGAACCGCAAACTGAGCCCTGTGAGGTTGAACCGTTTGAAGAAAGAACTTCTGAAACAAGGCGGATGCAGTAAGGGAACTCTTCAACTGAAGGAAGAACAGGAACAAGTGAACGCTCTGCAAGAGCACCGTGACCGATTTCACGACGGCCGGGGCCTCTGCTGGGCTTTGTTTCACCAACTGAATATGCAGGGAAATTGTAGTGATGCATATATCTCTTTGTGGTTTCGTTGTCAATACCGTCAAGGAGCTGAACATCGCTCATTGGTCCGAGTGTTGTAACTGTGAGAACCTGAGTCTGGCCGCGAGTGAACATACCTGAACCGTGAGCACGGCTGATGAGGTCAACCTCTGCATTAAGAGGACGAATTTCATCAATACCTCTGCCGTCAACACGCTTACCTTCGTCAAGGAGCCAACGTCTTACAATATATTTCTGAAGCTTGTACATGCAGTCATCAATCTTAGCGATTTCTTCAGGATAAACTTCATCAAACTTTTCGTGAACAGCGTCGTAAATAGGACGAAGTCTTTCATCACGGATACGCTTGTCGTCTGTGTCAAGAGCAACCTTAACATCTTCAATAGCAAACTCTTTGATTGCTTCAAACATCTCGGGAGCAGGATCATTTGAGGGGAAATCAATCTTAGCTTTACCAACCTCAGCCTGAATGCCTCTGATAAATTCAACAACTTCCTGGTTTACTTTATGGGCATACATAATGCCGTCATACATATCATCGTTTGAAACTTCGTTAGCACCTGCTTCAATCATAGCAACAAGGTCATAAGTTGAAGCAACTGTAACTGCCATTTCTGAAACTTCTCTTTCTGCTTCTGTGGGGTTGATAACGAACTTGCCATCAACAAGACCAACTGAAACGCCTGAAATGGGACCGTCCCATGGAATTTCTGAAATTGAGATTGCGATTGAAACACCGATCATAGCAGTGATTTCCGGTGAGCAATCTGGGTCAACAGACATAACTGTGGCAACAACGCCGACATCGTTTCTCATATCCTTAGGGAAAAGAGGACGAATAGGTCTGTCAATAACACGTGAAGCAAGAGTAGCCTTTTCGCTTGCTCTGCCTTCACGGCGCTGGAATGAGCCGGGAATACGGCCTACTGAATAGAGCTTCTCTTCAAAGTCAACTGAAAGGGGAAAGAAATCAACGCCCTCTCTGGGTTTGTCAGCCATAGTAGCTGTACAAAGAACTTCTGTTTCGCCATAGCGAACAAGGCATGAGCCGCCTGCGAGTTGAGCCATTTTGCCGACTTCAACTACAAGAGGACGACCTGCGAGTGTGGTTTCAAATGTTCTGAAATCTTTGAAAAACATAAATCTTTACCTCTCTTAATTTTATTTCTACGTCAGGCAAGATTTAGCAATAAATCCACATTTCAATAACGCTTGACCTGTCGATTCACTGCTAAAACCAACAGCCTGACGAAAGATTGCATTGTTCATTTCACTTTATCACACTATTGTAATAAAGATAACAAGGCAGGCAGAAATAAAACTGCCCGCCCCTTTTGAATTATTTACGGATACCAAGTCTTGCAATGATAGAACGATATCTTTCAATATCAACTTCCTGAAGATATGCAAGAAGGTTACGTCTGTGACCAACCATTTTAAGAAGGCCGCGGCGTGAGTGATGGTCTTTCTTATGAGTTTTAAGATGCTCGGTAAGGTCATTGATTCTCTTTGTGAGAACTGCGATCTGAACCTCAGGAGAACCTGTGTCGCCCTCATGAAGAGCATACTCCTGCATAATTGCTGTCTTTTCTGCTTTTGTCATTTTAATTCACCTCATTTAATTATTTGCCCGACTACTCAGGTTAAGGCAGGTGATAACTGCTTGGCAGTTTGCTCCAAAATCCGAGAAGCGGAACACGCAACGGATAGTATAACACGAAAAACCGTGTTTGTAAAGAGTTTTTTTAAAAATTATCTTACAACGATATTTACAAGTCTGCCCTTTACATAAAGCTCTTTAACGATGGTTTTACCATCGATTGCTTCTGCAATTTTTTCATCAGCTTTAGCCATTGCAATAGCTTCGTCAGATTCGATATCAGCAGAAACAACAAGCTTTGCACGAACTTTACCATTAATCTGAGCAACGATTTCAATTGAATTTTCTTTACACTTTTCTTCGTCATAAGCAGGCCATTTCTGGTCAGTTACAACACCGCCGAAACCCATAACACTCCAAACCTCTTCAGTAACATGAGGAGCAAACGGATTAAGAAGAAGTGTGAATGTTCTGTATTCTCCTTTTGTGATTGAGCCTGTATCGGCAATCTCGTTAAGAAGAGCCATCATAGCGGCAATAGCTGTGTTTGCCTTAAGGTTATCAACATCTTCGGTAACCTTTTTGATTGTTTTGTGGAAAGATGCCTCAAGACTTTCACGGTAACCGTCACCATCAACTACGATATCCTGAAGGTTCCAGAATCTTTCAACAAAGCGGCGGCAGCCTTTGATGCTTGCTGAATTCCAGGGAGCTGCCTTTTCAAAGTCACCGATAAACATTTCATAAAGGCGCATTGTATCTGCACCGTATTCATTAACAATGTCATCAGGGTTAACAACATTACCTCTTGACTTTGACATCTTTTCGCCGTTCTCACCAAGAATCATACCGTGGCTGGTACGCTTTGCATATGGTTCTTTAGAAGGAACAACACCGATGTCATAGAGGAATTTATGCCAGAAACGGCTGTAAAGAAGGTGGAGTGTTGTATGCTCCATACCGCCGTTATACCAATCAACAGGAGCCCAGTATTCAAGGGCTTCTTTTGAAGCAAGTGCATCATCATTGTGTGGGTCACAGTAACGAAGGAAATACCATGAAGAGCCTGCCCACTGAGGCATTGTATCAGTTTCACGCTTTGCAGGACCACCACAGCATGGGCAAGTTGTGTTTACCCAATCTGTCATAGGAGCCAAAGGTGACTCACCGTTTTCGGTAGGTTCATAAGAGTCAACCTCAGGAAGTTCAAGAGGAAGCTCTGATTCAGGGATTGCTACCCAACCGCATTTTTCGCAATTAACAAGAGGAATTGGTTCACCCCAATATCTCTGACGTGAGAATACCCAGTCACGAAGTTTAAAGTTAACCTTTGTTTTACCCTTATTATTTTCTTCAAGCCATGTCTTGATAGCTTCTTTAGCTTCTTCAACACTCATACCGGTAAGGAAGCCTGAATTAACCATTACACCTGTTGCACAGTCAGTAAAGGCTTCTTCCTCAATGTTGCCGCCCTTAACAACTTCAACCATGGGAATGCCGAATTTCTTAGCGAACTCCCAGTCTCTTGTGTCATGAGCAGGAACAGCCATAATTGCACCTGTACCGTAAGAAACAAGAACATAGTCAGAAATAAAAATCGGAATTTCATTGCCGTTAACTGGGTTAACAGCCTTAACACCCTTGAGCATAACGCCTGTTTTATCTTTATTTACTTCTGTTCTTTCAAAGTCAGATTTTCTCATAGCCTCTGCCTGATATGCACGGATTTCGTCCATATTTTCAAGCTTGTCAGCCCACTTTTCAATGTAAGGATGCTCGGGAGAAACTACCATATATGTTGCACCGAAAAGTGTATCGGGGCGAGTTGTGTAAACAGTAAGTACATCGCCTGTTGTGGCAACAAAGTCAACCTCTGCGCCTGTTGAACGACCAATCCAGTTTCTCTGCTGAGTTTTAACTCTGTCAATAAACTCAAGGTCATCAAGGTCATCAATAAGACGCTGTGCATACTCGGTAATCTTGAGCATCCACTGACTCTTAACTTTTCTTACAACTTCGCTGCCGCAACGTTCACAAACACCGTTAACAACCTCTTCATTTGCAAGAACACACTTACATGAAGTGCACCAGTTAACAGCCATTTCTTTTTTGTATGCAAGTCCTTTTTTGAAAAGCTGAAGGAAAATCCACTGAGTCCACTTATAATATTTGGGGTCAGTTGTATTGATTTCTCTGCTCCAGTCAAATGAGAAGCCCAAGGACTGAAGCTGCTCTTTAAAGTGAGCAACATTCTGCTTGGTGACCTCTGCAGGATGAATGTGATTTTTAATTGCAAAGTTCTCTGTAGGGAGACCGAAAGCATCCCAACCCATAGGATAGAGAACATTGTAGCCTTCAAGACGCTTCTTTCTTGCAACCACATCCAACGCCGTGTATGAGCGAGGATGACCTACATGAAGTCCCTGACCTGAAGGATAAGGAAATTCTACAAGGCAATAAAACTTAGGAAGTGTAAAATCCTGTTTAGCGTGGAAAACGCCTGTTTCTTCCCACTGTTTTTGCCATTTCTTTTCTACCGTTTTAAAATCGTAACCCATCATAAATCCCTTTCTTTTATGAAAATCAAAAATCAGTCGGCGGTAACAAGTGAAGAGATATCAATCTGTTCACCGTCTGCCCAAAGCTTTTCAAGATTATAATACTCTCTTGCTTCTTTTGTGAAAACATGAACAACAACGCTGTCATAGTCAAGAAGAATCCAGCCTGTTGCTTTACCCTCAACGTGAGTTGCATTTTTCCCCTCAAGTGAGAGTGCATATTCAACCTCATCGGCAAGTGACTTGACGTGAGTGTTTGAAGTACCGTTTACAATAATAAAGTAATCTGCAACTACTGTTACCTGAGTGGTTGCTATCATGCAAATATCAATACCTTTTTTTTCATCAAGGGCTTTAACAATTTTTTCCGCAATTTCTCTTGGTGTCATATATTTCAACCTTTCTTTAAGGATATAAGTTCGTTATATAAATTAACGCTGTCGGGGTGGATAGTCTGCCCCTTTTTGATTAAATCCGGAATAGTGTAACGCAGGGAATAAAGCATTGCATCATCAAGGCTCTTTACAGAAAGAGCACGCATTACGTCAACATCTGGATAATCCCTTTCAGCAGAAACAAAATCTGCAATATAAATAATCTTTTCTACAAGGCTCATACCAGCCCTGCCGGTGGTATGATACCTGACGGCATTCCATATTTCTTCATTTTTAATATCGGTATTCTGCCTTATGAACTGCTCACCGGACATAGCATGCCACAGCTTGTGGTTTGCATTTTCTGCCTGAGTAAGAATAACATTACCTTTTTCAAAAAGATTAAAATGCTCCTCTTGCGGTGCATTTTTGGTTATATCGTGCAATAACCCTGCTGTGTAGCATATATCGGCATCTGCACCGTAAATAACAGCCAGGTCACGGGCACTGTCAGCAACATTAAGGCTATGAACAAACCTGGATTCAACAAGTCGGTCACGAATAACCTCAATAATTTTTTCATCGCTCCAAATCATTTACAATAAAGTCCTTTTTCAAGAATATACTTTTCTACCCCATCGTTGATTAAATTATTTTTCATAGCTTTGGTGGGGTTATTTCTTATCCACGTCGAACTTACTTCGACAGGAGCAAAGTCAAAGATTTTGAATCTATCTTCACTATGTGAATATTTTTTATCAACATATTCATAAAGTTTTTTTGTTAATCCGTTTTCTCTTGTTGCAGCACATACCGTTGCCAAATCAAGAATTTTATCAGGTTCACGCCACTGATGAAAAGTGAGAAGCATATCAGAACCCATTATAAAAAACAGCTCATCATCGGGATACTGCTCCTTTAACTCCTGCAAGGTATTGACGGTATAACTCTTACCTTTTCGCAAAAGTTCAATGTTACTGACTTTGAAAAAATCCTCACTGAAACAGAGCTTACACATATTGAGCCTGTCCTCCCCTGAGGCAAGGTCAGGTGCCGCTTTGTGAGGCGGAGTGTAGGTTGGAATAACAAGCATTAAATCCAACGAAAGCCTGCTCATAAATTCAAGAGCAAGCTTTTTATGGCCTTGGTGGGGCGGATTGAATGTTCCGCCGAAAATCCCGATACGCATTATCTGATGTTAACCTTTTTGCTCATAATATAATGAGTGGCAAAGAAAACACCTGCACCGAGAATAAGATAAACAAAAATTGAAGCAATATCAACAGGAGAATTGCCGTTTGCCTGAAGTCTCATATACTCAAGGTTATCGGTAACAAGACTAAGCTTGCCCTCAATAAAGAAGAGGGAGAAAACGATTTTACTGTCGATAAATTCAGCAAATTTGGTTACAACGCCTGCGATAGGAACAAACAAAACGATTGTCCAGAAGATATTCTTTTTCTGAAAATGTCTTGTGTTTGCAACTGTGCTTGTAAAGAAAACAGTTATAGTAAAGAATGCAAACTGAACGAAGTAAAGAATGATTCTGATTACAGCTGATACTGCCATTGAAGCAACGTTAACAGTTGAAATCTGGTTGATCATACCCATAATCAGGTCATAATTTTCACCCAGAATTTCTTCTTTAAGAACAACAACCGTAACCCATAAGCTTGCAAGCAATGCCGCAAGAGCAACAACAAACCATACAGTTGCAACAATCACTTTTGAGGCAAGAATCATCCAGCTTTTAACAGGAAGAGTAAACGTGAGATAACCCTGTTCACCGTAAAGACTCTTTTGGAAATCAGAAAGAACAAACACTACAGTGAGAACAAAAAGGCAAAGTGAAACAACAAGAAGAAGTGCAATACCCATAGCTTCAACTACTGTCATATCTTCTCCCGATTTCATGTAATGAGAGATAAGGGTACCGGCTGAGATGCCTGCTACGATTACATAGATAACACCCATAATTCTGCCGGTGGCAATAAAGTCATTTTTGAGCAATTTAAGCATCATAGCGGAACACCTCCTTGAATAAAGCTTCTACAGTCATATTGTGATTGCGGATGGTTGTAACATCTGTGTTGGCGGCAAGAACACCGTTTTTAATCATTACAACTCTGTCGAGGATGCCCTCAATATCATAAATAAGATGTGTTGACAAAAGAATAGTTGAGTTGGCAAGATGATTTTTCATAATTGTTTCCATAATAAAATCTCTTGCTACAGGGTCAACACCACCCAGAGGTTCATCAAGGATGTAAAGCTTTGCTTCACGGCTCATAACAAGAAGAAGTTGAACCTTTTCCTGCTGACCTTTTGACATTGTTTTGATCTTTTGTTTTTCATCAAGATCAAAGGTACGAAGCAACTCATAAGCCTTATCTTTGTTAAAATTCTTGTAGAAATCTGCCATATAGTTGATGGCAGCTTTCGGAGTCATCCAAGCGGGAAGATAGTTCTTTTCCGGGAGATATGCAATGTCATTTTTTGAATTGACGCCCGGCTTTTCTCCGTTAACAAGAATTTCTCCTTCATAATCGTTAATAAGACCAACAATTGATTTGATCATTGAAGTTTTACCGCAACCGTTAGGTCCGAGAAGTCCCACAATTTTGCCCGGTTCTATATTATAAGAAACACCACGCAAAACCTGGTGGGAACCATAGCTTTTTTTCAGATTTTTAATTTCCAAAATCGGCTTTGCCATTTTATATCCTCCTTGAGTGTATACTTGCCAGAATAAATACTGTGACATCTTATTATAACACCAATATAAATTTTTGCAAATACTTTTTGTTAAATATTTTACTATTCTGCCTTTTTTCTTTTAGCTATAATTTTCTTTAAGAAAATTGCAACCACAGCAACAGGAATAGCCACGATTATTGCAGTGATAATATACTTCATCGGAATCAGATCATAAAAGCCGTCACCTATCACCGTAAGCAAAAATACCCTCGGCAAAATTCCGAGAAGCGACATAAAAAAATACGGCAAAAAATTAAAATCAAATGCCCCCATAAACAGGCTTGAAAAATCAATCGGAATGCCTGTAAAGCGAACAGTAAAAACCATAAGATTTTTGTTTTTTGATTTCATATTCAGCAGCTTTTCCCCTGCTTTGTTTCCGCTTAATTTTTTAGTCACTGCATCTTTACCGAGAAACTTGCCAAGAAAATATGTGCATATTATCTCAATCATTATGCCCACAGTGTTTATCACAAGTGCCTGCCAGGTTTCAAATGCCATTCCGACCGCTATATAAACCAGCGATGCCGGCACAACAAACACAAGAGATTTTACAAAATAAACACCAAGAACCATCACCGCAGCAAGCACAAGGCTGTCTGCCGAAGTAATCAAGGCTCGGATATCAAGATTTGAAAGAGTATCATAATTTAAAATAATTACACCTAAAAGTGCTGCCACAAGCAGAACCTTAAGCACATTCAACACTTTGTTTTTCATAGTTCCCTCCTGAGTATCAACCATAGTAGTATAACCTCACAAGGAAAAAATTTCAACAAATAATTGGTTGTGTTAAAAAATATTTAATATTTATGTGTTTAAATGTAAAATAATAATCAGTGTATATGTTGACTTTATAGCAAAAATATGTAAAAATATATAACTGTATGTAAACTTTTTATTAAAGGAGTTTTCAGATGATTAAGGAAAAACTTCAATGGACCTCTTTAAACCTGGTTGTGAAGCAGGCTCTTAAGTATATCCATAAAAATCCTCAAAAAAATCTTATAAAACTTGCTGACATAGCTGAAAAGCTTTTTATCAAGGTTTTTCCTCAGAAGAATTTTCAAAAAGCGAAAGAAGCCATTGCCGATGAAAACAGTGTATGGTTCAAATATGCCGAACACGTTCTTCGTGACGTTGACCATGACAATCTGAGAAAGATGATTATGGCTTTTGGTGTAGGTGGCGGATTACGCGGCACAAAAGCAGTAAGAGAAAACCGTGACAAATACGGTTGCAATATTCCTTGGATTATTCTTCTTGACCCCACGAGTGCCTGCAACAAAAAATGCAAAGGTTGCTGGAGTGCCGAATACGGTCACAAGCTTAACCTCACATATGAGGAACTTGACAGTATTGTAACGCAGGGCGTAGATATGGGCACTCACTTTTATATGTTCACAGGTGGCGAACCACTTGTGAGGAAAGATGATGTTCTTCGCCTTTGTGAGGCTCACCCCGATTGTGCTTTCCTTGCTTACACCAACGCTACATTGGTTGACCAGAAATTCTGCGAAGATATGCTCAGAGTGGGTAATCTCACTCTTGCCCTGAGCATCGAAGGCTCCGAAAGCAGCAACGACTTCCGCAGAGGTGACGGCAGCTACAGTGAAACAATGGCTGCGATGGATCTTCTTAAAAAGAACGGTTGTCTTTTCGGCATTTCGGTTTGCTACACAAGCCAGAATATTCCCTATGTTACAAGCGATGAGTTTATTGAACTTATGCTTGAAAAAGGTGTTAAGTACGGTCTTTATTTCAACTATATGCCAATCGGCAGCGGTGCTGTACCTGAGCTTATCCCCACTCCCGAGCAGAGAGTTCAGATGTATAAATGGCTCCGTAAAATCAGAAACGGTAAAACAGGTAAGCCTTTGTTTATTATGGACTTCCAGAATGACGGTGAATATGTTGGCGGTTGCATTGCCGGCGGCAGAAGATATTTCCACATCAATTCCGCAGGTGACATTGAGCCTTGTGTTTTCATTCACTACTCTGACTCAAACATCCGTAAGCACACACTTCTCGAAGCACTTAAGAGACCATTATTCACAGAGTTTTATCACAATCAGCCATTTAACGATAATCACCTGCGCCCGTGCCCCATGCTTGAAAACCCTGACAAGCTGAGAAAAATGGTAAACAAAACAGGTGCTGACTCAACCGACCTGATTACCAAAGAAGATGTTGAAACCCTTTGCTCCAAATGCGATAAATTTGCCAAAGATTGGCAACCCGTTGCTGACGAGCTGTGGGCAAACACAAAACATCCTAACCCCAAAACACAATATTACCGTGAAACTGAAGAAGGCAAAAAAGCTCTTGACAAATAATTAAATCAGTTGTATAGTAATGCTACAATCAAATATAGGGGTGCTGAGCAGACACTCGGCTGAGATTATACCCTTTAACCTGATACGGGTAATACCGGCGTAGGAAGTTATTGAAAAATAAGATTTATTGCGTCTGTATTTTTATACAGACGCTTTTATTTTGTGGGTAGCTGTTTTTGATTGAATTTTAATCAAAGGATGTGTGTTTATGAAAAACAACACAAAAACGCTGGCTGTCTGCGGAATAATGACAGCAATGTCCGTAGTACTTTCGTTCATCAAACCGTTTGAGATGCCTTACGGCGGCTCAATCACCCTTTTCAGCATGGTTCCGATTATTTTTGCAGGCTATGCTTACGGCACTAAATGGGGATTGGCTTGCGGAGCAATCTGGGGTGTGATTGATTGCCTTATGGGTGCATCAGGCACACTTGCCTACCTCACAGATAATATGCTCAACTTTATGCTCTGCTTATTGTTCGATTATATTGTTGCTTTTGCGGTTGTCGGTCTTTCAGGTATATTCAAAAATAAAAGCAAAAACAACAAGGTTTCTTTTGCTTTGGGTGCAGGATTTTCAGTATTTTTAAGATTTGCCTGCCACTTTGTTACAGGCTTCATCGTGTGGAGGGAATATGCCGTTGATACACTCAGCACAAATGAGTTCGGACTTAAAATTATTGACACATTTTCAGGCGAAGGTCTTGCAGCTGTTTATTCATTGGTTTATAACGGTGCTTATATGCTCCCCGAGCTTGTTCTTTCAGTTATCGGTGCAATGATTTTAATATCAATTAAGCCAATCGCCAAGGAGCTTAACTCCAAATAATAAACTTTCGTGCTGTATTCAAAGCGAATGCAGCACTATTTTTATGTAAAAATAACAAAAACCTTGCAAATTATGGAGATACACAGTATAATTATAGTGATTATTTAGGAGGTTGGAAAATGAAACATTCTGATATCATTAAAAAAATGAGCCTTGAACAAAAAGCTAACATTGTTTCAGGCTACGACTACTGGCATCTTGAAGAAATCCCCGAATTGGGTCTACCCAAAATTATGGTTACTGACGGCCCTCACGGTCTCAGAAAGCAGAATCCTAACGGTGATTCCGTAGGTCTCGGCAACTCCTACCCTGCTACAAGCTATCCGACAGCAGCCACAAGCTCATGCTCATGGGATGTTGAGCTTATTCAGAAAGAAGGCGAAGCTTTAGGTAACGAATGCTTACAGGAAGAGGTTTCTGTTCTTTTAGGACCGGGAACGAACATCAAACGTGCCCCCACTTGCGGCAGAAACTTTGAATACTTTTCAGAAGACCCATACCTTGCAGGTAAATGCTCAGCAGCTTTGATTAAAGGCGTTCAGAGCAAAGGTATCGGCACTTCACTTAAGCACTTTGCTGTTAACAGCCAGGAAGCATATCGTATGATTATGAACGAGGTTGTTGACGAGAGAGCTTTGCGTGAAATTTATCTCACAGCTTTCGAAATTGCAATTAAAGAAGCTCAACCTTGGACTGTTATGAACTCATACAACAGAATCAACGGTGTTTATGCTTCTGAAAATAACCACCTTCAGGAAGAAATCGCTCGTGGTGAATGGGGCTTTGAAGGTCTTTTTGTTACCGACTGGGGTTCATCTGTTGACAGAATCCCCGGACTTTATGCAGGCACTGACCTTGAGATGCCTTCAAGCGGTGACCTCAACCCCGGCAGGATTGTTGAAGCTGTTAAAAACGGCAGCCTCGATGAAGCTGTGCTTGACAAACGCGTTGACAATGTTGTTAACCTCATCATTAAATCAAAAGAAGCTTTGAGCAAAAAGCATACATATTCAAAAGAAGAACATCACAAGATCTCTATGGAAATTGCAGAGGGTTCAATTCAGCTTCTTAAAAACAACGACAAAGTTCTCCCTGTTAAAGCAGGTCAGAAGGTTGCCGTTATCGGTGAAATGGCAAAAGCTCCCCGTTTCCAGGGTGCAGGCTCATCTGTTATTAACCCCACTCAGATTGACAATGCTTATGATGCTCTTGTTGCACTTGGTGTTGATGTTATCTACGCTCAGGGTTATGACAAGAAAAAGGACGAAAGAAACGAAGCTATGTTTGCTGAAGCTATTGAAGCTGCAAAGAAAGCTGACGTTGCCCTTGTTTTTGCTGGTCTTACCGAAGAGTTTGAAGGCGAAGGCTACGACAGAAAGAACATTGATATGCCTTCAAGCCACAATGCCCTTATTTCTGAAATTGCAAAGGTTAACCCCAACACAGCAGTTGTTCTTGCAGGCGGTTCTGTAGTTGCAATGCCTTGGGTTGATGAGGTTAAAGCTATTCTCAACTCAGGACTCAGCGGTCAGGCAAGCGGTACAGCCACAGCAAGAATCCTTGCAGGCGTTGTTAACCCATCAGGTAAAACAAGCGAAACATATCCCCTTTCTTTTGCAGATAACCCCACATACGGCAACTACCTCACAAGCCCTGTTACAGCAGAGCACAGAGAGTCAGTTTATATCGGCTACAGATATTATGACAAGACTAAGAAAGACGTTCTCTTCCCCTTCGGACACGGTCTTTCATACACAACATTTGAATACAGCGATTTGAAAGTATCTGCCGATGAAATCAAAGACACTGACACACTCACCGTTTCATTCAAAATTAAGAACACCGGTGATGTTGCAGGTTCCGAAGTTGCTCAGCTTTATGTTGCTGACAAAGAGTCAACAATTTTCCGTCCCGAAAAAGAGCTTCGTGAATTCACAAAAGTTCTCTTAGCCCCAGGTGAAGAAAAAACTGTTGAAATGAAACTCAGCAAGAGAGCTTTCGCTTTCTTCAATATTGAAATTAACGACTGGTGCGTTGAAAGCGGTGAATTTGACATTCTTGTCGGTGCATCTTCAAGAGACATCAAACTCACAGCAACAGTTAAAGTCAACTCAACTGTTGATTGCAAAATCCCCGACTACAGTGCAGTTGCACCAAACTACTACAACAATGTTGCAAACATCACAAGAGATGACTTTGCAGCTCTTTACGGCACACTTCCAAGCCCTGAAAGAGACACTACAAAGAAGATTGATATTTATAACTGCCTTGAAGACGCATCTCACACCAAGTGGGGCGGAAGAATCTGCAGACTTATCAATAAAATTATGGCAAGCTTCGGCTCTGCTGAAAACGGCGACGGTCAGATGCTTGCCGCAATGGCAACTCAGATTCCGATCCGTAACTTCATCGCAATGTCAATGGGTGTATTCACTCCCAAAATGGCAGACGGACTTCTTATGATTCTTAACGACGGTGAATCAGCAGGCAAAGGACTTGGCAAAATTCTTGCAGGTATTCCAAAGGCTGTTACTAAACTCCCCGCACTGTTTAAGGCTATCTGATCAGGCATAAATTTAGCACCGAGAGAAAATCTCGGTGCTTATTTTTTTACATTTCTTTTAGTTTGTTTTTGATTGCAGTAAGTGCTTCGTCAGGAGTTTCAATATTGCCCACTGCTGTTTCCATAGGGCAAAAACCGTCACCCTTACGGTTGATAATTGCATCTGCCAAGGTGTCATACCAATATTCAATTCCATATTTTTCAAATACGTCAGTGGCCTTTTTACTTATCACCGATGTATAAATTTTTTGAGCACCAAGAATAACATACAGCAAGGCAGCAGCTTTACCGACAACCTTATCCGCAGCAGAATAACCCTTAAAGCATTTACCCTCATCAATCCATTTAACAAGGGGCAAAACTCCACGTTCAGTGGTTGTTGTTATATCTTTACCCTTACAAAAGACACATGTATAACCCTCTTTTAAAAGCTCCTTAGCTTTAATTAAATCATTCATACTTTTTGCGAATAACCACGGTGCAAACAAGCCACTGAATGATAACACTCACAACACCCATTACCATTGAAGAAAGAACCGCAGCAAGGGTGATTTTTTCAAAGCCGAAAACATTTGTTGCAATCACAACAGCCAAAATTCTCATCACTCTACCTAAAATCTGAGTGAGAAGAACTTTTACAAATGCGTTTAGCTTTGCATTGCTTAATAAGCCTGACACAAAACCATATGCAAAAATTTCAATAAGAATAAACGGCAGTGCAACGGCAACAGGCATACCGGTCAAGGCAAAGCTGATAACAGGAGCCAATGCGCCTGCAACAGCACCCACAACGGGACCACCCACAAAGCCTGCAACAATAATGGGTAAATGCATCGGCAAAAAGATTTCACCAACCGATGTTCCTAACCCTGCATATCCGCCGATGAGATGAACAAGCTGAGGCAATGCAACAGCAGAAATAACGGCAATTATAATTGCAAGTGTCTGAGCCTTAAATGATAATTTTGATTTTTGCAATATATTTGTTTTCATAAAATCACCTTATTTATCAAAAATTTCGGACACAGCCTTAAGCTGCTCTCTGATGTTAATTTTCTGTGGGCATATCTCTTCACAAGCACCGCAACCAATACAATCTTTAGCCTTACCTTTATCGAGAGTATAAAGATAATAATACCATCCTCCGTTATAATCTTCGTGCTGCTTTTTTGAATTATAGCAAGAAAATAAATCAGGAATTGCAATATTCATCGGACAACCTGCCACACAATAACTGCAGGCTGTGCAAGGGATTGCATCTTCATTTTTAAGAATAGCACAAACTGTTTCAACAGCTCTGTGTTCCTTTTCGTTAAGGGGAACAAAATCCTTCATATAGCTGAGGTTATCGTTCATCTGCTCCATATTACTCATACCCGAAAGAGTCATAAACATACCCTCAAAGCCTGCTGCATAACGGATTGCATAGCTTGCGATACTGCCACCATTCAGAGTTTCAAGCACACTCTTCGCTTTATCCGGAAGATTAACAAGAGCTCCGCCTCTTACAGGCTCCATAACAATAATCGGCTTGTTGTATTTGCGGCAAACCTCATAACAAAGCTTACCCTCAACGCCTACATCCTCATAGTCAAGGTAATTAAACTGAATCTGAACAACTTCAATCTCAGAATGTTCGGATAAAATCAGATCAAGCACCTCAGCCTTATCATGGAAAGACATACCGATATGACGTACCTTGCCCTGCTCCTTAAGTTTTTTCACAACCTCAAAAGCATTGCATTCAGTATATTTTTTATAATACTTTTTATTGATTGCGTGAAAAAGATAAAAATCAAAATATTCCACACCGCAGGCTTCAAGCTGACTTTCAAAGAACGGAACAATATCCTCTTCTTTTTTGAAATATCCGTCACTTAACTTATTGGTGAGAATGTAGCTTTCACGGTCATATCGTTTAGCAAGGCATTCTCTTATGGCAATTTCACTTTTGCCGTCAATATAGCCGTGGGCTGTGTCAAAATAATTAAAGCCCTCGTCCATAAAAGTATCTATCATTTTTGAAAAATGGTCGTAATCAACCTCGTCATTTTCAAGCATAGGCAGACGCATACAACCGAAGCCAAAATTCTTTTTTACATTTTCAAATACACTCATAACATAACCTCCAAAAGTTATATTCTCATTTTAGCATAATTTTTTAGATTTTTCAACAAAAAAGCACCCGTAAAAACGAGTGCCTGATTGGTTAATTATTAACAATATCATAAACCTTATCGGGATAGTCGCTCATAATGCAGTCAGCACCCAATGAAGCAAGGTATCCAATCTCTTCTTCCTCATTGATTGTCCAATACTGAACGGCAAGGTTATGCTCGTGAGCGTAGTTAATAACCTTAGCTGTACCAAGGTTTACGCAATAAAGCTTGTAGGGAATCTGAAGTGCAACGTAGTCAACATCAAGATTTTTCATACCGAGATTTGCTTTAACATAGAAGCTGAGAACTTCCATAATTGTGGAACTTCTGAGAAGCTTGGGATAAGTAGCATCAACATACTCACTGACTTCACCGTTGAATGTGCCGAAAATAACATCATCAAGCAAATCTTTTTCTTCAAGGATTCTGTAAAGCTCATCAGCAGCTTTTTTGCCAAGCTCGTCACCGTTTTTAATTTCGATGATATAATCAAAATCGCCGTTTGCCATAAGATAATCAAGAATATCTTCAAGACGGACAATTCTCAGATCATCGGGCACTTCGTCACCCTTAAGGTTGGCATATGGCATATTGCCGTTTTCGTCTTCAAACTTTGCACCCATATTGAGACGGCGAAGTTCTTCATATGTTTTGTCTTCAGGTTTAACATCTTCTTCACCAAAAACCTCGACGCTGTCGCTGGTTCTGTCAAGAGTATCATCATGAAGAAGAACAAGAACATTGTCTTTGGTGATGTGAAGGTCAAATTCATAAACATCTGTATTGAAGCTTTCACTTTCAATACAGTTTTTGAAAGCCACCATTGTTTCTTCGGGAGCAATACCACTGCCGCTTCTGTGGGCAGAAACAAGAGTTTTGCCTGTGATTGCAGGATTGGTTGTTTCATATTTCACAATTTCAGATGGGTCTGAAACAATGTTATACAAATAAAGAAGCAACCCCCCAAACGCAACAATAATTGCAAGAAATACTGATAGAATAACTTTTAATGCTTTTTTCATTCTAAACACCTCGTCGGCTATTATACCATTTTGGGAATAAAAAGCAATAATTTGCAGAAAAAAGTCGACAACAAAATCCACATTATGTTCTTTCAGGTGGTTGACTTTTTTTACGGTATGTGATAAAATTCCTCACATATTGCAAACACATTGACGGGAAAGAGTAAGTGTGGAGTGAAACCAGAGAAAAGACGGTTGGTGCAAGTCTTTATGAGCAACACACCCAAAGCCATCCCTGAGTGGCAACGCAGAAAGCGAAAGTAAGTAAGCGTTGACGGAACCTCCGTTACAGGTTAAGAGTGCAGAGCCGCGGCTCTGAATTCAGGTGGTAACACGGATATTTTCGCCCTGAACGCATATAATGCGTTTGGGGCTTTTGTTTTGAAAGGCGTGACGATATGAAAATTATTCAAAAATCAAAAAAGCTTGATAATGTGTGCTATGACATAAGAGGTCCCGTTATGGACGAGGCTGAAAAAATGGAAGCTTTGGGTGAAAAAATACTTAAACTCAACATCGGCAACCCTGCACCATTCGGATTTAAAGCCCCTGATGAAATCATCAAAAAAATTGAATCGAGCCTGACTGAAACCGAGGGATACTCAACCTCAAAGGGACTTCTTTCAGCACGTGAAGCTATTGTAAAATACTGCACAGAGGAAAAAGGCATTGAAGGCATAACCGTCAACGATATTTACACAGGCAATGGTGTAAGTGAGCTTATTACAATGAGTATGCAGGGTCTTCTTGACAAGGGTGATGAAATTCTTGTTCCCTCCCCTGACTACCCTTTATGGACAGCGTCCGTTACCCTTGCAGGAGGAACAGCTGTTCACTACATCTGTGACGAAAGCTCAGATTGGCAGCCAGACATCGATGACATAAAAGAGAAAATCACACCCAACACAAAGGGCATTGTTGTTATTAACCCCAACAACCCGACAGGTGCACTTTATTCAAAAGATATTCTTCAAAAAATTGCTGACCTTGCAACAGAAAACGGAATGATAATTTTTGCCGATGAAATTTATGACAGATTGGTTATGGATGGCGAAGAGCATATTTCCATTGCAACTCTTGCCCCCGACACATTAACAATAACATATAACGGTCTTTCCAAATCTCATCTGATTGCAGGCTACCGTTGCGGTTGGATGACACTTTGCGGAAATAAGAAAAACGTTAAAGGCTACATTGAGGGGCTTAATCTTCTGTCTTCAATGCGACTTTGCTCAAACGTGCCCGCACAGTCGGTTATTGAAACAGCACTCTCATACACTGAAGAAACAAAAAAACTGATTGTTCCCGGTGGCAGAGTTTATGAGCAGAGAGAACTGATTTATAACGAAATTAACTCTATCCCCGGTCTTTCAGCGGTGAAGCCCAAGGCAGCTTTTTACATCTTCCCCAAAATCGACATTAAGAGATTTAACATAAAAGATGATGAACAGTTTGTTCTTGATTTACTCAAGGATAAAAAAATTCTCCTCACTCACGGCGGCGGCTTCCATTGGGAAAAGCCGGACCATTTCAGAATTGTTTATCTCCCCGAACAAACACAGCTTAAAAAGGCTGTTGACGAACTGAGAAATTTTCTTTCATATTATAAACAGTAAAAAATTGAGCGGTAGGCAAAAACCTACCGCTTTTGGTTTATTCAATTGAACCAATAATAATCTCTCGGTCCGTAAACCTTGAGCATCAGATCGCTCAGGGTTTTAAAGATTGGAGTAAGAACTCCGTTAAGCTCATATTTTTCAAAAGGATCGTCATCTACGAAACCAAGGTCATAAAGCTTGGTGTAAAGAGCAATTTCAATTGCCTTTGCTTCGTCGTAATTCCAAGCACGCTTTTTGAGCTCTGCAACAGCATTTTCATAAGCAACATCAAGCTCGGCTTTATCTTCGGGTGAAATTGAAGCAATCTGCTCTTCTTCAAGATGCTCATATGTATAAATTCTGTCACGAAGTCCTTTGTTATCACGATATTGATTAAACTGAGGATAACCGCCGTTGTTCACTCTCGCATCAGTAATTGATTTGTTAGTTGCAATGTCAATACAAAGAGCAATAACATCCTCAACAGATGACTGGAGCTTTAAGTGGCTCTGATTCTGGATAAACCAGGTTCTGTCTGGGAGAGCGGCTGTACCTGCATCAAGTGAACCGTCAGGAGAAATATAGCTTTCATCAATAGCAGGTTTATAATCTTCAGGGAGAACCTCACCGTATTTTGCAGATGTTGCGCCCAAAGATGTTGACTGAATCTGAATGATGTTATCGGAGCTATAATCCCAATTTTCAATAGCACTGGGAAGAGGAAGACCGTAACCGCAGATTACAAAAATATCCATACCCTCATCTGAGAGCTTTTTGGCTGTTGCAGCAGCATTTTTCTGAATTTCATAATATTCATCGGTCTTTGCTTTCAACACTGCATGAGCCTCGTCTGAAATATATTTTTCAGCCATAGCTTCATATTCGCCACTTGGAACAAGAGCCCACATTGATGGACAGTTCATAAGAAGGTTGCCTAAAACCTCCTGAATCACTCTGCCTGCGAGGTAATCGATATGATCAGTGAAAAGGTTATATGGTAAAGCTCTGGTTACAAAGTTAAGAAGATAACCAAGCCAATCCATACCACTGTCGGTAAGTTGAAGAATGAGAGGAATCATTTCTGAATAGAAAAGCTCTGCATCCTCAAAGCTGAGAGCAGCATTCATAAGGTCACTGAGAAGATATGAGCCGTCAGTTGCTGCAGCAGCATAAATCACTCTGTCAATATCATCGGGGTTGCAATATTTTGCCAGGTATGCGTTGCCGATTGTACCGCCAAGGCTGATGAAAACGATCGTTACCTTGTCGTGACCGGTCTGCTCTTTTACCATCTGAACATAAGAATCAAGTCTTTCAGCGGTTTCAAGAGTGTCACCAAATGAGCTGTAAGCAAAATAATAAGCGTGGTCATAGCCTGCCTTTTCGCAATAGCCGGTGATATCAACCTGAGACTTGATGAAATCATATTCATACTCATACTTGTATGAAGGAAGTGTGTTGCCCTCATCATCTTTACGGTAGCCCTGAGCATAACCGTAAGACCTGTCGGGTTTTGTCATTGCAACTTCATCTGAATACCAGTATTCATCAACGTGAACACCATTTTCACGTGTTCCGTCAGGCTTGAAATAGTGAGAGCTGAAAGCTGAGTCAACAACATTGACAACCTCATCCACAAAAAGATCTCTATCGCCAAGAAGAACACCTAAAAGAAGCTTGATGATAATTGAAGGAATCTTGTCAGTTATGGTATTCATATCAAACATAAACTGCATATCCATACCCTCAACAATGGGGAATCCGTCACTTGTGAGAACATCGTTACCATCTTTATCCTGAACATAAACCTGTGACTGCATAATACCGTGAACAACGATAATGGGTGTATATTCACAGTTACCCTGACAGTCGGTCAGGCAGTTGTGGTCATATTCGGGGATCGGTTTCGCAGCAAAAGCCGCTGTTACGCTTGTAGCAAGAAGAACAACTACAAGAAAAATGCTTATAAGTTTTTTCATAAACGTATCCTCCTAAATTTATACAAACAAAGATTAACATTTTTATTTCTAAAAGTCAATGATAATTGACAACATAGAATTAAATTGATAAAATATCTGCGGAGATGATGAAATGTTTTTTACAGAAAAAACTTACAATATTGATGAACTTGCCAGAAACAACCTTCACATCCATACCAACTTTTCAGGCTGTGCCAAGGAAGAAATGGAGTTCCTTGAAATTGTGAGGGTTGCCAAAAGAGCAGGACTTAAAAAAATTGCTCTTACCGATCATATTTATCTGCGTGAAGACTTAACTGAATTTAATGAAAACTGTGCAAGGCTGCGTAAAATCCGTGATGAATTGAAGTCTGACATTGAAATTTTAATCGGCGGTGAATTTTCTTGCTATAAAGAAGATGATTATACATTAAACGGTGTTGAAATTGAAACCGATTACAGACTTTATGCTCAAAATCATTTTCACGTTACAGGCTGGCAACAGGGCGACGGCGGCACACCTGAAGGGTATAAGGAAGTTACCAAAAGAATGCTTCACAATCTTTTTAAAAACAAAGCTGCCGATACTATTGCTCACCCATTTTCCGGCAGATACCTCACAAGGTCAAAAGGCTGGTCAAGTGATGCGGTAGGCAACACCTGGACCGAAAACGAACTTGGTGATATTATGCTTGAAGGTCATCAAAGTGGCTGTGCGTGGGAATTTAACTCAGGCAACGTAGGCAGTGACCCTGCGCTTATAAGAAAGATGTATCACATCGGCAAAGAAATAGGTGTTGTTTTTACAATCGGCACAGATGCCCACCGACTTGAAGCCGTTGACACTAAAAACATTGCTGCAGAATTGAAAAGGATTATCAAAAATGGATAAATACGCATTTTTTCTTGATATTGACGGAACACTCTCCTCAGGGGGATTTGTATGTGACGAAAACAAAGAGGCAATTAAAAAAGCTCGTGCTCTCGGTCACAAGGTTTTTATTAACAGCGGAAGAAGTATGGGCTATGTGCCTGACTATGTGCGTGAAATTGAGTTTGACGGCTATGTGGTAGGCATCGGTTGTTATGTTACTTACGGCAATGAACAGCTTTTGGCTGTGGCAATCCCAAAAGAAGAGGTTGCCGAAATGTTTGACGAATTCACTGCCGAAGGCAAGACTGTTGTTCTTGAGGGTGAAACACAGAATTTCTGCAATAAATTTCACGACAGTGATTATTTCACTCTGCTTGAAAGCGGTGAAGATTATCTCAAAAATCACGCTGAATCAAGAATTACAAAATTCTTTTTGCCACACATTCTTTCAAAAGAAGAAATTAAAAAGCTCAGTAAAAGATACATTGTTTTTCAGCATCCGAATTACCTTGAATATGCACCCAAAGGCTATTCAAAAGCAACAGGAATGGAACTTATTTTAAACAAGTGCGGCATTCCACGTGAGCGTTGTGTTGCAATCGGTGACAGCGCAAATGACATTGATATGCTTAAATTTGCAGGTATATCCGTTGCAGTGGGCAATGCTCAGGATGAGGTCAAGGCTCTTTGCACAAAAATAACCGCCCCCGCAAATGAGGGCGGCGTAGGCAAAGCCATTTGTAAAATTTTAGGAATTTAGCTTATAGGCAGATAAACTGTTGCCTTAAACAAATCTCCGTCGATTGAGAGCTTCAGCTCTCCACCCTGGAGTGAGCAAAGCTGCTTGGCAATGGAAAGACCTAAACCGTTACCCTCTTCGCTTCCTCGTGAGGCATCGCCTCTGACAAAGCGTTCTGTAAGCTCATCGGGTGAAATGTTCAGAGGGTCTTTTGAAATATTTTTAAGCTCAAACACACCGAAGTTACCTTCTCTGCGAATTGATGCATAAACTCTTGTGCCATTCGCAGAGTATTTTTTTGCATTTGACAAAAGATTTTCAAGCACTCGGTAGGTATGAGGACCGTCTACAAACACTCTCACATCGTCGCAATCTTCTTTAAAGCGAAGCTCCAAATCACGGGCATCAAAATCAGACTGAAACTCACCTATTGCCTGAGCCGAAAGCTCCTTGAGATTGAGATAAACCTTGTTGATTTTTATGTTGCCTGTTGATGCCTTTGAGGCTTCAATGAGGTTTTCAATCAGGCTTTTGAGATTGAGTGATTTATCAGAAAGAACGTCGATATATTTTAAAGCTTCTTCGTCTTTGATGTCACATTTTTTAAGCAAATCAACATAAGAAATAATGGAGGTAAGAGGTGTTTTTAAATCGTGAGAAACATTGGTGATAAGCTCAGTTTTGGTGCGTTCATTTTTAACCGCCTGAGCAACAGCCTCGTCCATTTCTGCTTTGGTGATTTTAAGGCTCTCGTTAAGCGTCGTCAGCGATTGCGGCAGACGCTCACCATAAAGATTGGCACTTGTATGCTCGGTGGCGGCAACAATAATTTTATCAAGGGTATTCATATATTTTGCAACAAAGAAAATTGTTGCACCGTCAAAAATGAGCAAAAGTAAGCTGGCAATAACAGTAATAACACCGTCATTAAATGCACCAACAAAAGCAAAGAACATACCCACAACATTGATTAAAACCCATAATACAGCAAAGAGGATAAACTTTTTGCTTAAATGCTTCATTTTGTAGGCAAAGAATATTTTTCTCACACCGCTGAAAATCCACTTGAAGAATTTTGCAATGCCTTTAAAGATAAAGGTCAAAAGTTTAATTATTATGCAGTTTCTGAAGATTTTTCCTTTAGCTTTTTTGATGCGGACAATGCTTGTGATAAACTCTACAAGCAACGCAAATGCAAGTGTGAAGCAAGCTGAAATAAGAGCAGTAAAAAGTCTGTCGTAAGAATCCCAATAATCATATATAATGAAAACCAGACAGAACAAACCAGAAACAGCTCCGCCTGAAATAATCAGGTGAATATCAGAAGGTAACTTGTCAATAGCCGCAACACAACAACCGTCAATTTCTTTTTTATGACCTGCACTTATAAATATAATCACAACACAAGCAATAAGTAAAGCAAACGAAACAACAGCTGTTATTACAGTTAAATCAAAGCGAACAGGCAAATCAATGTATTCGGAATATAAATTGCCGATTTCATCAGTGCCGTCAACTATTATTTCATCACATACATAAAATACAACTTCATCGAACTCTTTAAAGGCTGATTTCAAACCATAAAGGTCTGCAACTTTTCTGTTCTCCGGTAAATCAGTGCCGGAATGATGAAGCATTTCCCCGTTTTCTTTAACAATATAAAACACTCTGTTTTTGACCGAATTAAGATTATTTATGGGAGAATCCAGGTTGGTGTGGACCACATCGCCTTTTTTTACATAGTATTTTAAGTTAGTGTATCCCTCGATCTGGGTTTTATCATATTTCAGATCACTTTTAAAAATGCTATACTCTGTCTGAATAAAATCATTCACTTCTCGCCTTGCTCTGATTTCAATTTCTTCAACAGTATCGCTGAAATCATAACAATGGAAGCCGTAACCTATATCGGCAGTGTGATGAAATTCACTCTCATTAAATGATTCGTAGCGAATAATAGATGCATATTTCAAAAATTCCGTACCCTCGGCATAGTTGAGAATTTTCTGCACCATCTGCACTGTTTTGGAGGCATAGGGGTCAACGATGAACTTCTGTTTTTCGTAAGGTACATCGGGAATCTGTGAATCAAGAATTTCGCTATATCCGTTTTCGTTATAAATTGATTCGCCTTCATCCTGACGTTCATAATTCTGAGCGATATATTCAAGCTCTTTTTTAATAATTGCTGCTTTTTGTGAAGCATAAGCAGAGGTGATTTCTTTAACAACATTTTCTTTTTTGTTTTCAATACCTTTGAGATAATCTTCAGGATTTTCAAACAACCTTTCAACTTTTAACGCCTGACTAAGTGCCCTATACTGAAACGATGGACAATCAAAAAATCCGGGCAAGCCATTGTGATAAAGATTGACTATCTCATCCACTGAAACGCCAATCAATGTGGTATCAACCACGAGAACACTTTGAAGCGTGGAAAATGCGAAGGTAAAAGACATAACTAATGTCATCACCACAAGAAAAATTTTTATCAGTTTAGATTTTTTCCATTTTGTAGCCAAGACCGTACACCACCTTTAAATATTGAGGGTCCTTTGGGTTGATTTCAATTTTACTGCGGATGTTTTTAATATGCACCGTTACTGTTCTTTCAACGCTGTAGGCAGGCTCGTTCCACACGGCTTCATAAATCTGTGCACTTGAAAGCACCTTACCTGTGTTTTTCATCATAAACTCAAGTATTCCGTATTCCCTTGCGGTGAGCTTAATCGGTTCACCGTCAACGGTTACCTCCTTAGTGTCGGTGTCAAGAGTAATTCCACCGGTAACGAGGATATTTTCTTTAATCTGCAAACTTCCGAGCATTGCATAACGGCGAATCTGGGATTTAACACGAGCCATAAGCTCCAGCGGATTAAAGGGCTTTGTTACATAATCGTCTGCACCAAAGTCAAGACCCATAATTTTATCGGTATCTTCACTTTTGGCTGAGAGCATAATTATTGGAAAATTGTATGTATCTCTCAATTTGTGTGCCGTCATAAGTCCATCGAGCTTCGGCATCATAACATCAAGAATCACGCAATGAATCTGCTCTTTTTTAACAGCTTCAAGTGCCTCAATTCCGTCATAAGCCTTGAGCACCTCATAGCCCTCAAGCTTCAGGTAAATTTCGATAGAATCCACAATGGCTCTGTCATCGTCGCAAACAAGTACGCGGTACATAAACATCCTCCTTATCAGGTCCCTGCATATATATTAAAACACTTAAATTTAAAAACAAAATACATAAAATATAAAGAAAAAATAAAGTTACAAAAACATTATAGCATTTAAAATCGTTTTTTCCAATAGAGTAGCAAAAGTATATATTGACAGTTAAAATTTAAAAAGATATAATTTTAATATATCTACACGAAAGGGTTTGATTTTATGAAAAAGAAAGAGCTTATCAGAACGCTGAAATTTGCACTTTTTTCCGCAAGTGCAGGCATTATTCAAACTGTAACCTTTACCCTTTTGAATGAATTTGTAACAGATAAATATTGGTATGCTTACTTGCCGGCATTGGTACTTTCGGTTTTATTTAATTTCACTGTCAACAGAAAGTTCACATTTAAATCTGCAAGTAATGTCCCCGTTGCCATGCTCAAGGTTGCAGCTTATTATGTTGTATTCACTCCACTTTCAACCTGGTGGGGCGATTTCTTAGCAGAAAGCTGGCATTGGAACGAATATGCAGTGCTTGCATTAACAATGGCAATCAATCTTTCAACAGAATATCTTTATCAAAAGTTTGTTATTTTCAAAAACTCTATTGATACAAACGATATAGCTAAAAAAGAAGAAAAGAAATAATCAGCTGTGCGAAAGGTAAAGGCTTTTCGCACTTGTTTTTTTATGAAATATGTGCAATAATAAGAAGATATCTGTTTTAGTGAGGGGATTGTATGGCTAAAATCGAAAAAGAAGAGCTTGACTATCTTAAAACTGTCCGCAATTTTATGGACAGCGAAATTGTGAAGCTCAGCAATCTTTCAGTTGAGCTTGAAGAATTGATCATGAAAGAGGGTCAGAAATTTGCTCAGGATGACCCTTATCAGGCTGTTTACGGCTCAACTGCTTTAACCGAGCTTCACTACAGCATTGAAAGAAAAATGATAAGAAGTGAAACAGCAAAGCAGGATGCTTACTTTTTGCAAGGGCTCAGAAGTCACCCGTATTTTGCAAGAATTGATTTCAAAGAGGATAACTACCCCACAGAACAATTTTATATCGGTCTTAAAAGTCTTTTTGATGAAAAAGAGATTTCACCTTATGTTTATGACTGGCGAGCACCTGTTGCAGGACTTTTTTATGAAGAGTTTGACGGCAAGGCATTTTATGAAGCTCCCTCAGGCAGAATAGAGGGTGAAATTGAAAGAAAGCGTCAGTATAAATTTGAAAACGGAGAGCTCGTTTATTGCTTTGACAGTGATATAAAAATTGATGACTATATTTTGCAACAGGCATTGAGCGAAACCTCAACAGACAGACTTAAAGTTATTGTAAGCAGTATTCAAAAAGAGCAAAACAAAGCTATCCGCTTTGGCGGAGATAAAAACTTGATTATCTGCGGACCTGCGGGTTCAGGCAAAACCTCCGTAGGCTTTCACAGAATTGCGTACCTCCTCTATCGTTACAGACACAATCTTTCTTCTGCAGAGGTGGTTTTGTTCACGGGCAGTGACATTTTTGCAAGCTATGTTTCAGATATTATTCCCGAACTTGGTGAAGCACCGATTAAAGATTTTAATTTCTACGCTCTTTTAAGAAACGGTATGCAAGCTGAAGATTACTACGAGCAGGCTGAAGCCATTATTTCAAAAGAAAAAGGCAGAGAAGAAGCCGCAAAAATAAAAAACTCAGCAGAGTTCATTTCATTTGTTGAAAACTATATTAACAATTATTGCTTCAAATTTTCAGATTTTTCACTTTACGGCGACCCGGTTTACAGTGGTGAAGAAATTTCGGCATATCTTAAATCACGCCCGAAAATCACTGAATTTGAGGACAAGCTTACACTTGTTTCCGATTTTGCCAATGATAAAATCAACAGCTATTTTGCCAATAATTATGAAAAGCTTTACGAAATAGCTGACGAGCAAAGCAGTATACTTGATGACACAGGCGACTGCATTGAAGCGATGAAAAAGCAAATTAAGCAAGAAGTAAGAAACAAACTTAACAATGAGCTTAATGTTGACGATTACTCGCTTTTATGCAAGATTTATGAAGCTTTTGGAAATAATGCCATAACAAAGCAATATAAAAAAGACATTGGTAGCGGCATAATCAAATTTGAAGATGCAATGATTGTTCTTTTTATTCGCTGTCTAATGGGAAAGATGCATCAAAAAAGCAAGGTGCGTCACGTTCTTATAGACGAGGCTCAGGACTTTTCAATGCTTCAACACAAAATTATTTTACACCTTTATCCGAAAGCCCGATTCACCATTCTCACCGATTCAAATCAGGCAATAGTTCCCACAATCAATTCTTCTGATGTAAACGAGTTGGCAGAGCTTTATTCTGCAGAAATTTTAAAGCTTCAGAAAAGCTACCGTTCAACAAAGCAGATAAGCAATTTTGCAATGAAGCTTTTGACATCCCCGGATTACGAAACCTTTGAGCGTGACGGTGAAGAACCATTGATTATTGAAAGTAACGATATTTTCAGTGACATTAAAACAGCAATTAAAAATGCCGAAGGCTCTGTTTGTGTTATTACAAAAACATCACCAACAGCAAGAAGGATTTATAACGAACTGATTTTGGATACTGATATTGAGCTTTATGATGACAAAGACAAAATCTTTGGAAGCAAGGCGGCAATTATGCCTGTTGTTTACACCAAAGGTCTTGAATTTGATAACGTAATTATCGTCAGCGAAAATGATGAATTCTTTGGAAAAGAAAACAATCCGTATTTATATATGGCAACCACAAGGGCGTTACACAAGCTGACAATAATCAAAGATTAAAAATGGCTTGAGGAATTAACCTCAAGCCATAAATTTTATCTGAAGCTATTCTTCTTTTGTTGCAAGAGCAATAATTGTTTCAACGCAAAGGTCCTGACCTAAAAGTCCGCTGTTAAGGCAGATGTGGTAATTGCCGGGTGAGCCCCATCCCCTGCCTGTATAGTGTTCGTAATTTACCTTTCGTTTTTTATCTTTTTCATCAAGGCGTTTTACAGGCTTCTTTTCACTTTCGCCGTAAAGGCGAACAATTCTGTCAGCTCTATATTCTTTATCTGCATGGATAAAAATGTTAAGGCAGTCATCACGATCGCGCAGAATATAGTCGGCACATCTGCCAACGATAACACACGGCTCTTCATCAGCAAGTTTCAGAATAACTCTGCGCTGAATGTTCCACAAAAAGTCGGAAGCTGAAAGACCGTCCATAATTCCGGGAGAACCTGGAGCAGTGAAAGCGTAAGAAAACTTGTGCTTACCCGGGGCATATTCCCCCTGCTCTTCGATATATTGAGGAGCAAAACCTGTTTCTGCCGCCACGTGCTTTACAAGCTCTTTATCATAATACTTGTAGCCGAGGCGGTTGGCAACTTCTTTGCCGATACTTCTGCCACCTGAACCAAATTCACGGCTGATAGTAATAATCTTTTTCATACGGATACCTCCTTTGTTATTTCTCTACTTATATTTTATATTAAATATAGCTAAAAATCAACAGTTATTTTCAAAAATTATGTTATAATTGTTTAAATTCATTAAAAATTGACCCTCTGTTCATTGAGAACAGAGGGGATTTTATTATGCGTTAACAAAGTTGAAAATCTGATTTACACCTTGATTGAGGTATTTAGTTATCTGAGTGAAGATTTTTTCAATTTCAGTTGGTGCGGTGTCTTCAATTACACCTGCATTCACAAGAGCAACTCTTAAATCTTCAACTGCTGCAAGCCATGCTGCGTTATTAACAACTGTTTCGCCAAGCTGTTTATTGACCTCGGCAACAGCTTTTTCAACTGCTTCAATCTGTTCAGCTGTAAGTGCTGATTTATCAGCATCTTCCCATGCAGCAAGATATTCGTTGGCTTCTTTGGTAAGTCTGCCTTCATTGAACTGAGGATAAACTTCAGGATTTGAATAAACGTCAACCATATTGTCATCTGTCATAATGTCAAATGCCATTTTAAGAGCAACGTCATTCATCGGGAGCTTTTCGTGAGCCTGATGGCTGATATACCAAGTTGTGCAGGGAAGAAGACCTGTTGTGGCATCAACTGTATTATCAGGCGAAATATGATTATGTGTGGGATCTGAGCAATATGTGCCCACTGCTTTATAGCCGTCACCTAAAGTTTCGCCAACGTTTGCAAATGTTGCACCCATTGAAGCTGATTCAGCGTGAACAATTCCGTCACCATTGGTTACATTATAATCTTTACAAAGAGGGAACATTCCGCCACCGTGGCAAACAATATCAAACACCGGAGTGCCTGAAGCCTTCAATGCCGCAATATTTTCAGGGAAGTTGGCTCTTGCATTCATATAATAGTCAACTTCAGCAGCGATGTCAGCATACTCTTCATCTTCAAGCCACAGGGCTCTTGCTTCTTCATAATAATCTGTGGGACAAAGTGCCCAAATAAGGGTTGTTGAACGAACGCCCGCACTGATAAGACCCTCAAGAAGTCCGCCGAGTGCTGATTTGAGAACATCATCAGGGATCACTCTGAGAACCATATTGAGAAGATATGCAAGGTATGTATCACCGAGGAGTGTTGGAAGAAGTTCTCCGTAAAGAACATCATCACTATAAAAAACGCTGAGGTTACCTGTGAGAATGTCACCGATAATATCTGAACCGTCAATAGCAGGAACTACAAATTCCATTCTTTTAATCAAATCATAATCTTCGGGATATGTTTCAAGATAGTTTACACCGATTGTTCCGCCAAGGCTGATGTGGCAAAGGCGAACCTGGTCAGCACCTGTCTGAGGAAGAACAACATCGTGGATGTAATGATGAAGCTTTTCTGTTTCACCCATTACACTGCCGAATGAATCATAACCAAAATAATAAACACTTTCTTCACCAACTATTTTACTAAGGTCCTGGAGAGGAAGAATGTTATAATAGTAGGCCTTAAGCTCTTCGGTCATTTCACTCATAGGATATTCATAGCAAGGAACTTCAACATCGGCAATGTAGTTACCCTTGGCATCTTTATGAATATAAGGAAGACCGTCATAAGCGCCCTGCCTGAAAGCATCTGTCAGTCCGCAATCTTTCTGAGTAAAAACGGACATAATCAATGGAATGATTGCAACTTTAACCAAAGCCATAACGTCAATTTCAAGTGGCCAACCGGTAACATAACCTATTTCGTCAGGAATACGCTCACCGTTTTCATCAAGAACATACGTGTCATTCTGGCTCATACCGTGAACGATGACAACGGGTGTATCCCTGTCGTAATTCGCAACATGAGAGCTGTCTGCCATTGCTGAAACAGAAGCAACTGAAATCAGCATAGCTAACACAAGAAAAATGCTTATAAATTTTTTGAATTTCATAAACTGCACCTCGCAATTATTTATCAGGTAAATTTTAGCACAAATTGAGGTAAACTCTCAATGCAACAATTTAATAAAGTTTAAAGAAAAATATTGGTGTTTTGCACAAAGAGAAACTTGTTTTTTTAATTTAAAGTTGAAAAATAACTATTTATATTGTATTCTATGCATAGAGTAATGTTATAAAGGACGTGTCAAATATGTTTCAGCAAATTGCATCTTTCTTTTTTATGCTAAATCTTCTTTTCAATTCTTTGTTTTGTCTGCCTTTGAACAGGTATAACTCCATGGAACTTTTCAGCGATGACGATTTTTCAGACGGCTTTTTTGTAGTAAGTCAGGCAACCGTCAACGGTCAAGGGCAGAAGCTTGGAAGCTTTACCTATTGTAATGAAAGTTCTGTTCCGTCATGGGCAATTGCCCAATGGAACTCAGGACCTTGCCTGTGGGCAGACAGAATTGAAAGTGATAGATATACCTTAACCGACGGAACAACCAAAACAGTTACATACAATCCGCAAGAAGGCTGTGTTTCAATGCGGCTCAATGCGGCAAATGTTTACAACGGTTCTGCCGCAACATATGAAAACTGGCCTCACCTGCTTCTTGAACAAGCGCCACTGACAGATTACGATAAGCTCACTGATGAAGAAAAAGAGTTTTATTTTTGCACCGCTGATGAATTTGTACTTGATCTAAAAATAAGAATGACTGATTTCAAACATACTACAAATCCTGAAGGTGTAAATGCCGTTCAGTTTCTTGCTTATTTTTATCTGCAGGGATTCAGCGGAAATGAATTCATCTGGTTTGGCGTTGACCTGTTTGATTCAAGAGGATACAGTGATACCAACTGGTCATATGACAAAGGCAGCGGAAATATGATATATTGCCTTTCCACAAAAGATACCTACGGATTAAAAACACGTTCACTTTACAGATTTGGTAAACCGTATATTTCTGAAGAATGGACAACAGTTAAAGTGAATCTGAAACCTCATCTTGAAAAGGCAATAAAACTTGCCAACGAAGATAATATTTTTGGCAAAGAAGTCAGCCTTGAGGATTTTTACATTGGCGGCACAAACATCGGCTTTGAGATTCACGGAAATTACGACTGCACCATGGAAATCAAAGATTTCAACATCACATCATATAAAAAGAAATAACTATAATCCCTCTGTTACTCAAGATATGTAACAGAGGGACTGTTTATTTAAGCAAATTTTCAATTACTGATTTTACTTCGTCAACAGACGGTGCAGACACCTTGCCCTGAGCGTGAGTATCTCTGCCGCCACCTTTACCGTTGAGAGCTGTATTAAGAGCCGAAACGGTATCTTTAACATTGGTTGTGGCACTTACAACATAGATATAATTCTGCTCATCTGTTTTTGAAAGCAAAATACATTTTTGCACTCCGCTTTCAAGCAAAGAATTTGCACAGAAAATCAAATCATCATAAGACTGATTTTCGGTTATTGCATAGGCACAATCACCGATTTTTGTTGGGTTAAGCTCATAGAAAGCTAACTTTTTAGACATCTTCTGATTTTCATATTTAAGGGATTGGATAAGCTCTGCCTGCTTTGAAACGGCAGAAGCTACACTATCCCTTGAAGCTGAAAGCATACCCATAACAGCCTTGACTGCATTGTGAAGATAAACATAATCTTTATAAGCGTGAATACCTGCAACCATTTCAATTCTTGTTCCCTTTTTACGTGGGCAAGAGTCAAGAATTTTAATCACACCTACATCGCCTGTTCTTGACGGATGAGGGGCACAACAGGCACAGCAATCCACACCGTCAATTTTAACAAGACGGATGCCCTCTGTTGTATCAAGCTTTGAACGGTATTCGGTTGCAGCAAGCTCTTCGGGAGAAGGATACCACGCTGTGATGGCTGTGTTGTTACGAACGGCAAGGTTTGCAAGAAGCTCAACCTTTTCAATATCTTCGTGAGAAAGAGGTCCGCTAAAGTCAACGGTCATAATTGCTTCGCTCATATGAAAGCCAACATTGTCATAGCCAAAAAGGTTATGTACAATACCTGCCACAATATGTTCACCTGCGTGGCTTTGCATACGGCTAAAACGCAAATCCCAATCAATCTTGCCCTCAACCTCAGTACCGACAGGAATTTCAGATTCTGTTTTATGGCAGATGAGCTCACCTTTTTCCTGCACATCAAGAACAGAAATTCCGTTTAATGTACCTTCATCGGGAGCCTGCCCTCCCCCTTCGGGATAAAAGGCGGTTTTATCAAGCACAATCTGATAGCAGTCCTCAACCTTTTCGCAGGAAATAACTGTTGCCGAAAATTCACGGCAATAGGCATCAATTTCGTAAAGTCTTTGTGTCATAATATCACCTTAAAACGGGAGTAAAAAAGCTTTACTCCCGTCATAATTATTTAAGTTTATTTTCAAGAAGCTCTTTGATAACGGTTGGGTCGCCTGCGCCTTTAAGTTCACGCATACAAGCACCAAACAATGCCTGCAATGCCTTAACCTTACCGTTTTTATAATCTTCAACAGCCTGAGCATTTTCGCTGATAACCTTATCAACAATGCCGTCAACAGCAGATGAATCAACCTGCTTATCAAGACCGTTTGCTTTGCAGTATTCAACAGGGTCTGCACCGTCTTCAACAACGGCGATGAGAACCTTTTTACCTGCGTTTCTGTTAATCTTGCCGTCGTCAACCATTTTGATGATTGCAGCAAGGTTTTCGGCAGTAACCTCAAGCTCGTTCACTGTCTTTTTAGCCTTGCGGAGAATACCCATACAGTCAGTAAGAATCCATGCAGCTGCATCTTTAGCGTTACAACCGAGAGCAACAGTATCATCAAGAAGCTTGCTGATTTTGTTGTTAGAGATAAGCATATCAATTTCTTTGTCAGAAATACCTGATTCTCTGTATTGCTCTGCCTTTTCGTCAACAGCTTCGGGCTTGCTTGCCTTAATCTGTTCAAGCCATTCATCATCAATGATAATCGGCATAAGGTTGGCATCGGGAAAATAGCGATAGTCAGCCTCAGTTTCTTTGTTACGCATTGCAAAGGTTTTACCGCTTGCGTCATCAAAACGTCTTGTTTCCTGAACCAACTCTTCTGTTTCGTATTCAAGGGCATCAATGTGACGTTGTGATTCATAACGGATTGCTTTTTCAATAGCTTCAAAGGAGCTCATATTTTTGATTTCGGTACGAACACCGAACTCTTCGCTGCCTTCGGGGCGAACAGAAATGTTGACGTCGCAACGCATTGCACCCTCTTCGCACTCAGAAATACCGCCTGAGCGGAACATATTCTTAAGCTTATTGAGGTAAGTTACTACTTCTTCAGCACTACGGAAATCAGGCTGAGTAACGATTTCAATAAGAGGAACACTTGTACGGTTAAAGTCAACAAATGATGCGTTACCGCTGTGAACAAGCTTACCTGCATCCTCTTCCATATGAATCTGCTTGATACGGATATCACGGGCACCGTTTGAGGTTTTGAGAGTTACGCAACCGTTGGTGCAGATAGGATGATTAAGCTGTGTAATCTGATATGCACAAGGCAAATCTGGGTAATAATAGTTTTTCTTATCAAATGTTGTATAACGGCTGATTTCACAGTTAAGCATAAGACCGGCTGTTACTGCAAGCTCAACAACACGCTTGTTCATAACGGGGAGCATACCGGGCATGCCTGAGCAAGCGGGGCATACACAATCGTTAGGCTCGTTTGCAGCAGAGTGACCGCCGCAAGAGCAGAAAATTTTAGATTCGGTGCTTAACTCCACATGAGTTTCAAGGCCGATGACGAGTTCATAGTTCATAATCATTCACCTTTCCTTTCAACAATGTGTGCAAGGCTGAGAAGTGTGCTTTCATCAAAGTGCTTACCCATAAGCTGAACACCACCGCTTACAAGTGCAGGAGTACCGATAAGGTTGGGAACCGCTGTGAACACGCTTTCGTCAAATACCTTACCAAATGCTTCGTTTATGTCATAAGCTTCATAAGAAGTCTTTGAACAAACCGGAGTGAGAATTGCATCATAGCTTTCCATAAGCTTTGCAAAATTCTCTGACACAACGCGACGCACTCTGAGAGATTTGTCATAGCAATCTTTATATCTGTTTTTAGAAAGAACATCTGAGCCGTAAAGGATAACTGCCTTTGTGAGGAAGTTAAAGCCCTCCGTTCTTGAATTTACATAAAGCTCATCAATGTTTTTATACTGTGATGAACGGTGGCCGTATTTAACGCCATCGTAACGCGAAACATTGTTGCAGGTTTCAGCACACATAAGAATCTGCCATGCTGTGTTTGCAAGTTCAAAAATGTCACTTGAAACAGTTTCAACGACAACACCGTTTGATTTGAGAGCTTCAGCAAATAAATCAATCTTTTCTTTCTGGGCATCATCAGCTTTATCATAAAGCTCTTTAATGATGCCAACTTTTTTTGCTGAAACTTCTTCGTTTACCGAATAATCATAGCTTTCAGCAGAGAGGCTTGTGCCGTCTTTATCATCATGACCTGCGATAACTGACATAACCTCGGCAACATCTGATGAATTTTTGGCATAAACACCAACCTGCTCACCTGAAGCAGCACAGGAAATTACACCGTAACGTGAAACTGTACCGTAAGTGGGTTTCAAAAAGTCAACGCCAGAAAGAGCAGCGGCACGTCTTGTTGCACCGTTCATATCAACACCCAAAGCAACTTTAACTTCACCGTTTGCAACAAGTGAAGCGGCAGCGCCTTTAAGCTCGGCATCATTTTCACCATAGTATGAAAATTCACCAACAAGGTCAAGACCGAACTCACCAACATTTGTTTTGCCTGAAACGGAATAGCCTTTTGATTCAAGGCGAGTAACTGCTTCAGCACTGAAAAGAGGCTTGAAGCCTTCAAGCATTTTTGAACCTGCAGCTGACTGAGAACCTTTTACAAGGATAGTATCATCAACAGCAACTGTTCCTTTATCACAAAGCTGTGTAGCATAATATTTCATCTTAGACACCTCACTTCACAAGTCTTGGCACTTGCCAACTGTCTTCGCTACGTTCGGGAGCACCTTCAAGAAGGCTTTCTCTTGTGAACGGCTGTTTACGAACGTCTTCACGAAGAACGTTAGTCATTGGCATAACGTGAACCATTTCTTCAACACCGTCTGTATTGCAATCGGCAAGTTTCTTTTCACTTTCAGCCATAGCTGTGAAAATGCCTTGCATAACTGACTCTTCCTCTTCTGTAAGAGAAAGCTGATTTAACTGCTGAGCGTTTGAGAAAGTGGAGCGCTTGCCCGAAGACTGTTTGCCTGAAGCAGAAGCTGCAACACGCTGAGCAAGGGCACTGCCGCTGCCGAGAAGATGAACATCTTCAAGCTGCTGGTTTGCAACTTCACTGGGAGCACCGAGCAATAAATCCTGAGCATTACCGTTAAGGGGGAACGCAATAACATCAAGGATTTTTTCTTCGTCTGTGAGAAGCATTACCATACGGTCAATACCGGGTGCCATACCTGCGTGAGGAGGTGCACCATACTGGAAAGCAGTATATAAAGCGTTGAAACGGTTTTTTAACTCTTCTTCATCATAGCCTGCAATTTCAAAGGCTTTTTTCATAATGTCGATGTCGTGGTTACGTACTGCACCAGATGCCAACTCAATACCGTTACAAACAAGGTCATACTGATAAGCAAGAACTTCTGTCGGGTCTTTGGTAAGGAGAGCCTCCATACCGCCCTGAGGCATTGAGAAGGGGTTGTGAGTGAAGATTGTTTCGCCTGTTTCTTCATCATCTTCATACATCGGGAAATCAACAACAAAGCAGAATTCAAAAGCATCATCACTGATAAGGTCAAGCTGATCTTTACCTGCAAGCCATGTGCGGATAAGACCTGCTTTTTTCTCTGTGTTATTCTTTTTATCATCGCAAATGAAGAAAAGGGTTTCTCCCTCTTTAACACCTGTTAATTCGGTGATTTCTGCCTTCTGCTCTTCTGAAAGAAACTTAGCGATAGGTCCTGCAAAAACACCCTCTTTGAGAGTGATGTAACCAAGACCGCCAAGACCAACTTCGGCAGAAGTTGCATATTTAAGAGAATCTTCAAAGAATTTTTTGGATTTGCCTTTACAATTGGCAACAATACCTCTTACAGGTCTGCCTTTGAATGCAGGGAAGTTAACAGCTGCGAAGAAATCTGTCAAATCGCAGATAACAAGCGGGTTTCGAAGGTCAGGTTTATCTGAGCCGTAGGTCATCATTGCGTCAGCATAAGTGATTCTACGGAAAGGCTTTGGGGTAACCTTTTTATCAGAGAATGTTTTGAAGGTGTCGTAAATAACATCTTCGCAGACATCAAGAACCTCTTCCTGAGTTGCAAATGCCATTTCAAAGTCAAGCTGATAAAATTCACCTGGTGAACGGTCAGCACGGGCATCTTCATCACGGAAGCATGGAGCAACTTGGAAATATCTGTCAAAGCCCGAAACCATAAGGAGCTGCTTAAACTGCTGAGGAGCCTGAGGCAAAGCATAAAATTTACCCGGATGCTTACGGCTGGGAACAAGGAAGTCACGGGCACCCTCGGGAGAAGACGCGGTGAGGATCGGTGTCTGCATATCAAGGAAGTCTTTTTCTTCCATTTTATTTCTCAGATGACGGATAATTTTTGAACGCATAACAAGGTTGTTGTGGTTCTTTGGATTACGAAGATCGAGATAACGATATTTAAGACGAAGCTCATCTTTGCTAAGTCTTGAATTTCTTACTTCAAAGGGGAGCATATTACGGCTCTTACCAAGAACCTGAAGAGTATCGGCAACCAACTCAACATTACCGGTTGCAATTTTTGAGTTAACTGTTTCTTCATCACGCTTTTCAACAACACCACTGACTGTTATAACAGTTTCACGGTTTACATTTTTCAACAGCTCTTCATTATGGATTACAACCTGTGTTACACCGGTGTAATCGCGAAGGTCTACGAAGATAACGCCACCGTGGTCACGCACAACATCAACCCAGCCTGCAAGCTGAACGGTTTTGCCGATGTGCTCATCACGAATGTCGTTACACATTAACGTTCTATACATTGTAGTGTACCTCCTGATTTCTAAAAAAATAAGTCCCGGGAATATATAATTATATTCCCGGGACGAGTAAATAAATTCACCCGCGGTGCCACCCGCATTGATGCTTAAGCATCCTCTTTTAATATTAAATTAAGGCTGAATCACAGAGTGTTCCCAAGCTTACTACTCATCTCAAACGCGCTTTCAGTCGGTGACGCATTCTCCCTGACAGACTTTCCACAAAAGCTGAGTCTCTACATATATTATAGTCAGTTTTTCATTTTTGTCAACAGAAAAAATACTGTGTGATTTAATAAAATCACAATATTTTTCGGCTCAATTTTTAAGCAATTTGGTGATAAGCTAAGGATTTACACCAAGCTTTTACCCTCCCACTCGGGATCGGGGTCAACATTCAACATTTTAGTGATTGTTGGTGCAAGGTCAACAATATTGGCTTTATTAATTTCTTTTTCACTTCCTAAACCTTCACTGTTGATGATTATGGGAATGAGTATATCTTCGTCGCAGTCACTTCCGTGGGTTCTGTCGTGTCCACCGTGGTCAGCAGTAATGATATATGTATATTCATCGCCAAGCTCGTTCATAAGCTTTTCAATGTTATCCCAACTTTCGTGAATAGCTTTCATATATTCTTCACTCATCCAGCCGTGTCTGTGACCTTCCATATCAGTATGCCCAAAATAAACAAAAGTGAAATCGGTATCATATTTTTTCAGATATCGGATTGCTTCTTCTGTCAGGGCCTCCCCTGCTTCCTTGTAGCCGATTCTGCGACCGGCATAAAAGCAGGCGTGAGCAAGAGAATTCGGTCTTGACACATCACGGATTTCTTCCCAGTTATAAAAAATTGCACACTTTTTATCTGCTTGTTTCAGCACCTCACACAATCCGTTAATGGGTCTGACCTGCGGAGTGTAAACATTGGTGGTTGTGCCGTGGCGTTGAGGAGTTACGCTGTGAAAAAGCGAAATATGGCAAGGTAAAGTTACCGACGGAAAAACCGTCTGTGCATCAAGAATAACCGATGATTGCTTCATGATTTTTTGAGCAGCAGGAACACCATCAAGCGAATCAGGTCTCATACCGTCAACAAGAATCATAATTACTTTCATTATACCAACCTCCTGCACAGACCAATATATCACTTTCTATTAAAAAATTCAAGAGCCGCTTGCTGGCGGCTCTTTGTTAATCATTCTTTATGATTTGCTTTGTACTCAGCAATAGCCTCGTCATAAGCTTTCATAGATTCCTCGGTGGGTATATATTCGGCTCTTTCGGTGTTTGCTATTGTGGGAGGATTGCCCTTTGAATCGTAGCAAGGAGTGAGGAAGTCGTTTTCATAACGAGCTCTGTCTTCTTCCTTACGGAAATCGGGGATGTCGTAAGGTGTGCCATATTCAAGAGCACTTCTGTGTCCGAGAATTGCAACTGATGCCATTGTGGTTGCAAAGTATTCATCAAACATAGGCTTTCTGTTTTCACGGATGCTGTTGAAAAATTCTCTTACGATAAAGAAGTCTCCGCCGCCGTGACCTGCTTTTTCTGCAGCTTCTTTTGCATCGGGCTCAAAATCAGCTTCATATTTGCTTACTCTTTCCATTCCTTCGGGAGTATGCTCCTCGTTGAAAGAAAGAAGAACTTTGCCGTCTTCACCGCGAAGATTTTCAATCTGACCAAGTTCACCGCAAACGCGATATGTATTGGCATGACCGCCGAAGTGTGACCAACCTGTTACTCTGAAAACAGAATCATCATCATTAAGGCAGGTTACAACAGCGCTTCTGTCGGGCAAACGCCAATAAAGGCTACCGCCACCGTTTTCTTCATTAAGAGGTCCGAAAACCGGCATAGCAGTTACTCTCTTGGGGAATGCGCCTGTAATATACATAAGCGGACCGAGAGAGTGAGTGATATAATAAATTCTCGGAATATGGTATCTCCAATGCTTTGAAGATGGGCAATAATGGGCGATATCCTTCTGGTCAAGAATGGGATGATTATACTCACCCTCTGCAAACAAAGCCTTACCAAGAACACCTGATCGGTAAACCTTGCGCATTTCCTGATTAAACTTCATAAAGGGATAATTTTCAGCGATCATATAAAAAGCATTGCTCTTTTCAACAGCTCTTACAAGTGCAACACCTTCACCCATTGAGATGTTTGATGTACATTCACTCAGTACGTGAATGTCTTTTTCAAGAGCTTTAATAGCATATGGTGTGTGCTCGTGGAAATAGTTGCAAAGAAAAACTGCTTCCAATCCCTCGTGATTGATAAATTCATCAAAATCGGTATATGTTGTAACCTCTGGGTGGTCTTCTTTTGCTTTTTTGAGCTTTGCTTCATCAAAATCGCAAACAGCAACAACCTCACCATTGTTCGCCTTAACTCCGTCATAAAATCCACTTCCGCGGCCAAGACCAAATATACCAAACTTAATTTTATTCATAATTATACCTCCTATGGTAAATACTTCTTTTATTTTATCACAGGATTATTCATTGGTAAATAGAAAACTTCCATAAAAATATGTAAAAAAGTTTTATTCAATCTCATCAAGATTAGCACCCTTTGTTTCTTTAACCTTAAGAGCAAACATAATTGCAGCAATGCTGACAGCAGGGATAGATATTGCAAGACAAGCCCACCAGATAGGCAGAATAAGCATACCCGCAATTATTGAGCCATAGCCCACAACAAGGCCTATGATTACGAGCAATCCTTCTGCACCAACAACGGATGCTCGAATATCAGTTGGCACTTTTTCGGTCATCATAACGTTCATATAATCTCTGCCTATCCAATAAGAGCCCTGATAGAGACCTGCAAGCGAACCGATAAGGTACGGATTCCAGCCGTTCAGAATGCCTAACACAAAAAGGATGTATCCGACAACACAAGTTGAAGAAAAAAGAATAACGGTTGCTTTTCTGCCGGCTTTATCAGCAATAAAGCCTGAAAGTAATGTAACAGAAGCGTAAATTACCGGCACCATAAACAAAGCTTTGGTGATGTTGCTTGTGCTCATTCCCGCACGGTGCATTGAGGATTCAAAATACAAGGCGATAGCAGGCATTGCGGCATCAAAAATAATGTGAGAAATTATGAGCATTTTTGTGTCCTTATTTGCAAAAATATATTTTACACCGTTGAACACACCTGATTGATTTCTCTGAGCCTCTTTTTGTTGCTTTTTAATGGCTTTTTCAGCCTGTCGTTCTTCATAAGGACGTGAGAGATAAGCTATTCTCTCGTTTACAAAAACTTTTGTATCTTTAGCAAGGAGAATCACAAGCACAACCGCTGCAAAACCGATAAGAGCAGGAGCAAGGAAAATCTCACGCCATTTAGTTGCATCATCGCCCATCAATATATCACGAAGAGCTGGAATGAGAATAACACCTAAAATTCCGAAGCTTTTAAGAAAACTGTAAATCTTTGCACGGTGCTTATCGGGAGCTTCTTCAAGAATGTAGATAATCTGAATATCGTGACCCATAAAAAAGCTGATAATTGCAAAGCCCACAAGGAACATTATGTAGCTTGATGAAAGATGAATCACCAAAAGACCGATTGCCATACCCAGTGTAGAAATAACAAAAAGAGGTTTTCTTCCCCATTTATCTGCAAGGGCTTTATAAAACGGAGTGAATATACCTAAAACATAAGTAAAAACACCTATGCCCGAGTGAAAGGCAAGACCATCTTCATAGGTATAATATTTACCCATAAAAGGGTTGTTCACAAAAAATTCGGTAACAAACGAAGACTGCACGGTAACTGTCAGGTTGCTTGTGACCTCATCAAGAATATTGACAATTGCAATGAGCAAAAGAAGAATGAAAAAATATTTGCTTCCTCTGCTACCGTTTTGCATTTTATTAAGCTGTTTAAGCTCACGTTTTTCACTTTTTAAAACTTTTTCGGTAGTTTTCATACGCATCTTCCTTTTATTGTTTATGAAGACATTATAAAACAAATAATCATTTTTTACAATAGGAAAAGCCGTCCGAACAATCGGACAGCTTGATGTTTATTCTTTGATTTTGTTTTTTACCTCTTGTGCTCTTTTTTCTGCTATATCAGCCTCAACATCGTAGCCTCTGCTGCGGTAGATGTCAGCCATTTTTATACACTCGCTATAAGCCTTTTCATATTCGCAAATCTCTTCATACAGACCCGCTTTGCAGTCCATCTCATCACAGAAGTATGTTCCGATTTCGCCGGCTTTGTCGTAATATTCCAAAGCCTCATCATATTTTTTGAGCTCCTTTGCAACATCACCGCCGTGGATATACATCCGCCAATCATCAGGGAATTTTTTGATAGACTCTTTAAAAATACTGTAAGCTTTATCAAATTTTTCTGCCCAGATAAGTGCAATTAAGAGGTTGTCTGTTTCTCTGGGATTATTTGGGTCGGATTTTATCTTTTCTTCAAGTTCTGAGATGATTTCATCCTCTTTGTGAAGAAGAAAAAACATCCATATTCTCTGCATACAAGCAATCGAATAATTCTGCGGGTCATCATTAGGATCATCACTAATCGCTTTATCATACCACTCAACCGCAATGTCCCTGCAATAATTCATCATATACATATGAATCCAAGCGTAGAGCCATTTATCCTCAGTTGACAGCTCACCGTTTTTCATAAGCTTTTCGTATTCGATACGGCAACGCATAAAGTCCTCAGGGTCACGTGATTTCTCATAAACAGAAGCAAGACGCTGTGCATAGTTATCGTAGGCAACAGAGTTCTTTTTATAAAAATCATCAACCGTTACTTCGTAAAGCCTTGCAAGCTCGGGCAAAGTCAGAACATCAGGTAGAGTTGTGCCGCACTCCCAACGGGAAACAGTCTGAGCATTAACATTAAGTTTATCTGCAACCTGTTCTTGAGTTAAGCCTTTGGCAACACGGAATTTTTTGAGATTTTCAGTAAAAATATTATTCATCAGTTTCACCTTTTCTTTTTCTGTTTTCCGAAGCTTCGTTATGATTATAACATTCGGAACTACAGTTGATAAGGTCTTATTTTGAGAACATAATCTTAAATTTTGTTTAGTCAATAAAAATCAATCTGCAATCTTGATCTTTATTCCCGATTCTTCAAACGGTGTTAAATCATCTTCTGAAACTTCACTGTCGGTTATGATGTAATTCAATTTATTTATAGGGCAAATGCTGATAACAGAATCAAAACCGATTTTTTCAACAGGATACAAACCGTAAACTGTTTTTGAATTATTGATTATGGCATTTGTTAATTCAACACTTCTCGACTTCTGAATGGAAAGACCGAACTTTTTAGAAACGCAAGCTGAAGTGATAAAACATTTATCAAAACGAAGTCTGTTGATTAAAGACAAAGCAAAGCTGTCATAAAAGCAACCGTTATTCTGCATTTCACCGCCTGCAAGGATAACAGTTATATTCTCTTTTTTGCGAAGCTCTTCAGCGATTGAAATTGAATTAGTAACAACAGTGCAGTTAACATCACTAATATTTTGTGCCATAAGATAACCAACGCTGGCATTTGTAATATAAACGACATCGTTTTCTTCAATATCCTTAACCGCTTCTTTGGCTATTGCAAGATAATTTTCTTTAACCTCAGCCACTCGCTCATCAGGCGAAAGATTTTTAATAACATTTGAGCCGATCTGCCTTGCAGGTATAGCTCCGCCGTGAGTCCTTTTCAAAAGACCTTGCTCTTCAAGAAGCCTTAAGTCTCTTTTGGCAGAATCATAGCTTATTCCAAATACTTCCTGAATTTCTGAATTTGATATTCTTCCTTTATCGGATAATATTCTGAGAATTTCCTGATGTCTTTCTTCCATAAACATAAATTTCGCTCCTTTTTATTAACGTTTTTAATGATTTTGCATTGTTTGCAAGCAAATATTATCACATTTATTAACGTTTGTCAAGTAAAACGTGCAAATTCGTTAATCAGCATATCCTTTTCATTTGACTATTATCTAAATAAATGGTATTATTACGGTAAAGACACAAACGGAGGGTTTAAAATGAGAAAAATTATCAAAAAGAGTATTGCAGTTTTTCTGATCATCATCATGGTATCAGGCACACTGGTCTGCTCAGCTGCAAAACAAGAGAAAGTATATGAAGACTATGGCTCTTACGTACTCTTAGGTGACAGTGTTGCCAGCGGCTGGAGCGACGTTGAACACAGAGAAACAAGATTTGTGCGTGTTGAAGGCTCATACGGAGCTTTTTTGGCTGATGACCTTGGGGTTGAATATCACCCGATGGCATGCATCGGTTTCAGAACAACTGAAATGAGATATATTTTTGAAGACAATTTTGAAGGCGATCGTTTCCTTTTTTATTCAATTGATAAAGAAGAAATGGAATGGAGAATCCCATTAATTCGCCAGGCTGTTTCCGAAGCAGGTCTTATCACACTCAATGTCGGCGGTAATGACTGGGGCTCATTCATCGGATGGCATGTTTATGAAGAGATGGATAAATTCCAGAATAAAAATGAGGAGTTTATGCAAAAAGCCGAAGAATATCTTACAAACGCAGGAACTGACGAAAACACCATTGAGTCACTCATAGATCTCGCCGCTCTTTGCGGTGCATTGCCTGACATTATCAAAGTTTTGCCGTCAGCACTTAAAACAGGTTTTGATAACTATATGACCAACTGGAATTATATGATCGAAGACATTTACGCACTCAATCCGGACGTTACACTGGTTGTTACAGGTATGTTTGATACCTCTGTTCAGGATCAGGAAACAGCTGACAAAAATGAAGCTACCATGTTAAAGCTCAGCGTAAGTCAGGCTATTGTTGATTACGCTAACCAGCCGATGATTGATGGTGCAGAAAAATACGGCTATATTTACGTTGACACCACAGGAACAATTTGTGAAGAGAATCATCCGAGCGTTGAAGGACACAGACATATTGCAGACAAGATTCTTGAAGCACTCCCCGATGTAAGATTCCCATACACTGATGTTTCAAAAGACTATGACACCTATAAAGCAATTGAGTATTTATATCAGAACAACATTATGCAAGGCGTTTCTGAAAACGAATTTGCTCCCGATTCGCTACTGACTAACAAGCAGCTTTATGATATAATACTTAATATTTGCGGTGTAGCTGATGATGTTTCTGATCCTGATGCCGAAGCCAATCTCATCGGAATGGTTTCATCCTTATTCAAAATTGTTGTTACCACATCTGATGTAACTAAAATCATTAAAGCGTTGAGCCTTACAATCAACATTGTTATTAACGAAGGCATTCTCAACCTTTCACGCAGTGTTACAAGAGCAGAGGCTGCAGTAATAATCAAAGACTTTGTTGATATTATTTAATCGAACATATAGCAAAGCACTCTTCTGAAAGCTTCAGAGGAGTGCTTTTTTCACCAACTTATTTTCCACTTTTGCTGCATTATTTCGCAAGGACCATTTTCATCTTTTTTTGCATAAAAGACCGTAAGCAGTGTTCCGTCATTAAGTTCAACGGTTGAGGGGTAGCCGATATCGTCACTGACAAGATTTTCGTAAATGCGAATATCCTTTTCCCAACTCTCTCCCCCGTCAAGGCTCACCATCGCCATAATTCCGTAGGGTTGTTTTCTTCTGCCGTAAACAGAAAGCACAGCACCAGAACTCAGCTGAATAAGATGAGGCGGAGAACCGCCTGTTTCGTCAAGAAGCATTTCAGGCTTTGACCAGGTTTTGCCCTTGTCGGTTGAAATACTTTGAAGCACGGTAAACACACTGTCATCTTCTTTTTCGCCTCTGATGTGGCAGATGAGCTTGCCGTCAGGGAGTTCAAGAATATGAGGCTCACTAAGTTCAAAGCGGTTGGTATCAATTTTGATTTTACCCACAAGCTCGGTTTCGCCACTTTGGGTATTCAGCTTTACAACTTCAAGTCCGTCAACATAGTTATAAAAATTATTGCCTACCCACAGAATAGTTCCGTCACGAAGTGTTGTGGGACCGTGTGGTGAAGAAACAGGTGAACGGAATATTTCACCAAAGGTAACTCCGCAATCCCGGCTTATACGAAAGGTTGAGCCAAGATATTTTTCTTCATCTTCTTTGGTAATTGTGTTTATATAGCTTTGGATATACTCATTATCTTTATTATGTTGCCTTTGCATATCTGCTGAATTGTTAAAAGAAGTTAAAATAACGCCCTTTTCTCCGAAGGTACAAATACCTACATCACGGTCGTCAAGGGGTGTATCAATCACAGGGGCAGGCTTGGTATAGGTTTCTCCACCATCAAAGCTGTAAGAAATAACAGCTTTACCAAAAGGGCAGATATGCTCAAACCTGAATCCCGATGCCCCAACAGCAATTTTACCGTCTTGCAATAATGAAACTGTCGGCCACGCAAAATAGTTGTGTCGGCTGTCAGGGTTTGACATTATTGTTTTAGGTTTTCCGATAAGTTCAATTTTCATTTTTTACCTCCATCTGTTGACTTTCATAAAGCTTTCTTGCTCTGAAAAATGCAAAAACAATGCATATGAAAGAATATACCGAAAAAATCAGATATGTTGTCATTTCAGGGTTTTCGTTAAGCATCTGAACATATAAAGCAATACCGATTACTCCATTGATAACCATAAGGAAAGTGTATTCAACAAAAGCAAACATTGTCAGGAAATAAATGAGTATTCCAATCAGATTTGTAACACTGTCAAGAAAAACATATTCTGAGCCGATTAACGGAAGAACAATCCACATTGCAACCAAAGCAACAGCAGAACCCAAAACTATCAGCACCCGTTGCTTTAAGTTCAACTTTTTTAATATGGTAGAATGTTCCCATTTATTTTTATTCCAACGTATAAAAGTTAAAAGCTGAATAGGGAATGAAAACAGTATTGCCGAAAAAGCCGAACCATAAAGATTGTAGTAAATATAAACTACACCGTAAAGCAAGGAGTTCAGACTGCCGATTAAGCTTGCGTATCGGTTAACACGGGACTGTAGCAATGCAATTACAAGTGAAATGTATAACGGTAATACTCTGAAAAAGCTTTGATTAAAATAAATACCCGCAATGGTGATAAGCACTCCAGTGCAACCCATAAGTATAAAAATAAAAACATCCTTCTTGGACAATTTGCTTTTTTGATCAGACATTCATATTCACTCCTTTACTTCACTCGGCTATTATATATACAAAGACTAAAATAATCAATAACTGCACAACAAAATCCCCACCGATTGCTCAATGGGGAAGATCAATATTAACCGCACTTTTTCTTTTCAAATTTTGAAGATAGTTTATCGATACCACTATCAACAGCAGGAAAAAGGAATCTGACAATCAACACTGCAATAAGAGCGCAAATTGCCCCGGAAATCAAACCGCCTATTACATCACTGCAATAATGAACCTGCACATAAATTCTTGAAAATCCCATAATTGAGGAAAAAATAAAAACAGGTATTCCTATTTTTCTGTTATTCCACAGCACGGCCACAGCTGCAGCAAAAGCAGAGGCGGTGTGCCCGGATGGGAATGAATAACTTGAAGGTTTATATACCAGATCAGGAAAAATATATTTTAACCCCCAATCAGCATACTTTATAGGATCAGATTCATAAAGGTTAAAGGGTCTTACTCTTCCAAAAAACTCCTTAAGAAACAAATCGTTACAAAGCAGCATTATAACAAGTGCAACAAGAACAGATAATCCTGCCTTTCGGTATTTTTTGGTAAACAAAAGTACAAAACCGAGAACAATGAAAATTGCACCCGCATTACCAAGAGTTGTGACACCGACCATAATAGCATCAAGGAAACCGTTCTGAATGCTCTGAATCCATTGGAATACTCTCAGGTCAAACTCTAAAAATGAGTCAAACATTAAATCCATTTCTTTTTCTTCTTTCTTATTTTAGTGAAAAAATAATACCAAAAGAATCACCAAAAGTCAATAAAATACCTTGCCAAAAATCCCCTTGGATTGCTCCAAGGAGATTTGTTAATTTATTACACTACGAAACGAATTCGTAAAGAATTACATTTCTTTGATTGCTGCCTGTGTAGCAACGAACAAATGTAGGAACAAAACAGCATTATTTAAGGGATGATTTGTTATCCAAATCACCCCTTAAACACCGTTTTTAGAACCACAGATTCACTGTTATATCATGCCATTTGTGAACTCTTTTTCTTGTTGAAAATTTGTATAGATATTCTTTAGCTTGTTCTATGTTGATTGTAAATGAAGCCAATTTTTGAGCTTCTTCAACTTTTTTATCGCTTGATTTAATTCGTAAGTACCAATCAAAAGAATTTTGACCAACAACAATTTTTTCGATAAAACCTTCAACGATGCTTTCAGGCACATCCAAATCATCACCAAAATCCACATAGGAATCCAATGTAGTTTTAAGGTCTTCAAAATGCAATTCCCATCCATCATCAGCGTTTCTTTCTTCTTCCTGTTTGTTAAGTTCTTCGATTTCATTTTCTAATCTTGCTAATCGCTCCTCAAGTTCAGATGTCTTTTCTCGAAAAACCTCTTTAGAAATATCGCCTTCAGCACGCATTTCAATATAGTTGTTAATTAGCCTTTTAACTTTTTCAACTTCATATTCTTTACCCTGAATAATCTCGGTGTTGTCCTCAATATCTATTTTATCGTTTATATGTTTTTCTAAATACATACGAGCAATAGAGAGTATTTCCTTTGAGTCCATAATGTAATTCTTGAAGATAAGCTTTGCCATCATTTTGAGTTTCCATTCAGGTATCATAGGGGTTTTACATATACCTTTCAAGGAAAGCCCTTTGTTTTTTCTTGTTTTTTCTGTACCTAAATTTGAACTTGTAAAACAATAATAACCAAAGCTTGTAATCCCATCAGTTCTTGACCACACTCTTCTAACGAAGTGATTTCCACACTCACAAACCATTAATTTACACCAAAGGATTTTCGTTGGATTGACACCCTTGTTTTCCCAAGTATTCAGATTTTTCATTGTTCTTCTTTTTGCATTCAACATTTGTTGGACTTTTTCAAAATCCTCCACGGATATAATAGGTTCGTGTCTTCCCGGCGTTTGAGTCTTTTCTATTTCCCCGTGATTTGGTACCTTTACTTGTGTTAAATAATCAGGAGTGTACTGTTTGTGATATGTTATAATGCCACAGTAGAAAGTGTTTTGAAGAGTTTTGGAAATCACACTACAAAACCATTTTTCTTTTCCCATTGCAGTTTTTCTGTGTTGCTTTTCTAATTCGTATTTGATTGCTTGTAAACCGTAACCATTCAAATACATATCAAACATCATTTTTACCGTCTTTGCCTGTTCGGGATTTATTACCATATCTTTTCCGACTCTGTCATATCCAAGTATGTTCCCATTGCCATAGAACACTCCATTATCCATTGATGTTTGCTGACCACTCTTAACTCGAATTGATGTTTTTCTACTTTCATCCTGAGCAAGAGTTGCCATTATGGTGAGTCGCAATTCTCCATCGCCATCAAATGTTTTAATGTTATCATTGATAAAAAACACTTCTACACCATAGTTGTATTAAATACAGTTGGATTTTTACCGTAGCTCTGTCTTATAAGACTCACTAATCCTCTGTGTAGCCTTGTTCGGTTATCTGTCATTGTTAATAAGATACCTTCAATGTTTAGTTCCGGATTCATTCTTCTTTTTACACGGGCGATTGTGCCAAGTAGTTGTTCAAGACCCTTTGCTGATAAGAATTCAGGCTGTGAGGGAATGATTACACTATTTGAAGCACATAAGGCATTAAATGTCATCATACCGAGTGAAGGCATACAATCTATAAGGATATAGTCATAGTTGTCTTTCACTGAGTCGATATAAGACTTCAATACTCTTTCTCTGCCCATTTCTGTTACCAAGCGAATTTCAATACCGGATAGTTCAATGTTCGCAGGCAAAAGGTCCATTCCTTCATCGGTCTTTAATACAGCAAACCCTGACGGAACCTCTTTATCTTCAACAATTCTCTCCATAACATTTGCGAGTGTTGAATCGAGTTCGTCAGGGTTTCTTATTCCCAATGAAAGAGTTAGGCTGCCTTGTGGGTCGGCATCAATAAGCAATACCTTTTTTCCTTGTCGGTTCAGTCCTGCACCTAAATTGACTGCGGTTGTTGTTTTTCCAACGCCACCTTTTTGGTTAGCGATGGCAATTACTTTGCAATTACTCATACTGCTGTAATTCCTCCTTTTTGCTTTTATATTTCTCCGCCTTTATTCAGATAACAAATTGTTATCTGCACTCAGTTTGTCTTATACAAATCACATACCAAAGACCTGCATAGCGACATACCAAGCGGGAAGCACAACATTGAAAGCAATACCACGAAGTAAGTTATACACGATTGCAATCGGAAGCATTTCCATTTTTTTCACCTCTTTTAAATAAATTTGTTATCAGTTTAAATACTTTTAACAGGTATGTATAAATCAGCCGAGGTTGGCTCTCGACTGATAAAGCAATATTTGTCCTCGACACCCCTGCTTACCGGGAAGAAACTAAGCGTCAGAGTAGTTTTCTCTGCTCCACGGGACTTTCACCCCTCTTTCTCTCTAGAGCCGTTTTTATAGGTTGCGACGGTTTGTTCACGCTCGACCCATAACTAAACGGGAGTATCATTATCATTTCGGTATTCTTCGCCTTATTAGGAACTACCCAATATTCATAAACAAGTTTTATCGCTCGCTCCCTTTCGGAAGGTCATGGCGGACTTTTTATCGTTGCTCCTACCGAAACTAATGTACTTAGTTTCCTGATATTCGGTTGTCAAGGTACATGAAGAATTTTTTATCCCTCAAGGGGTAGGGATTTAGAAAGGCAAAAATGAAACCAAAATGCAAAAAAATTTTTTGCATTTTAAAAGTTTGTAACAATGCACAATAAATGCCGCAGGTTTTCAATATGTTTCTTGGTTATTTTGACAACAAAAAAAGCCCATTTGAAATTTCTTTCAAATGAGCAAAAAAAAAGAGCATACTACATTTTTGTAATATGCTCTCTCTATTATTCTGTTATATTATGTGCTTTATTCCATATCTCTTGAGCTTCTGCTTTCATTTGTTCGGGTGTTTTCTTCGGTAATAAGTCTTTTTCCTTTTGATATTCTTTTTCTATTTTATCTGCCCATTCATCTAATACCATCTCACAGGCAATAGCTAATTTACTTTTTTCCATAATTTCACCTCCATCATTTATATCGTAAATGAGAGTTGAAATGTTACGGTTAAATTATATAATAATAAAAAAAGAGGATACATTACAAACAGTAACATATCCTCTAATATTTAGTTGAAAGTGGTCAAAACGAGATTTTTGCTCAAAAAACACTCAAAAATAAGCGTTTTTTTAATTTGCATTTTTATCGTTTTGAAAGCCGAAAACCCTTGATATGACTGGGTTTTTAGGCTAATTCCTTCATCCCTTGATTGCTGCCTGAGCTGCTGCGAGGCGAGCGATCGGAACTCGGAAAGGTGAGCAAGAAACGTAGTTAAGGCCAATCTTATGGCAGAACTCAACTGATACGGGGTCGCCGCCGTGTTCACCGCAGATACCGTAGTGGAGGTCTTTGCCGCTTGCCTTACCCTTTGCTACTGCCATTTCCATAAGAGCGCCAACGCCGTTCTGGTCAAGCTTTGCGAATGGGTCGTTTTCGAAGATCTTGCTGTCATAGTAAGCTGTGAGGAACTTACCAGCATCGTCACGGCTGAAGCCGTAAGTCATCTGAGTAAGGTCGTTAGTACCGAAGCAGAAGAAGTCAGCTTCCTTAGCTACTTCGTCAGCTGTGATACAAGCTCTTGGGATTTCGATCATTGTACCAACTTCGTACTTAAGCTCAACGCCTGCAGCTGCGATTTCAGCATCAGCTGTTTCAACAACAACTTTCTTAACGAACTTGAGTTCCTTAACGTCGCCGATAAGAGGAATCATGATTTCAGGAACAACGTTCCAGTCAGCGTGAGCTTTCTGAACGTTGATAGCAGCGCGGATAACAGCCTTTGTCTGCATTGCAGCAATTTCAGGATATGTTACTGCAAGACGGCATCCACGATGACCCATCATTGGGTTGAACTCATGAAGAGATGCGATGATAGCCTTGATGTCTTCAACTGATTTGCCCTGAGCGTCAGCAAGAGCTTTGATGTCAGCTTCTTCTGTGGGAACAAACTCATGAAGGGGTGGGTCAAGGAAACGAATTGTAACGGGGTTGCCCTCAAGAGCTTCATAGAGAGCTTCGAAGTCGCCCTGCTGATAAGGAAGAATCTTATCAAGAGCTGCTTCTCTTTCTTCAACTGTGTCAGAGCAGATCATTTCACGGAATGCTGCGATTCTGTCAGCTTCGAAGAACATATGCTCTGTACGGCAAAGGCCGATACCTTCAGCGCCGAGTTCTCTTGCTTTCTTAGCATCAGCAGGAGTGTCAGCATTTGTGCGAACTTTAAGAGTTCTGTATTTGTCAGCCCAATCCATGATTCTGCCGAATTCGCCAGCGATTTCAGCGTCAACTGTAGGAATGATGCCGTCATAGATGTTACCTGTTGAACCGTCGATTGAGATGTAATCGCCTTCAACATAAGTTTTGCCTGCGAGCTCAAACTTCTTGTTTTCTTCGTCCATTTTGATTTCGCCACAACCTGATACACAGCAAGTACCCATACCACGAGCAACAACAGCTGCGTGAGATGTCATACCACCGCGAACAGTGAGGATACCCTGAGAAGCTTTCATACCTGTGATGTCTTCAGGTGATGTTTCAAGACGAACAAGAACAACTTTTTCGCCTCTTGCGTTCCATGCTTCTGCGTCTTCAGCTGTGAAAACAACTTTACCGCAAGCAGCACCGGGAGATGCACCGAGACCCTTACCTGCAGGTGTTGCAGCCTTAAGAGCTTTAGCATCAAACTGAGGATGAAGAAGTGTGTCAAGGTTACGAGGATCGATCATAGCAACTGCCTGCTTCTCATCGATCATGCCTTCGTCAACGAGGTCACAAGCGATCTTAAGAGCAGCCTTAGCTGTTCTCTTACCGTTTCTTGTCTGGAGCATATAGAGCTTGCCTGCTTCAACAGTGAACTCCATATCCTGCATGTCTCTATAGTGATCTTCAAGGATTGCACAAACTTTTGTGAATTCATCAAAAGCTTCGGGGAACTTTTCAGCCATTTCAGCGATAGGCATGGGAGTACGAACGCCAGCAACAACGTCTTCACCCTGTGCGTTTACAAGGAACTCACCCATAAGGCCTTTTTCACCTGTTGCGGGGTCACGTGTGAAAGCAACACCTGTACCGCAATCGTCACCCATGTTACCGAAAGCCATCATCTGAACATTAACAGCTGTACCCCATGAGTAAGGAATATCGTTATCACGACGGTAAACGTTTGCACGAGGGTTGTCCCATGAACGGAAAACAGCCTCAACAGCACCCATAAGCTGCTCTTTGGGGTCTGAGGGGAAATCGTTACCGATCTTTGATTTGTATTCAGCTTTGAACTGACCTGCAAGTTCTTTAAGGTCATCAGCAGTAAGCTCAACGTCCTGCTTAACGCCCTTAGCCTCTTTCATTTCGTCGATAAGCTCTTCAAAGTACTTCTTACCAACTTCCATAACTACGTCAGAATACATCTGAATGAATCTTCTGTAGCAGTCCCAAGCCCAACGGGGGTTGCCTGATTTAGCTGCGATAGCTTCAACAACATCTTCATTAAGACCAAGGTTGAGGATTGTGTCCATCATACCGGGCATTGAAGCACGAGCACCTGAACGAACTGAAACGAGAAGAGGATTCTCTTTATCACCGAACTTTTTGCCGGTAATTTCTTCCATCTTAACGATGTATTCCATAATCTCAGCCTGGATGTCATCATTAATCTTTCTGCCATCTTCATAGTACTGAGTACAAGCTTCTGTTGAGATAGTGAAGCCCTGGGGTACAGGAAGACCGATTTTGGTCATCTCTGCAAGGTTAGCACCTTTACCGCCGAGGATCTCACGCATTGATGCGTCGCCCTCTTTGAAAAGGTAAACAAATTTCTGTGCCATTGTAATTACCTCCAATATTTTAATATGGATTTAAGGGGCAGAATTATCCCCTTAATATTCGCCTTATAGTATAACACAGCTTTGGGCAGAATGTCTATACTTTTTTGTTAAAATTTGTTTGAGGGTAACAAGGATTTTTTTGTATCAAGTGACGAAAGAAAAGAAAAACGGGCTAAAAAGCTCAGCCCGCTTCAATCGTACTATTATTTTATGAGACGCTGACCTTCATAAAGCTCTTTCCAATCACTGAAATAAGGATTGGTCCAGGATTCACCATCAAAAGTCTCATATTTGATAACTATTGCTTTAAAAGTACTTATATTGTTACATTCAGGGTGTATCTCATACCCACTATCATGTCCGTATTCCGAATTTGGAACTAGATTTATATCATTGTAGTTACAACCAGAAAGATAATCACCCTCGTCATAATCATAATTACCTTTTATTTTCACAGGAAGGTTATTCTTATCCCAAGCAACAAATCCTATTAAAGCGTTTTTTATATCCTTATCCGAATCGTTTCTAATCACCACACTCAGCATATCAGGATATAAATATTTATACTGATTGTCTTGAACACAGTATTCTGTAGATTTAATTTTTACTTCTTGTTTGTCAATTAGCGCCTGAAGTTCAGCAGGAGTCATTTTGCTTTCTGTCGTGGTTGTGGTGGTAGTAATAGTGGTAGTTTCCTCTTCCTCATAATTTTTGTAGTAATCTTCTTCATAATCCTGATTATAATCATCTTTAAACGTTGGAGTATCGGACAAAGAAATATTTCCTGCATCAAATGAACAGGAACACAAAAGGAACAAAACGCTAACAATAAACAGAATCGAAACAATCTTCACACAGCTTTTCACTCCTATTTCACCTCTTCTTCAGTAACTTCTGTTATTTCAGTTACAACAGTAGGTTGAGTTTCTTCTTCAACCAAATACTTGTCAACAAATTTTGAAACAAAAGGAACGGTAACGTCTTTCTGCTTAAGTGATGCAAATCCTAAAACTATAAACATTATGGTTTCAGCAATGCTGACAATATGGAGTAAAAGATTTATGAAACTGTTAAATCCGTCGGCATAAAAATGTCCGGAAAAAATACCAAAGAAACTGTTAATAAAACCAACTATATCGGGAAAAACTGAAATAATTCCTGAAATCACGCCAAAGAATACAGAAAGCATTAATGCGTTCAATGTAGTCTTTTTAAGCCATTTGTCATTTTCAAGCAACAAAACATAGCCACAAAGTAACATAGCAGGAATAAATCCGCCGAACATTGAGAGCCAATAACCCAATGCACCCAGCAGACAAACTTTAACCCCTAGTTTCGTTTTTTCCATATACATCCTCCTAAATATCTTTTTGCACTTATATAGGTGCAAAATCAGTGTAGCACACGGATAGAATTATGTCAAGAAGTTTTTGCACTTATTTTGGTGCAGAGAGGAGTGGCATAATGGATACAAATTTTGAAAAGAAATTCGGCTCAAACCTGCGAAGAATTAGAGAAAGCAAAAAAATGACACAAGAAACAGTTGCCGCAAAAATGCAACTGAGCGGTTGCGATATAACAAGGAGTGCCCTTGCAAAAATTGAAGTGGCACAAAGGCACATATATGCTGATGAAATATTGCTGTTAAAGGAAATTTACGGAGTTTCCTTTGACGAGTTATTTTATGGAAACAACAGATAATACGCAATTATTACTTGTAATTTAATACAGTTTGTGGCATAATTAGATTGGATGTATGTTATAATTTTTAATATACTCATTTTAATATTGTTTAGGAGGATTGCTTATGAACTCCAACTGTGCTGTTATTCTCGCCGCTGGCGAAGGCACCCGAATGAAATCTTCAAAGCCCAAGGTTATGGCGGAGGTGCTTTTCAAACCAATGATAAACTGGGTTATTGATGCCGCAAAGAACGGCGGTGTTGATGACATCTGCGTTGTAACAGGTTACCGCAACGACCTTCTTGAAGCTCATCTTAACGGAGAATACAAAACCGTTCTTCAGTCAGAAAGATTAGGCACAGGCCACGCTGTTATGCAGGCAAAAGATTTTTTGCTTTCTCACAAAGACGGCAATGTGCTTATCCTCAACGGTGACGCTCCTCTTATGGACAGCGACACAATCCATAATGCTCTTGACCACCACATTGAGCTTGACAACAGCGCAACGGTTATCACAGCCAATGTTGCTAACCCATTCGGTTACGGCAGAATTGTAAGAAATGAAAAAAGGCTCATTGAAGCCATTGTGGAAGAAAAAGAAGCCACCGACGAGCAAAAAGAAATTACAGAGGTAAATTCTGGTGCATATTGGTTCAAGTGTTCCGATTTACTTAAAGCCCTTGATTCAATTATTAAAAACCACGAAGAGGGCAAAGAATATTACCTCACCGATGCTATCGAAATCATCATCAAGGCTCACAAGCGTGCTTCTGCTTTCAAGGCAAAGAGCAGTGATGTGGTGCTTGGTGCTAATGACAGAGCTCAGCTTTATGAGCTTAATGAAATTGCAAGGAAGGCTGTTCTTTTTGCAAAAATGAGAAGAGGTGTTTCTATCCCCTGCATTGACGGAGTTATTATCGACCCCGATTGCAAAATCGGCACAGATACCGAAATTCTACCCGGCACAATTATCAAAAACGGAACAGTTATCGGCTCAGGTTGCGTTATCGGCCCTAACAGCTATCTTGATAATGCAACAGTTGAAGATAATGTTGAGCTTAATAACACCCAGGTTTATTCCTCAACAGTTAAAAAAGGTGCTCACATCGGTCCGTTTGTTCGCATTCGCCCCGACTGTGTTGTTGGTGAAGATGTTAAAATCGGCAACTTCGTTGAGCTTAAGAATGCAAATATCGGTGACAAAACAAGCATCGCTCACCTCACCTACCTTGGTGATGCTGATTTCGGCAAAAATGTTAATGTGGGTTGCGGCTGTGCAACAGTTAACTACAACGGCAAAGATAAAAACCGCACCATTGTTGGTGACAATGCTTTTATCGGTTGCAGCACTTATCTTGTAGCCCCTGTTGAGGTTGGCGACAATGCCTACACCGCTGCAGGCTCTGTTATAACGGAAAACGTACCTGCGGATGCACTTGCACTTGCAAGATCACGTCAGGTAATCAAAAAAGACTGGGTTAAAAGCAAGAAGCCATACAAATGGCAGAAATAAGGAGATACAAAAATGAACAAAAATACTTTAATTAAAATTTTCAGCGTAATTATGATTTTTGCTGTAATTCTTTCCACTGTTGGTTGCTCAATCGGCGGTGACTCAGGCACCAAAGACGGTGAAGCCGGTATACTTAACGTTGAAGACCTTGAGCCTGAAAACGGCACCGTAATTTATGAAGGCACCAAAATTAACGAAGAAGGAAAGACAGAAAAAGTTACTCACGTTATTGATGTTGAGCACGCTGACACACCCTTTATCCAGGAAGGCAGCGTTATTAAAGACGATGCCGACAAAGATGCTTTTATTAAGCAAGAAGGCAACAACGATTACGGCATGAGCGAAGATGAAGCAAAAGACGTTGTTGAAAATGCAGAAAACTGGAAATCATTTTATGTTTATAAACTTGTTGAAAACAAAACAGATATGACCATGGTCTGCAAAAGTGTTTCAGCCAAGGGCGGTGACGGAATTTTTGTTCGTACAGCACTTGATGCCGAATACGGTATCGGCCCCGGCAACTGCACAAGCATTGCAATTTACGCAACAGCCGACATGAGCAAATACAAAACTCAAGAAGAAGTTGACGCTGCTTTTGATGAGCTTAATATCAAGATTGAATACGCTCTCACGGATGACCAGTACGGCGAAATTGAAGATTGGAACAGCGTAACAACACAGGTTATTGAATTTTAAGGTGCAAGATGTTTTTTAAAAAGAAAGAATTCAGTTCAACCTCAGCCCCCGAATTTTTAATTGTCGGTTTAGGTAATCCCGGAGAAAAATATGAATACACAAGGCATAATGTAGGATTCCTTACCCTTGACAGGCTGAGCGTTGAAGAAGATTTTAAAATTAACAAAATCAAACATAAATCGCTGTTGGGCGAGGTTATGTTAGGCAATCACCGTTGCATTGTGATTAAGCCCCAGACCTTTATGAACAACAGCGGTGAAGCTGTGAGAGAGGTTTCGTCGTTTTATAAAATTCCGCCCGAAAAAATCATTGTAATTTTTGATGACATCTCTCTCCCCTGCGGAAAAATGAGAATCCGCAGAAAAGGCACTGACGGCGGTCACAACGGAATTAAGAGCATCATTTATCATCTAAAAAGCAATGCTTTCCCGCGAATCAAGGTTGGTGTTGGAGCAAAGCCACACCCTGATTACGACTTAGCAGACTGGGTGCTTTCCACATTTAAAAAAGATGAAATGGAAGAAATCAAAAAATCAACTGTCAACGCTTGCGAAGCATTGAGGCTGATTACAGACGGCAAAACAGACCTTGCGATGAATAAATTTAATTAACAAAAGCCGCCTTATTGGCGGCTTTGTGTCGGTTTACATTTTGATACTTCCGATTGTGTCAACAATATTGCCGGCAGTTTTAATGGCTTTGTTTGCCATTTTGCGATATTTTCGTGTAGAATTGCCCGACATCATCATGCTGCCCAATGCAATTGTTGCTCCGCCTGCGAGCATACCTACACCGACTTTTTTCATCATATCTGCTGATTTTTTCTGCATCATTATCCCTCCAAAAGTTTTATCACTATTATTTTAACCTGAAAGGAGTTCTATATGCCGCAGTTAAATATTGTTTTGGTTGAGCCTGAAATTCCGCAAAACACAGGCAACATTGCAAGAACTTGTGCCGCAACAGGTGCGAGACTTCACATAATTGAGCCGATGGGATTTAAAATTGACGACAAAAAATTGAAGCGTGCCGGACTTGATTATTGGCATCTTCTTGATATTACATATTATAAAAATCTTCAGGATTTTTTTGACAAAAATGACGGCAGTTATTTTTATTTTTCAACAAAGGCAAAGTACAGATATTCTGATGTGGAATATCCTGATAAGTCTTACTTATTTTTTGGCAAAGAAACAAAAGGACTTCCCGAAGATTTGCTTTATGAAAACCCTGAAAACTGTGTGAGAATCCCTATGATTAACGATTCGGCAGCAAGAAGTCTGAATCTTTCAAACTCAGTAGCAATTGCTGCTTATGAAGTGCTGAGGCAATGGGATTTTCCTGAATTGCTGTGCAAAGGTCAGTTAACTAAATATGAATGGTAAAAACCTGCCGATTGGCAGGTTTTTATTTCTCTATTGAATTGATTATAAACGGCAGGACTTCTTCTTTTTTGATATTCAGAACAGCGGCAAACTCATCATAGAGAAGATTTTCCGCATCTTTGAGCATCAATTCATCAACAAGATGAAGCTTTCTGCCCTGCTCTTTAAGCGACTCTTTGTGAATATGAATAGCCTTAATCACCTTAACAATTTCACGACAATCTCCGCTGAAAATAATCTTTTTATACTCTTCCTTGCGTTCCAAATCGTTTTCAATCCAAGGGGTATTGCTTTCAGGCATTGAAGCAATAATCTCATTCACCTCATCAATTGTGAGAACTTTGCGGATTTTGGAAAGCATTTTTTCATTGTCTATGGGAATATAGAAGGTGTTATATCCCGAAGAAACAGGCTTCAAAATATAATACTGCATTTTGCCTGAACCAAAATCTTCCCAACGGATATCATCAACCACACAAACTCCGTTACCTGAATATTGAACTGTTTCACCAATTTTAAGCATAATGCCCTCCAAAAATCAAAGGCGTGAGATAAACAATCGGAACTGTTTACACTCACGCTGTTTTAATAATTATATCAAATTTTCGCTTGTCTCGTAATAGGCATTTTTAACAAAAATCAAGTTTTATTAAATATAGTTTAAAAAGCATATTGATAATATAAAAAAAAGGTGATAAAATGTTTTTATTATATATGTAGGAGGGTTCTTTTTATGAACATATTAAGTCCGTTTATTGCCGCTATTGTGGCTCTTTCAACAATGTTTACAGCTGTTTTCAGCTATGCCAAACCTGTTGATACAGAAGATTACAAGGTTTATGACAATGTAATTCTTATGATTGGCGACGGTATGGGTGAAAATCACCTTTCTGCCGCAAAGGATAAGCTCGGCATTGATCTTGCCATGGAAACAGTTGAAGTAAGAGGTCAGTCAATGACTGACAACTACTGGGGTTCAACCACAGACAGTGCTGCAGGAGGTACAGCCCTTGCAACAGGTATCAGAACAAACAACGGCCATGTTGGCGTAAGTGTTTTTGACCCCAACGCAAGCATTATCGAGCCAATGAATCTTTGCGAACTTGCAAAATCTATGGGCAAATCTGCAGGTGTTGTTACAACAGATGCAACATCAGGTGCAACCCCGGCTTCTTTCTCAGCCCATGCTCAGGACAGAGATTTTGCTGAAGAAATCAGCAACGACCAGCTCACCTCTGACCTTGATCTCATCTGGGGTGCGGCAGAAGGCTATGTTACAAGAGAAGCCGCTGCTGCTAACGGCTTTGCTTACCTTGACGATGTTGCTGACATTGAAGCTCTTCCCGCAGGCACACGTTCTTTCGGTCAGTTCAGTTGGGATGACTTTGCAAATGTAACTAACCCCGACAAAACTCCCACTATTGAAAAAATGACAAAAGAAGCTATCGACATTCTTGATGACAATGATGAAGGCTTCTTCCTTATGGTTGAGGGTGCTCATATTGACAAATTCTCACACGGTCAGGACATTGACAATGCTGTTAAGCAGTTAGCAGAATTTGATAAAGCTATTGCCTATGCACTTGATTACGCAGAAAAAGACGGCAGCACATTGGTTGTTATCACTGCTGACCACGAAACAGGCTCAGTCACATACTCTTCAGAAAAAGGCGGTTACTACTGCACAACAGGCAGCCACTCAGACACAAATGTACCTCTCCTTGTTTCTGACGCAGATTCAGGTTTCAACAACAACGAAGCTATCAAAAACAAGAGAGTTGCTGCTCAGCTTGCTCTTTGCTTGGGTGCCGAAGAAGGTACTTTCCCTGCTTGCACTCCAGTTTTAGGAAAAAAAGACTGATTTTTCAGGAGTAAACGATGAAAAAACTTTTGTCGATTTTATTAAGTATTGTGATTGCTTTTGGCTCAATGTCAGCCATGGCAATCACAAAAGATGACTGTAATGACTACCCTGTTATAATAGTTCCGGGCTATGGCTCAACAACATTTTATATGCTTGATGAAAACGGAGAAAAATATAACGTATGGAAGCCTACCGGTGATCAGGTGCTTGACGTTATAAAAGAAAATCTGTTCTCAGTGGGCAAAGGCATTGCTGATTTAACTACCGGTGATATTCAGGCACTTGCAGATATGGTAGGCGAGGTTTTTGTAAGCCAGCTTGACACAATCGCCTGCAACGATGACGGAAGCAGTAAACACAAGCTTTATAAATACCACTTCAGTGCTGCTGATACGCAGGATTCTTATCTTATTGAAAACGACCCTGCCAACAGAATGGAAGGTGAAATCTGCGACTATCTTGCAGAATATATCGGTCACGAAAACATCTTTGCTTTTATGTGTGATTTTAGAATGGGTAGTGTTTACTGTGCAGAAGAACTTGACACCTACATTCAGGATGTTAAGAAATTCACCGGCAAAGATAAGGTAAATATTTTTGCAGTGAGCCACGGTGGTCAGGTTGCAGGAACATATCTTTCAATCTACGGAACTAAAGGTGACGTTGAAAACGCAGTGCTTACAATCCCTGCACTTGGCGGTGCATTACTTGCTTATGACATTATGTCACAAAATGTTAAGTTTGATGAAGAATTGCTTCTTCGCTTTGTTCAGTGTGGTATGATGCTTGAAGAAGACCTGAATTGGCTCCTTCAATTGGATGCGCTCGGTTTTCTCGATACCCTTATCAATTCACTTATCCCATATATTGCAGAAGTTGCTTTTAATTGGGGAAGCTTGTGGGATTTTATTCCCACCGAATACTATGAAAGCCTGAAAACCGAGTTGCTTGACGAAACAGCAAATGCAGAAATCATCAAAAAAAGTGACTATATGCACTACGAGATTATGCCGAACTTTGCTGAAAACTTCAAAAAAGCTCAGAATGCAGGGGTTAACATCTCAATTCTTGCAGGTTACGGAGTTCCCAGTATTGTTGGCTCTCAGGAAAATTCAGATGCAATCATTTCAACTAAGGCCTCAACAGGTGCAAAAGTTGCCCCCTTTGGGGAAAGATTTGCAGACGGTTATACTCAGCAAGTTGACACAGGTATTTATCAGGTTTCACCGGGTATGGAAATTGATGCATCATGCGGATATCTCCCCTTCAATACATGGTACATTGAAGGTTATTTCCACGGAATGACATTTAAAGACGTATACTCTCAAGAGCTTACATACAAGCTTTTACTCACAGATGATATCAAAGATGTTACAACCGATGCAAATTATCCTCAGTTTCACGCAACCACCAACCCTTATGAACCTGCTTTTGCAAAGTTCAACAACAGTGTTGAGGGTTATGTAAGCAATGGTGATACAAGCCTTGTTGTTACCAACTATTCAACAAAAAGCAACATGACAATTCTTGCAATCAAGAATAATCTCGGGCTTGAATTTGACAACCTTGCTTTCACAAAGCTTGCTCCCGGTGAAAGTATTGAAATCAGCTTTACAGGTGAAATACCTCAGGCTTCAGCTATAAAAAGAGAAATTTATCTGAGCTACGTGCTTAATGATAACATCACTCCTGTCGGTGAAAGAAATCTTTCTTTCACTGTTATGAATGGTGACAAAGCTGAATACGACAGCGAAAATCCCTATTCACCGCTTAACGCAAAAACAGATTTTGAAAGCCTGATTGGTGACACTGTTGGCGGTATTCTTGATGACATTGGTATTAAACCGTTTTTATCAATCATAATTAATATATTTTCATCCTGGATTTTGGCTGTTTCAGCTGAATTAGGAATCAGTATTTAGAAAGGTGGTGCATTATGGGATTTTGGGCATTTACTTTAGTCACAAATTTAATAGTCCCCGTTTTGATTTTGCTTTTTGGTATTAATTATTGTAAAAACGGTGCACCTAAAAACATTGAAGGGCACAGCGGTTTCCGTTCACGCCGAGCAACCAAAAGCTGGGATGCATGGGTATTCACTCATAAGCTTGCAGGCAAAATATGGCGTATAATGGGTCTTGTTATGATTCCAGTTACCGTTGTGCTTATGCTTTTTACAATTAAGCTTTCTATTGAAGCTGTCAATATTTACGGTGCATTGGTGTTCTTGCTTCAGGGTATTGCTTTTGCAGTGTCTGTGATTTATGTTGAAAATCAGATTAAAAAGAACTTCAATGATTACGGTGTAAGAAACCTTGATTCTATTGAAAAAGAAATTGAAGCTGACAACAAAAAAGCTGAAAAAGAATTGAAGAAAAAGCAAAAATCAAAGAAGAAATAATAGCAAACATAAAAACGCCCTCGACAGAGCAATCTGCCGAGGGCAATTTTATGTGTTAAGATATTTGTTTATTGCTGTATATTCACGAAGATACATTCCAAGTTCATCAGCTCTCCCTTTGAAAATAGCAAGAGCTTCATCAATGGTTTTCCACTCCGGAGTCATATTGATATTTACCTCGTGCTGAGTCAGGTGACGCTCACCGTGGCTTTGGACCTCACAAGCGAAAATATGACTTTCGTGAAGAGTGTCTTCGTCATACTCTCTCACTTCGATTATATGCTCCGTTGCTTTAACGATGTAGCCAGTTTCTTCCTCAACCTCACGCTCACAGCACTCGCTGAGTGTTTCACCATCTTCAAGACCGCCACCGGGCAAAACATATTTGCCCTGCATAACCTCATGAGAAAGAAGAATTTTATTGCCGTCAACAAGTATTCCTCTGCAGGCAACCCTTCGCTTTGAAATGTTACCTGTATACACATCGTGATAAATATGGACAATCTCGTCTATGGTTTCTACCTTCATAGATTAAAGACCGTATTCAGCTGCAACATCTGCAACCTTAACAGGAGCACCTGTTACAAGTGATTTCTTTGCAGCAAGACCGATAAGAACAGGCTGAAGTCCGCAGTCGATACCAACATTAACTTCTTTATCATTAACTACGCAATCAATAAACTCAGAGATTTCAGCAACATAAGCCTGCATATATCTCTGCAAGAAGAAGTAAAGAGGTTTCTCTGCGTGAACACCTGTTGAATCTGAAATAACTGCAGTTGATTCGCTGTCGTTAGAAACAGCAACCTGACCTTTTCTGCCGAAGGCTTCAACTCGCTGGTCATAACCATAGCTTGCTTCACGGCTGTTGTCAATAACAGCAATGGCGCCGTTTGTGAGCTTCATTGAAATAACGGCAGTGTCAATATCGCCTGCTTCACCGATTGCAGGGTCAACTCTTACTGCACCGTAAGCGAACACTTCTTCAACCTCTGCGCCTGACATAAAGCGAACCATATCAAAATCGTGAATTGTCATATCAAGGAAAATACCGCCTGAAACCTTAACATATTCAACGGGTGGTGCACCGGGGTCGCGTGAGCAGATTTTGAGAATGTCCATATCACCAATCTGACCGTCAGCAACAGCCTTACGAGCAGCAGCAAAGTTATGGTCAAAGCGACGGTTGAAGCCAACCTGATACTTAACATTGCTGTTTGCAAGAGCTTCTTTAACCTCGAGAATTTTGTTAACATCGTGGTCAATAGGCTTTTCACAGAAAATGTGCTTGCCTGCCTTGATTGCCTCAAGTGAAATCAAAGAATGAGTGTCGGTTGATGAGCAGATAAGAACTGCATCGATTTCAGGGTCATTGAGAATATCGTGATAATCTTTTGAAAATTCATTGATACCAAGACCTTTTGCCCATTCGATTGTTTCATCATTGAGATAAGGGTCTGCAACTGATTTAACTGTTGCACTCTTAACATAATTCATAATTGATTCGCAGTGAACCTTGCCGATTCTGCCTGCGCCGATAATACCAACTTTTAACATATATACCTCTCCTTAGATTCCTGCTTTGTCAGCAATATATTTTCTTGCCATTTTGGCATATTTAAAGGGGTTTGCAATAGCGGGGTCCTGCTCTGCTTCAACAAGCATCCAGCCTTCGTATCCTGCATTTTCAAGCTCGGCAAAAATCGGAGCAAAGTCGATTGCTCCGTCACCGGGAACTGTGAAGGCACCAAGACGAACGCCCTTAAGGAAGCTTAAATGCTCATCTTTAACCTGCTTTACGATTTCGGGGCGGATATCTTTAAGGTGAACGTGCTTGATTCTCTTAGCGTACTTTTTAAGCACTGCCATATAATCCTCACCACAATAAGCAAGGTGACCGCTGTCAAAAAGAAGGAATACGCTGTCAGGGTCGCAAAGCTCCATCATTTTGTCAACCTCGGCGGCAGTCTGCACAACTGTGCCCATATGGTGATGATATGTAAGAGTGATACCGTATTCTTTGGCAATAACGCCAAGCTTTGAAAGACCGTCGGCAAAACGCTTCCACTCGTCATCATTCATAACATATTTCTTTTCAAAAACAGGTGTTTCCATCTGGCCCTGAATACTGTAGCTTTGCTCAGAAACACCGATTCTCTTTGAGCCACAGCCCTTAAGGAATTCGCACTGTGCTCTGAAATCTTTTTCTACTTCTTCAAAGGGCTTTGTGAGAATAAATGATGAAAACCACTGGTTGCAAATCTGCAAGCCACGGATGTCAAGATATTCGTGAATACCCTCTGCTGTTTTGGGGTATTTGTTGCCAACCTCACAGCCCTCAAAGCCTGCGAGAGCCATTTCACTCACGCACTGTTCAAATGTTACTTCGCTTCCAAGGTCGGGCATATCATCGTTAGTCCAACCGATTGGAGCGATACCGAGTTTTACTTTTGCTGAATCCATTTCAATAAACTCCTTTTTAATATTTTCTTGCATTTTTAAGATGTTCGTTTTTATCGTTAAGGGCAGATTTTCCGCCATCATTACGTGGTACATCTGAGCAGCCCACGTTCCACCAACCACCGTAGCCGTCGGTCATGGTTTTGGGAAGCACCTTAATGTCAATTAAAGTAGGTTTAGTCTGTTTAAGGCTGTCTTCAATTGCAAATTTCAATTCTTCCATTGTTTTTGCTGTGTATGTAACATATCCGTAGCCTCTTGCACACATAGCATAATCAATGCTCATAAACTCACCGTCACGGATAGGCTTGTCGCCGTCACGATAACGAGATTCAGTGCAAAGAGCATCAATGCCCTGGCTCATCTGAAGGTTATTGATACAGCCGAAAGAGCCGTTATCAAAGAGCATAACATTAATCTTTTTGCCTTCCTGCAAAGCAGTAATCATTTCTGAATGGAGCATATTGTAACTTCCGTCACCAACCATTGCATAAACCTCGCAATCAGGTTTTGCAAGCTTTGAGCCGAATGCACCTGCAATTTCATAACCCATACAGGAATAGCCGTATTCCATATTGTAAGAATCGATGCTGTCGGTAGTCCACATTCTCTGCATACATCCGGGAAGTGAGCCTGCAGAAGCCACTACAACCGCATCTTCGGGAATCATTTCACGAATGAGGGCAAGGGCAGATGTCTGGCAGATTTCACCGCCTGTTGCTTTGTTGAAAGCAGACATTGCATCAGGCATATGTGCTTTGATTTCGGGAGCAAAATCAGCTGAATTGTAATCATTGGCTGAAAGCCTTGCCATTTCCTTAGCCCATACATCCTTAGCATTTTTGATTTCATCGGTATAAGTGCTTACATAGCCGTCAAGGTATTTATCAAGGGCAAGGATACCTTCCTTTACATCAGAAACCATCTGCACGCTGTCAAGCTTGCCGGCATGGAATGGGCTTGCGTTGATTGTGGCAACCTGAGCACCTGCATACAGCCACTTTGAGGAAGTTGTAAAATCAGTAAATCTTGTGCCGAGACCGAGGACAAAATCTGCACCGTCGGCAATGATGTTGGCACTTGCGTTGCCTGTTACACCGATACCGCCAACATTGAGTTCGTGGCTTGATTCAATGGCACTTTTACCTGCCTGAGTTTCAGCAAAGGGAATATTATGCTTTTCACAAAAAGCCTTTACCTGCTCGCCTGCTTGGGAATATCTTACGCCGCCGCCAACAATAACGAGGGGGTTCTTTGAAGCTTTAAGAGCATCAGCAACTTGCTTAACTTCGTAATCGTTGGGGATTGCTCTTGGAATAAGATGAACTCTTTTTCTGAAGAATTCTTCAGGATAATCATAGCTTTCGCCCTCAACGTCCTGACACATCGCAAGGCAAACAGCACCTGTGTGAGCAGGGTCAACAAGAACTCTCATTGCGTTTGTAAGAGCTGTCATAACCATTTCGGGGCGAGTGATTCTGTCAAAATAACGGGTAACTGCCTTGAAAGCATCATTAGTGGTAACAGTGCCGTCGTGAAGCTGTTCAATCTGCTGAAGAACAGGGTCAGGCTGACGGGTTGCAAATGTGTCACCTGTGATAAGAAGCAAGGGAATATTATTAACCGTTGCAGTTGCAGCAGCAGTGACCATATTGGCAGCACCGGGGCCTATAGAAGACATACAAGGAATAATCTTCATTCTATTGTGCATTTTAGCGTATGCGGCAGCTGCCTGAGCCATGCCCTGCTCATTTCTGCCCTGCATAACCTTGATTGAATGCTCAGCCTGCGAAAGAGCTTCACCAACACCGAGAACACAACCATGACCAAACACAGCATAAAAGTATTCTACAAATTTGCTTTCTATCATTTCACCGTCTTTTTCAATGGTGATATATTGATTGTCAAGGTATCTTACAACTGCTTCACCTGCTGTAAGGCGAACAGTTTTAGGAGAATAGGAATTCATAAGAAAAACCTCCTTTATATTTTGGGAACAACCGAAACGCTGACCACTTCAGGCGGATTATAAAGCCTTGGCAAAAGGTATGTTTCGGTAGTAATTCCACTGCCCACAATAAGGCAGGAATTATTAAAATTATATTTTCCGTGTGTGTATTTTGGGAAGAGCTTTCCTCCCCCGCCCGCAACTCCGATTTTTGTTTTGGGTAGCCGCCATAATCCGCCATGATTATGGCCGCTTAAAATTAAATCTATATTTTCATCATTTTCAACACGCATAGGGATATGACGTACAAGCACCGAAAAAAGCCCTGATTCCTCTGCCCTTCTAACAAAATTCTGCTTTTGTAAAAGGACTTCATCCTCACCGAAGCCTGCATAATCAGTGCCGCCAACCAGGATTGACTGATCATTTGCAGCTGATAAAACGTAACTTTCGTCACCCAATATATTAATCCCGAATTTGGCAACAGACCGTCTGATTTCATCAGCCTTACCGCACTCAAACTCGTGATTTCCCGTAATCATACAGCAATTCTGATATTTACACGCAAGATTTTTTAAAAGCTCATATGTACGCTCAAAATCTTCTTCATCGCCGAATTTATGAAAAACATCTCCACCAAGCAATATGCAATCGGGCATTGCTTTGTCGATGGTTTCAAAAAGATTTCTGCCACCGTCTTTGAATTTTATTGAGTGTATATCAGAAAGAAACACCATGTTAAAAGGTCGTTTTACCTTTGGGGATTCAACAATATACCGGGTTAATTTCAGTTTGTTATTAAAGCCAAGTGCGGCAAAGGTGAACCCTGCCACCGCGGTTGAAATTAAAACTTTTTTAATCATTTTATCTCTCTGTCAAATTTTTGTACCTGACCGTCATTGAGCCACATATATCTTTCATCATCAACACGGTCAAGCCACGGATTGTCAGGAAGGTGCCTGATCATCCATACGGTATACATCGGATAGCCCGGTGCAGTAACCTGTGGATGATTGAGCCCTCCCGGGAAGTGGGCAACGCTTCCGTCTTTAATCATGTGAACATCTTCACCTATAAAGCACGCACCGAAGCCCTCGGGACGTTCATATTTGTAATAATAAACCTCGGGCTGAATGTGGCTGTGAGGGATATAGCTACACCATCTGCCCGGTCTGGTCTGAATTTCACCAAGAACCATATTTGAATAAGGTGCGTTTTTGTAGTCAAAAACAGTTACAACATCTCTTACAGCTGTGTCTTCCCACTTTCCCTGACAAGAAGTGAAATAGTCACAATCCTCAGGGGCATAGTATTTTGTGGGAAAATCACGGTCATTTTCAGCACTTTGAGTTAGAATTTCACTTTCTGCATTTGCAGTAACGGTAACTGTAACGCCCTTTGACACGTGAACAGTTGACGGACCTTCGGTAAAAAGACTGTTTCGTGTTGCATGCTTTTCTTCACCGTCAAAATTGAAGGTTACATCGCCCAGCACAAGCATAACAGCAAGCTCGTGAGTAGGCAGAGTAAAAGACTTACTCTCACCCTTTTTCATTTTGTAAACGGCAATGTCCATCATCATTTCGGTGTCACAGGTCGAAATCACCTTTTTGCCGTCTTTATCAAATTCGGGATAATAAAACATACTTTAACCTCTTGCTACCATTTCACCGTATTTTTCTTTGCAGTCTTTGATATAAGACTGAATCTGCTCAAGAGTTGGCATAAACAAAGAGCAACCGTGAGCATTAACGAGAAGAGAAGCTGAAGCACTGCCTAATTCAAGGCAATCTATAATATCCCAACCTTCAAGAAGACCAAAGATGAAAGATGAACCGTAGCCGTCACCGCCACCGAATGATTTGGTTGCATCAATGGGGAAAGGTTTGATATTGAAATCACCGTCAGCTGTGTGAGCTGTTGAGCCTTTTTTACCGTGCTTGATGATAACAATTTTGTTACCCTTTTCCATCCAGTAAGAAGCAGTTTCTTCATCAGTTCTGCCTGGTGCAATAATTGCTTCGGTAAGGTCATATTCCTCGCGTGAGCCCATAACCATATCGCTGTTTTCTGCAACGATTGAGTAATAAATTGCAATTTCGTCAGCACTTTTCCAATTATAGGGGCGATAGTCAATATCAAAAATAACCTTTGTACCCACCTTTTTAGCAAGATACATCGCCTTAAGGCAAGCCTCTCTTGACGGGCTCTGACAAAGGGCTGTTCCGCTGATGAGGATAGCCTTTGCAGATGCAATATATTCTTCGTCAACATCTTTGGGGTCAAGCATCAAGTCTGCAACGCCATCACGATACATAAGAATGCTGCTTTCACTTGGAGAGAGCATCTCCGTAAATGTAAGGCCTAATTTTTCACCGTTCTCAGCTCTTGTGATATGTGATGTATCAATACCTTCATCAGCAAAGAACTCTGTAACATAATCGCCGAACTGGTCGTCTGAAACCTTAGCAATAAAGCCAACTTTTTTGCCCAGACGTGCAAGACCAACTGCAATATTTGCAGGTGATCCGCCTAAATATTTTTTGAAAGTGTCAGCCTCAACCAAAGACTGAAAGGGCGGAATTACGGGGTTGAAGTCAATAGCGATTCTTCCCATTGGAATGAGGTCGATTGGTCTTGAATTATCAAATTCTATGTAGCTCATAATATCCTCCTGAATTATTCAACAATGATGCCTCTTGCTTTTCTCTGTTCAGCAAGCTCTTTTGTGACTTTATCTTTCTTAGTACCAACAAGGTCATAGAAGAAAATCGGAATTGCACAGAGAAGAAGGCTCACACCGGGAACGATTGTGATAAGAGCGAACATCGCAAATTCCTGACCGTTTGTGAGGTTAATTGTAGCAGCACCTGATGCATCATACATTGAGTTAACATCAATGCTTACTATCATATACATAGCAATAATCATAACGGTTGAAAGTGCATTACCAAGCTTATTAACAAAGGACTGACAGGCTGAACCAAGAGCTGTGTTTCTGTGGCCTGTTTCCCATTCCATATAGTCAAGGCTGTCACATACCATAGCGTAAATAACAACATTGAGGACACCGAGAGGAATTGAAGAGATAATCATTGTGGGAATGCAGAGGAAAAGATTCTTTGTTGTCCAGCCGATGAGACAGGTTAAAAAGCTTGCAACTGCACCGCCGAGGCATGAATAAAGAACAAGCTGTTTGTAGTTGAACTTTTTGTAAAGGAAGGGAATAGCAATCATTGTGCCGAACATACCGATAGCGGCACAAACCTGAATAACAAGAGCAACTGTTGATACATTCTTCTGGAAATCATCGTTAATAACAAAACCTGCATATCTTGCAACGTGAGGTGCGGCTGCCTGAAGCATATAACGGCCAAATGAAAGTGTGCCTGAAAGAACAACAAGCATAAGCGGTTTACAATGGAAAATGCGATAGAGATTTCCCTTTTCTCCCTTAGCTTTTTTGGTAGCGTTGGGAAGGTTGATTCTCTCTTTAACAGAGAAAGATGACATTGCAAAAAGAATAATACCAACAACTGTGCAAGAAATTGCCATAATTGCATACTTCTTTTCATCAGCTTCAGCGTCGGAATATCCCATACCTTTAAGTACAGGACCCATAATCATAGGAAGAACTGTAACAATACCGGTTGAGATACCGCCGAATGTACGGGCGAGAGAAATAAGCTTTCCTCGTTCTTCCGGGTTGGGGGTCATAATGTTCGGAAGGCTCCAGAAAGGAACATCACTCATGGTGTAAATCATGCCCCACAAAACATAAACAATAGCTGTATAAACCATCAAAGGAACATCAACCAAATCAGGTTTTGTGAACATCATAATAGTAAGAGCTGCAATAGGAATAACTGTCCAGATCGGATAAGGCTTCATTCTGCCGTGCTTTGTTTTGTGACGATCAACAATCATACCCATCATAGGGTCATTGATAGCATCCCATACACGAGCGAAAAGCATGAGGAGCATAACAAACATAGGTGCAAGGCGAAGAACGTTTACATAGTAGTCAGTTACATAGCTTGACATACAGCTGTAAATGAGGTTCTGACCCAATGCTGCGATTGTGAAAATTCTAAACTCTTTTTGGGGAATTACAAATCCTTGATTCAAGGTTTTAGGGCTTTTGGTTTTCGCCATAAAAACACTCTCCTGTCTAATATATTTGACTTATATATTCTAACATAATAATATATTTTGTTCAACAGAAAATTACGTATTTCACATAAAAAATCGGGCACTTTTCAGTGCCCGAAAGGTATGTAGGTTATTAGTCTTCCTTTTTCTTATGGAAGAGAATTTTATCAACGGGGAAATAAAGGAAGAATTGAAGAGCTGAACAAATCATTGTTGCAACGTTCTTTGAAGTAGTTTCTACTTCCCAAGCAAATTTTTCACAAAGACCTGTGAACCAATCAGCATTGATGAAAACCTCTTTAAGTGTAGGATTAAGCCATGCTGAAAAAGCAATGAGAGCAACTGTGAAAACAATGTAAATAGGAAGCGCAACTGCAACATTTGCACCTGAATTGAAAGTCTTTTCTTTATTTACAAAGAAAGCAACAATCTGAGCAATAATGTTAGCAACGTTGGATACGATGAAGTAACCGAGACCACCAACTGCAACGGGATATACAAATACCCACCAGCTGAAGTCTACTGTGTAAAGGTCTTTGATTGCAGGGATAAGCTGCAATGTGTTAAGAAGAACAAACTGAACGATCATTGCAAGAAGGCTTACGATGATGAACTTAACGAACTGCCAGATTGTTGTAAGAAGTGAGCCTTTTTCGGCTGCTTTGTTGTCGATGTCTTTTAATTTTGCCATTTTAATTACCGCCTTTTAAAATTTTAGATGTTGTTTTTTATGTAATCAACCGCTTTTCCCAAAAGAACCATAATCTCGGTTGCATAGTCTGTTTCAACTTCTGCTGTGAGAGGGTTAAGCTCGTTTAAAGAACTGTCGGTTTCCATAAACTGGGGATAATCGGGGTTTGAGTGAACTGTGGGCTGAGTTTCGCTTGTTGCAAGCCACACAGCAAAATCTGCAAACTCATTGTAATCATCTTCTCCGTAGAAGCTGCCTACATGAGGCTGACCCTTGATAAGCCATGTTGACTCGGGGAAAAGACAAGTAGAAGCATCAATCTTTCCGTCAACAGAAAGGTGGTTATGACCGCAGTTGACAGCCTGAACATAATCTTCACCAAGAGTTTCACCAATAAGAGCAACTGTTGCACCGTTGCTTGTGCAAGCTGTTTCAATAAGATTATCACCGTCAATGTTTGCAGCGGGTGAAACAGGAACTGAACCTCTGCTGTAATGAGAAACTATTGAGATTTTTACTCCGCCTGCCTTGGCTTCTTTCAGAATTTCATCGCTTCTTGAACCAACATTATCATGATAATAATTGATTTTTTCAAGAAGTGCCGGTGAAGAATCTTCAGTTGTCATAAAATTAATAGCATCTTCAAAATATTCATCACGTACAAATGCCCACATACCGGGGAAACAACCAAAAACTTCACGAAGAGAAGCCCACAGAGCATCAGTGCTTACAGCCTGGAAGAAATCGTTGAGAGTTGTGAACAATCCTGAAAGGACTGCTGCTTCACCCAAATCATTTAAAAGAAGGGTAAGAAGTGCATCGGCATTTTCATCGGCTACGCCAACGGAAAGCTCAATATAATTAAAGATGTTTTTCTGACTTAACTCAATCTTACCGGTGAAAAGCTCACTGACAAAGAAGAGACCTTTATGAGCAGAAGACATAAAGATAATGCTGTCAACATCTTCATATCCGTATTCGTAAAGATACGCAACAGTCTGCACGCCGCCCATACTGCAAGGGATGAGAACAACTTTGTCACTGCCTGTGGAAGCCTTAACGGATTCAATCATAGCTTCAAGTCCGTCAGCATTTGCACAGGGGTCCAGTCGCCAATCGTGATTATAGAAAAATGTGTTTTCTGCACCGATTTCTTCAGCAACAGCTCCTGCAATTTCAAGCTCTGAAACCTCGTTAGTATAATCAAAATCATAATTGTCTACACTGAGAGGATAGAGATCAGCAGTAACAGTCGGATACTTGGAATCACCGTCTGCATTACACTTAAACTCATCAAAAATGTTGCTCACAAGGTCAGCAACTGTCTGCGAAAAAACGTTTATATCACCTGTGAAAATTGACATTGCAATACCTGCAACAGCAGTCGGAATCACATAACCAAAATCAACCGTTGGGGGATAAACCATTTTTTCATTTTCTGTGCCTTTGTCCATATAAAAAGGCTTGGCACCAACACCGCTGACAACAATAACAGGGGTTACATCAGCCTTTGCAAGTGCACCGATGCCAAATCCCGTAACCAGCACAACCAAAGCCATTAGGACAGCTAAGAACTTTTTCAAATAAGACCCTCCTTATATTCATTTAGAGTATTATAACAGTAAAACAGCACGGTTGTCAATATTTAACATACCGTGCTGAAGGAAAGTTTTATTTGTTCAAGTACCCTTTTAAATCAACAATTGCCTTGCGGTAGCCTTCAAAGCCCATGCCGCAGATTGTTTTAACGGCAACCATACTCACATAAGAAAACTGTCTGAACTCTTCTCGCTGTGAAATATCTGAAATATGCACTTCAACCGTGGGAATTGCAACAGCCTTGAGTGCATCGAGAATAGCAACGCTTGTGTGGGTATACGCCGCAGGATTTATAACAATTCCGTCAAACACACCATAAGCTGACTGAATTTTGTCAACAATATCGCCCTCGTGATTTGACTGATAACATTCATATTCCACACAGTTTTCTTCGCAGGATTTGCCGATAAACTCAAGAAGCTGTGCAAAATTCTGTGCACCGTAGACACCCGGCTCACGAATTCCAAGCATATTTATATTAGGTCCGTTTATTATAAGAAATTTCATCTGATTTCTCCTTTTATTGCTTCAAGAATTTTTGAAAGAGTCACCTGCGGGTCATCATCAACCTCAATCTCTACATCAGCAAGGGATGAATAAATCGGTGTTCTGACCTGTTCGATTTTTTTAATATCATTAAGGCTTTTTGAAAGAGGTCTGCCCTCCATAGCAAGTCGGGTAAAATCTCTTTTAAGCCAAATAACAAATGAATTCTGCTTAAGATAATATCTGTTTTCTTCTTTCAGCACGGCACCACCACCGGTTGCAATAACAAGGGAGCTTTTTTTAGTGCAATCTGCCACAGCTTTTGTTTCTGCCGTTCTGAAATAATCTTCACCGTCTACAGAAAAAATTTCAGGGATTAAACGGCTTTCATTTTCAACAATCAAACTGTCGGTGTCGACCACTTCTCGGCTCAACGCTTCACCCAAAAGAGAAGAAACAGTTGACTTACCACAACCCGGCATACCGATTAAAACAATATTTTTTCTTATCGCAGCAAGCTCATCAACAATTTTTTCTATTTTATCTTTAGGAATGGTTGAGTCAATAAACTTTTCAGCCGACATCTGAGCCTGAGCCACAAGCATTGTAAGGCCGTTGGCATAAGGCACACCAAGATTTTTGGCATCGTACAAAAACGGTGTTAAAGACGGGTTGTAAATCAAATCAAGACAACCTGAAAGCGAATTGAATTTTGACAAATCAATTACCCTTTCACCGTTATTAGGGTACATTCCAACGGGGGTGGTGTTGACAATTACATCCGCATTTTTTAAATCATAGACATTTTCATAATTGACATCACCTGTTCTTGAAACGCTGATGATGTCTTTAGCACCCATATCTTCCACAACTGCTTTTACGGTTAAGGATGCACCGCCGGTGCCGAGAACAAGCACTGTTTTATCCTTAATTTCAATTCCGCTTTGCTCAATCATATAAGAAAAACCGAAATAATCGGAGTTGTCACCGTAAAGTGTGCCGTCGGGTCTGACGGTAATTGTGTTAACACTACCGATTTTTTGTGCAGTGTAAGATAATTCAGCACAATATTTTATAACATCCTTTTTATAAGGAATTGTAACATTCAAACCGCTGAATTCTCTTTTTTGAAAAAATTCATCAAGCTCGTCAGGTTCTCTTTCAAAAAGAACATATTCATAATCGCACAGTAAATTGTGAATTTCGGGAGAAATACTGTGAGACAGCTTTCTTCCCAATAAGCCGAAAGGTTTCATTTTTGCACCTCAGGAAATTTCTGTATATGAGCCTAAATAGTCAAAGGATTCAAGCTCGTTATCAAGCTCATTGATAAGTTCAAGCAATTCGGGCCGATAAACAGAAGTGTCAAGATCTATGTAAAATTTAAACTCAAAATCTCTGCCGGGAATAGGTCGGCTCTCAAGCTTATTAAGGTTAACATCCAATGCTCTGAACTTTGAAAGAACGTCATACAAAGCACCCGGTCTGTGAGGAACTTTGAAAACAATACTTGTTCTGTGAGCACCGGGGTAAATCTCAAGAGACTTTGAAACGCAGATAAAACGAGTATAGTTATTATCCGTATTCATTATATCATCACTGATACTAACAAGATTATAGAGATCGGCACAATCAGATGAACCGATAGCAGCAATGTCATCTCTGCCGCATTTTGAAACATATTCAGCGGCGGCTGCCGTGTTATCAAACACAGTCACTTTCACATTTAAAGAAGAAATAAAATCACTGCACTGTCTTAATGCCTGTTCATGAGATACAATCTCTTTGATGTTTTCAATCTTAACTCCTCTTTTAACAAGAAGGCTATGATAAATACGAAGCTTAAGGCTTCTTACAATATAAAATTTATACTTACCCACAAGGTCATAAACTGCGTTAACTGTGCCTGCAGTGCTGTTTTCAAAGGGAACAACCCCGTATTTGCACTCACCTGATTCAACAGATTTAAATACATCTTCCCATGTTTTATAGTAAGTGATATCTGCTGAATTGAAAAGTCGGTCACAAGCAGACTGGGCATAAGCACCCTCAACACCCTGGCAAGCAACCTTTGCGCTGCGTGGAAAGAGCTGAGGAGTCTGCTCTATAGCCTCCTTCATCCCATCTGTTATAGGTGAGCTTGCAATAAGCTTTTTAAACTGATATGAACGACTGAGCTGAAAAAGGGTAGCATATAAAATTTTGGCATAAGAGCTTAAATCCTCATCCACCTGAGAGCTTATACGGTTTATAATATCTCTTTCTCGTCTGCGGTCATAAACAGCCATATCATTCTGACGCTTATACTCTGCAACATCGTTGGCAAGAATCATTCTTTTTTCAAACAATGATGCAATCTCATCATCAATTTTATTTATTTCTCCTCTGATTTTCGTTAAATCAAGTTCCATTTATTACACCTTATTTCAATAAAAAATCTGCAATTACCAACGCAGCAGCAGCCTGAACAACCGGCACTGCACGCTGAACTATGCAAGGGTCATGTCTTCCCGGTACACTGAAAGCTTCTTCCTCACCTGTTTTAATATTTAAGGAAGTCTGCTCTTTTCCGATTGACGGAGTCGGCTTGAAAGCAACCCTGAAAATAATCGGCATACCCGATGTTATTCCTCCGATAACACCACCGTGATTGTTTGTTTTGGTTTTAACCGAATCGCCATCAAGATAATATGGGTCATTGTGTTCACTGCCACACATTTTAGCGGCTCTAAAGCCTACACCAAATTCAATTCCCCTTACGGCAGGGATACCGAAGATTGCTGAGGCAAGGCGATTTTCAATGCCGTCAAAAATAGGGTCGCCCACACCTGCAGGCACACCTGTTATCACGCATTCAATAACACCGCCGACAGAGTCACCCTCCGCCTTGGCTTTTAAAATTTCGGCTTTCATCCTGTCCCCTGCTTCATCGCTTATAACAGGGAAAGGCTTTGATTCAAGAGCCTTAAGCTCATTGATACTGCCTGTGGTAAAATCTATATCTTCATCGCAAGCGTTTGAAATTGACTTGATATGTGCACCGATTTCAATACCCTTGCTTTCTAAAATCTGCATTAAAAGTCCGCCTGCAAAGCACAAAGGAGCTGTCATTCTGCCTGAAAAATTTCCGCCGCCACGAGGGTCATTCATACCTGCATAACGAATAAGTGCAGGATAATCCGCATGGCTTGGGCGGGGAAGATTTTTTAGTTTGTCGTAATCCTGTGAACGTGTATTAGTGTTCTGTATTACAGCACAAACGGGAGCACCGCAGGTTACACCGTCAACCATACCTGACACAACAGACGGTAAATCTGCCTCTTTTCTTGGGGTTGAAAAGCTATCCTGCCCCGGAGCACGTCTTTTCATAAAAGAACGAAGCTTTTCCATATCAATTTTTTCACCTGCAGGGATTCCGTCAATTACACAACCGATACTTTCAGAATGTGACTGACCGAAAACTGTGTAGCAGATGTTTTTTCCGAAGCTACAAGACATCGCATTTACCTCCCAATAAAATAAAATCATCAAAAAACGACGGATAAGATTTGTTAACTGCCTGAGCATTTTTTACTTCTACATCCCCACCTGAGCAAAGAGCAGCAACAGCACAGGACATCACCATACGGTGATCATTAAAACTGTCAACACAACCGTTAAGGCAAAGATCGGGTTTACCTTTTATCATTAATCCGTCTTCATGCTCAGTAACCTCTGCACCTAAAGTATTAAGTGCAGTTGCCACGGCAGAAAGACGGTCACTTTCTTTGATTCTGAGCCTGCCGGCATTGTAAATTTTGGTTTCACCTTTGGCAAAAGATGCAACTACCGACAAAATCGGCACTAAGTCGGGAATCTGCGAAGCATCAATATCAATGCCGTGAAGCTCTTTTGATTTCACAAAAACGCTGTCTTCTTCCCATTTAACATCAGCACCGAAACGGCTGAGCAGATTTACAATTTCTTTATCCCCTTGCAAGGAATTTTTGAAAACATTTAAGTATCTGACCTCGCCTTTTATGGCGGCAGCCGACAAAAAGAAAGCTGCATTTGACCAGTCACCGTCAGAGGAATATACATCTTTCTTAACCGAATATTGTGACGAGCTTTCAACACTATAGGTTGTGCCTTCAACTGAAACATTCACGCCAAATTCGCCCATTGTTCTGACGGTCATATCAATATATTTTTTTGACTCAACGGGAGGTAAGATTTTAATTTTTCCTCCTCCGATTAACGGCAAAGCAAACAAAAGCCCTGTGATAAACTGCGAGCTGACGTTGCCCTCAATCTGAAATTCGGCAGATTTAAGCCGACCTGAAACCAAAAGAGGGAATTCCCCTTGCTTTGAAAAAGAGCATCCGTTTTGCTTCATCACAGTTGCAAGTGGCTCCAGTGGCCGCTGTGCAAGCCTGCCTCTGCCGATGAAAAGGCTGTCAGCACCCAAAGCTGCTGCAACAGGAATCATAAAACGGATAGTTGAACCGCTTTCACCGCAATCAAGGGTTGCATTTTTATTCAGATTTTTGCCGATTGGTATAACATCTGCACCAAGTCCGTCAACCGTTATCTTTGCCCCGAGAGAGTTGAGGCATGAAACGGTAGCATTTATATCCTCTGATGTTGCAGAAAAATTAACTCTGCTTTGTCTGTCGGCAAGGGCAGCACAAATCAAAGCCCTGTGAACATCTGACTTTGAAGGAATTGCACTAACCGTGCCCGTTATACCGTTACCGCTGAGTCTAACATCCATAATTAAATACCACTTTTTATAAAATCAAGAACTTGAGAAACAGGCACTTTTTTAAGAACACATTTACCCATAACTTCAGGAATTACAAGGCTGATTGTGCCACCTGTCCGTTTTTTATCATTTAACGTCACATCATAAAGCTCTTCTGCAGAAAATTCACTTTCAGTGGGTAATGAATTGTTTTTGAGAGCTTCAATTATATCATCGGTGCAATTTTCATTGACCCAACCCAAAGCGTAAGAAGCCTTGGCGGCAATAACCATACCGATTGCCACTGCATTACCGTGAGAGATACCGAAGTTACTGCATTTTTCCACGGCATGACCGATAGTGTGACCAAAATTGAGAAGCTGACGCTCACCTTTATCATGTTCATCGGCTTCAACAACATCACGCTTTAATTCAACACAACGGGTGATAATTTTTTCAATATTCTTTTTAACATCACTGTTTTTAACAAGGTTAAACAGGTCTTTGTCAAAAATTACACCGTATTTAATAACCTCAGCCATACCTTCGGCAAAGATTTCGGGCTCAAGGGTGTCAAGGGCATTATAATCGCAAAGCACCAAATCAGGTTGATAAAATGCACCGGCAAGGTTTTTACCTGCTTTTAAGTCAACGGCTGTTTTTCCGCCTACAGATGAATCTACCATTGCAAGGAGTGTGGTAGGCATCTGCACAAAACGAATACCCCTGAGGAACACTGCCGCTGCAAAGCCTGCCATATCACCTGTTACACCGCCACCGAGGGCGACAACGGTATCGCTTCGAGTAACTCGGTTTTCTGCCATAAATTCAAGAAGCTGAGATAAAGTATCGATATTTTTCGATTCTTCACCGTTTTTGAAGATAAATTCAACAGTTTCATACCCTGCAGAGACAAATGAAGCCTTCACCTTTTCGAGGTAAAGAGGTGCAACCTTGTCATCGGTAACCAAAACAACCTTGCAAGTACCAAAAATAGCTTTGCAACGCTCGCCTGCCGAGGACATTATTCCTTTTTCAATCACAACATCATAACAACCTGATGCGTTAACTCTTACTGTTGCTGACACGTTTATCAGCCCTTTCTTTCTTTTGTGTGCCGTCTCTCAAAAGCTCAATCAATGTTTTTTCATCATTGGCTTTAATAGCGTCACTGTATTGTTTTAAATTCTCAATGAGAGTATCAATTTCAAAAATAATATTTTCTCTGTTTTCTAAGAAAAGCTCGGTCCACATCGGCTCATTAAGCTTAGCAACTCTTGACAAATCTTTATAGCTTCCCGCAGAAAAACCTCGCTGATCCATAGCATTAGGGCTTTTAACATAAGCATTTGAGATAATATGAGGCAACTGTGAGGTGTAGCCGATTACCCTGTCGTGCTGTTCAGGGGTGGTGAACTGCACCCTGCCGAAGCCGATTGACAAAAATAAATCTCTTGTTTTTTCTCTGATGGGGATACTTGCCTTTTCCTGCGGAGCAAGGAGCATTGTAGCACCTTTGTATAAGTTTGCCCTTGAATGGCGAAAACCTGAAAACTGAGTACCTGCCATTGGGTGACCACCAATAAATTCAAAACCTGCTTCATCGGCAACAGGATAAAGCTCTTGACAAACTTTGATTTTGGTTCCTCCGCAGTCAACAACTATTGCATCCTTTTTGAATTTTGATGCATTTGCTTTAACATAATCTATAGTGCCCTGAGGATAAGCAGAAACAATAACAAAATCACATTCGCCGATGTTGCTGTTATCCAATGCACCGTCAACCGAGCCGACAAGCTCGGCTGCAAGGATTTCACTTTCTTTAATGTCATAGCCAAAAACTGTATGGCTTGTGTTTTCTTTTATGGCCTTTGCCATTGAACCGCCTATAAGTCCAAGGCCTACAACTCCGATTTTCATACATTCAACCTCAATCCATTGTTTTGCCTACAACATTCAAAATGCTCTGAACGTCCTGAGAAAGCTTTTCAAAACGTTCGGGTGTAAGTGCCTGAGGTCCGTCACACATAGCATGCTCAGGGTCATTGTGAACCTCAACCATAATTCCGTCTGCACCCACAGCAGCTGCAGCAAGGGAAAGAGGATGAACCATATCAGCAATGCCTGCCGCATGGCTCGGGTCAACAACAACAGGAAGATGGGACATCTTCTTAAGCATTGGTACGGCAGAAATATCAAGCGTATTTCGTGTGGCAGTTTCAAAGGTACGGATACCTCTTTCACAAAGAATTACGTTTTCGTTACCGCCTGCCATAATATACTCTGCACTCATAAGAAGCTCCTGCAAGGTATTTGCAAGACCACGCTTGAGAAGAATGGGTTTATCTGTTTTACCAAGCTCTTTGAGAAGCTCAAAGTTTTGCATATTTCTTGCACCAACCTGGAAAACATCAACATTTTCTATGAACAAATCAATATGAGCAGCATCCATAATTTCAGTAACAATGGGCAATCCGGTTTCATTTGATGCAGCCTTCAAAAGGCGGATTCCCTCATCACGCATACCCTGGAAAGCATACGGTGAAGTTCTTGGCTTGAATGCACCACCACGAAGAAGCTTTGCTCCTGCTGACTTTACATCACGGGCGATTGAGCAAATTTGTTCTTCAGACTCAACAGAGCAAGGCCCGGCAATAATCTGAAAATGACCGCCACCGATTTTAACACCATTGATGTCAATAACGGTATCATCAGGATGAAACTTACGGTTAGCTGACTTAAACGGCTCAGAAATACGGGTTACGTTTTCAACCATACTAAGCCCCTGAATCAAATCAATATCCAGTCGGCTTGTGTCACCGACAAGACCAACGATTGTGCTGTATTCACCGTTACTGATATGAACATCAATATCCTGACTTTTAAGCCAGGCAGTAAGGGTTTCGATTTGTTTTTGGTCTGTTTCTTTTTTTAATGTTAATACCATAAAAATACCTCCGCTATACAACAGTATAAAAACAAAAAGTTCCGTAGCGTTTCACTACGGAACAAAAGCTTTAAAAATTACATTCAGCTTGAAAATTTTACCGCAGGGAAACAGACCTTATCGTAAAAACAGATAAAGTAATAATAAAAATATTCATTGTAAAAACGATTGAACATTTTCTGTCTCCTTTTGGTTGATGGAGGCATTGTAGCACTTTAAAGCGCTGATGTCAACAGTTTTTAAAGAATTTTATTCCTTTTCCTCTTTTTTATTTGATTTTTTAATTCCTCTGTAAACAGCACAGGTTGTCACGGCCACAGCACACAACGCTCCAACGGCAGTAAGCACCTTCTTTTTTACCGAAGAATTATCAACAACCTGCTGAGATAAATTGACTGTTGATGTCATTTCATCGGTTTCAGGTTGATTTTCATAATTTGCATAGTTATTTGTTTTTACTTTATTAAAAGTAAAAGAATCATCACTGTTACCTTTTGAAGATGAGTTCTTTCGGGTGGACTTGGTGGATTTTTTAGTTTTACTTGCCGTATTTCCACTATCATCATTATTTTTATCGGCACTTGTTTTATTTTTCGAAGAGCTTTCTTCAGCAGATGTAGGTTCCATATCGTCATTAACAAAGCCATCTATAACCGATAAATCAAAAGTAAAAACATTTGACGGCATCGAGTTGCAGTCACAAAGTCTGACACTCAGCGTATCGTTGCCTGAAAATCCGTGCTTCACGCCAAGCATTATTTCATAAACAATGTTTTTAGAGCCTGTATCATAGGCCATGGCATATTCAATATTGTAAAGATTTTCATTATATGGCGAATTACCCGTACCCTTTAAAAAGATCTCATCATCACCATTGAGCGACAGCAAAACGGCCGAATTCTCTGCAGAAGAAATATCATCCACTCTCATAGAAAAACACAGATAAAGCTGATTGCTCTGCACCTTTGGAATCAAGCGCATATATGCAAAATTCACTCCGTTATTAAATCCATCGGGATTTTCAAAAGAATAAACAGCACTGTCCATCCACTCATCATTGTGAGGGATTCCGTCATACTCAATTCCAAAGCAAGAAAAAGAGCAACAGATAAATATAACCACGGTCAACAAAAAACCTATGATTCTTTTAAACATCTTTATCAGCCCTTACTCAGTTGATTTTTAAAGTAATGATTTCAAAAGGTTTGGCCATAAACTTAACCGTGTTGCCGTCAAGCTCAACTTCACCGATTTCATTTTCCATCATATCGCAAAGCTTAGCCGACTTAACTTCAAAGCCAAAATCAAGCTCAACTGCCGTACGCTTGTTATAAGCCTCGTAACCTCTGAGAATGAGGGAATCGCTGTCTTCAGCCATTTTCAGTGTTTCAACAACAAAGTTATCAGCATTGCAGCTTACAAAAGAATACTCTTCAGGCAAAACACCATCTTGCTTTGAAACAGGAACGGCAATCATTGGATTATTAAGGTCATATGCCAATTGAACAGTGCCTGCTTCACGGAAATCTCCACTGTGCGGATAAAGTGAATATGTAAATGAATGAACAATTTTATCAGCATTGGGGTCAGGATGTGTGCCACACTTGAAAAGAGAAATTTTCATTGTACCGTCTTTAACATTGTGTCCGTATTTGCAATCGTTCAAAAGGCTTACACCGTAATCATACTCTGCCATATCCATAAACTTATGGGCACATACCTCAAACTTGGCAGCATCCCATGAAGTGTTTTGATGAGTTGAACGCTGAACATTACCAAACTGGATTTCATAAGTTGCTTTATCGGTGTTTACATTAACATCAAAGGCAGACTTTACAAAATAGTGTTCCTGTTTCCAATCAGAAACAGTTACAAAATCAATTTTTGGAGAGTTGTTATAGAAACAGATTTTCTGGCAAAAATCGGATTCAAGGAATTTACGCTTAACATAGAAGCCGAAGCGTTCACCTTCATCGAAGAATTTCACTTCTTCAACAGAATTGATTTCATACATAGTATCTTCATAATAAGCAGAGATTTCCCAGTTGTCATAGCAATAAGGGTAATCCTCATATGCCTGAATAACATTGGCTCTTCCGCCCTCACGCAAAACTTCGCGATTGTTGCATTTATCGAAAATTCTCGATATTACATAATCATCATTAAATTCAACGATATAGTACTTAGTTTCAAGGGTTTTGCCGTTTAATTTATAATCAGCAACACTCTTTTGTGGAGTGATTACTTTGTATCCCTTTGCAGGAATATCTTCAGCATAAATAACCTCACCGTTATATTCAACGGGGGCACTGTTTTTAAATGAATTGGGATTGAATACAAGCAAACCGCCATCGGTTTTTATGTTGGAAGCAATCGCTGCCCTTGCACCGTCAAGAACACAATTACCCTTCTCTTTTACAATTGCATAATCCTCATCGCATTTGTCGTAAACAGATGCAATTGATGAACCCGGAAGAATATCGTGGAACTGATTAAGAAGAATAGTCTTCCAACCGCTGTTGAGCTTCTCCCTGTCATAATTGAAGTCTGTAAGCATTTTTGCCATATATGCAGTAGTCTCAGCGTTCTGATAAAGAAATTCGCATTTTCTGTTATTCTTTTTATTTTTAGCAACAGAAGTATATGTTCCGCGATGAAATTCGAGATAAAGCTCACCCACCCACTTTGGAAGCTTGGGGTTATTCTCAAGCTTTTGACGCATTCTTTCAACATAGTCGCCTGCAAACTCAATCCGGGTTTTTGGAATACCCGGGATACCGTGTTGAAGTCTTCTGCCATATTCAAGGTTTGCATCGGTAGGTCCGCCACCACCGTCACCGTGACCAAAGGTTACGATTGTGTTGCTGTTAAGTTCCTTTGGCTCATAGCGTTCAAAAGAGCCTTTTACCCACTTTGGCTCAAGCATCGGAGTGTATGAAGAGCCAAAGCCCTTCTCACCTGCTCTTTTAGCTGTAAGGAAAGTTGCAAACACACTTGTGCCGTCAATTCCGTACCAATTAAAACTGTCGTACGGCATACGGTTAAATTCATTCCAACTGATTTTGGATGTTACAAACTTATTGATACCGCATTTCTGAAGAACCTGAGGCATTGCCGCACTGTAACCAAAAACATCAGGTAACCAGAGCATTGAATTGTCTTTATCGAACTCCTGTTTAAAAAAGCGTTTACCAAAGAGGAATTGACGAACAAAGCTTTCACCACTCATAAGGTTGCAGTCAGCCTCAAGCCACATACCGCCCTCAACTTCAAATCTGCCTTGCTTTATGAGCTCTTTTACGTCTTTATAAAGCTCGGGTGCATCTTCTTTAAGAAAATCAAAAAGCTGAGCCTGAGATGACATAAACTTATATTCAGGATATTTTTTCATCATTTCAACAACGCTTGAAAATGAACGCTGAGTCTTTTCTCTTGTCTGTGCATAAGTCCAACGCCACGCTACATCAATATGGGTATGGCCAATGCAGGAAGCAACCATTCCGTTTTCACCGCAGACCTTACCGTAAAACTCAGTTTCCATATATTCACTTGCCTTTTTGACCGAGTCAATAAAAGACTGCTTACCGGGCGAACGCCAATCAACAAGACAAAGAGCTTCACGCAAGCATGGCTTGATTGCATTATATTCAACTGAATTTTTATCAAGAACAAGCAAAGCCTCATAAGGAACCTTAATATCATAATAAAACTTTTCAACATCACGCTGAAAAAGGCAAAGCTCACAGTGGAACTCACACAATTCACCCTGAGGCACAGAATAGGCATAGATATGAATATCCTGCTCAGCCTTTGTTGAATCAAGCTTCAGGTAGCGGTGATTACAGTCTATACCTCTGACTAATTTTCCGTCAACATAAACAAGATACTGAGGCTCCCAATGTTGCTCTGACGGGGTGGTGCTTGCAATATAAAGCTCCACATCTTCACCCAAAAGCTCTTCGGGAATGGCAAGATGAGTGTAAAACCAACGATGCTCTTCAGGGTCTGTTCCCCATCGCTCATATTCACCGAAAGAATCCCATGTATTCATATCTGTGGGAACAACATTGTCTGTTTTATAATCGCATTTTTTTGTTTTGAGGTCGGTTATTTTTTGCCTAATGGGGGTAATCTGCTTTTCAAGCTCGCCAAGCATGGTTTCAATTTTTTCTATTGATAAATCATTTAAAATCATAAAACTTACCTCATTAACTTGTATAAATCTGTAACCTTTTCAGCGTTTGAAAAATCTGCTGAAGAAAGATTTGTTCTGATTTTTTGCTGAAGCTGTGCGTTGTTGATAAAATCTGCGATTCCCTTGGCACAAAGGTCATTTGACAAAGGAACAATTGCACCGTCAACACCGTTGTTTATCTGCCCGGCCGAGGTGGAATAATCAGTTATCACCACAAGCTTTTGTAAAATTAATGCCTCGTTAACCGTAACAGCATTACCCTCATATCTTGACGGCTGAATGTAATAGTCGCACCACTTGATATAGGGATACGGATTTTCTTTTTTGCCGAGGATAATTACGTTATCTTCCATACCCGCTTTTTGAATATTTGCCTTTATAAGCTCGGTATCAGTTCCGTAGCCGATTACATACCACTTAACATTGAGCTTATACTTTTCAATAAGCTGTTTGCAGATAAACGGCAGATTGTCAAAATTCTTGGCAGGGCAGAATCTTCCGATTGAAAGAAGATTGATTGCACCGGTACGAGGCATTTCTTTGTGGGGCTCAAATTCGGTTGATTTAGCCTTAATAAACTCCGCAGGGTGCATATTGGGTATAACCGTAATTTTATCTTTTAGTTCAGGCAAAGCTTTTAAAAAGCTGTGAGTAACCTCTTGCGATATTGAAATTATTCTGTCATAAGCTGACCACATTTCAAGCTCAGAGTGTCTGTCAATTTCAACTGCCGAATAGTCCGTATGAATCCATGCAATTTTAACCTTACCTTTTACCTTTTGGGCAGCAAAATAATGTGGCGTTAAAAAACTGATTACAAGGTCATATTCTTCGTCTGAAATCATAGGCATAAACTTAACGGTATATTTTTGACTGTAATTTATCAAAACATCGGCACCGTCTTTTATTCCGTTTTGAATTATAAATTCATCGGCCTTCTTTTTGCCGAGATATCTGCCGAAAGCAACACCGAACTTCATCTTTTTTATCACCTGTGAAGCAGGAACCGCCATACAGGCATAAGCAGAGTTTTCAGGCAGAATTTTCACCTTATCCGGGATAAAATCAAACAGCTCACCTGTGTGACGTTCCAGAAACAAATCCACCGAAAACCTGCTGTAATCAATATTGTTAAGGAGACCGAGCAAAGCTCTTTCTGCACCACCCAATTCCATTGCATGGGATACTATCAGTATTTTTTTCACGCAGACACCTCCAACAATGCTAATCCAATTTATTATAATATTGTCGTTTTTCAATGTCAACCGCAAACGGCTATAATTCAATATTTTCACTATATAAAGTTTAAAATAAATCAAAAAAGAGCCGAGGTGTAACCCTCGACTCAGTATATTAACCTTTAGCGTCTGCAGCAGAAACAACCGCTTCATCAGCCTTTTGGGCTTTTTTAGTAAAAGAGTTATTCTTCCACCATGACCAGACTGAACTGATTGCAGTGAAAATAAAAGATATATAATAAGTTAAATCATCCATATCGGCTTCATTCTGCGTTATTCCGAAAATAACCAAAGCCTGATTTACGAGTGCAATTATAAGAACAGCCGTTCTGACCCACGTTGACCTTTCAACTCCTTTAAAATTTATTTTATTCATCAAATAACCTCCTTATATCATCAATTCTGTGGTGAGCTGATTTTAAAGAATCTTCAACCTTAACCATACGCTCAACCAGATTATTATGCTTTTCAACCTTTTTCTCAAGCTGTGAAATGCGGTAAACAGTCAGTTTGTTTGAAGCGATTATTCCCCCGAGTGTCCCCAACAAAGTGCCTAAAAAAGATAAAACGGCAATCACTATATCACTGCTCATTTTACACCCTCACACAATAATCCAAGCACACCCATCCCGACGGCGTTTTGCCCCAGCAGGAGTTTGAAACCTTATTTACGGCACATACTACTCCTTTAACATAACCGTTGCAGGCTTTACCTGAATTTAAACGTTTGATCTGCTGCTTTGCATTTGCAGTGAACGAAGAAAACTTTTTAACAGCATAATTTGTACCTGCACCGCGCCTAACATTCAGCACATCTGCCGTTACCTTATACACACCTGATGAATACTCATTTGGCGGAGTATACTTGCTTGAAAAAACCTCAGGGTCTTCATATTTATCAGTTTTTAAATCTTTAATGCCGAGATGCAGATGGATACCGGTGGCTTTACCCGTTTTGCCTGTTTTACCGATTTTTGTTCCTTTTTTAACGCTCTGCCCTGTTTTAACAAGCACACTGTCAAGATGATAATGCAAAAACTTTTTACCGATTCTCGGATAAACAACCCAGACATATTTAGCTCCGTCAGCAGCAACACCGCAGGAAAGAACTGTACCGTCTTCAATTGCGTATTGCATAATTTTTTTGGCATAAGTTCCGTAATCTGTTCCATAATGAAATGCAGATGTTTTACCTGCAGCAGTTGAAATCTGAGCTCGCTTACCGTAAGAAGATGTGAGGTAATGCTTTTCACCGTTAAATATAAGATTGCTTATTTTACTCATTATTTCACCTCGCTATATAACATCATAATACATTTTCGGATATATCACATTAAACACGGGAGTTGTGTCGGAATCTGTATAGTCTGTTGCCCACCCCGGCGGAGTAAGAACCTCAACCGAATTTCTCGCATCTGAAGGAATGGCATTAATCGTATAAGAAATTGATGTTACCTTAACATCATCAGGGCAAGCCGCTGCAATAACAGCACCGACTTCTGCGTTTGCCGATGATGCATAAGGATTTGCATATTTACAACTTAGTACACTGCTGAACGGAATAACACTAACCCCCTCAGGTATATTCATTTCAATATCAAAAATGTTGTTTGACGAGCGTGAATCATAATCATCGGTCGGTGAGTTTTTCTGGTATAAAATCGGTCTTACTCTGATGATAGTTTCATAATCAGAGTCAACGGTTACAAACCCATTGAGAGTAACATTATATACACCGTACAGTTTTTGTTTATAACAAGACACCCACATCGGTTCGCAACCTGAACTTAAAGTAAGATAGTTATTTGTAGTGTTACCTTTCCACACAACCTGCTTGGTTTGTGGCTTCAAATCAGCCGATGTAGCCACAACAGGTTCTCTGACCGCTTCTAAAATAAAACTACCCATAAACTCCGCAAGCTTTTTTGTTGCACTTTTGAACTCTGACTGAGTTGTTCCGCTGTCTGACCATATTACAGTACACGCATTCATACTATACATATATGTTGCATAGTTGGTGACAATAGATGAATTTGTTTCAACAATCTGTGAGCCGGAATATAAATCAGATTGCTCATATCTGCTGTCAAACGATGAAACAACTTTCTGAATAAAATTGCCCTGCGTCAAGTCATTTGCTTTGTAATAAATCTTTTTACCGCTTTGGGTAAAATTTTCACATTCAAAATCAAAAAACCACACACAGTTTTCTGCTCCGACAGCATCAAGGGCTGTTATCACAGGGATTGTTTCAGGCTCAGAAAAAGCGGCATCACCTTTTCCGTCAGCAGTGCTTTCATCAAAAAAGTGATCGTAATTTATAAACGGTATACAGCCGTTGGAATTGAAACGAGATCTTGAAAAAAGTGCTTCGGGGCATACAATCGGCAAAACTACAAACTTAACCTTGCTGTGTAAAAAATTCAGGTTTGCACTTGTTTTGTAATTTTCGCACAAATCTCTGAAAAATCCACCCAAAGCCGATATTGTCATATAACTTGAGGCAAAGTGATTTGCAGTAATAAAAACAACCCTGTCATAATCACTGCCTGTAAAAGTGAAAGACATAATATCGTTGCCCGAGTAATCCTGACCTTCTACATTGGCCGTAACGTAAGTAGGATATTTTTCGGCAAGGTCTGAAAAAGTTGTGTGGTAAACTGAATGAATATCCGTTTCATCAACCATTGAATAATCTTCATAAACAAAATTTTCACTCAGCCTGAATGAATAGTCTTGCCACAGCAAATGTATGGCAGACTCTTTTGAAGCGGTGTCTTCCTGAGACGAATCATCTTCGTCAGGCAAGAGTGTTTTAATATCATCGCAATTGGCTTCCTCAACCACTCTTTGAACCACTATGTTTGTGGAGATTACAACGCCGTCACTGTTTTCACCCACAACACCAATTTTTAAAACACCCGTGTTTTTAAGGCATTCTTTCGGTATTTTGCAAACACCTGTGTCATCAAGTTCAACAGCGTAACACACGCTGTCACCTATGGCAAAAACCGCAGTTCTTTCAAAGCCTTTCCACTCTGAATTGAACGTAAAAGCACAGGTGTCATAATTTATACTGCCACTTGTTGTCATCGGATGGCTGCCAAGTGTCAGTTGATTTCCGTTTGCGTATAAATTAAGCAGATTCATATAAATCTTCCTCCTTGTTGTAATAATTTGCAAGCTTATAAGCAAGAGCCAGAAGTTCACTCTTCTGGGCATAAAAAGCTTGCCTCTTTTGTTTTAGCTTATAACATTTATCTGTTTCTCCATCAGCCATTGCCAATTTGATTTTGGTAGTTACTTTTTTAATAAGGTAATCCATATCAGCCGCTGCTTTAAAATAATCAGTGCTTAGGTCAGTTATTGTTCTTTCCATTTTGCAGTTACCTTTCCTTTATCAAATTCAATTATTATATTCACGCCGAACGCTCGGCTGTAGTTTTCTATTTCATCAACATTTAAAGGGCGAATTCCCTTTTCAGAAGATAAAATATCCTTTTCCCTTACCCCTGTCACCTTTGCGGTGTCTTCAATGCTCACACTGTGAGCTGTTCTGATATTTTTAATGACTTTACCTGTTTCCCCTTGCTGCTGATTTTGTGAGGCAAGAATCTTCAAAGATTCAGCTACATAAAGCGGAACTGTCTCTTTACCCGGCAGATTACGGAAATACATTACGAGGGGTTCAAGATACGCCTCTATTATTTCCAGCCCCTTTGCCCTTGCCGAATATACAGCCCTCAAGCTGATCCCAAGCTCTTGCGCACACTGATTTGCACTTATTGAATCAAGGCAACACCTCCTTATAACGTGTCGCTGAACCACTGAAAGCTTAGTGTCGATTATATGGTTTGTGAGATGTGCCATATCAATATTTCTCACTCGGTTAACAACTGATTCTATCGACTCAATTGCTTCAGCAGGTGTAAAAAGATAATCTTTCATACATTTCAAGGCAAAATTTGCCTCTTCCAAAGAAATCAGGTTATCTGATATGCTTTTCATTTTATCACCTCCTTGAATAGCACAACTATTATTATAAGAACATTTGTTCTCTTTGTCAAGTAAAATATTAGAAAAACTATTTAATTTTAAAAATTACTTGACTTTTTCAATAGTTTGGCTCATAATATAAGCGATAAAGGGTGTGTTACAATGAGTATTATTAAAGAATTAAGAAACAGAAAAGGGCTTACTCAGGCTCAGCTTGCAAAAATGTGTAACGTTCATCAGACAGCTGTGAGTCAATGGGAAAAGGGAAGAACTGACCCCGACCGTGAGTCATTAAAAATTCTTTCTGAAATTTTCAGTGTGCCTGTTGACACAATTATGGGGCTCGATTCAGGGAATGATAATAAAGTAATTATCCCTGTGTTAGGCTACGTAAGGGCGGGCACACCGATAGAGGCAGTTGAAGAAATTCTTGATTATGAAGAGATCTCACCCCAGCTTGCTGCAACAGGCGATTTTTTTGCTTTACAAATTAAAGGTAATAGCATGGAACCGAGAATCTGCGAGAATGACGTTGTTATTGTCAGAAAACAAAGTGATGTTGACAGCGGTGATGTTGCTGTTGTGCTTGTGAATTCTATGGATGCTACAGTTAAAAAGGTTATAAAAAAAGGCACCAGCCTTTCACTGGTACCTTTTAACCCTAATTATGATGTTATGATTTACTCTGCCGAAGAGGTTTCACGCTTACCTGTGAACATTATCGGCAAAGTGGTTGAACTCAGAGGAAAATTTTAGCGGATACTTACTTCACCTGATGAAACAAGCCCGTTTTTTCCATCTGTATATTTTACAATTAAAGCGGCATTATCATCTATCCCTCGGGCAAAAGCCTCAACAGGCTCTTTACCTGGGGATATTATTTTTATATTTTTGTTGAGGGTCACACATCTTTCACGATAAAAATTCAGAAACTTTTTGCTTTGCAAATTGTCAAACTCATCAAAAAAGCAATCAAGCACAGCGTCAAGAAGCTCCGATTTATCACAGCCTACACTTCCTGCAATTTCTTTTATTTCATCAGGAAAATCAAGTGTAGCTGTGTTAATGCCGATGCCCACAATCATATATTCAAGCTCTCCGCCCACAAATGCACCCTCGGTTAGTATTCCGCAGACCTTTTTGCCCTCAAGTAAAACATCGTTGACCCACTTAACCCGGGCTTCTTTCCCCGTCACCGTCTCAACAGCTTTCATCACTGCAACAGCAGTGAGAGTGGTAACAAGAGTAGGGTCTGAACCGAAACCCTCTTTCAGAAGAATTGACATATAAAGCCCTGTTTTATCCGGGGAATAAAAGCTTCTTCCGAGCCTGCCTCTGCCCCCTGTCTGACAATCTGCAACAATTACCGTTCCGTGAGGCAAATCCTTCGCCTGCTGCTTTAAAAGAGTGTTTGTTGATGTTACCGTTCCTTTTTTTATAACATTAAAATTCATTTTAACCTCTGCCGTAAAGAGAGTTTATTTTAACAAAATATTCTTTGTCAATATTATCAATTGTTTCTTGAGTTGTGCGAATTCTCCAGTTAAGCTCTGCAATACCGGGTATATTCATTCTTGCATCATTGCCGAAGCCGCACAAATCCTGAAAAGCAATAATTGCTGTGTCGGCACAGGATTTCCACACGGTTTCAATCACCTTACGACATGCAGGGGCTTTGTATCCGCCCTCACCCCAGTTACCACCGTCAAAGGAGCAGTAATCAAGTGCATATTTTCGCTCACCCTCACTTAATTCATAAAGCCAGCCGAGGAGAGTGTTGTTATCGTGAGTGCCAAGACAAGCAATAACGTTCTTCGGATAATTATGAGGCAAATGCTCGTTTGAAGCATCGCCACCAAAAGCAAACTGAATAACCCTGATTCCGGGGAAACCTGTGTCTTCCAAAAGTTGAACAACATCTTCACCGAAAACGCCCAAATCTTCAGCAATAATCGATGGATTATCATAAGCCTTATTAATAGCGTTAAACAGTTTCATACCGGGACCTTTTTTCCACTCACCGTTGCGTGCGGTTTTGCTGCCGAAAGGAACAGCCCAGAAAGATGCAAGACCCCTGAAGTGGTCAATACGAACTGTGTCATAAATTGAAAGCTCTTCACCAAGGCGATGCACCCACCATGAAAAACCGTCTTTTTCCATAGCATCCCAATCATAAAGAGGATTGCCCCAAAGCTGACCGTCTTCTGAAAAATAATCGGGGGGAACACCTGCAACCTCATCGGGAACAAAGGTTTCCTTGTCTATTTTAAAGATTTCAACATTGCTCCACACATCAGCACTGTCCATCGAAACATAAACAGGCATATCACCGAGGATTTTAATACCGTTTTGGTTTGCATAGGCTTTAATCTCTTGCCACTGCTTAAAGAAAATATACTGAACAAAAATCCAGAAATTCATCTGCTCGCGATATTTTTCCTTGTTTTCAGTGCAGGATTTATAATCACGCTGTGACTGTTCCCATTTCCACCAAGGGGTTTCACCATTAAACTCTTTAACAGCTTTGAAGAGTGCAAAATCTTCAACCCAAAAATGCTCTTTTACAAAATCAGCAACTGCTTTCTTTTCGCTTTCACCAATATTATTATAAGCCGTTTTCAAAAGCTGAAGCTTCTTTTCACGGGCGAAGTCATAATCAGCAGTATAAGGAGTGCCGTTATATCGACAAGCATCAACATCCATATGTGACACAAGACCGTCTTTCTGAAGCAAAACAGGGTCAATAAAAAGGTAATTGCCTGCAAAAGCACTTTCACTTTTATAAGGAGAATTTACCTCATCCACAGGGTGGAAGGGTAAAACCTGCCAATAGGTAAAATGTGTCTGTTTTAAAAAATCTACAAAACGCAGGGCACTCTCACCAAATCCACCGATTCCAAAGGGTCCCGGCAATGATGAAATGTGCATAAGCACACCTGCAGTACGCTTTGACATAAATTCACAGCCTTTCAAAATCTTTTCTGAATTTCAAAACTTTCTCTAAAATTATATTCTAACCAACTCACGGTGTCAATAAAACAATGTGCAAAATTTCTCTTGATTTTATTACAGTTTTTTCAAAAAAGATGTTTACTTAATTATGTATAATATGGTATTATATGATGCATATGTTTGGAGGTGTCCTATGAAATACGAAAACAATTGGGAATCTTTAAATTCAAGACCTGTTCCCCAATGGTTTGCTGATGCCAAGTTTGGCATTTTCATTCACTGGGGATTATACTCTGTTCCTGCTTATGCACCTATCGGTCACTATGCAGAATGGTACGGTTGGACTCTTGACTGCCCCGATCCCACTGATGCACAATTACAGTTCCGTGATTTTCACAAAAAGACTTACGGTGAAAACTTTAAATATGAAGACTTTGTTCCTATGTTCAAAGCTGAAGCCTTTGACGCTGAAGAATGGGCAGACCTTTTTCAGAAATCAGGTGCTAAATACATAAACCTTGTTTCAAAGCATCACGACGGATATTGTATGTATAAAACAGAACACGCTCCCTGGTGGAACAGTGCAGATGTTGGACCCCACAAGGATTTTTGCCGTGAGCTTAAGGATGCTCTTGATAAAACAGATGTTAAATTCGGTGTTTATCACTCTGTTTATGAATGGTGGCACCCCCTTTATCTTAAAGACCCTGAGGAATATGCTGTTAAGCACCTTATTCCAATGCTTAAAGAGCTTATTGAAAAATATCAGCCTGCAACCCTTTTCACAGACGGTGAATGGTCACATGAAAGCTCGGTATGGCATTCAACAGAATTTTTACAGTGGCTCTATAATGAATCAAGCGTTAAAGATTTCATTGTTCCCAATGACCGTTGGGGCAGCGAAACAAGAGGCAAGCTCGGTGGTAACTTCACCACAGAATATGGCTACATCAACGGTGAAAGCTCACCCGGCGGAATTGAAGCGATGGATCAATATGACAGACCTAACGAAGAATGCAGAGGTATGGGTGGTTCATTCGGCTTTAACAGATTTGAAAAGCCTCACGATTATCTCTCTTCCAAAGAGCTTGTTCATATGCTCGTTGACCTTGTAAGCCGCGGAAGCAACTTCCTGCTTAATATCGGTCCCACAGCCGACGGAAGAATCCCTGTTATTATGCAGCAGAAGCTTCTTGATATTGGTCGCTGGCTTGAAGTTAACGGCGAAGGAATTTACTCAACGGTAAGATATAAAAACAGCTCTGATGAAAGAATCAGATACACCAAAAAGGGTGATACACTCTACGCTTTCATTCTCAAATTCCCATTCGGTGAATTTACCCTTAACGAGGTAGATTTTGACCCTGATTTGAAGGCAGAATTTTTGGGTAGCGAAGTTAATCCCGTTGTTTCAAATGACAACGGTAAGGTTAAGCTTACTTTCCCCGCTATTGATCCGGACACTCTTAACACAGAATATGCATATTGCATTAAGCTTTATAAATAATTTTTCCATATAGAAAGAGGAACACAAAATGTTATTGGACAAGAAAATTTTAATCCCCGACCTCGGTGAGGTTGGACCTGAAAGTGGTTTTCACCTTCTTGAAAAAACCGAAGACGGCAGATTTGTAACAGGTAAAAACGGCGTTGTTGACATTGTTGCAACAGGCGACGAAAAGGTTGAGTTTGTTTCATTTGGTGACAGCTCACTTGCTTGCGTTAAATCAGCCATTGCTTACCCTACATACTACCCTGTTCAGCCCGTTAAGCTTGAGATGCCTGTTAAGGCTGTGCTTATGGACCTTGACGGTACAACCGTTAGAAGTGAAGAATTCTGGATCTGGATTATTCAGATGAGTATCGCAAGCCTTCTAGGTAACCCCAAGTTTGAGCTTGAAGAGGCTGACCTTCCTTATGTTTCAGGTCACAGCGTTTCAGAGCATCTTCAGTATTGCATTGACAAATACTGCCCCGGTGCTTCACTTGACAAGGCAAGAGATTTCTACTTTGAACACACTCACCGTGAAATGGAAGAGATTATGGCAGGCAGAGGCAAAGACGGTGCTTTCACTCCCACAGAGGGTGTTAAAGATTTCCTTCTTGAGCTCAAGAGCATGGGCGTTAAGCTTGGTCTTGTAACCTCAGGTCTTTATGAAAAAGCATGGCCCGAAATTCTTTCAGCATTCAAGACTCTCGGTATGGGCGACCCCAAGGATTTCTATGATGCAATTATTTCAGCAGGTTTCCCCCTTCGCAAAGGCTCAGTAGGTACTCTCGGTGAGCTTTCACCCAAGCCTCATCCCTGGCTTTACAGCGAAACATCAATCGTTGGTCTCGGTGAAGCATTTGCCGACAGAAACCACGTTGTTGGTATTGAAGACAGCGGTGCAGGTGCTTGCTCAGTCCGTCTTGCAGGTTACACAACAATCGGTATTGCCGGCGGTAACATTGTTGACAGCGGCACAAAGGCTGTTTGCACATATTATGAAGAAAACTTTAACGATATTATGAAAATCATTAAAGGAGGCAAATAATTATGGATAACAAAAAAATTCAGTGCCATTTTATATCCAACACTCACTGGGACAGAGAATGGCGTTTTTCAGCAAGAAGAACTCAGCATATGCTTGGATATATGCTTGATATGCTTATGGATATTATTGAAAAATATCCTGACTTCAAGCATTTCCACCTTGACTCACAGACAATGCCCGTTCAGGATTATCTTGAGGTTTATCCCGAAAAGAAAGAGCTTTTCAAAAAATATGTTTCTGAAGGAAAAATCGGTGTCGGTCCCTGGTTCTGCCTCCCCGACGAATTCAGCGTTGGCGGTGAATCACTTGTAAGAAACCTTCTTCTCGGACACAAAATCGGCAAGGAAATGGGCGGCATCTCAAAGACAGGTTATTCACCTTTCGGCTGGGGTCAGATTTCACAGCTTCCTCAGATTTATGCAGGCTTTGATATTCACTTCGCTTCATTCTACCGTGGCGTTAACGAATACACAACACCTAACTCAGAGTTTTTCTGGGAAAGCCCTGACGGAACAAAGATTTACGGCTCACGCCTTGCAAAGCGTCCCCGTTACAACCTCTGGTACATAGTTCAGCGCCCCGTTTACTACAATCAGTCAAACGAAAACAACCGTGATATGCTCTGGAATGACAACAACGGTGCCTTCAAGTTTATTGACACAGAAAACGGCAAGCTTGACTATCAGTACACTCATCCCTTCTATGAATATCATAAAGAAAACATTAAAGCCCGTGGCGAACAAGCTGTCAGAGAGCAGGACGGTGACTGGACAACCTCTCACCGTTTCTGGTCAGTAGGTCATGACTCATCCTGCCCCGATGCAAGAGAAGTTCAGATGATTGCCGACCTTAACGAAGCACTTCCCAACTGCGAAGTTTTCCACAGCACACTTAAAGAATTTGAGCAGGGCGTTATTGATGAGTTTGATGAAAATACACCTGTTCTCAAGGGCGAAATGCGTGAGCCTTTCACCAAGGGCAGCGTAAGTCCTATGATGGGTTGGATTGTTTCTGCAAGAACTTATATCAAGCAGGACAACTTCGACACAGAGCGTAAGCTTCAGAATTATGCTGAGCCTATGGCTGTTTTCGCATCATTCTGCGGTGCTCCTTATCCTCAGAATTTCATTGACCTTTCATATAACTATCTTCTTCAGAATCACGGTCACGACAGCATCGGTGCTTGCGGCAGAGACATTGTTTATGAAGATGTTGTTTCACGTTTCCGCCAGTCAAAAGAGCTTTCAGTTTGCGTTTTTGAACGTGCATTTATGGACGTTGCAGGTGACATCAATTTAAGCTCATTCTCAAAGGATGACGCAGCAATCGTTGTGTTCAACCCGGCACCTTTCAAGAGAAACGAAGTTGTTAAGGTTATGGTTGAAATCCCTGCAGAGTGGAAAGCTGACAGCTTCAAAATCACTGACAAAGACGGTAACGAGGTTAAATATCAGATTCTTGCAACAAATATGAATAACGCTCAGATTATTCAGAACCCCAACGATGTTGCTAACGTTCTTCACACTCAGCAGTACACAATTATGCTTGATGTTAAGGATGTTCCCGGTATGGGTTACAAGACCCTTAAAATGCAACCTCTTTACAATGTTCGCTCAAAGAACCCTGTCACAATGAAGAAGAGCGCTCAGGTTATGGAAAACGAGTATCTTCGTGTTACTCTTAACTCCAACGGTACTTATGACGTTCTTGATAAAGAAAACAACAAACTTTACACTTCGCTCGGTTACTTTAAAGACACCGGTGAAATCGGTAATCCTTGGGAGCATTTTGTTCCTGAAAATGACGAAACCTTCACAACTCTTAATGAGAGAGCAAAAATTACTCTTCTTCACGAGGGTGAGATGAGCGTTTCATACAAGGTTGAAATTGATTGGGCATTGCCTGAAGGACGTTCAATGGACGAAAAGACACGTTCAAAGCACCTTAACCCATTCAAGATTGAGAACATTGTTACTCTTAAGAAGGGTGCACGTTACCTTGAAGTTGAAACAACAGTTGACAACCAGTCAGAAGACCATTACTTCCAGGTTGCATTCCCCACAAACATCAATGCAGAGTTTGTTCACGCTCAGGGTCAGTTCGACGTTCTTAAGCGTCCTGTTGCTAAGGTTGATTACTCACTCTATGACGAAATTCCGATGACTGAGCATCCTATGAACTCATTTGTTGATATTTCTGATAATGAATACGGTGTTGCACTTCTCAACACAGGTCTTAAGGCTTATGAAGCAGGTGATGATGAAAACAACACAATGTATCTTTCACTTCTTCGTTGCTTCCCCCTTCGTATTTGCGTAACATCCGATATGCAGGACTACAGCGGAATCGACAAGGGCTCACAGTGCATCGGCAAGAGCACATTCCGTTATGCATTTATGCCTCATAAGGGCGACTGGGAAGAAGGCAATGTTTGGGGTGAAAGCGAAGCATTCAACCTCACATTCTCAGCAGCTCAGCTTGCTCCCACAGACCACGGTAAGAACGGTCTTGAGCATTCATTCATTGAGCTTGACGACACAACTCTTAACATCAGTGCAGTTAAGAGAGCTGAAGACGGTGACGGCTGGGTAATTCGTTTGTTTAACCCATCTGACAATGCAAAAACTGCAAAAATCAGAGTTAACGGTGGTATAGCTCCCATCAGCAAGCCTCAGTCACCTGTTGAAAGACAGCTTGTTGAGTTTGAGCTCCCTGCTTACTCAGGCAACAAGTGGGCAAGTGCAAAGCTTGTTTCTCTTGAAGAAAAAGAGATTTCCGACCTTGAAATTGACAACGACGGATTTGTTGAGTTTGAGATCACAGGCAAAAAGATTCTCACAATCAAATTTGCATAATCAAAACATTTACAGGCACAGCAGGTTGATTGCTGTGCCTGTTATTGTAGGTTTCAGATTTTTGTGGTAATATGTAAATTAAACCGGTGTCAACAGGAGAATTATTATGAAAAAATGTTTACGATGCGAAACTGCAATGATTGAAGATTTAACTGTTATGGTTACTAACGGCGGTTATGGAATTGATATCAGAGAAAAGGGAATGTTTAAAACGTCTTTAGGAAAAATCAAATGTGCCGTATGCCCTGAATGTGGGTATGCTGAAACTTATATTGATAATACAGAACGAATTAAAAAGTTGTCAAAGAATAAATAAACTCCAATTTACAGAGGTGATTGAATGGCGATTACAATAAATATTTATTATTCCGGTACAGACGAAAATGCAAAAAAATTTGCGGAAGAAATGGTTTCAAGCAGAATTGTGAAAGAAATAAGAGCTGAAAAAGGTAATTTAAAATACGAGTACTTCTTTCCGATGGAAGACAAAGAAACTGTTCTTTTGATTGACCGTTGGGAAAACCAGGAATCACTCGACTTTCACCACAAATCACCAATGATGCAAAAAATTATCGACTTGCGAGAAAAGTATAATTTAAGCATGAAGGTTGAGCGATATGTCACAGATGAATCCGGCATACCCGATAGAGATAAAACTTTCATAAAATAATAGAATTAACCATACAAAAATCCTCCCGGCAAGCCGCAGGGAGGATTTGTTCTTTTATCAGGCATTCATTTCATCGATGATTTTGTGCACAACTTCGGGGTAGTCGGTGATAATTCCGTCAACACCACACTTAATCATTCGACGGATGTCGCTTTCTTTATTTACTGTCCAAGGATTAACCTGTATACCAAGGGCGTGAGCCTTTTTTACATACTGGGGAGTCACAAGGGTGAAATGAGGGTGAAGAGCAGAAACACCCAATCCCCTTGCAAACTTTGCCGCAGTGAAAAGAATTTTCATCACTATTTTATCTTTTGGACTGTAAAGAAAAGCTGTCTTACACTTTTTATCTATTTTTTTGGATTCAATAAGCATTTTAGCACTGAATGAAGAAATCAGGAGCTTGTCAAAAAGTCCGTGAGCCTTAACAGCTTCAATGGTTTTATGAACAACCGTCATATCATTTTCTTTACTTGGCTTGATTTCAATATTCATAACCTCAACAGAATCATCTTCGCAAAGAGTGAGAAATTCTTCAAGAGTGGGGATTTTTGTATCTTTAAATTCTTCGCTGAAATAACTTCCGAAGTCAAACTGAAGCAATTCATCGAGAGTCATCGATGTAATAGTTCCGTGACCGTTTGATGTTTCTTCAATTTCATAATCGTGACAGAGAACAGGCACACCGTCAGCAGTGAGATGCACATCGGTTTCAAAGCCGTCAACATTAAGTTCAAGACCTTTTTCAAAAGCAGGCATAGTATTCTGAGGAGCAACCATACAGGCACCGCGGTGAGCAATAACTTTAACAGACATATTAACAGTCCTTTCTTTTATGCACTATATTATATAGAATAACTTAAATTAAGCATTTAGTCAATATAAAAAGGAAAACACTCCGCAAAAAGCGGAGTGCCGATGAAAAACAGTATATTATGTTATATAATTATGCTTCTTCCTTCATCTTTGCAAAACACTCGCTGCAGTAAACAGGACGGTCCTCACGGGGACGGAAAGGAACTTTTGCTACTGCACCACATGATGCGCATGTTGCTTCAAAAAGCTCACGCTCGCCACGGGCAGCGTTCTTGCGTGCGTCACGGCAAGCTTTGCAACGCTGAGGCTCGTTAACGAAACCTTTCTCTGCATAAAATTCCTGTTCACCGGCTGTGAATACAAATTCATTGCCGCACTCCTTACAGATGAGTGACTTGTCTTCGTACATAGTGATATACCTCGCTTAATTTTTATCGACCCAAGGGGAGTTGCACCCCGTCATCTACGAATATAATGTCCTACTGGGGAAGGGTCATACATTCCTGGCTGCCTTAATTTTTTTCCTTGCTCTTGCAAGAGCGTTGTCAACAGACTTTATGCTGACATTTAAATCAAGGGCAATTTCATCATAGCTATCACCTGCTATATGACGCATCAAAACGCCGTATTCAAGGTCGGTCAGCTCATTATCTATGCAAGCTTTAATCTGCTCCATTTCTTCAGCCATAAAAACAACACGCTCGGGGTCATGAGGGTTTACCCCTGAAAGCTCAACCTCATCAATTGGAACATAACTATTGAGTGGAGTGTGCTTTTTTCTTGTCTGATTGCGAACAGCATCTGCAATACTATTAGTAATACAAACCTCGGCATAGGTTTTAAAAAGCACATCTTTATCAGTGTTAAAACTAAACACTGCCCTGACCGCACCCAAAAGACCTTCTTGAATAAGGTCGTGACGAGTTAATGCACCAAGGTTTGAAAATTTGCTTACCTGAACCTCAACACAGGGCATAAGACTTTTGATTAAACCTGACATAGCCTGCTCATCACCTGCAACGGCAGCCGCAACAAGCTCATTATCATCACGGTAATGAAGCATCACGACACCTCGCAGATAATAATCTATATGTTGATGATATAATAAATCACAAATAAAGTCAACATCTGTGTAGAAAGTTTTACCTTAATCACAAATCAAGTTGTTATTTTTTGTGCATTTTTAATCAGAATTTTCGACATTTTATATTCAATGTTTTGCGAAATGCACCCTTTTATATATTTTTTACCATTATAACAAAATAAGTATAAGGTGTTGAATTTGAGTAAAAAATAGTTTACAATATTATACATTATAATGAAAAGTATTCATTGGAGATGATACTATGTCAGATTTTGGTTTTGTAAAAGTTGCAGCAGTAAGCCCTAAAGTTGAGGTTGCCAACCCCGAAGCCAACCTCAACGAAGCAATTAAATCAATAAAGATGGCTGAAGCAGACGGATGCCAAATTGTTTGTCTGCCTGAGCTTTTGGTTTCAGCATATTCTTGCGGTGACTTATTTTTTAACTCTACACTTATCAAAAAATGTGAAAATGCCCTTTTTGATTTGTTAAATTTCAGCTGTAACAGCAACACCGTAATCATTATAGGTCTCCCGGTTAAGGTCAGAGGCGAATTATTTAACTGTGCCGCAGTGCTTCAGAGTGGTGAAATATTGGGTGTTGTTCCCAAAATGTATCTTTCTCACAGTGACGGCTTTAATGAAAAAAGGCACTTTGAAGCAGGAGCTTACTTTAAGGACACAAAAATCAATCTTTGCGGAAAAGAAGTTCCTTTCGGCAACATACTTTTTGATGTTGGTAACGATATAACTTTTGGCATTGAAATTTGTGAAGATTTGTGGGTACCAATATCCCCTTCTTCATCAATGGCACTTAACGGAGCAAACATCATCTTTAACCTTGCTGCAAGCAACGAGGTGCTTACAAAAGACGAAATCAGAGAATCACTTGTTTGCAATCAAAGTTCAAAATGCATCTGTGCTTATATTATGGCATCTGCAGGTGCCGGTGAAAGCACAACAGACTTCGTTTTTTCGGGTGACTGCCTGATCGCCGAAAGCGGAAAAATCCTTTCAAGAAGCGACCGTTTTTCACAGAATAGTGGCTACATCTCCGCCTGCATTGACACTCATAAGCTCAATGCCTTACGCCGCGGAAGTTTCAGTGATAACCTGAGAAGTTGCGGTATTGACACACAATATACCCGTGTAAACGTTGTATTACCCGAGCTCAGTGAAATTGCCGTTAACCAAAAATATGCACCTCTCCCCTTTGTTCCTGATAATGAATTGGTGCGTGCAAAGCGTTGTAAAGACACTCTTGATATTCAGTGTGCCGGTCTTGCAAAAAGAATGACCCACACCCACATCAACAAATTGGTTATCGGCATATCAGGCGGTCTTGACTCCACACTCGCATTGCTTGTGGCTCATAAAACGGTCAAACTTTTGAATCTTCCTGAAGAAAACGTAATTTGCGTAACTATGCCCGGATTCGGCACAACTGACAGAACCTACACAAATGCCGTTGAACTTATCAAAGCAACTGGGGCAACATTCTGTGAAATCGACATAAAAGCTGCCTGCATTCAGCATATGCGCGATATTGGTCATGATATTAAAATTCATGACATAACTTATGAAAATACCCAAGCAAGGGAGCGTACTCAGATTCTTATGGATTACGCCAACAAAGAAGGTGCTTTGCTTGTGGGCACAGGTGACCTCAGTGAAATGGCTCTTGGCTGGTGCACATATAACGGTGACCATATGAGTATGTACAGCGTCAATGCCGGAGTACCGAAAACTCTTGTTCGTCACATTGTTAAATATGTTGCCGATAACGGTGATGATAAAATAGCTGAAGTTTTACTCAGCGTTCTTGACACCCCCGTAAGCCCTGAGCTTTTGCCGCCTGACGAGCAGGGTCAAATCGCTCAGAAAACTGAGGACAAGCTTGGGCCATACGAGGTTCACGATTTTTATCTTTATCATTTTATCCGTTTCGGATTTACCCCTGAAAAGCTTTTATTCATAGCCTCAAAAGCTTTTGACGGAGTTTATACTAAGGAACAGCTTTCAGATTGGCTTAAGCTGTTTTTAAGAAGATTTTTTACAAATCAGTTTAAACGTTCTTGTGTACCTGACGGTCCGAAGGTTGGCACAATCGGTCTTTCACCGCGTGGCGATTGGTCTATGCCGTCAGATGCAGATTATTCAGTTTGGTTGGAAAATATATGACAGGATTTATTTGTATAGACAAGCCCGAGGGCATTACATCTTTCACCGCAGTTAATAAACTCAGACGAATTTGCGGAATTAAAAAAGCAGGTCACACCGGCACACTTGACCCCATGGCAACAGGGGTTTTACCAATTATGATTGGCGGAGCTACAAGGTTTTCGGAGTTTATTCCGACTCACGACAAGGCATATGAGGCTGACATTCTGCTCGGAACCGCTACTGACTCTTACGACATCACCGGTGCAGTGATTTCACAAAAAGATGTAAATATTTCTTATGATGAATTTAAGTCTGTGCTGGATACCTTTATTGGTGAAATTCAGCAGTATCCACCTATGTACTCTGCTGTTTCCAAAGACGGTGTGCGTCTTTACAAGCTTGCCCGTCAGGGAATAACCGTTGAGCGTGAGGCAAGAACGGTTACAATAAAATCTGCCGAAATTATTGCTCAACCTCAACAAAATGTTTTCACCGTTTCTGTTTCATGCAGTGCGGGTACATATATCCGTTCTCTTGCAAGTGATATTGGTGAAAAGCTCGGTTGCGGGGCGTGTCTCAGCCGATTGAGAAGGACTTTTGCCAACGGCTTCAGTCTTGATGATTGTGTCACGTTTGAACAGCTTCAAAAAATTGCAGAAAACGGTAAGCTTGAAAGTAAAATTAAAGCCACAGACAGTGTGCTTGATGTTTATCCCAAAGTGAAAGTTACCGAGGCACAAAGCAAACGGTTTTCAAACGGCGGAGGACTTTTTACCCAAAGAATCAGAGGTTTCAACGGCAACGGAATTTACAGAGTATATTCAAATGAAAACGAATTTCTCGGACTTGGCAAAGCTGAAGAAAGCAGCGAAACCCTTGAAATTGCAAGATTACTTATAAAATAGAGGCTCATTTCCAAATGTTAACATTTTGTGAACATTTGTTCGGTTAGGTTGACAATTTGGAAAATCTTATCTATAATGCTAATTGTGGGTTAGTCCACAGGGGGAAAGAGCATAAAGAACTTTCTTTAAAATATAATTTTAAAGGAGAAATTTATGTTACTTAAATATAAAGAAGCTGAATATGAAAACAAAATTCAGCAAATACGTGATAACGGTTATACCGTTAACTATGTTGACCTTGATTATGAGGACTTTTCAACAGATGTGGAAAGCCAAACTTTGTTTGCAGAGTTCCAATTGCCAAACGGGGGAAAGAGTTATAGAAATTATTCGGCAATTGTTGTATGGGCAAACTATCTTGAAAATGACGACCCATCTGTTGAACGAAGCTATAGCGGCATGCCCGTTCCGATAACATTCACTGCGGATAATAACGGCAATCCCGTAACCTGCAGATATGTGTTTGAGGACACAGCAACTGAGGGTACCGTCAAACTTACAATTACCGTAACAGGCACAACGGAGCATACGGATGCAGATTTTAAGTATTTCATCGACAACCTCAGGGGTCTTATGTTCATCGAGGGGGATGAATGTACTCTCGACCCTGTTGTGTCGCTTGTGGTTCCTAATCTCAAGTCATTCTTTGAGTTAGCCAACAACGAAAAATCTTTCACCATTAACCTCACAGGCAAGTCTAAGCTTTTATCTTTGGGTGATGACGAATGCTGTTGTGTTGATTCAGCTTATAAGTGCTATAAAATAGTTTCTAGAAAGCCATCAGCAAAAGCAAGTGATATGCTTTTTGACGGAACATATTATTTTACGGAAAACAGTTCTTATCAGCTTCGTGAGTTGCCGAAAGGTACAGTAATCAACCTAACAGGTTACACAGCAGAGGAATTTGCAGCCACCTCGGAAGCGACTCTTTATGAAACAGCAAAATCCAATAGCCAGATTTTCAAAACAACTGTTACAAACTTTACACCCGGTTGTTTGTATTTGAAGGATGGATTAATTTACCCTATTGCCGAATCACTGCACCTCAAAAACAACATTCATATCGAGGGTAACGGTTCAACCATTATGGCAAGTGCGATGAAAAACGATGGTGAAACTTATATTAAAAGAGAAATGTTTATTATAAGAAATTCATCCGATGGTCTCCCGATTTCCAATGTTACTTTTGAAAACTTGATATTTAAAGGTCGTTTTGACGGTAGCAGTGTTGGCGTGGATGATCAATGTATCAAAACGCTCTCCGAATATCCATTGCTCAAGAATTTCAAGTTTGAAAATGTAAAATTTGACGGCTTTAAGTATGCTGTCCATACAGGCAGCGGAAACGAAACCCTACCAACGGTAAGCTTTGATTGGGTATTCAATGATTGTAATTTTATCAATGTTAAAACTGGTTTTATGATTAGCTGGTCACATGGTATCACTGTTACAAACAGTCATATTGATGATTGTTTATGCACAGACGATAAGCATCATTGTGTGTATATTGCCAGAGGCAGTTCATATATCACTTTTGATAACTGTCTCCTTGAAAATTCGATTGGCACAGGTATTGTCAATAGCGATGCCTTGATTGCAACTGAACATAGAAAAATGCATCACAATACTTTTACCAATCTTCAAATCAGAAATTGCGGTATTGGCATGATTATCGGTTCTTGGTCAGAACATATTACAATTAACAATATCATAGCAACAAATGTCGGACGAGCAATAAAACTCATAAACTGTACAGATGTTAACATTGACAATTTTAACGCCACAGGTTGTTTTTATTATGAGTATATTCGTAAGGATGAAATTGGTGATACTCATTGGTGCAATGGTGATAGCGAGTGGGGCGGAATCTCCGTTTTGGGCTATGCCGATGTTAAAATCACCAACAGCTTTTTCAGCACAGGTGGAGTAATGTTCTCAAGTGGAGAATCAGGTTTACTCCCTGACGAACTAGATTCCAAACCAATCAATACAAACCTTTTCTTTGAAAACTGTATTTTTGTTAGCACGTTTTCAGAATACAGACCGGGTTCATCTGAGGGAACTTATTATCAGCCTGAAAGCTGTCTGGGTATTTACACTGCAGGTTCGGATAATGCAACACCGTACTATCGTTATAATGTTAATTTCAATTCCTGCCAGTTCTTTATGAATTCAGAAAACAACGAACGCTCAATGATTACTCTCAAAGGTTATGACGGTAATGATGATGAAAAGTCGATTTATAAATTCACCGATTGTCTTATTGCTTATCGTGACGGTAATGGCAACCCAAATGACGATGTTTTGAAATATGACAAACATGGTAATCCAGAAATCACTATGCCAAACAGTTATTTTATTTCAACTGAGGAAGGTGCTTTTGCTAACATAACCAATTGTGTTTTCTATAAAAACCGAGAAAATTCAAGTAATTCATCCACTTACGGTTTTATAAAAGATAGGTATATAGATGAGAACAACGAGGAAGTTATCAGATATAAAATTATGCCAGATATTGATATTGATACTTTCACTAACACTTACATTAAAGAACTAAATTAAGTAGCAAAACAAACAGTATGGAGGTTATTTTATGAAAAGAGCATTAAAAGGATTTTTGTCAGTTTTATTTGCAATTTTTTTTGTATTTGCAAATGCTACGGTGTTTTTTGCCGCACCAAGCACGGTTGATTTGACATTCACAACCAGTGACGATATCGGCGGTTATAGAAACAACAGCCTTGTCGGTTCAGTGACAGTTGACATAGACGATTCAAATTCAACAGTTGAAATCCTTGATAATGCTTTTTGTGGTTGTCCAAATTTAACCTCCGTTACCATTAAAAGCGAAGGAAATGTCGTAATCAATGACGAAGCTTTTACCACATGCCATGCCCTTAAAGAGGTTGTTTTTGACGTAAAAGGAACTGTTACCATGCGCACAGAGGCTTTTTCTCATTGTTCGTCAATGGAAACAATGGATTTGACCGGAATAGGTTATCTTCTTTTTAAAGGAGAATGTTGTTTTGGGTATTCAGGCTTAAAAGAGATTCATCTCCCCGGTAATATTGGCTATGAAAAGTTTTTTTTAGATGCAACAGATGAATACTATGGTACATATTCATGGCCCGGTTATCTTTTCTTTAGGTGTGAAAATTTAGAAAAAGCTACAATTGATTGTGAAGGAGTACAATATTATTCGTTTGACGATTGTATTAATTTAAAAAAGTTATATTTAACTCGAAATGTAACAAAAATCCAGAGCCACGCTTTTGGTATCAACCGAGACGGTTCTGTAATGGAAGATTTAACCGTTTACGGCTATACTTCTTCTGCCGCAGAGGAATATTGTAACGAATACGGCATCAAATTCATCCCCGTTGACACAGCTGAATTTACAACAATAACCTCATCACAATCATCAACAGCCACGATCGGTGAGCTTTCACCTGTAACACTCAGCGTAGCGGGCTTCCCCGAAACAATTAAAATAGAAAGTCCTACAGGCTCTGATTTAACATTCGCCCGTGAAGA
>JAFTXJ010000010.1 GCA_017461625.1 Clostridia bacterium
AAACGGTAAGGTTAAGGTAAGAATCCCTGTCCCTGCCGACTTCACAAGCAACAACATATTTGTTTGCTATGTTGATTCTGTAAACGGAACAGTTGAAAATATTCCTGCAACCATTAAAAATGGTTACATCGAGTTTGAAGCAGAGCATTTCAGCTATTACGCAATTATGGAAAAGCTCGGCAAGGTTAATTCTGTTGACATCGCTGATATTGAAATGAACTCCAAAGATTCAACAACTATCACACCAAATATTTCAGCTGATGAGGGTGTCGAATACACCGTTACATATTCATCATCAGACACAGATGTTGCTTATGTTGACGAAAACGGCAACGTTACCGCAACAGGTAAGGGTAGTGCAGAAATCACTGTAACTGTTACCGATGAATACGGTAATGTTGTAACAGACACTTGCGACGTGGAAGTTAAATACACATTCGGTCAGTGGCTGATTATAATTCTTCTCTTCGGTTGGATTTGGTACATTTAATTGACCACAGAGGGACATATATACAAAAGGGAGGGCTATACGCCCTTCCTTTTTGTCTGTTGGTTACTTTGGAAACAACACGCGTGTCGTTCTCAACACAGCGAGTTATAGGGATTTAGCCTCCTTGTTCGTGGGAGGTTGACTAAATACGTCACCGACGCTCACTTATTCACCGAATAAAAATAGGCTTCTCCTTGAGTAACCGCTGATTAAATCGATTAGCCGAGTTCTTTGCCTCCCTCTGGGTCTTCGACCCAGCTCCCTCATCAAAGGGAGCCTAAGTCACGTGGGTCGTTCCCAACATCTTTTTTACTTATTTAATAAATTTTTTCCTGTAAAGCATATATGAATACACCGTTGGGGCAATTACTAACAAAACAATTACAGCAATCACAACAAACACATTTGTAAAAAATGCGGTTGCAATCATAATCAAACCTCCTGCTACCCACAGCTTGCCTGCCAAGCGGTGGGTTTTATTCCAGTTTTCTTCATCCTTTAAAGTCCAAGGAAGTTTAATACCCATAGTATAGCTTTGCTTGCACTTGGGCAGATAATTGCCGACTATCACAAACAGAACACCCATAAACAGAGTAACAATTATTTCAACATTTACCGAGTAGCCCAATGAATAAGCATAAGTCACCGCTGAAAGCAAAAGTGAAAGCAACGGACAAATCCAAAGCACTATATCCATCATTTTTGAGTTTATATTTTTATTTTTCGGGTCTGCTTTGGTAACCAACAGACACACCCAATGAATTACAAACATAAATGCAGGCAAACCAAACACTGCCATTTCCTTACTGCTCCAGCCGTTTGGCACATTGCCCACTCCCCAATGAGTTACCATTGAGTCGGGCAGTTGATTCCATAAAATCACCCCTGCAACAATGGGGATTAAAATTATAACTGACGTAATAATAAGTTTAGTTTTGCTGATGTTCAACATTCGTATCTTCCCCTTTCAAATCAGTAATCCAGAGCATAATCTCTTCAAGCACCGATGCATTAAGCTCATAATAAATATATTTTCCCTCTCGGGTGTCACGGATTAAATCCGCATCCTTAAGCACAGACAAATGCCTTGAAATTGAAGCCCCGGTAACCTCAAAACGGTCTGTAATTTCACCCGCAGACATTCGCCCACCTTTGAGCATATTCATTATTTCTCGCCTTATCGGGTCGGCTAAGGCTTTTAACGTTTGCTGAAGTCCCATAATCTCACCTCATTTAATATTTAACCTAATTGTTAAATGTATTGTAGCACACACTTTTTGCTTTGTCAATAAAAAATCGACTTAGATTTCTCTAAGCCGATAAAATCAATTTTCAGTTTTAAGAAGCATTTCAAGTGTTCGGATAAATTTTTCATCCTGCTCCGGTGTTCTTTTTGAAGGTCCTTTGAGCCTACCCCCTGCACGACGAATTTTTTTTGAAACAAACCTCGAAAACAGAAGTTCATCAATGTTTTTTTCATTATAAATCAAGCCATTCTGATTAATAGGTACTGCTCCCCTTGCAAGGCACATTGCAGCAAGACCGTAATCCTGAGTGACGGCAATGTCGCCTTTTGAAAGCATATTAACGAGTTTGAAGTCAACGCTGTCTGCCCCTTTTTCAACCACAACAGTGGTAACGCCTTCTTTATTAAAAACGTGAGCAGTGTCACAGATTATTACACACTCAACGGTGTATTTTTTGCAAAGGTCAACGGTTTCATCCACAACGGGGCAACCGTCAGCATCAATAAAAACTTTCATATATCTCCGTTATAAATCAAAAATCTTAGTCTTTTGCAATGCGGCACACAGAGGAAGCCCCAATCCAAAGCAAGCTACACATTCACCAAGGGCAACAGAAGCCGCAGTTGCCCCAAACACAGGCCATGTAAAACCGCCTGTGCCGAGAGCCGAAATTTCAGCACCGACAATCACTGCATTAAAAATCACCGGAAACAGTGCCGGCAGAATTGGTACACTTTTCAACCTGATATTTCGCATTTTCCACGTGCAAAGAGCCGCAAGCAAAGTGGCAACCGAGCCACAGATTATGTCAACTACTCCGTATGGGCTGGATAAATTTGCCAATATGCAGCCGATTGTCAGCCCCGGAACGGCGGCAGGTGTGAGCACAGGCAAAAGCGTCAATGCTTCGGCAACCCTCAGTTGAGTTCCCGAAAAAGAAATCGGCTCAAGAAAATGGGTTAATGCGACATACACCGCTGCAATAAAAGCCGCCTGCACAAGATAGACGGTTGATGTTTTCTTATTCATTTTTCATTCTCCTTAGTTTTGATTTAGGTCAGGATGGTTACGAACTGACCATATTCAAATGAATACCACGAAATTTTATCACAATATTTTTTCTTTGGCAACCCCATTTAACTTTTATTTGCATTTTTATTTAAAATATGATATTATTCGACACAGGTGATAGACATGAGCAATAATATAAAGCTTACTGAAAATTTAAAAGCATATAGACGCAAACTTAATCTGACACAAAGTGATGTTGCTGAAATTATAAATAAAGACCGAACCTCCATCGCAAAATATGAAAGCGGCGCGGCTCAGCCTCCGTTCAGCGTGCTTCGGCTTATGGCAAAGCTTTATGATGTTACAATTGACGAACTATGTGGCATTGCACCAACATCCCCACTTGTGGTAAGAAGTGATGATAAAGCCCAAGACCCTAAATCTACCATTATTGAAAAATGTGATAAGCAGGAACAGCTTATGATTCTTAAATTCAAATTGATGGATGACGATAAAAAACGTGATTTTATGAAAATTTTAAACGAGTTTTTAAAAGACTGAACAAATTTGAGCTGCAGAAATGCGGCTCTTTTTATTTTTATTATTTTTATTTTTCCATTTATTGTACACAAATCTATTGACAACCACAATATATTGTGGTATATATAAATTAAGAACACAAGAAAATTATCGTCAGTCCTTTATTGGGGACTTTGAGTCAAAAATTTATCGAACATTTGTGTTGACAAATAAAAAAAGTCTGCTATAATAAAGACACAAAGAACAAATGTTCATAAATGTTCGTCAGATTTTTCGAAAGAAAGAGGAGATATATTATGACAGGTACAATGTTAACTTTAACAATTTTAGAATTTGCAGCAGTGGTTTTAATTATTGTCGGACTTCTTAACGAAAAGAAGCTTATCGCTTTTGAAGATAGGCTTGGAACTGCTATAGGCACAGCCATCGGCAAAATACTCAGAAGGCATTATATTAAAAAGAAAGCAAAGCAGGGCAACCACCTTCGTGCAGTACCAGCTCGCAAAGAGAGTGTCCGTTCAGAGAGATGCTCTGATATAAGATACATCGCTTAATTCTGACCACTTCAATTTTAATCCCATAACCATGTGACGAGCCTCGAAGGTTGACTTCGAGGCTCGTTGCTTTTATTTTTTAATTTGTTTTAACATATCGCTCTTTAAATCCCAAAGCTTTTGAGAAAGGTCAACATAATAATTGTGAGGATTTTCAAAACGGAGAACCTCATCCCAGAGGGTACCGATCTGATTTTTACAGTATTCTTTAATATTTTCTATATGAGGATAATCATAAACACATTTGCCCTTTACAAACAGTGGCTCGAGGAGTTCACGTGCAGTGTAGTTTTCAACGACCTTACGCTTCCATGTAAAGTCACGGTCAAACAATTCATAAGGCTGTGAATCATCAACGACTTCATCTTCGCAAGTAATAAGGTCAGCTATAGCCTTGCCTGTTTCATTGTCATAAAGTCGCCACAGCTTCTTTGCACCCGGAATTGTAACCTTGGCAACATTTTCACTGACTTTGATTTTAGGTATAAATTCACCTTTTTCATTTTCAACGGCACAAAGCTTATAAACTCCGCCGAAAACAGGGTTTGAAGATGCCGTGATAAGACGTTCACCAACACCGAAAGAATCAATCTTGGCACCTTGCTGAATCATATCCCTGATAATATACTCATCAAGGGAGTTTGAAGCAACGATTGCACAATCCGGAAAACCTGCTTCATCAAGCATTTTACGGGCTTTACGTGTTAAATAGGTGATGTCACCGCTGTCAATTCTGATACCCTTTGGTCTGAAACCTCTTGGTAAAACCTCTCGTTTAAAAGCCTCAATTGCATTGGGAATGCCTGATTTTAATACATTATAGGTATCCACAAGCAAGGTGCAGCTGTCGGGATATTCCCTCGCATAAGCACAGAAAGCATCAAGCTCACTGTCAAAAAGCTGAACCCAGCTGTGAGCCATTGTGCCTAAAGCTTTAACACCAAACTCTCTGTCAGAAATTGTGCATGCAGTGCCTGTGCATCCGCCGATATAAGCGGCTCTTGCACCGTAAATTGCACCGTCATAGCCCTGTGAACGGCGTGACCCAAATTCCATAACTGCCCTACCCTGTGCAGCACGGACAATTCTGTTGGCTTTGGTTGCGACAAGGCTCTGATGATTTATGGTGATGAGAATCATCGTTTCAATAAACTGAGCCTGAATTGCCGGACCACGCACAGTTACAATAGGCTCATAAGGGAAAATAGGTGTACCTTCGGGTACACACCAAATATCACAGCAAAAATCAAAGTTGCGAAGATAATCAAGAAAATCTTTTTCAAACCCTTTACTTGCAAGATATTCTAAATCATCTTCGGTAAATTTAAGATTTCTCAGATAATCTGCAAGCTGTTCAACGCCTGCCATAATGGCGAAACCGCCTTTATCGGGAACTTCCCTGAAAAACATATCAAATTGGGTTACTCGCTCACCCACTCCGTTTTTGAAATAACCGTTTGCCATAGTTATTTCATAAAAGTCGGTAAGCATTGTTAGATTGCGTTCTTTTAATTCATTAGTCATTAGAATACGCCTCCTGTTTGCAATCTGTTGAGGGGATTATATCATACAGTTTTGCTTTTTTCAACAGCAAATAAACTGACAAGTTGTACGATAACACTCATGTGTATTTATAAAAACAAATTCAAAATGTCACTTTCATACATAAAAACGACAAGAAAATATACATTTTAACCAAATTTGTGTGATTTTGTATATTTTTTTGTTTTTTGACTATTATTTTTATTTCAAATATGATATTATAAGTGTGCTAACATTGTTGGGAAAATTTTAAGGAGGAGATAAAATGAGAACCCGCAAACAAGAGTTGGGAGACAAAAATATTGTCGGTGCAAGGGTTGAACAGCAGAGAAAAGCTATCGGTATGAAACAAAAAGACCTGCTTGCTCAACTTCAGATCAGAGGAGTAGACCTCAACTCATCAGGCCTTTCAAAGCTTGAAGGTCAATTAAGAGGTGTTGCCGACTACGAACTCAAAGCTATTGCGGAAGTGCTTGGAGTTTCAGTTAACTGGCTGCTTGAAATTGAATGACGATACTCACGGGCTCTGATCTGAGCCCGTTTTTTATTTATGTGTATGTATTTTTTGATAATTGACATCAAAGTGCATATATTGTAAAATGTATGTATATTGATTGAAGGAGTTTTTATATGGCAGTTTTCAAACCGTTTAAAGCTATAAGACCTACCCCCTCAAAGGCAGAGGCCGTTGCAGCCCTCCCCTACGATGTTATGAATAGCGAAGAAGCAAAAGAAATGGTTAAAGGTAAACCGTATTCTTTTCTTCATGTTGATAAAGCTGAAATAGATTTTGACCCTATTCCTGAAAACATATATACCGAAACGGTTTATTTAAAAGCAAAAGAAAATCTTGATAAGCTTGTTACTGACGGAATTTGTGAACAGGATAAAACACCTTGCATTTATATTTACCGGCAGATTATGAACGGCAGAAGTCAGACCGGCCTTGTTGGTTGCACGGCCATTGATGACTATATCAACAACATTATTAAAAAGCACGAGCTGACCAGAGCTGATAAAGAAGCTGACAGAATCAACCACGTTGATTATTGTGATGCTAATACGGGTCCGATTTTTCTCACCTACAGAAAAAATGATTTTATTTCAGATGCAGTTGAAAGCTGGAAAGAAAGTCACTCCCCTGTTTACGATTTTGTCACTGATGACGGCATTGCTAACACCGTATGGGTGGTTGACGACAAACAGCTGATTGATGAAATTTCAGGCAAATTTGCTGACACTGATTATCTCTACATTGCTGACGGTCATCACAGAGCAGCTTCTGCGGTTAAAGTTGGTCTTAAAAGACGTGAAGAGAATCCTGCTTTTACCGGTGAAGAAGAATTCAACTTTTTCCTTGCCGTTCTCTTCCCTGAAAATGAGCTTGAAATTATGGACTACAACCGTGTAATCAAAGATTTAAATTCATATTCAAGCATAGAGTTCATGAACAAGGTTAAAGAATGCTTTGAGGTTGAAGCTGTTGGCAAAGAGACTTATAAACCTGAAGCAAAGCACACATTCGGTATGCTTCTTGACGGTGAATGGTACAAGCTCACTGCCAAAGACGGTACATTTGACAAAAATGACCCTGTTTCTCGCCTTGATGTTTCAATCCTTCAGAACAATCTCATTTCACCGATACTCGGCATTGATGACCCGAGAACAGACAAACGCATTGACTTTATCGGCGGAATCAGAGGCTTGGGCGAGCTGGAACGCAGAGTTAACACCGATATGAAAGTGGCTTTTTCAATGTATCCCACAACACTTGATGACCTTATGGACATTGCCGATGCAGACAAAATTATGCCACCAAAATCAACCTGGTTTGAGCCAAAGCTTTTAAGCGGATTGTTTATTCATAAATTATCATAAGGAGATACAGATATGCCTAATATTGCAACTAAAGTAAGTGTTGAAATCACACCTGAAAAAGAGCTTATTCTTAAAGAAAAGCTTGGTCAGGCTATATCATTATTGAAAGGTAAAAGCGAAGCTTGGCTTATGCTCAGTTTCGAAGATAATTGCAGAATCTGGTTCAAGGGCGACAATTCACGCCCAAGCGCCTTTGTTGAGGTACAGGTTCTTGGTAAAATCAACCCTGCAGAAAGTGAACAGCTTTCAGCAGAGATTTGCTCAATTTTCGAGTCGGAGCTTGCCATTCCTCAGGACAGAACTTACATTAAATATGAAGAAATTGACCAATGGGGCTGGAACGGCGGAAATTTCTGACAAATTTAACAAATAATATTTGATTTTTTTATAGTTTTACTATATAATAGCAGATGCAAAAACTGAAGTTTTATAGTATAATAAAAATGATAAATGCGTTATAAGTGGGAGAAGTAACTGCAAAGAGCATATCAGAGAGGGAACGGCAGCTGAAAAGTTCCTTATGTATCGGTAGTGAAATGCACCCATCAGCACACAGTGGGAACTTAAGTATCGCTGTGCGGATTGCCCCGTTAAAGGCATCGAGTTATAAACCGGAGTGGAACCGCGGACTAACCGCCTCCGTCGCTTTTAGGCGACAGAGGCGGATTTTTTATTTTTAGGAGAACAATGTATGTTCGAAAGATTCAAAGAAGATATAAACTGTGTGCGTGAGCGTGACCCTGCCTGCCATTCGGCGATTGAAGTTATGCTTCTTTACCCCGGATATAAAGCAATAAGAAATCATCGCAAAGCTCATTGGTTCTTTAAGCATAAGATGTTTTTCATCGCAAGGGCAATTTCTCAACGCACCTCAAAGCGTACCGGTATTGAAATTCATCCCGGTGCTCAGATTGGCAAGAGGTTTTTCATAGACCACGGAACAGGAATTGTTATAGGTGAAACCACAATAATCGGTGACGATGTTACTCTTTATCAGGGCGTTACCCTTGGCGGTACTGGCAAAGACACAGGCAAGCGTCACCCCACAATCGGCAACAATGTGCTTGTGGGTGCAGGTGCAAAGGTGCTCGGTCCGTTGACGGTTGGCGACAACACCAACATTGCCGCAGGTGCAGTTGTGCTTGATAACATTCCAGAAAACTCAACGGCTGTAGGTGTGCCTGCAAGGGTTGTACGTCGCAACGGCAAGCGAGTTCAGGACCTTGACCAGATTCATATTCCCGACCCGATTTCACAGGAAATTTGCAAATTGCAGCATCAGATAGATATTTTAAACAAAAAGTTGGAGGAAAAATAAATGAAAGTTTTTAACACTCTCACTCGAAGCAAAGAAGAGCTTAAAACAATTGAAGAAAACAAAGTTAAAATCTACGCTTGCGGACCTACCGTTTACAATTTTATTCATATCGGTAACGCTCGCCCTCTTTGCGTTTTTGACGTTTTGAGAAGATACCTTGAATACAGAGGCTTTGATGTAAAATTTGTTCAGAACTTTACAGACATTGACGATAAAATCATTCGCCGTGCCAATGAAGAAGGCGTTTCTTACAAAGAGATTTCAGAAAAATACATTGAAGAATTCTGGACAGATGCCAAAGGGCTTAACGTTCGTGAAGCAACCGTTCACCCTAAAGCTACAGAAAACATTGATGAAATAATCAACATCATCAGCACCCTTGTTGACAAGGGCTATGCCTATGAAGCTGACGGCGATGTTTATTTCAGCCCCAAAAAGTTTAAAGAATACGGCAAGCTTTCACATCAGCCCCTTGAGGACCTTGAAGCAGGGGCCCGAATTATGGTTGGCGAAGTTAAGAAAGAACCTATGGACTTTGCCCTTTGGAAAAACGCTAAACCCGGCGAGCCTTATTGGGAATCGCCCTGGGGCAACGGCAGACCCGGTTGGCACATTGAGTGTTCAGCTATGAACCGCCGTTATCTCGGCACAACAATTGACATTCACTGTGGCGGTCAGGATTTGATTTTCCCCCACCACGAAAACGAAATTGCTCAGAGTGAATGCTGTAACGATGCACCTTTTGCAAATTATTGGATGCATAACGGCTATATCACCGTTGACAATGTTAAGATGTCAAAATCACTTAACAACTTCTTCACAGTGCGTGATGTTGCCAACGCTTACGGCTATGAGCCAATCCGTTATCTTCTTATTTCTTCTCATTACAGAAGCCCCATCAACTACAGCACAGATATTATTGAGCAGTGCAAGGCATCACTTAACCGCCTTTACACCTGCCGTGACAACCTTGATTTTGCTCTTTCAAACGCAACTGACGGTGAAGCAACTGACGAAATCAAAGCTATGCTTGCAGCACGTCAAGCTCAGTTTGTTGAAGCTATGGAAGATGACCTTAACACAGCCGATGCTCTTGCTGCAATTTTTGAGCTTGTAAGAGACATCAACACAAAGGTTATTGCCGATGGTGCAAACAAGGCTGACTGCGAGGCTGCCGCAAAGATGTTTGACGAGCTTTGCAGTGTTCTCGGTCTTGTTTATAACAGAAAAGCTGAAAGCCTTGATGATGAGGTTGAGGCTCTTATCGCTCAGCGCACTCAGGCAAGAAAAGATAAGAACTGGGCTGAAGCAGACAGAATCCGTGATGAACTTAAGGCTATGGGCATTGTGCTTGAAGACACAGCTCAGGGCGTAAAATGGCATAAGGAATAAAAATTTAGGCTGTCTTTTCAGGCAGCCTTTTTGCGTGGTGAAATATTATGGCAATTCTTTGTTGGGATTTTGACGGCACAATAGCCCTTTCACATCATCTTTGGAGCAGCAGCGTCAAAAAGGCGATTGACTTGGTTGTTCCGGATAATAACATAAATTTTCTTGATATCAGAAAGTGTATGGAAACGGGCTTTTCATGGCACACACCTGAAACAGCTTACCCTGAAAGAACAGGTGATAAGTGGTGGAAACGTATGAACAAACACTTTTATAAAAGTTACATTTATTTAGGAGTAAGTGAACCTTTGGCTAAAACGGCAAGCGAAAAGGTTAAAGAAATAATTCTGACACCTGAAAACTATATAATATATGAAACAGCAATCAAAACTCTGCAAAAAGCTAAAGAGCTTGGGCACACAAACGTAATTCTTTCCAACAATTTTCCCGAGCTTGAGCAATTGATGAACAGTATCGGAATTGCCCATTATTTTGATTCATTCACGGTTTCTGCTTGTATAGGCTATGAAAAGCCGAGAAAAGAGATTTTTGAAAAAGCCAAAGAACCGTATTCAGGCGAAAAATTTTATATGATTGGTGACAGCGTGAAGGCTGACATCATCGGAGGCAAAAATGCCGGAATGAAAACTATACTTGTTCACAAAGGTCACAGTAAAGAAGCTGATTATTGTGTTGACAAATTAATTGATATTCTGAAAATCATATAAAAAAGCTCCCTTTCGGGAGCCTAATTAAAAAATATTCCAAGGAAATCGGTCGGGCGGTGATGCTGTAAAACCGATTTCTTTTTTTGTATATGGGTGAACAAACTTAAGTGAATTTGACCACAATGCAACGGAGCATTTGTTACATTTGCTGCCATATTTTCCGTCACCCAGCAAAGGTAGTTTTCTTGAAGCGAACTGAACCCTTATCTGATGAGTTCTGCCTGTGTGAAGCTTAACTTTCACAAGGGACAAGTCATCTTTTGATGAAATAAGGTTATATTCAAGGCTCGCCTTTTTAACACCCTTACGCTCTCTTTTAACAACAAAAGATTTATTCTTACGTGAATCCTTAAACAGCAAATCCACAAGGGTGTCGTTCTCTTGTTCAGGGTTTCCCTGCAAAACGGCAAGATATTGCTTCTCGATTTCATTTTTGCTCACGAGGGCAGACATCTTTGCTGCAGATTGAGGCGTTTTGGCAAATACCATAACTCCGCCAACAGCAGTATCAAGACGGTGAACGGGGTAGACCTCTCCCCTGTTTTGTGAGAGCAGATCAATCATATTTTCACCGTTACCCTTTTGTGAAAGCACCCCAATGGGCTTGACGGCAAAAATCAAATATTCATCCTCATAAAGAATTTCAATATCCATAATCATTAAAAGAAGGTTGCAACTTTCTTTTCGGGTGGGTCGGCTTTTTTAACTGATGTTACATTAAAAACAGGACCTTTACCCGAATAGAGCTTATTGAATTTATAGCTTACCGTTGCGGTGATAACCACCCAGTCACCTGTGTTGAGAGCCTCAGCCAACGGATAAAGACACACAAAGCCGTAATAGCTGATATCTTCTTCACAGCACATCATAATGTGCCTGCCGCCAACAAAGGTACCGCTTGGGATTTTGCCGTTCTTTGAAACAATAGCTTTAAACTGAACAGTTTTGCCTGTGTAATTTTTGATATTTTCCGTAAGGTCACGGTAAAACCAGGCATAGTCATTATCTTCAATTTCAATAACAGGTGCATTTATATCAAAGGGCAACGGGTCTTCAATGTCATCAAATTCAGCGTGACCGTCTGCATATTCATACACTATGTCACAACGTTTAGTTATGCCCCTGACAGTTTTATGAAACTCCATTTTATCCATAGCCGGGTCAAAACGGTTAAATGCAACAAGCTCGGTGGAGTTGATTTTATCAACAACTAGGCTTCTCATATTTGCATTGTAGGTCATAAAGGTTGTGGAATCCACAAAAAGCATACTCTGATAAAGCACCCAATCCGACGGAACTGCGGCAGCAAAATCCTGAACCATCCACATTCCGTTATATTCCACAACAACCCTTTCAGCCTTGTGCTTTTTAACAAGGGCTTCAAGGTTAGAGGGGTTAAGCTCGCTTTTATCTTCAATAACTTCAATAAAAATATTTTTTGACGGCCATTTGGAAGAATCATATTCTTCCTCACCTTCCTCACAAAGAAGAAGTAAGGTTCTTTCACCTGAATTGAATCGTGTGTCGCAAAGGGTATCCTGAACAAAAGTGGTTTTTCCGCTTTCAAGGAAACCTAAAAACATATATACAGGGATTTCCATTTAATCACCTCTTATAACTTAAAAAGAACAGCCAGTTCATCTTCTTTTAATTTTGAGCCGATAACGCAGAGCTTACCGATAATATCTGCGCCACCTGTTCTTACATCAGGCTCACCGGGAACATAGTCAAAGTGAATCCACTCTCCGTCTGTTCCTTCAACAATACCTTTGGCACGAAGCACCATACCGTATTTTTCTTCATCACCCAAAGCAGAAAGAATGCTGTTCATTTCGTCTGCAGTATATTTCACGGTTGTTTCTTTGCCCCAACTAATGAAAACGTCATCGGCATGGTGATGATGGTGATGCTCGTGGTCATGGTCGTGACATCCGCAAGTGCAGTGTTCATCGTGCTCGTGGTGATGATGTTTGTGCTCATGATCGTGGCAATCACAATGCTCATCGTGATGATGGTGGTGATGATGTTCATGGCCGTGACAATCACAATGTTCATCGTGATGATGGTGGTGATGTTCATGGTCATGGTCGTGGCAATCACAATGCTCATCGTGGTGATGATGCTCGTGATGATGGTGACCGCAAACAGGGCAGGAGTCTTCTTTTATTTCATCTTCAAGAGATTTCACCTTATTTTCCATAGCAATACGGAGTTGCTCACCTGTAAGCTTATCCCAATCAGTTGTTACAATAACAGCATCTTTGTTGTGCTCACGAAGAAGTTCAACGGCTTTTGATACTCTTTCTTCACCCGCTTTGGCTGTGTGAGAAAGAATGATGGTCTGAGCGTGTTTAACCTGGTCGTTAAAAAATTCACCAAAGTTTTTCATATATATTTTGCATTTGCCTGCATCAACAACAGTTGTAAAAGAATTGAGCTCAAGCTTATCTGAGCCAATATCCTTAACAGCTTTGATAACATCGCTGAGTTTTCCTACGCCTGACGGCTCAATGAGAATACGCTCAGGGGCATAATCCTCAACAACCTTGGTAAGAGCTTTGCCAAAATCCCCCACAAGACTGCAACAGATACAGCCCGAATTCATCTCAGTGATTTCAACCCCTGCTTCTTCAAGAAATTTACCGTCAACACCGATTTCACCAAATTCATTTTCAATAAGAACAAGCTTTTCACCGGGGAAAGCTTCTTTAATAAGCTTTTTGATAAGTGTGGTTTTACCTGCACCCAAGAAACCTGAAAAAATATCTACTTTTGTCATATAATCAATCCTTTGAATTATTTTCTTACAAATAATGATTATATCACTTTTATCATTAAAAATAAACAATTATCACAAAGAAATTTTGTAATAATCAAAAGAAATATTTGTTGATTTATTGCAACAAATTTTATATAATATAAGAGTATAATTATCAGGAGGTAATTTTATGAAAAAGAATTTAATTAAATTTGTTTCTCTTTTTCTGTGTTTAGCTCTTGTTTTTTCAATCGGTTGCACAGGTGTATATGCAACTGACGATGCCGTTGAAGAAACACCAATAGTTGAAACAGAAGAAGTTGAAAAATCCACAATGGATGAATTTGTTGACTATGTTGCAGACCCTTCTATGTTGCTCGGCAGCCTCGGTATGCTGGAAGGTGCATTTGCAGGCATCAGCTCTGAGCTCAGCTTTGAAGACAACCTTATGAAAGTTCTTTACAATGTGCTTAATGTTGTTGTTGAAAAGCTTGTTCAGATTATCTGCAAACTTTATCCAAACCCCAACAACTGGCAAAGCCTTGCTGACTATGACAGTGAAGAAGTTGGCTTTATGCCCGGCCGTGATACATATCAGACATCTGCTGCAGCAGGCAACTATTGGAGCCTTGGCTATGCAAGCAGAAGCGTTGTTCCTGAAGATATTGACAGCGGTGAATATTTCCTCGGTCGTGACCTTATGAACAAAGAGGCTCTCGGTGTATATGATGACATGAGAGTTCGCGTTGCAGTTATTGACGATAACAGCGGTGAAGGTGCTGTTGTTGTTGGTGCTATTGACTGCCTCGGTGTTACTTCAACTGATGTAAGAAACATCCGTAAGGGTGTTATGGCATATTGTGAAGAAAAAGGTATCAAAGTTGCAAGTATCAACATTATGGCAACTCACGCTCATTCAGCCCTTGATACCCAGGGTGTAAGCACACAGTTCTTCTATAAGCTCCTTGCTAACGGATTTAACAATGCTTTAAATGTTTTTGAAGAGCTTCCCTTCCTTGAAGCTCCCACATATTTCAAAAAATATTTTGTTGAGCAGTCAATCCTCGCAGTTGAAGATGCATTTGAAGACGTTGAAAAAGGTCAGCTTTATTATTCATCAATTTACTGCGGTGATATAATTGAAGACAAACGTGACCTTATTTCAAAAGAAGATTTGCCCGAAATTGCAAGCCTTTACTTCGTTCCTGACAGCGGCAGTGAGGCAACATATATTGCAGACATCACCTGCCACGCAACATCATTCAGCGCAAGCAACAACCTTGTTGGCTCTGACTTTATCTACTATCTTGATGAATATATCAAAGAAACAAACGGCGGCAATGTGGTTATGATTCCCGGTGCTGTAGGTCAGGTTTCAAGAGATATTGAGGTTGACGAAACAGGTCTCACCGAGTGGGAATCAAAAGGTGCAAGCGCCAAGACATTGGGCAGAGCATTCGGAAAACTGATTGTTGATGCTGATTATTCAGAAAAGCTTGCTCCGGTACTTAACGCAACTCACAGAGAGATTGTTATTCACCCTGAAAACAGCATTCTTGTTCTTGCTTGCGAAGTGAAGCTTGTTAACAACAGAGTTTATATTGATGAAGACGGAAACACTGTAATGCCCACAGAAATGGGTTATCTGGAATTCGGAAACAGAGTTGGTCTTGCACTCTTCCCTGCTGAGCTTTATCCCGAAGTTTTCTGGGGTCATGAGATTACAGGCTATACAAACTGGGATGGCACAGAATGGCCTTATGAAAGCCTTGCAACCGCAGTTGACGGCGTTGATATTTACGCTGTAAGCCTTGCAAACGATGCTCTCGGTTATGTTCTCACAGATAACAACTTCGCATTTATGGGTCACATCATCGGCGAAGGCATTGCAGACGAAACACTTTCAGTAGGTAAGCACATGGGCTCATATATTGTAAGTGAGTATTATGCAATGATTGATGAAATGAAATAAAATACAGCAATAGTTAAGGCACCGTCAAACGACGGTGCCTTTTTCAGGCTCCCTTGTGCAAAGGGAGCTGGATTTTTGCGTAGCAAAAAGACTGAGGGATTGTTAATAGAAAGCTTGATTTTAATATGCTTTTGTATCCTCCCACCGCTATGCGGTCCCCCCTCCTTTAGGCAAGGAGGGCAGACGGCAGACAGTAGAGATTCGTAAGGGTTCACGACCTGGTTGACCTGATGACAAAGAAGCGGCAGGAGCAAGCCCCTGCCCTAAATACTCTATAGACAATCACTTCTGCCTTTGTGGTAGTTTTTTGTTATTATGAAGCTTTTTATATTTGGCGATGATGAATATATCAAGATAAATTGCATCCTCGGTGGACTGGTCAACCTTAAAGCTTCGCCCGTCTGCAGTGTAATACTTCACGGTCTGAGTAGTTGACTTCTTTTCACAGCTTACAATTTCATCATAAACAAATCGGTTTTGCTTGCCCCAAAAGGTTGTTTCGATTATTTCATCATCGTTATAAAGGATTTTCACATTTTTCCACGCAATAATTAAAGAAAATCCGAGAAGAGAAAAAATAATCCAAATTACAGGCACCCAAACAGGAGCTTTAAGCACCAAAGACACAACAAAAATTGCCAAAGTAAAAAAGACTGTTATTATCCCTACAACCAAAGTGTAGTCAGGCAAGGCAACGTATTTATATCCGTCGGGCTGTTTTCGGCTTGATTTGCCCAGCGGACTTTTCTCAAACAGCGACATTATAAGCTGAGTTAAATGACGAACAAACATATATATCCCCTTCCTTTTATCGTCGGGAATATTATATCATAACCGTGATTTTTTGCAATGTGTCACGAAGTGACTGATGAGGTGTAAACGACAATAACTATAACTTTCTTCTAACTTTGTCTTTCCACCTCATCCACCGCTATGCGGTCCCCCTTCTCCTCACGGCGAAGGCTGTATCAGTATGGCATCCTCGCCAAACTGTTTTGTGAAGCAAAAGAATCGGGCGAGTACACAAAAAAGCTCCCTTATCGGGAGCTTTAATTGATTATTTATTCTTTGCTTCTCTTTCTGCGTCAAGGATTGCTTTAACCTTGAGGGGAAGACCAAAGAGGTTGATGAAGCCTGCTGAATCCTTCTGGTCGTAAACATCGTCTTCATCAAATGTTGCAAATGCTTCACTGTAAAGTGAGTAAGGTGATGTAACACCTGCATTGATGATGTTACCCTTGTAGAGCTTGAGCTTAACGTCGCCTGTAACAGTTTCCTGAGTTTTGTCAACAAAAGCGGAAAGAGCCTCTCTCAAAGGAGTGAACCACTGACCGAAGTAAACAACCTCAGCGAATTTCTGAGCAACGAGCATTTTGTAGTGATGTGTTTCTCTGTCAAGGCAAAGAGTTTCAAGAATATCGTGAGCCTTATAGAGGATTGAGCCTGCGGGGTTTTCATAAACACCTCTTGACTTCATACCAACAAGACGGTTTTCTACGATATCTGCAAGACCAACGCCGTTCTTACCACCGATGTCGTTAAGAAGCTCAATCATTTCAACGCCGCCCATTTTCTTGCCATCAACAGCAACAGGGATACCCTTTTCAAATGAAATGGTTACATAAGTGGGTTCATCGGGAGCCTGCTCAGGTGAAACGCCCATTTCAAGGAAGCCGGGCTTGTTATACTGAGGCTCGTTTGCAGGGTCTTCAAGGTCAAGACCTTCGTGTGAAAGATGCCACAAGTTCTTATCTTTTGAATAGTTTGTTTCACGGTTAATTTTAAGAGGAATGTTTCTTGCCTCTGCATATTCAATCTCTTCTTCACGAGATTTGATGTCCCAAATTCTCCAAGGAGCGATAATCTGCATTTCAGGAGCAAAAGCTTTGATTGCAAGTTCAAAACGAACCTGGTCATTACCCTTACCTGTGCAACCGTGGCAGATAGCGTCAGCACCTTCAGCCTTAGCGATTTCTACAAGTCTCTTAGCGATGATAGGACGTGCAAATGCAGTACCGAGAAGGTATTCTTTTTCATAAACAGCGCCTGCTTTGATTGAGGGGAATACAAAGTCATTAACAAAAACATCTTTAAGGTCTTCGATATAGAGCTTTGAAGCGCCTGTTGCAATAGCCTTTTCTTCAAGACCGTCAAGCTCAGTGCCCTGACCAACGTCACCTGAAACTGCTACAACCTCACAGTTGTTATAATTTTCTTTAAGCCAAGGGATGATGATTGATGTATCAAGACCGCCTGAGTAGGCAAGAACTACTTTTTTAATTTCTTTCATTTTAATTTCCTCCAAAATGTGTGTTTTATAATTATGCATTGATTATACACCAATATACAGAAAAATCAAGTATATTTTGCATATTTATTCATAAATTTTTGATTTTCGGCTAAAGTGCCAAATGTTTCAAATCGGTCACCGTTTTTTTGTCAAACCTGCCAAAAGCCAACCTTTTTCATAACCTTACGAAGTGTTTTACGTGCTGTGTATGAAGCCTTTTCGCTACCCATTTTAGCACACTGCTCAAGGTATGCCTTATCATTTATAAGGTGATTGAATTCATCTTGAATAGGACGAAGACTGTCAACAACACTCTCTGCAACGGCTGCTTTGAAATCACCGTAGCCCTTGCCGTCGAACTCTTTTTCAATAGCAGCATAATCAAGACCTGTGCAGGCAGAATAAATAGTCATAAGGTTGTTGATTCCGTCTTTGCCGTCGCCGTAATATACCTTAGCTTCACTGTCGGTTACCGCAGACTTAAACTTCTTGACAATCATATCGGGAGTATCGAGCATACCGATGCTTGCCTTTGGATTGGTGTCAGATTTGGACATCTTCTTGGTCGGATCCTGAAGAGACATTACCTTTGCACCAACCTTACCGAAGAAAGGCTCAGGAACAACAAATGTTGGTGAATACACCTGATTAAAGCGGTCTGCAATGTTTCTTGAAAGTTCAAGATGCTGTTTCTGATCAGCACCGATGGGAACAAAATCTGCCTGATAAAGAAGAATGTCGGCAGCCATTAAAACAGGATAGTCAAACAGACCAACATTGATGTTATCGGCGTGCTTTTGTGATTTATCTTTAAACTGGGTCATTCTTGAAGCTTCACCAAACTGAGTGTAACAGTTGAGAATCCAGCTTAACTGTGAATGCTCAGGCACGTGGCTCTGAACAAATACAACATTCTTTTCAGGGTCAAGACCGAGAGCTATAAGCAAAGCGTACATTTCCATTGTCTGCTTGCGAAGCTTTGCAGGCTCCTGACGGACTGTGATAGCATGAAGGTCAGCCACCGCATAGTAGCATTCATAATCTTCACTCATATATTTCCAGTTTTTAAGTGCACCAAGGTAGTTGCCCAAAGTGGGAACTGCTGTTGGCTGAATGCAGCTTAATACAACTGATTTTTTCTCGTTTTCCATAATATTACCTCTTGTTCATTTCTGCGGCAACCTCGCCCAAAATTGTGAGACCCTTATCCATTGCTTCAATGGTGGGGGTTGTAAAGTTAAGACGGATTGCGTTGAATTTATCATAATCATTAACAACAAAAGCTGTACCGGGAACAACAGCAACGTTACGTGCAATAGCTTTGTTGCAGAATTCAATCATATCAATGTTTTCAGGCAAATCGCACCATACAAAAAGACCGCCTTCGGGGCGAACATATTTAACAATGCCGCCTAATTCCTCATCAATTCTCTTGCAGAGGAAGTTAAGTCTTTCACGGTAACAATCCTTGATTTTGGCAATATGTTCATCAATATCATAATTTGCCATCCACTTTTCAACAAGCATCTGGTTAAACATGGGTGTGTGAACATCGCTTGTCTGCTTGCCTACAGTCATTTTAGCAACAACTGCCGACGGACCGAGAACATAACCCACGCGAATGCCGGGAGCCATGACCTTTGAGAAAGTTCCGGCATAAATAACCCTGCCGTCTTCATCAAAGCTCTTGATTGAAGGCAAGTCCTCACCTGCTACTCTTGTATCACCGTAGGGGTTATCTTCAAGAATAATCTTGTTATATTTGCAGGCAAGTTCGTAAACAGCTTTACGTTTTTCCACACTCATTGTGATACCTGAGGGATTCTGGAAGTTAGGAATAACATAAATAAACTTTGCTTTCGGTTCTGCTTTAAGAGCTTTTTCAAGCTCTTCAATGTTGATACCGTCATCCTCAAGCGAAACTCCGCGAAGCTTGACATTATAAGCACGGAAGCAGTTAAGTGAGCCGATAAAAGAAGGTGTTTCTGCAATAACAACATCACCCTCATTGCAAAGCACCTTAGTGGTTAAGTCCATAACCTGCTGAGCACCGCTTGTGATAATAACAGAATCTGTGTCTTTACCGATTTTTTTGCTTGTATGAAGCCAATCGGTTACACGCTTGATCAAAGCAGGATACCCCTCTGTTACACCGTACTGCAAAGCCTCGATCGGGTGGTTTTCAAAAATGTCCTGAGAAATCTCTTTAATAGCATCCACAGGGAATGCATCGGGTGCAGGGTTGCCTGCGGCAAGAGCAATCATACCGGGAACTGATGAAGCCTTGAGTATTTCACGGATTGCAGATGGCTGTAATGATGAAATTTTGTCTGAAAATATGTAGTCCATACACACTACCTCACTATATAATTTAACTGATAAAGTATAACATATAATTTTAAGATTGTAAATATTTGTTTTTTATGTTATGATGTTTTCTGGATAAAACTTGGAGGAATTGTGATGAGTTTGAATTTTGATGCTGTAATTTTTGACTTTGACGGAACTGTTGCCGACACAGGCAGAGGTATTTTTAACTGCATAAAATATGCTCTTGAAAAGAATGGGTTGCCAACTTTGAGCGAAGCGAGCCTTCGCACATTTGTAGGCCCTCCCCTTCACGACAGCTTTAAGCGTGAATGCGGTGTAGATGATGAAATGAGCACAAAGCTCGTTGCAAGCTACCGTGAAAGATATTCTGTTAAGGGCATTTACGAATTTGACCTGTATGACGGCATTGTGGATTTACTCAAAGAAATTCAGGCACAGGGCGGTGTTACGGGTATTGCAAGCTCAAAGCCCGAGGACTTTATAAATATAATTGTTAACGACACGGGTATGAGTGATTATTTTGACTTCACCGCAGGCTCTGACCCGAGATATATTGAATCTGATAAAACAACAATTGTAAAAACATGTATAGCCAAAATGAAGCTTCCTGAAAATACAAAAGTGCTTATGGTTGGTGACAGACTTTATGACATTGTGGGTGCTCATAATGCAGGTATCCCCTGTGCAGCTGTACTGTTTGGTTACGGCAGTCAGGAGGAATTTGAAGAATACAAGGCAGACTACATTGCAAAAGATACTGAGGAGTTAAAAAAGATTATTTTCGGTTAACACCGTAAAGTGTGGTGAATAAAAATGAAAATAGGATTTTTGAACACATCATCATATAAAATCAACATTTCGGTTGACGACGGTGAATATATCACGCTTTTGCCGAATGAAAATACAAGTATTGAAGCTCAAAGAAAATCAACACACAAGGTTTCGGTAAAAAGTGCAACACCCAGCCATTATCAGCGCGGTTTCTATTTCTTTAATGTTATCACCGATTATCAGCTTTTTGAGTCAGATGAAGATATTGAATTTAAAATAAGCTGTGACAACTATTCAACATATTCCTGCATCAATCTGATTAGAGCAAAAATGTGCGTCGAGGGTAACGAATGCCTTTTCAATGCTTTCGCGGTTGAAAACAAGGAAGAAATAGAAAAGTTGTTTAAGAGAAAGAGAACAAAAGAATTCTTTTTTCCTGATTTTCTTGAGAATATTGACGTATACATAGTGTTAATTCTGATTGGCATTGCAATATTTTATTTCAGCGGTTGGAAAATCGGTTTGATATATTCTGCTGTCAGTTATGGACTCTTGTTGCTCATTACCAATGTGCTCGGCAAAGTTTGGAATGCTGTTTTTAGAAGAGCATTGAGAGTTTCAGACGACAAAACAGATTTTTATAATTTCATAAACAGCAGTTTCTTAATGCAATGGTTCTCTGACCCCAAAATCTTAGGCGACAACGAAGCCAAAGAGCAAAGAAGAAGCAAGAGAAGAAAACGCCGCTTTTTCACTAAATAAAAAAGATTATTTTTAATTGATTTTAATATTGACTGCAAAGGTATGTTTGTGTTATAATTCTTTTGCAATCAGGGCAATCATTACTGACGGATTCAGTGGATTTACCACGAGGGAATGACTGCCGACTTTAGCCGACCGTCTGGGCAGCATCTTGTGGGATGTTGCCCTTTTATATTTGTTTACATTTTTGTTTTTATAGAATTAAGGAGGTAATATTATGGAACAGTGGAGAGGGTTTAACCCGGGTAACTGGCAAGAAAATATTGATGTCAGAGACTTTATTCAAAAAAACTACACCCCTTATGAGGGTGATTACACCTTCCTTTCAGGTTCAACAGACAGAACTAAGAATTTACTCAAAAAAGCAGAAGATTTAATGGCTCTTGAAAGGCAGTACGGCGGAGTGCTTGATATTGACACTCATACCGTTACTTCACTTCTCAACTATAAGCCGGGTTATCTTGACAAAAAGAACGAGATTATCGTAGGCTTTCAGACTGACAGACCCCTTAAAAGAGGTGTTAATCCATTCGGCGGTATCCGAATGACTCGCTCTGCCTGTGAGGCTTACGGCTACAGACTTTCTGATAAAATTGAGTCAGAGTTTGTTTACAGAACAACACACAATGACGGTGTTTTCAGAGTTTACGGTAAAGAAACAAGAGCAGCCCGTTCCTGCGGACTTATCACCGGTCTTCCCGATGCTTACGGCAGAGGCAGAATCATTGGTGACTATCGCCGTGTTGCCCTTTACGGCATAGACAAGCTTATTGAAGAAAAAAAGAATGACAAAGACCGTTTGAGCAGAAGTTGCAACATTATGGATTCGTTTGCAATCCGTCAGCTTGAAGAGCTTCATCAGCAGATAAACTTCCTCGGTATGCTTAAAGGTATGGCTGAGATGTACGGCTATGATATTTCAAGACCCGCAATGAATGCAAAAGAGGCTGTTCAGTGGCTCTACTTTGCATACCTTGGTGCAATCAAAGAGCAAAACGGTGCAGCAATGAGCCTTGGCAGAACTTCCACATTCCTTGATATTTATTTTGAGCGTGATATTAAAGAAGGTACTCTTACTGAGGAAGGTGCTCAGGAAATTATTGACGACTTTGTGCTGAAGCTTCGTATGGCAAGGCATCTTCGCACACCTGAATACAACGAGCTCTTCGGCGGCGACCCTATGTGGATTACCGAAGCATTAGGCGGTGTTGGCGAAGACGGACGTCCCCTCGTTACCAAAAACACTTTCCGCTTTATGCATACCCTTTATAACCTTAAGCCATCTGCTGAGCCAAACCTCACAGTTCTCTGGTCTAAGGATTTACCTGAAAACTTCAAGAAATACTGTGCAAAGGTTTCTTGTGACACTGATGCAATTCAGTATGAAAATGACGACATTATGCGCCCCATTTACGGCGACGATTATGCAATCGCCTGCTGTGTTTCTGCAATGAAGGTGGGCAAGCAGATGCAGTTCTTCGGTGCAAGAGCCAACCTTGCAAAGCTTATGCTTATGGCTCTCAATGGCGGCAAGGACGAAAACAGAAACTCTCAGGTCGGACCCGTTCACGAGCAGTATCCTGATGAATACCTTGATTATGACAAAGTTTGCGAATATCTTGATATTTACCGCCCATGGCTTGCAAGAATGTATGCAAACACAATGAACCAGATTCATTATATGCACGACAAATATGCATACGAAAAAACACAGATGGCTCTTCACGACACTGAGGTTCACCGCTTTATGGCATTCGGTATTGCAGGATTAAGCGTGCTTGCAGACTCACTTTCTGCTATCAAATATGCTAAAGTGCGTTGCATTAAGGATAATGATACAGGTCTTATCACTGACTTTGAAACTGTGGGTGAATTCCCCACATTCGGTAATGACGATGACAGAGTTGACTCAATCGCCTGCGAACAGGTTGAGAAATTCTATGAAGAGCTTAAAAAGCAGAAACTTTACAGAAACGCTGAAGCTACTCTTTCAATCCTCACAATAACATCAAACGTTGTTTACGGTAAGAAGACAGGCTCAACACCTGACGGACGCAAAAAGGGAGAACCCTTTGCTCCCGGTGCAAACCCGATGCACGGCAGAGAAAAGAACGGTGCACTTGCATCCCTCAACTCTGTTGCAAAGCTTTCTTATGATGTTTGCCGCGACGGTATTTCAAACACATTCTCAATCGTACCTCAGGCTCTTGGCAAGAATGAAGATGAGAGAATTGACAACCTGGTTAACCTTCTTGACGGTTACTTCGGTCAGAAGGCTCATCATCTGAATGTTAACGTTCTTAACCGTGAGGTATTGCAGGCTGCTTATGAAGAGCCCGAAAAGTACCCTAACCTGACAATCAGAGTTTCAGGCTATGCGGTTAACTTCTGCAAGCTCTCAAAAGAACAGCAGAGAGAGGTTATTTCAAGAACATTCCACGAGGCGATGTAATATGTCAACAAAAGGCAGAATCCATTCCTTTCAGTCCATGGGTGCCGTTGACGGCCCCGGGTTGAGATGTGTGGTGTTTATGCAAGGGTGTCCATTAAGATGTGTTTATTGCCACAACCCTGACACCCACAGCTTTAACGACGGTGAAGAATACACTCCCGAAGAAATGCTTCAAAAAATCCTCCGCTTTAAAAGCTACATCAAAAACGGCGGTGTTACCGTTTCAGGAGGCGAACCGTTATCACAGACTCAATTTGTAAAAGAACTTTTTACTCTGCTTCGTGAAAACGAGATTCACACTGCCCTTGACACTGCCGGCATTGGTGATTTAAATGAAGCAAAAGAGCTTTTAGAGGTAACTGACCTTGTGCTTCTTGATATTAAGTTTTTAACTAAAGATGATTATCATAAGCATTGCGGTGGTGACCTTGACAAGGTGATTGAATTTTTGCACCTCACTCAGGAAATGGACATTCCCCTTTGGATAAGGCAGGTTATTGTGCCTGACCTTAACGACGGTGAAGAAAATATCACTGCATTGCTTGAGTTTTTACAGAACTGCAAAAATATAAAAAAAATAGAGCTTCTGCCATTCAGAAAGCTCTGTATGCCGAAATATGAAAATCTGGGAATCTCCTTTCCACTTGCAGACACGCCTGAAATGTCTCAAGCAGGGATTGATGAACTGTATAAGCTGATTCCCGAAAATCTGAAATAACAAAAAGGGGGGCAGCTAAAACAGCCCCCAGACTGTAGAAAAGACTTTTCCGACAATCCGGGAGACTTTGAGAAAGATGACGGGAATTGTGTGTTTTTGCCCCGAAGCTGAAGAACGCTCAAGTTTGTTCCTAACACTTTCTTTATGCGTGTTACCGGTGACTTTATCGACAGTCTCAGCAGCTCGCAAATGTGAGCTGCTTTTTTATTGGTGTATTTATATGTGGAAAAAACCCCCAGTTATACTGGGGGTGAAAAAACGCGCGGAACGACAACAAAACAGGCGAGCTTAAAGCGAGCCGAAGATATAGACAGAAGAAAAAGCCTCCAAGTATAATGTAGGCGT
>JAFTXJ010000011.1 GCA_017461625.1 Clostridia bacterium
AAGATTGAGAGAATTATTGAGACGTTGGCTTTCAGATTAGGGTGTCTGAATTCATAAAACTTTAGTCCTTCGTAGGTTACAACTGGATTTGAAATATCCATGATAATGGCGTTAGTTATAGAACGATTAACTTTTAAGCCGAGTACATATCCGTTGCTGTCGCAAGCTGCGGCGTGTTCTAAAAGGTTATTCGGAATTGGTTTGTTGTGAAGAATACACTTTATGACTTTACGCATACCTTTTTCAAATAACCAAGTTCTAATGTACATAATTTCACATCCTTAGTTTTTTCACAATTATAAACAAACGAAAGGGCAAAATGCAACACCAAAGTAAAAAACCGCCTGAAGCTGGCACTTCAGACGGCAGAAAGGAGATTTGAACATCAATAGTTCAACCACAATCATATTGTAATTCAATTCTCCGACTTTGTCAAGTATAGGACAAATCTAAATGTTCATATCGTAAAACAAGGAGGAGATGATATGGCAAACAAAATTACATACACTTGCTTTGTTGAGTATCACGACACAGGCGAGGTCAAGCCGTTGGCAGACCTGCCGCAAAAAGAGCGAGACCGTCTCGGAACACTTTGGGGAGAGCGAATGGCAAAAACCTTTTCAGAGTATTTTTCACAGCATCCTCAGGAATTTGAACGGCTCTGCAGTAACAGTTAAACCCATCCTTCGTCCTGCTCGATGTGCTTCGGGGTCGTTTCCCCCGATTGCTTCACATTAATTACAAAAAATAAAATATCAGATTCCATTCTTTAACACCGACCCCGAGGTGCTTCAGGCAGGATGAGGAGAAAGGACAAGCTATGCCAAAGAATAATAATAACGAAAAGCCGGAACATTTCCCGGCACGGTGCAGAAAGTGCATATATCACACCACTTATCCAACAGAGATGTGTGAATACATCATAATAACGGGCGAACCGAGAATTGACCCCATAGACAACCACTGCACCAAATACAAAGGAAGGAAGAGAAAACGCAAAAATGAACTACAGTGACTTCTTAGATACAAAGATATGTGTTGCTGAAGATAGCGGATTTGAAGTTTCTGATGATGAGATAAGTGAAGCCCTGAAACCGCATCAGCGTGAAGCAGTCAAATGGGCTTGTAAAGGCGGTCGCAGGGCATTGTTTGAAAAGTTCGGCTTAGGCAAAACAATTCAGGAGCTTGAATATTGCCGCCTTGTTTTAAAACATAACGGCGGTCGTGCTTTGCTGATTTTGCCGTTAGGTGTAAGACAGGAATTTACACACGATGCAGTTGAGCTTTTGCATATCGACCCACCTCAATATGTCAGAAATATGAAAGAGATTGAAGAATCATCGGCAGATATATGTATGACAAACTATGAGCGAGTGAGAGACGGTGATATTAACCCTCAGTTTTTCACCTGTGTTTGTCTTGATGAAGCGGCCGTGCTTCGCTCTTTTGGTAGCAAAACATATCAGACTTTTTTGCCAAAATTCAAAGGTATTAAATACAAGCTTGTTGCAACGGCAACACCTGACCCTAACAAATACAAAGAAATTATACATTATGCCGGATATCTTGAAGTAATGGACACGGGACAGGCTTTAACGAGATTCTTCAAGCGTGACAGCACAAAAGCAAACAACCTGACTTTATACCCTCATAAAGAAGAGGAGTTTTGGCTATGGGTGTCATCGTGGGCTCTTTTTCTGTCAACTCCGTCTGATTTAGGATTTCCTGATGAAGGTTACAAGTTGCCTGAAATGGATATCAGGTATCACAAGCTCAGTTCGGATATCACACAAACCGAAGACCGAAAGACAGGACAGTTAGCTATTGAAATGGATGTTGCACAAGGGCTTACTTCTGCTGCAAGAGAGAAAAGAAACAGTCTTGATATGAGAATTGCAAAGATGAAAGAGATTGTTGATTCTTCACCTGATGACCATTTTATTTTATGGCACGATCTTGAAGATGAACGCCGGGCAATTAAAAAGGCATTGCCCGAGGCTGTGGAGGTTTACGGTACACAGGACCTTGAGCTCAGAGAAAAGAATGTTATTGACTTTGCAAACGGCAAAATCAGATTGCTTGCCACTAAAAAGGAAATCAGCGGACAGGGTTGCAATTTTCAGAAATACTGTCACAGGGCAATTTTTGTTGGAATCGATTACAGATTTAATGATTTTATACAGGCAATCCACAGAATATATCGTTTCTTGCAAACAAAACAGGTAATTATCGACATTATTTACACAGAGAATGAAAAAAGCATTCTTGACGAACTTCTCGCAAAATGGGAACGATTTAATTATCAGTCTGAAAAAATGTCCGAGCTTGTTCGAAAGAACGGTATCAGCACAACAACTATTATTGAAAAAATGCAGAGAAGTAAAGGAGTTGAGAGAGTGAAGGTTCAAGGAACTAATTATACGGCTGTGCTCAATGACTGTGTTTTAGAAACACAGCAAATGGAAAGTAACTCCGTTGATTTAATTCACACATCAATGCCTTTATAGTTAAGCAAGGCGATGAAATTATCGGCTTTTTCGATATAGGCGCTGTTCAGTTTATTTATTTAACAAAAAGCAAGGAGAAATAACAATGTCAAATATTCAGTATATCGCAGTAGAAAAAATAACACCGCATCCCGGCAACCCACGCAGAGAGTTGGGGGACTTGACCGAGCTTGCGGCAAGCATTAAAGAATCGGGCATATTTCAAAATTTAACAGTCGTTCCCTTTGAAGACGGTTACCGTGTTGTAATCGGACACCGCAGGTTGGCGGCTGCCAAGCTGGCAGGGTTAACGGAAGTTCCCTGCACCGTGTCTGATATGGATGAGCGCAAGCAGGCAGCAACAATGATTCTTGAAAATATGCAACGCTGTGATTTAACCGTGCGTGAACAGGCGGAAGGCTTTCAGATGATGCTTGATTTAGGACACACGAAGGATGAAATTTCAGAAAAAACAGGTCTTTCAGCATCAACAGTAGACCGCAGATTGAAGCTCCTTGAACTCGACAGAGACGGATTTATTCAGGCGACGGACAGGGGAGCAACACTTTCAGATTTTGCCGAGCTTGATAAAATCAAGGACACTAAAGTTAAAAACAAGCTTCTTGATTCTATCGGCACAAATAATTTCCGGTTTGACCTTAGACAAGCTATACAGAAGCAAGATGACGATGAACAGTTTGCAAAGTGGAAAACATACCTTGACAGCTTTGCAACTGAGGTCAAGTCACAGATGGATTATGAAAGGGTTGAATGGCTGAGTGTATATTCAACTGACCCACCCGAAACAATCCCCGAAGATGCTGACAAGGTTGAATATTACTACTACCTCAGCAGATATGATTCGAGCTTGCTTAAAAAGCGTGTTGATAACGGTAAATCACCTGAACAGATAGAGCGTGAGCGTAAAGAACAGGAACGCAAGACCCTTAGTCAGAAGTTGAGCGATGTTTGCGAAACAGCAAGAGCGTTGCGCCGAAATTTCGTCAGAGAGTATACGGGCAAAAATGAACATTTGAAAATACTTATAGAATACTACACCAAACATATAATGTTTAATTCACACTGGACTGATGTGGATGAGGAAGATATGGCAGAAATCTGCTCCATTGAGCTCCCGGAAGATGACGAACAGTGGGAAGAGATACTTACTGCAGAGCTCAGTAAGCTCAAGCCGAGAACAATTCTCCTTGCATACATATTCTTATTGAGATTTGACGAGGGAAACGGAATGAAACCATACGATTATTACAATAGATTCAGCAGTAGCAAAGACCTTGAAGATTGTTATTCACTTCTCAACGAGCTTGGTTATCAGATGTCTGATGAAGAGAAAAAACTGCTTGACGGTACCCACGAGCTTTATGTGAAAGGGGAGTAATTATGGCAGAGAAGATTATTATACTTGCCGAAATAGGCAAGCCGTACGCTCTTACAATTAAGGGTGAAACAATTCCGGTGCGAAATCTTGAGGCTCTTGTAATTGGCAAAATAAAAGAGCTGCCGGCATTGATTGACGGCACGGTCCTTGTGTTTGGTAAAGATGCCAAGCGTTACGGTATGGGCATCAACGACAAAGCAACAAATCTTGTTAAATCAGATGTAACAGAAGCAATTTACGGCAAAGCGATTTGGTGCAGAGTTGCAAACGGTCATTTTTGCGGCTTTGAAGAAAGTAGCACCGCCGAACTGCTTAAAACCCTCAACAAGGAGGATGTGCAATGAGCAAGAGAGAAAAGAAAAAGCTTAAGAGAATTCGCAAGGTGTTTGACATTATTGAAGATATATCATTGTTAATATCTTTTTTAGGTGTCTTGGGTTTAATTACGGTTAGCGGCCTTTTAATGGGTTGCTGCTGTTCTTCTTGTGCTGAGGTTGAATTTTATAATCCCGACAAGACTTATAATTACTCAAATAAAGTGATGTTTGTTGAAAGTGGAATAAAGCTCTCTGACGGCACCTTTTATTATATTCCTTTGGGCTATTACAACACCGAACCTCCTGAAAGTGATAACGATTGGTACACAGTAAGAATAAAAGCCTATGATGATATTTACAAAATGACATCAAAATGGACAACGTCTCTTACGTATCCTGCCTCAATTTTTTCGGTGCTGACCGAAACGGCAGAAAAATATAACCTTTCTTTGCATTGGGCAAACAACAACTATTACCCACTTACAAAACCACCCACACCCTCAGAGTTTATAGAAATTCTCTATAACTACACACAACACCGGGAATAACCCGAATCCCTCATCTGACCACAGGTGAGGGGGATTTTTTTGTCGGTGCTTACAAATCTTTACAATGTGACAGTGATATTAAAATAAAAGGAGCTGGCAGTTTTGATTCTGCCCGCTCCTTATCTTATATCCTTTTACAACCCAGTCCACCATATTGACTGATAATTATCTGTGCATATTTGGGGTTGGGGTTAGAGATTTTAACAGGGAATTGAAGCTTTTTTTCATAAACAAACATCAGCAACCGCCTCCTTCATAATCCCACGGCCATGGATTTTTGAGCCATCTTACGCCGGGTGTGCCTCTTGTGGAATAAAGTGGTCCGAATTTAGCTTCATACTCTTCCAGCAAGATGCAATATTTTTCTTCATACTTGTTATAAAGCTTTAGTGCACTGATGTCTTCGGGGTGAGTGTCAAGGTAAAGGTGAAGCTCCCACATTGCAAACTGAATTGCAGAAAGCTGGGTGCTCATATTTTTCATATCATTCATTATGCCCCACGACCTTTAAAAGGTTTGCTGAGGCAGGGGAACAATGTGCCGCAGGCGAGTGCTTGCATTTCAGGGAATGTAGTGGTGTCTGTCTGAAAAGGGACATACGCCATAGCAACCACAGGGTTAGCCGGCAACGGAGTTATGGCAACCGGAAAATCCTTTTGCTGACAAACCATAGCACTCACTTGCCGGGCAGCAGGTGAATAATTCATAACATTTCTCCTTTGCGTATTAGTTCAGGTCAACGCCTGAATCCATTATTATCCTATGCAAAGAAGAAAATTTTGACAGAGCTGATTTATGTTATTATCAATAAAAACAAAAGCCTTGGGTTTTGTTCCCAAGGCTAAATTATTATGACCATGAAAGTGTAACGGTGTTGCCGTTTACCGAATATGTACCGGGTGTTGAACCGTCACCTTCAGTGAATGTGAATGAACGATAACCTGCATTTGTGTCATTAGCGTTTATTGCATCAACATTGTTATAAATCTTTGAAACAGCCTGAAGTCCGCCAACGAAAGCAACCGTCATTTCTTCATCGTTGAAAGTTATAGATGAAATAACTTTAAGTTTTGATGTGTACGCAGAATTACCTGAATTGCTTGAATCGCCCGGGATAAAACCCGTTTGTAATCTTGTATTTCTCTGCGGTCTGGCAAAAAGAAGAGTGTTATTCTCATAAAGTTCTAATCCTACTGGAAGCATTTCACTTTCAGAAACGGAGCAGTAAAGCATGTTCGAAGCGTCTTCGCTAATAGAACGGTTATAAACACCGATTTCTGCACCTTTAAGAACCATACCATATTTGCCTTTCCAAAATTGAATCATCCAATTTTTATCTTTATAGGGGAAGTAAATGTTAATTGTGTCATAACCAAAGTTCGCGGAAATTGCTATTTCGTCATAAAGTTCGTTTTTACCGTACTTTTTATAAGCCTCATCATTAATAATGAAACACTTGTCTTTAGCGATGTATTTATAAGAAAATGCGTTGTTGTCAGATGTTGTTGCGGAGATAGAACTAATGTTGGCTTGGGTTGTTGTGGTAACCCATGTTGTCATCGGTTTGTTGGTTGTTGTAGAGGAAGGTGTAGGATATGTAATAGTCGGTATTGTCTGATCGTTTGTAGTAATTATGTTTTCATTAACGCCTGTTGCTATCTGTAAAATCGAAAGTGCATCTGAAGCTGTGATTTTGCCATCGTTGTTAACATCTGCAGCTACTTGCCAACTTTCGTTAAGGGTGACTAATCCGGTGCAATGTTGTAACACAAGCAGAGCATCAGAAGAGTTAACGTCATCGTTACCGTTAACGTCTCCTGTTTTGGTTGCACTTGTAGCAGAAACAAGCACAGAGCTGACAAGTATGATACAGCTCATAATAATCAGCGAAATTTTTTTAGCTTTCATAGTTTTATTCCTTTCATAAGCAATAATACAGTGTTTATATGCAAAGCAGATTATCTTTTTTCAATCAGCTCAGCAAAACCTATGAGATTCACTTCAGGGTTATCGTCACAAATCTGAATCATTATTTCCCCTGTATTTAGAAGCAGAGTTTCTAAATCGTCTTTTTTTACATAAAGCCCCGTCATTCCGTTGATCTCAACTTCTTTGATTTCATCAACATTTTCGGTGTCAATATTTGTCCTTACAGATTGATCACTTTCTTTTAAAACAATCATGAAATTATCTTGATTTGTCAACACAATTGAGCAACTGTTTTTGCCTTTGGTGATTGATTTGATTTCATACCCCTTCGGGATAACTGACGGAACATACATTCCTTTATAGTCTGCAAATTCATTATCATTTTTATTTATTTCAATAGTTGCAAAATCCGGGTTAAAGAAACCGGCAAAAAATGTGGTGATTTTTTCACTGAATCCCTCAACATTCATTGTTACAACAACCAAACTTGCCACTGCAACAAGAATAATTGAGGCGGCTCGAAGCAGGGGTCTGTGATTTTTCTTTGCATAAATCTCTTTCACAAATCGTTTAGCTTCTCTTTTGTTTGTTTTAAATTTCGGATTGTTGTTAGCTTCTTCAATTTCTTTTAAGAATTTTTCGTCAGTATCGCTTCGTCTTAAATTAAGGGCATCTTTGATTACTTTTTCGTTGTAGCTGTTCATTGCTTCGCCCCCTTATTTATCATTTTAGCAAGCTTCTGAATGCTTCGTCTGACGGTCATTCTGACGGAATCTTTTTTAATGTCAAAAATTTCGCCGATTTGCTCGTCGCTCATTTCAAGCTCATATTTTAAAACAATCAGGTCCTTGTCACGATCGGGTAATAAATCAAATTTTTCTCTTACAGCTTCAAGTTCCATCTTCTTTTCAACTTCTGATTCCATGTCATTGCTGTCAATGATAAAATCAAGCTCTGCTGATTCTGTTTTGTGCGTAATCTCAACTTTAGATGATTTCATTGAATAATTCAAAGCGGTGTTGTCAATTGCAGCAGCCAGATACGCTCTTTGCTTGTTTTCAGATAAAGTTTTCAACATATCAATATGTTTAATCATATTTACCATACAGTCGTGTGCAACATCTGCACAAGCCTCGGAATCATTACCGATTATTTTGCTTGCACGGAATCTTAACCACGCAATGTATTTAATGTAAAGTTCTTCTATAAAAACTTTATCCTCAGGTTTTTCAATGGTAATTGCCGAAAAAAGAACCACATCATCACTTCTCAAAACAAATTTACAAAAATTGTAACATCTTTTGATATGTTTTTCAATGTTATTTTTTAATATTTAACAGCACAAAATTGATACGGAATTTTATGCAAATCTATTGATAATTTTGTGATTTGATGATAATATATACAATATATTGGGTTTTTGTATCTTTGTATAAAATTACTCCTTTTGTTAAAACTAATCTAAGATTATTTTAAGGAATGATTTTATGGGCTACAGAAACACACTTGAATTTGGCTTTACAGCACCCACTCCGCCAGAAAGCGGTGAATCGGAGCAGGAGAACCGTTCTTGTGAATATAACGAGGCATTCAAACAGATTGTTGACACAGGCTCAATCACCGTTGAAAAAAACGGTCACCTGATTCATTGCATCACCATTGTGGGTCAGATTGAGGGGCATTATATTTTACCTTCTCAGAACAAAACAACCAAGTATGAGCACGTTATTCCTCAATTGGTTGCTATTGAAGAGAGTGACACCGTTGACGGCCTGCTGATAATCCTCAACACCGTCGGTGGTGACATTGAGGCGGGGCTTGCCATTGCAGAGTTGATTTCAGGGATGAAAACACCCACTGTTTCCCTTGTTCTCGGTGGCGGTCATTCAATCGGTGTACCCCTTGCAGTGTCTGCACAAAAGTCTTTTATAACCCCGTCGGCAACTATGACGATTCATCCTGTACGAATGAACGGTCTTGTGCTGGGTGTTCCTCAGACGATGTCTTATTTTCAGCAAATGCAAGAAAGAATTGTTCGCTTTGTCAGTGAAAATTCAGATATGCCTGCTGACACTTTCAGAAGTCTTATGCTTGCAACAGGCGAGCTTGTTATGGATATAGGCACAGTGCTTGAAGGCAGTGAAGCCGTTGAAAAAGGGCTTATTGATTCTATCGGAAGCCTTTCAGATGCTCTTGATTGCCTTTATGAAATGATAAAAGAAAATAATAAAGAAAACGACGATAAAAATAATGAGAGCTGAACGCTCTTACATAGGAGGAAACATGGCTACAAAAACTACTAAAACCACTAAGAAGCCGTCAACTTCATCAAAGTCAAAACAAACATCTAAAAAGCAACCTGCAAAAAAGTCACAGGGGCAGACTCAGGCTCAGCGTCAGAGAACTGCTGTGATAATAATGATAGGTGCTTTGCTTTTGTTTTGTATGACACTTATTAAAGGTGAAAGTGCCTGGGCCGCAATACATAACTTTATTTTTGGTGTGTTCGGCATTTGTGCGTATATATGGCCGATTATGCTTGTGTATCTTGCTGTTATGTTTGCCATAAACAAACCAATGAAATCCACAGTGTATAACATTGTAGGTGCAGGGGTGTTTGTGTCATTTTTAAGCGGTATAATTCATGTTGCATGGGATAATATCGATGCGGGTGATCTGGGTGAACAGATTGCTTATGTGTGGGATATGAGAATGACAGTCACTGCTAAAAGCGGCGGTGTTCTCGGTGCATTGGTCGGTGGCGGATTTGAACTTCTTGCCGGTAAAGCGGGGGCACTGATTCTTCTTATTCTCATTGATATTCTTATTCTTATGCTTATTACCGGAACAACTCTCGGCAGAGCATACCATCTCTTTTCAAAGCCTGTTAAAAAGGTTGGCTCTTTTACTGAAGAAAAAATTGAGCAGGGTATGGAGCGTCACCGTGAACGCAAAGAAAACGGTGAAAGCTTCTCAATTCCTCAGGTTAAACGCAAATTTAAACCCATTGATATAGGTCCTGAGGCAACACCCGAAATGGGCAAAGAAAAAGAGCACGACACCATCTATGTCGAGGAGCTTGCAGGTAACTTTGAAAAAGAGAAGGCTGAGGAGAACATTGATAACATCATCAAAGGTATGCCTGATTTTAAAGAGCAGGAAACAGATGTTAAAATAAATGAAGTTAAACCTGCAGAAATTATTCCGATTTCAAAGCCCAAAAAGCCGAAAGAAGAAAAGATTGTTGAAAAAGCTCCTCAGGAAGAGCCTGTTAAAGAAGAACCGCCTGCACCTGTTAAGGTTTATAAAAAGCCACCCCTTGACTGTATTTCGCTTGCAGATAATTCAGGTATTCTCAATTATGAGCAAGAGCTTAAGGCTAACTCCGTTAAGCTTGAAGAGACCCTTGAAAGCTTTGGCGTAAGAACCAAGCTTGTGGGCATCTGCCGAGGTCCTTCGGTTACCCGATACGAGCTTCAGCCGGCACCCGGTGTTAAAATCAGCCGTATTACAGGTCTTTCGGATGACATTGCCCTTGCGTTGGCTTCATCAGGTGTTCGTATTGAAGCTCCGATTCCCAATAAATCAGCCGTAGGCATCGAAGTTCCGAATAAGAGCAGAGCAACTGTTTCTCTCAGAGAAATTATTGAAACCACCCAGTATGACACACAGGTTTCAAAGAGTAAGCTTTCGGTTGCTCTCGGTAAAGATATCACAGGTGAAACAATTATTGCCGACCTTGCTAAAATGCCGCATTTGCTTATTGCAGGTACAACAGGTTCAGGTAAGTCTGTTTGCCTCAACTCCATGATTGTAAGCATTCTTTATAACGCAACTCCCGACGAGGTCAAGCTGCTGATGATTGACCCCAAGCAGGTTGAATTTACTGTTTATAACGGTATACCTCATCTTCTTGTTCCTGTTGTTTCAGACCCACGCAAGGCAGCCGGTGCTTTAGGTTGGGCTGTTACCGAGATGCTCAAGCGTTATAAAATGTTCTCTGAAAAGAATGTAAGGGATATCAAGGGCTACAACCGCCTTGCACGCAGTGATGATTCAATCCCTGCGATGCCACAGATTGTTATTTTTATTGACGAGCTTTCTGACCTTATGATGGCAGCCCCTACTGAGGTTGAAGATTCTATCTGCCGCCTTGCTCAGATGGCACGTGCTGCAGGTATGCATCTTGTTATTGCAACTCAGAGACCGTCAGTTAATGTTATCACAGGTATAATCAAAGCTAATATCCCAAGCCGAATTGCACTTTCTGTTTCATCTCAGGTTGACTCAAGAACAATCATTGACTCTTCAGGTGCTGAAAAGCTTCTCGGCAACGGTGATATGCTCTTTAACCCTGTCGGCACTTCAAAGCCTATACGTGTTCAGGGCTGTTTCCTTTCAGACGGTGAGGTTGAAAATGTTGTTAACTTCATCAAGGAGCAGGAATCAAGCTCATATGATGATCAGGTTATGGAAGAAATTGAACGTCAGGCAGTTATGGAAAAGAAAAAGAGTGCCGCCTCTGACGATGACGGTGACAGTGGCTCAGATGGTGGCGACGAAATGCTTCCTAAGGCCATAGAGGTTGTTGTAGAAAACCAGATGGCATCAACTACACTTTTACAGCGTAAATTAAAATTGGGCTATGCCCGTGCGGCAAGGCTTATGGATGCCCTTGAAGAAAAGGGAATAGTAGGTCCCTTTGAGGGTGCAAAACCAAGAAAGGTACTTATTTCCAAGCAGCAATGGATGGAAATGAATGCCCTTGCAAACGCTTCACCTGCAAGGGAAAAGCCCTACGGTGAAGAAGCTGATGATGATTTTTCGGAGGAATAAATGTTTTTACCCATTAATCAAAAAGATGTTACCGAGAGAGGCTGGAGCGAAGTTGACTTCGTTTATGTTACGGGTGATGCTTATGTGGATCACCCCAGCTTCGGTGCGTCTATAATCACAAGGGTGCTGGAGGCAGAAGGGTACAATGTAGCTGTGCTGGCTCAGCCTGAGTGGAACACTGTTAATGATTTCAAGCGATTCGGAAAACCGAGATTGGGCTTTCTTGTAACATCCGGCAATATAGATTCGATGGTGGCTCATTACACCGCCGCTAAGAAAAAACGCTCGCAGGATGCCTATTCTCCGGGTAAAATAATGGGTCTCAGACCGGACAGAGCAGTTATCGTTTATTGTAACAAAATTAAAGAAGCTTATCCGGATGTTCCTATAATCATAGGCGGTCTTGAGGCATCACTGAGAAGGTTTGCTCACTACGATTATTGGGATGATAAAATCCGCCGTTCTGTTTTGTTTGACTCACAAGCAGATTTACTTATTTACGGAATGGGTGAAAATCAGATTATCGAAATCTGTCGCAGGCTTTCTAACGGTGAAGATGTTTCTTCAATTCGCGATGTTAAAGGCACTTGCTATGCTTGTGATGTAACCGAAACTCCGTATGGCGGTAAGGAATGTCCGTCATTTGAAAACTGCGTTAAGAATAAAAAAGAATATGCAATTTCCTGCAGAATCCAACAGGATGAGCAGGATCATATTCGTGGCAAGCTGATAAAGCAACGTCACGGCAATAAAATGCTCGTTCAGAATCCGCCTATGCCGCCCCTCACTCAGCAGGAGCTCGACTGGGTGTATTCTTTGCCTTATGAAAGAACATATCACCCTGTCTATGAAAGTATGGGGGGAGTACCTGCGATTGAAGAAGTGCGTTTTTCAATCACCCACAACCGCGGTTGCTTCGGTGCGTGCAATTTCTGTTCCCTTGCTTTTCATCAGGGCAGATTTATTACAACCAGAAGTAAGGACTCTATTGTTAAAGAAGCTGAGCTTCTGACAACTTTGCCCGATTTCAAGGGTTATATTCACGATATTGGCGGTCCTACAGCCAATTTCAGGCGAACTTCGTGCCTTAAGCAGCTTGAACATGGACTTTGTAAGGGCAAAAAATGCCTTGCGCCAAAGCCCTGTAAAGCCCTTGAATCAGATCACAGTGAATATCTTGATATTTTAAGAACGGTTCGTTCTTTGCCTAAAATCAAAAAAGTTTTTGTCCGTTCGGGTATTCGTTACGATTATATGCTCAAAGACCCCGATGACACATTTTTCAAAGAGCTAGTAAAATATCACGTCAGCGGTCAGCTGAAGGTAGCACCCGAGCATTGTTCGGCAACTGTTCTTGATAAAATGGGCAAACCTCATATTGAGGCTTATGTTGACTTTTCAAAGAAGTATTTTCAGCTGAGTGACGATGCAGGCAAAGAGCAGTATCTTGTGCCGTATCTTATGTCATCTCATCCGGGCAGCACTCTTAAAGAGGCAGTGGAGCTTGCTGTCTTTCTTAAAAAGCGTCATATACGTCCCGAACAGGTTCAGGATTTTTATCCTACACCGGGTACTATTTCAACCTGTATGTTTTACACCGAGCTTGACCCATATACATTAGAGCCGGTTTATGTGGCTAAAGACCCTCACGAAAAGGCTCTTCAAAGGGCACTGCTTCAGTATTATGCCCCTCAGAATAAGCACCTGGTTATTGAGGCACTGAAAAAGGCAGGCAGACATGACCTTATCGGTTTTTCTGATAAATGCCTTGTAAAACCAATTGACAAAAATATTAACCAGCAATCAAAACGACCGATTGGAGGTAAGCCTTATGGCAAGAAGAAAATCAAAAAAAAGTAAAACTTCGTTGGTTGCGGTTTTGATTGTAGTAATTATCCTCATTGTCGGTTCAAAAGTGATTCCGCAGGAAACTTGGGATTCAGCATTTGATAAATCAGGTGTCACCGATTCGCTTTCATCAACGGCAGGTATGGCTGTTCACTTTGTTGATGTTGGTCAGGGTGACTGCACTGTTGTTGAATCTAACGGTCATTTTATGCTCATTGACTCGGGTGAAGCGGATAAGTCGCAAACCGTTATCAATTACCTTAATAATTTAGGTGTTGAAAAGCTTGATTATTGCATTGCAACCCATCCTCATTCCGACCATATGGGAAGTATGGCGAAGGTGCTGTCTCAGTTTAATGCTGAAAACCTGATTATGCCTGAACTTAGTGAAATCAATATACCAACCACTGCAACTTATGAGGATTTTCTCTTAAGTGCTGAAGAAAACTGTGATGAAATAATCGCAGCAGAAGCAGGCTATACTTACTCTATGGGTGAGGTTGAAATTCAGATTCTCGGCCCCTGTGACCAGGATGAAGATTTAAATAATATGTCTGTTGTGGCAAAGGTTATTTACGGTGAATCCTCTTTTCTTATAACAGGGGATTGCTCCTTTGATGAAGAAGACGATATTATGGATAACTATTATAATCAGCTTGACAGTGATGTGTTAAAAGTCGGTCATCACGGCAGTGCAGGTTCCACAAGTGTGGATTGGCTTGAAGCAATTGAGCCTGATGTGGCGGTTATTTCCGTAGGTGTAGATAATTCCTACGGTCATCCCACCAAAAAAGTTCTTAACAATTTAGCTGACTTTGATTGTGAAATCTACAGAACCGATGAAGCGGGTTCAATTGTGTTTGAAACAGACGGCAAATCAATCGCATTAAAAAGTTGACAAATCTGACGTAATATATTATAATTTTAATGTTAATATTTTGTAGCTTTGAAGGGAATATTCACCTTGTGAACGCACAGAGAGTCGGGTCTTGGCTGTGAGCCTGATCGTCAACGCAAAGTGAGCGCCGTCCCTGAGCTCATAACGATGAGTTATGCGTATTTCTGCGTTAAAGATGTTGAGAGGTGCTTTGTGCGCAATTCGGGTGGTACCGCGGTTTTTCCGTCCCGAAGCTACATGGGGCATCTTTATTTTTTTATAAGGAGTTAAAAATTATGCAGTGGACAGGTCTTAACGAATTAAGAGAAAAATATCTTTCATTTTTTGAAAGTAAGGAACATCTTCGTCTTCCCAGCTTTCCTCTTGTACCGCAGGGCGATAAGAGTATTCTTCTTATCAACGCAGGTATGACACCTATGAAAAAGTATTTCACAGGTGAGCTTACTCCACCTCGTGAAAGAGTTACAACTTGTCAGAAGTGTATTCGCACACCTGATATTGACAACGTTGGTAAAACTGCCCGTCACGGTACTTTCTTTGAAATGCTCGGTAACTTTTCTTTCGGTAACTATTTTAAAAGAGAGGCAACAGCCTGGGCTTGGGAATTTTTTACAAAAGTTCTCGAGATGCCTGAGGACAAGCTTTATGTAAGTGTATATCTTGAAGACGATGAAGCCTATGACATCTGGACCAAAGAGGTCGGTGTCGACCCCTCACATATGGTTCGTTTTGGTAAGGAAGACAACTTCTGGGAGCATGGTGCAGGTCCTTGCGGCCCTTGCTCCGAGATTTATTTTGACCGTGGTGTTGATAAGGGCTGCGGCAGCCCGGATTGTAAGGTAGGCTGCGAATGTGACCGCTTTATTGAGGTTTGGAACCTTGTTTTCACTCAGTTTGAAAATGACGGACATAATAATTACACTCGCCTTGCAAAGCCAAATATCGATACCGGTATGGGTCTTGAGAGACTTGCTTGTGTAATGCAGGGTGTTGACAACCTCTTTGAGGTTGACACTATTCAGAACACCATGAAGCACATCATGGAAATTGCAGGCGTTAAATATCACGAAGATGATGATAACGATGTTTCTCTTCGTGTTATCACCGACCATATCAGAAGCACAACATTTATGATTAGTGACGGTGTTATGCCTTCAAATGAAGGCAGAGGCTATGTTCTTCGCCGTTTGCTCAGACGTGCAGCCCGTCACGGTCGTTTGTTAGGTATTGACCGTCCTTTCCTTTCTGAGGTTTGTGAAACCGTTATTAAAGACAGTGGCGATGCTTACCCCAACCTTAAAGAAAAGCACGACTTTATTATAAAAGTTATTCAGACTGAAGAAGAAAACTTCGGCAGAACAATCGACGCAGGTCTTGCTCAGCTTTCACAGATGATTGAAGATTCTTCTTCAGATGTTCTCAGCGGTGAAGATGCATTCAAGCTTTCAGATACATTCGGTTTCCCCCTTGATTTAACCAAAGAAATTCTCAATGAAAAGGGTATGACTGTTGATGAAGAAACCTTCAAGACCCTTGTGGCTCAGCAGAAAAAGCGTTCAAAAGATGCTCACAAGGCATCTGGTGCTGACGGTTGGGATGTTGCAGGTGTTGTAACAAAGGGCATTGAAGCTACCAACTTTGACGGCTACACTCAGACCGAATGTGACGGTAAAATTACAGCTATCATCGTTGACGGTGAACGTGTTGACTTCCTTGAACCCGACACCAATGCAGTTGTTGTTCTTGATACTACTGCCTTCTATGGTGAAGGCGGCGGTCAGGTAGGTGACACAGGAATTATTTCTAACGATAATTTCACATTTGAAGTAACAGCTACCAGCAAAACAAACGACGGTGTATATCTTCACCACGGTTCAATCGTTTCAGGTGAAAGCGTATCTGTTGGTGACAGTGTAAAGGCTACTGTTGATGCTGACAGAAGAGCTGCTATTGCCCGTAACCACACAGCAGCCCACCTTCTTCAGGCTGCCCTTCGTAAAAATCTCGGCTCACACGTTGAGCAGGCAGGTCAGCTTGTTAATGATAAGGTTGTACGCTTTGACTTTTCTCACTTTGCAGCCCTTACTCCCGATGAAATCGCAAAGATTGAAAGGGATGTTAATGAATTTATCCTTGCTGCTAATGAAGTAACAATGACCGAAATGCCCATTGAAGAAGCCAAGAAAATGGGTGCTATGGCTCTTTTTGGTGAAAAATACGGTGATGTAGTAAGAGTTGTAAAAGCAGGTGATTTCTCAACCGAGCTTTGCGGCGGTACTCATGTTTCCAACAGCGGTAAGTTGGGTCTTTTCAAAATTATTTCAGAATCAAGCGTTGCTGCCGGTGTTCGCCGTATTGAAGGTGTAACAGGCACAGGTGTTCTCAGCTACATTGATTCAATAAATTCTCTCGTTGCTAATACTGCTCAGGTGCTCAAGGTGTCAAATGTTGCAGACCTTGAAAAGAAGGCTTCATCAGTTATGGGTGAAATCAAAGCTAAAGATGATGAGATCAAAGCTCTCACAAGTGAGCTTACCGAAATCCGTTCAGGCAGCATGTTTGATAATGCCCAAGAAATTGACGGTCTCACGCTCATCACAGCCAACGCAGGTGAAGTTTCAGTTGATGAACTTCGTCAGCTTTGCGATAAAGCAAAGTCAACAGGAGAGAATGTTGTTGCTGTTATTGCTGCGGTTAATTCAGCCAAGGGCAGTGCAAACTTTGCAGTTTCTTGCGGTAAAGAGGCTGTTGCCAAGGGCGTTAAAGCCGGTGACGTTGTAAGAGCCGTTGCTCAGAAGGCAGGCGGTAACGGTGGCGGTAAGCCCGACTTCGCTATGGCAGGTGCCAAAGAGATTGATAAAATTGATTCAGCTCTTGCAGCAGCAAATGAAATTGTTTCATCACTTATCAAATAAGGAGTTTTAAATATGGATTGCTTATTTTGTAAAATAATCGCAGGCGAAATCCCATCATCAAAGATTTATGAGGATGATACAGTTTTTGCCTTTAATGATATTGATCCCCAGGCTCCCGTTCATGTGCTTATTGTTCCTAAGGTGCATATTGCCTCTGCTGACGATATAAACGAAAAAAATAGTGATGTAATTGCTCATATCTTTGAGGTTGCAGCCAAAATTGCAAAAGAAAAAGGTCTTTCTGACGGTTACCGCATTGTCAATAACTGTGGTGACCAAGCAGGTCAGACCGTTAAGCATATTCACTTTCACCTTATGGGTGGCAGAGATTTTACCTGGCCTGCAGGCTGATAGGAGGAGCTTATGAATTTTCATAAAATGACTATTGCAGGGCTTGAAAGGGAGCTTCCTATCTGTGAGCTTAATGAAAATCTTGATATTGCAGGTTTTATTATATTTGGCGACGTTGAGCTTACAATCGCTGCGGCAACAGAGCTTCTCAAAAAGTGCCCCGAGTTTGACTATATCGTAACTCCCGAAGCCAAGAGCATTCCTTTGGCTTATGAAATGTCAAGGCAGTCAGGCAAAAAGTATTTTGTTATCCGCAAAAAACAAAAGGTATATATGACCAACCCTGTGAGCGTTGAAGTGCAGTCAATCACGACCCAAAGCGTGCAGACTCTCATTCTTGACGGGCTTGACGGTGAGCAGATAAGAGGAAAGAGAATTCTGATTGTTGATGATGTAATTTCAACCGGTGAATCTCTTATTGCGGTTGAAAAGCTTCTTGAAAAATTCAATGTCAATGTCGTAGGCAAAGCCGCTGTTCTTGCAGAGGGCGATTCTGCCGATAGGGATGATATTATTTTCCTTGAAAAGCTTCCGCTTTTCTTTAAATGATGAATAAGTTTAAGTATCTTCCGATGGCAACCGTTGGTCTGTCTTCTCTCGGGATTATGCTTGCAATTATATTGTCGGGCTATAATTTTGAGGGCGGAGCAGCAGCTGTTGCCATAGGAGCAGTTTTGTTAACAGTTACGGTAATTTCCAAAAAGCTTCGTGAAGTTACCGTTTTGTTTTATTTATCAGCGGCGCTTTTATTCTCGGGTATTTTAATGATTTCTGAATCAACCTGTAGTTTTGATGTTGCAAACTCTGTTACAGGCAAGGATTTGAGTGTTGTTGCTGAAGTGACGGGTGAAAAAGAAATTTACCCGTCAAAAAGTGTTTATATTCTTAATACCGAGTCAGTTGACGGCACTGAGGTTGATGTTAAGCTTCGCCTTATCAGTAACTCTGCTCTTAATGTTTATGCAGGTGATAAAATTTCTTTTGTTGCAGACATATATTCTGTTGACCGGTTTGATGATTCTGTCAGACGTTATTATATGTCTGAAGGTATTTATCTTGGTGCAAATATCTATGATGAAGGCGAAAGTATTACACTGATAAATGACGGCAGTGAAACGTTTTTATTTAAACTGCAGCTTCTGCGTGATGAAATTAAAAGCAGAATCTACTCCGTTCTTCCCAATGAATACGGAGCAACAGCTATAGCAATACTTTTAGGCGATAAAAGCGGAATGAGCGATGAAACCCTGACTTCTTTCAGAGGCTCAGGCATTTATCATCTTTTTGCTGTTTCGGGTTTGCATCTGTCCATATGGGTGTTGGGCTTTTTTAACTTTTTGAAAAAACTTGGTGTTTCCAAAAGGCTTAACAGCTTTGTGGCGTTGCTTTTTACATTTTTATTTATGCTGATTACAGGCTTCACTCCCTCGGTTACACGTTCAGGTATTATGCTTATTGTGATGATGTGCGGCAATCTTGCAGGAAGAGTACCTCACAGCTTGAATTCTTTAGGATTGTCATTGTTCATAATATTAATGTTCAATCCTATGGCAGCTGCAAGTGTTTCGTTGTTGCTGTCATTTTCTGCAACGTTAGGTATTGTTACAGCTTATGAAGCAATAGACAAATTAATTGAATCAAAGCTAAACATCATTAAACCTGCATGGGTCAAAAAGGCACTCAAGAGCTTTTTGTCACTGTTTTTAGTGTCGGTTGTTGTAGTGATATTTACTTTTCCTGTTAGCAGCTTTACATTCGGTGAGGTCTGCCTTATAGGCCCTGTTACCAATGTGCTTGTATCATATGCGGCAACATTAATGATGATTTTTGCAGGGGGAATAGTGCTTTTGTTTTCCGTACCCTTCGGAGTCAATTTTTGTGCACTATCGTGTGGTGTGCTTGCCAAATATGTTATCGCAGTGTCAGATTATTTAAGTAATATTCCTTATGCTTCAATCAGAACCGATAGTATCCTGTTTACTGCATTTTTCCTGTTGGTGCTGTGTTCGGTTGTTTGTTGTTTTATTCTTATCAAAAACAGGGCGGCATTGTTTAAAGGAATTATGGCTTGTATAATTTCACTTAGTATAGTTATTGGTTGCGTCAATGTGGTTTACCGTCGTAATTTGACTCAAATCCGCGTTATGGATGTTGATGACGGCATTTGCCTTGTTATCAAGAATAAAAGCAAAACTGTGGTGTTAGGCTGCGGAGCATCAGATAATTATGCGATTGACGATGTTAAATATGAGATTTATGACAAAACTCCGTCTTTGCTTGTTGTGCCCGATAATAACGAGTGGAACAGTTTGTTTTTTTCTGAGCTTTGTTCTTCTTTTGATTTTGAAAGGATTATAACAGGTGAAGATACAGGAGTAGAAAACGCAATTACCGAACCCGATTTTATTCTTAATCCGTGGAACGGCGGCAGTATTGAATTTCACAAAACCAAAGATATTACATATGCCTATTGTGTGTTTGGTTCAGATGATATGCTTATAATCTTTGATTCTGCTGACGGAGCTGAAATAACCGATCACCTTAATGCAGATGTATTGATTTGCTCTTACTATCTGCCGATAAATACCGATTTAAGCTCATTTGGCAAAATTATTATTTCATCAACAAAAGCCGTTGGTGAAGATATGATTAAAAAATATACTGCAAGTAATTCCGATATTTACTCAACTCTCGGTGAAAATGACATTACCCTTGAGATGAGAACAGGCAGAGAAACAAAAATTTTTTATGATCAGGGCAGGTGAAACTATGGCATCAATTACAGAAAGCGATCTTAAAAAGCAAATCCGTTCAAATGAATTTGATAATTTATATTTTATTTACGGCAATGAGGGTTATCTTAAAAAGCATTACCTTGATACTCTGATTAAAAAAATTGTAGATGATAGTTTTAAAGATTTTAATCTTCATATATTTGACGGCAAAGGTATTGATATGAAAGAAGTTGCTCTTGCTGTTGAGGCACTTCCCATGATGAGTGAGCGTTCCTGTGTGGTTATTAAAGACATCAAGCCCACCGAGCTTGGTGATGGCGGTAAAGATGCGTTAGTGTCTTTGGTGTCAGATATTCCCGAAACCTGCGTTGTGATAATCTGTGCTCTCACCGTAGAGGCTGAAGGTAAAGGGTGGAAAGAGCTGATTTCAGCCTTTGACAAATACGGAACCACTGTAAAGCTTGATAAAATGAGCCGACAGGAGCTTTCAAAGTATGTTATAAAGGGTGCAAAATCCAGAGGCTTTGATATTGATGTTACCCTTGCTGATTATTTTATTTCAATTGTCGGTGACACAATGACCAATGTGTTAAACGAGCTTGAAAAGGTTTGTGCCAACTCAACCGACGGCAAAATCAAAAAAGAAAATATTGATGCCGTAACAATAAAAACAGCAGAGGTCAAAATTTTTGAACTTTCAAAAAATCTTGTTTCAGGCAACAGTGACAAGGCTTTCTCAATTCTTGATTCACTTATGAAACAGCGTGAAGAGCCGATTTCTGTTCTTGCCACTATCATAACGTCTTATGTGGATATGTACCGTGCCAAGGTGGCTGTTGCAGCAGGACACCGACCTGAAGATGCTGCCAAGGTTTTTAATTATGGTAAAAATGATTTCCGCTTAAAAAACGGGGCAAAAAATGCTTCTAAAATGAGCATTGAATCATTAAGAAAAAGTCTTGACGTTTTAGCTCTTGCCGATGAAAAATTAAAGTCAACGTCAGTTGACGGCAGGTTTATTCTTGAAGAAACAATGATGAAACTTTTTTTGTTAGCTAACGGAGAAAAGGTATGCTGAAAACAGACAGAATAATTATAGTTGAAGGCAAGTATGATAAAATTAAGCTGTCGTCAATAATTGATGCAGTTATTATTGAAACCGACGGTTTCGGCATTTTTAAAGACAAACAAAAGCAAAAGCTTCTTCGTATGCTTGCAGATAAAAAGGGTCTTGTTATTTTAACTGACAGTGACTCTGCAGGATTTACCATTCGTAACTTTATATGCGGATTTGTGTCTAAAGATAAAATTATTAATGCATATATTCCTGATATTTTTGGTAAAGAAAAGCGAAAAGACACCCCTTCCAAAGAGGGCAAGTTGGGTGTTGAGGGTGTTTCATCCGAAATCATCAAATCGGCTCTTGAACAAGCCGGGGTACTGTGCGAAGAAAACTCAAGTGTTAACAAAAGAACAGTCACCAAAACAGATTTTTATCTTGACGGCTTAACCGGAGGAAGCGGCAGCAAAGAAAAACGTCTGGCACTTTTAAAAAATCTTTCATTGCCTGAAAGAATGACCACCAATTCATTGCTTGATATAATAAACTCTTTTATGACTTATGATGACTACAAACAAGCAATCAGCAATATAGAAAGGATACATAGCTTATGAGAATAGGTCACGGATATGATGTTCATAAATTAACCGAAAACAGACGTCTTATAATCGGCGGTGTAGAAATTCCTTATGAAAAAGGTCTTCTCGGTCACTCCGATGCTGACGTTTTGCTCCATGCAATATCCGATTCATTGTTGGGTGCGGCTGCTTTGGGCGATATTGGCGGAATGTTCCCTGATAATGACCCTGCATTTAAAGATGCTGACAGCCTTGTTTTGCTCAGGAGGGTTGTTGAAGCTCTTTTTGAAGCCGGATTTACTATTGGCAATGTGGATGCTACAGTTATCGCACAGAATCCTAAAATGAAGCCTCATATAGAAAAAATGCGTCAGAATGTTGCCGAAGCTTGCCAGGTGGATATCAGTTGCATCAACATCAAAGCAACCACTGAAGAATGGCTCGGCTTCACCGGAGCAGGTGAAGGTATAGCTGCTCACAGCGTTTGTCTGATTAACGAGCGTTAAATTTTTTATTGCATTAAAAAGATGAGTGTGATAAAATATTCTAAATAAACATTCGGGAGTCATTTATGGACAATTTTGTTTCTAATCTTTTGGATATATGGAATAAGCTTGTCGCTTTGATATATTCATACGATTTTATCATTGACACAATAGATATTCTGCTTGTTGCTTTTATTGCATACAAGCTTATTAAGTTTATGCGTGAGAGCCGAGCTCTTCACGTTGTTAAGGGTATTATTCTTATTCTTGTGGTGTATTTTATAATCAAAACATTAGGCATGCAGGCAAGCACCTTCTTGTTTGAAATGCTTATGAGCAGCTTCATTCTTGTTTTGGTTATTCTTTTTGCACCTGAGTTGCGTCATGCTCTTGAAAGTGTGGGCAGAAGCCGTTTTTCTGTTTTCAGATTTTTAGGGTTTAGCAACAGAAACTCCGTATCTCAAAACAGGCAGAAAAAAGCAGTTCTTGAAATCTGCAAGGCTTGCAATGATATGAGTGAAAAAAAGATCGGTGCTCTTATTGTTATTGAACGTGATGTTGCTTTAAATGAAGTTGTTTCCACAGGTATCCCTCTTGATGCTGTTGTAAGCAAAGAGCTCATTGGCAATATCTTCTTCCCAAATTCACCTTTGCACGACGGTGCAGTTATCATCCGTGATGGCAGAGTCTGTGCCGCAGGTTGTATTCTTCCTCTTACTCAGAATACAAATATCAGCTCTGATTTAGGTACTCGTCACCGTGCATCCCTTGGTGTAAGTGAGCAGAGTGATGCAGTTGTAGTTGTTGTTTCTGAAGAAACAGGTCAGGTGTCTGTTGTTCATAAAGGCGTGCTTGAAAGAGATGTTTCTGACGGTGTTCTTATTGAACTTCTTACTTCGTATTTTTCTTCAAATGTTTCTCAGCCTCCAAAGCGATTTAATATAATCAGAAACAAGGAGGATAAGAAATAATGAAAAAGAACAAATTCAGTGTGCATAGCCTTTTTCAGGATAACAGATTTGTTATGATTTTTTCACTGGTTATAGCAGTGATTTTTTGGGCATCTGTCTGCATTGCTTTTTCTCCTGAAACAGAGGTTGTTGTTGAAAATGTTCCTGTTAAAATTGATATGGAAAACAGTGTTCCTTCCCAGTACGGGCTTAAAATGTTCGGTGAAAATAATTATACTGTTGACATAACAATCAGCGGCAGCAAATATATTATCGGCGGCAGGTCAATCACAGCTGATGATTTTAAAGTTACCGCATCAACTTCTCTTGTTACTTCAGCAGGAACTCATTCTCTTCAACTTAAAGTTAGCAAGGCTGACGAAAGCTCTAATTTCACTATCGAAGATTATTCTGAATCTTTTATAAGTGTTTATTTTGATGAATATGCCGAGGCTCAGGCTAATATTGAAGTGAGGATTGAGGGCGACAGAATTACCGAAGGGGATTATATTTCTGATGAAAATTATATTACCGACAGAAAAACTGTTTTAGTCGGTGGTCCTGCTCTTGAAATTTCACAACTTTCAAAGGTTGAGGCAGTTGTCAATGTTGAAGAACCTATTGAAAAAAGCACTGCATTTGATGCTGTGTTAAGTGCTGTTGATAAAAACGGCAATGAACTTAATTTTATAACCTTTGACGGTGAAAATAATTCGGCTATGACTGTTACTATACCTGTTTACAAAAAAGTTAAGCTGCCTGTAAATATCGGATTTTCTAATTCTCCGTCAAATTACATCACATCTCCGCTTAAATATACCTGTGCACCGGAGAATGTAAATGTTGCTCTTCTTCAGAACGGAACAGAAACCGAGTCTCTTGAAGTGGCAGATGTTGATTTCTCTTCATTAAAACCCGGTGTCAACACCTTTAAGTTTAAGCTTGCTGATATAAGCGGAGTTAAACCTCTTGCAGGCTATTCTGATACCGTTACTGTCAAAGTAACAGTGCCCGAGCTGGCAGAGGGTGTTTTCGATATTCAAAGCAATAACATCAGCATTTCCAATGCTCCTATTGACCGTTCAATTAACTTCACCTCATCAAAGTTAAGGGGCGTAACAGTTTACGGTGAGCAGTCTGAAATTGATGCTCTCAATGCAGACACAATCAAAGCCCGTATAGATATGGCAGGTGTAGAAATTAAAGACGGTCGCAACACAGTTGAGCTTCCGCTTTATATCAAAGATTCTTACGGTTGCTGGATTTACGGCACATACGAAATTACGTTCACATCACAAAAGATCAGCTGATCAGAAGCCTGGGCAAAGATTTTGCTCAGGCTTTGTTTGTGTTCGTAGATGTCAACCTTGAAAAAAAGTAATTTGTATGTTAAAATCAAAGTAGCATTTTGGGAGGTATTTTTATGCGTGCAATTATTTCTCTTATTCAGGCTTTGCTTTTCATCGTGTCATCCTTTGCGGTGCCTGATTCAAACTTTAAAGTCTGGGTTGATAGAGCAGCTATGGAAATAAGCTCAACATCTGATTTTTCTTTTGATTCAATTGATGCATCCGAGGCTGTTGTATCTCAGGCAGAAAAAGAACTCTGCCGTAACTGGTACGAAGATAATATCTTAACAACCGAAAACCCTGCTTACACTTTCAAAGTAGGTGGAAGAGATTTTAGAAGAAATATTGATAAATGGGACTTTTCTTTCAGTGATGAAAGTGAAGCCGGTGAGGTATACCGTGGAGGTAAAACCACATATATCACCATTACTCACACAAAAAGCTCAATCGTTGCAACAGTTGAAGCCACAATTTATGAAGAGAATGCTTCCTGTGATTGGACTGTTTATGTTAAAAACAGCGGAGAAGATAAGTCTCCCACAGTTTCAAATTTATATGCTATGGATTCGGTTATTCCTACAGGCAGAAAGACCAAGGCCTACTTCAGCCAGGGTTCATATGCTGAAGCAGATGACTTTGAAACAATGAAATCAAAGCTTGCTTTAATTCCTATGGTTTTCTCAGCAAACGGCGGCAGAACAGAATCTTTCCTTCCTTATTTTAACCTTATAGGTGAAGATTGCGGAGCAGTTCTTGCAGTAGGTTGGTCAGGTCAGTGGTATACTTCCCTTGCTCAGACTATCGGCGGTACAAAAGTTGAAGCAAAGCAAGAAACCTTAAAAGGCTACCTTCTTCCCGGTGAAGAGATTCGTTCTCCTTTGGTTTCTCTCACTTTTTATGATTCTGATAATGCTGTCAAAGGCTTCAATTCATACAGAAAATATGTGGTAGATTGTGTTTCACCCGAAGGAACAAAGCAGGTTGCAACAACTGGTATCGGCGTTGAAGTTGCCGGCACAACTGAGGCTCAGGTACTTCAGAATGTTAAAAATATCCCAGATGAATGGGCAGCTTCTCTTGATTATGCATGGGTAGATGCAGGTTGGTATCCTATGACTGACGGCAACTGGGCAAATAATCTTGGTAACTGGTATGCAGACCCTGCAAGATTCCCTGACGGGCTTGGCGATATTTCAAAAGCACTTGAATCAAGGGGCATGGAGCTTCTTTTATGGTATGAAATTGAGCGTTGTTGCAAGGGCTCAGAGGTTTATAATAATTGTGTAAACAATGACGGTTGGATGATTGTAAATGAAGAGGATGAATATACCAACTACATCAACTTCGCCAACGAAGAATGCCTTGAATACATAACAAACTATATGCTTGATTCCTTACGTTCAAACGGTGTTAAATGCCTTAGAAACGATCATAACTATGTTCTTCTTCCTTTCTGGGAAGAGGCCGATAAGCTATGGGCTGACGGCAGAAAGGGCATAACCGAGAACCATTACGTTACAAATCTTTACAAATTCTTTGACACTCTGCTTGAAGAAATTCCCGGTCTGAGAATCGATAACTGTGCATCAGGCGGTAAAAGACTTGATATTGAAATGTCAAGAAGGTCAATACCTCTCTGGAGAAGTGACTATAACTGTATGGACGGAGAAGGTAATTCAAATCCCGGTATTCTTGAAGCTACACAGGCTCAGACATACGGAATTTCATTCTGGTATCCTTATAACGGTACTTGTGCATATATTTACAATGAGTATGCTGACCGTACTAACATAATTTCTTGTTCTCAGCAGCTTTCTTATTATGATATAAGACCGTATATGGTTGGTAATTATTATCCTTTGACATATGGCGGTCTTGATACCGAAAAGTATCACGCTATGCAGTTTGATACCGACGGCAAAGAGGGTATGGCACTTATCTATAAACGTGAAAATGTTGCTGATAACACATATCACCTTGTTCTCAGCGGACTTGAAAGCAAAACTGTTTATGAGGTTTATGATTACGACAAGCCCGAAGTAAAGCATGAGTATATCGGTGCTGATCTTATGGAATACGGAATAAACCTTACAATAACTGAAACACCTAAGGCGGTAATTATGCTTTATAAGGCAAAATAAGGAGAACTATTATGGCAAAGATTATAGGTGCAAAAATCCCAAACATTCCTTGGCAGGATAAGCCTGAGGGATACAAATACCCTGTGTGGAGATATGACGGAAACCCGATTATAACAAGAGACAATCTTTACATGGCAAACAGTATCTTCAACTCTGCTGTTGTGCCTTACGGCGATGGCTTTGCAGGTGTTTTCAGGGTTGATGTTATGAGCCGTGATCACACCCTTGTTGTGGGATACAGTAAAGATGCCATCAATTGGGAGCTGGAAGAAAAGGTGATTTTCAGAGGATATGACCCGAGACTTTGTGAAATTGACGGAAAGTATTATCTTTCCTGGGTAAATCTTACCTCCCACGGAACAACTATCGGTATTGCTTACACCACCGATTTTAACGATTGGACTCAGCTTGAGGATGCTTGTTATCCTGTTGCCCGTAACGGTGTCCTTTTCCCGAGAAAGGTTAACGACGAGTTTCTTCTTCTTATCAGACCTTGTGACAGAGGGCATACCCCTTATGGTGATATTTTCTTAAGCCACAGTAAGGATTTGACTTATTGGGGTAAGCACAGATTTGTTATGAAGCCCGAAAAAAACTGGGAAATGACAAAGGTAGGTGCAGGTCCAACACCGATTGAAACCGATGAAGGCTGGCTTATGTTTTATCACGGTGTGCTCACAAGCTGTAACGGTTTCACTTATGCAATGGGTGCGGCAATTCTTGATAAAGACGAGCCGTGGAAAGTGCTTCACAGAGCCGACTGTTTTCTCCTTGCTCCTCACGAATTATATGAGTGTGTAGGTGATGTACCCAATGTAGTCTTTCCGTGTGCAGCCCTTGCTGACAGTGAAAGCGGCAAAATTGCAATTTACTACGGTGCTGCCGATACAACAGTTGCTCTTGCATTTACAACAGTTGACGAAACAATTGATTTTATTAAAAAGAATGATTTAATCAAGTAAATAGCGAATAAAGGAGAGCGTATGCTCTCCTTTATTTTCGTCATAATCAGGAACTAAAATACGGCTCCCTTTTGTGAGGGAGCCGTTATAGGTTTTATTTGAAATATTTAACTGCTGAACGGAACATACCGATTTCGTAGTTGCCGGGAACGTTCTTGTAAAGACCATTGCCGATTCTTTCAGAGTGCCCCATTTTACCGAACACTCTGCCGTCAGGAGAGAGGATACCCTCAATAGCACAGGCTGAGTTGTTGGGGTTGAAGTGAATGTCACTTGTGGGAACACCGTTAAGGTCAACATACTGAGTAGCAATCTGACCGTTTTCAGCAAGCTTCTGAATAAGCTCATCGCTTGCAAGGAAGCGACCTTCACCGTGAGAAATCGGAACTGAGTATACATCACCGACATTAGTTTCCATAAGCCATGGTGATTTGTTTGAAGCAATTCTTGTGCGAACAATTCTTGACTGATGTCTGCCGATTGTGTTGAATGTCAATGTGGGGCAGTTTTCATCAGTGTCAATAATTTCACCGTAAGGAACAAGACCGAGCTTAATAAGAGCCTGGAAACCGTTACAGATACCGCACATAAGACCGTCACGGTTTTTAAGAAGCTCGTGAACCTCGTTTTTAATTTCAGGGTTGCGGAAGAATGCTGTGATGAATTTACCTGATCCGTCAGGTTCGTCACCGCCTGAGAAACCGCCGGGGATAAACACAATCTGTGAATCCTTAAGCTTAGTTGCAAAAGCTTCAACGCTGTTAGCAATGCCCTTTGAAGTAAGGTTATTGATAACAAAAATCTCAGGTTCTGCACCTGCATCAGCCATAGCTTTGGCTGAGTCAAACTCACAGTTAGTGCCGGGGAATACGGGAATAAGCACCTTGGGTTTTGCAACCTTGATTGCAGGAGCAATATGGCTTTCAGCATTGTATGAGAAAGTGGGAACTTCTTTTTCGCCCTGCTGAATATTGCACGAGAAAATAGGTTCAAGCTTGTTTTCATAAATGTCGCAAAGGTCAGCCAAAGCAACTTTTTCACTGCCGAGTGAAATGCTCATATCTTCTGTTGTTTCACCGAGAAGCTCACCATATTCAACTTCGCCGTTGAATTCAAGAATGAATGCACCGTAATTGTAGCCGAAAATATCTTCCATGGAAACGCCGTCAGCGTATTTAAATCCGATGTCGTTACCCATAGCCATCTTAAGAACAGCTTCTGCAACACCGCCGTAGGTTGGTGTGTATGCAGCTGCAATCTTGCCCTCTCTCATAAGAGCGTTAACATTTGCGAAAATTTCTTTCACGCTGTCAACAACGGGAAGTCCGTTTTCATAAGCAGGCTTAACAAGAGTAACCTTATGACCTGCCTGTTTGAATTCAGGAGTGATAACATCGTCTGTAACCCCTGTGGTAACTGCAAATGAAACGAGGGTGGGGGGAACATCAATATCTTCAAATGAGCCACTCATTGAGTCTTTACCACCGATAGCAGCAATTTCATATTCCATCTGAGCCTTGAATGCACCAAGAAGAGCTGCAAGGGGCTTGCCCCAACGTTTGCCGTCTTTAAGCGGTTTTTCAAAGTATTCCTGGAATGTGAGATAAACATCTTCAAACTTTGCACCTGCAGCAATAAGCTTTGCAACTGATTCAACAACTGCAAGGTATGCACCGTGGTATGGGCTCTTTTCTGTGATAAATGGGTTGTAACCCCAAGCCATAAATGAGCAGGCATCTGTGTGCTTTTTCTCAACAGAAATCTTGTTAACCATTGCCTGGTTCGGTGTGAGCTGGTTTTTGCCGCCGAAGGGCATCATAACTGTACCTGCACCGATTGTTGAGTCAAAACGCTCAGAAAGACCTCGCTTTGAGCAAACATTAAGGTCACCTGCGAGAGCCTTGTAGCCATCTGTAAAGCTTGCAGGAACATCCTTTTTATAATCCTCAGGGTTAGCAGGGGTAATATCAATGTGCTTTTCAGCACCGTTTGAGTTAAGGAATTCGCGTGAAATATCGACAATTGTGTTGCCGTTCCAATGCATCTTAAGCCTTGGTTCAGCCTTAACAACTGCAACAACAGTTGCTTCAAGATTTTCACTTTCAGCAAGAGCTTTGAAGCGTTCAACATTTTCTTTTTCTACAACAACAGCCATTCTTTCCTGAGATTCGCTGATTGCAAGCTCTGTGCCGTCGAGTCCGTCATATTTTTTGGGAACTGCATTAAGGTCAATTTCAAGACCGTCAGCAAGCTCACCTATAGCAACAGACACACCGCCTGCACCAAAGTCGTTACAACGCTTGATAAGAAGTGAAGCTTCTTTGTTTCTGAAAAGGCGCTGGAGCTTTCTTTCTTCAGGGGCGTTACCTTTCTGAACCTCTGCACCGCAGGATTCAAGGGATTCAAGAGTATGTGATTTTGAAGAACCTGTTGCACCGCCGCAACCGTCACGACCTGTACGACCGCCGAGAAGAATAACGATATCGCCTTCTTCCGGGCGTTCACGGCGAACATTTTCAGAAGGAGCAGCAGCAATAACTGCACCGATTTCCATTCTCTTGGCTGTGTAGCCGTGATGATAAAGCTCGTCAACCTGACCTGTAGCAAGACCGATCTGGTTACCGTATGAGCTGTAGCCTGCGGCAGCAGTTGTAACAATCTTTCTCTGGGGGAGTTTACCCTGAATTGTTTCGCTAACAGGCTTCAACGGGTCGGCTGCACCTGTAACACGCATAGCAGCATAAACATATGAACGGCCTGAAAGGGGGTCGCGGATAGCACCACCGATGCAGGTAGCTGCACCGCCGAAAGGTTCAATTTCTGTGGGATGATTGTGGGTTTCGTTTTTGAAAAGAAGAAGCCATTCTTCTTTTTCACCCTCAACATCAATATAAATCTTAACTGTGCAGGCGTTGATTTCTTCACTTTCATCAAGGTGAGGAATCTTGCCGTTTTTGTTAAGATACTTTGTTGCGATGGTTGCAATGTCCATAAGATTCATGGGCTTTGTTCTGCCGAGAATGTTCCTTGTCTGAACATATTCATCAAAAGCAGCCTGAAGAGTGGGGTCTTCGAACTTTGCACTGTCAATTGTAGTAAGGAATGTTGTATGACGGCAATGGTCTGACCAGTAAGTGTCAATCATTCTGATTTCTGTGATTGTAGGATCACGGTCTTCAGTTTTGAAATACTGCTGGCAGAATTTAATGTCATCAAGGTCCATAGCAAGACCATAGCTTTTTACAAAATCCTTAAGTCCGTTTTCATCAAGGGCATTGAATCCGTCAAGAGTCTGCACGGTTGTAGGGATTTCGTAATCAACAGCAAGAGTTTCAACTCTGTCAAGTGAAGCTTCACGGCTTTCAACAGGGTTGATAACATACTTTTTAAGAGCGTCAATGTCTTTGTCAGAAACATCGCCGTAAATCATATAGATTTTAGCTGTTTTTACAAGAGGACGGTCGCCCTTTGAGATAATCTGAATGCACTGTGAAGCTGAGTCCGCACGTTGGTCAAACTGGCCCGGAAGATACTCAACAGCAAACACCTTGCAATCATCTTTATCACCGATATGATCGTATAAATCGTCAAGCTGAGGCTCGGAGAAAACAGTTTTTTTGCACTGTTCAAAAAGCTCAGCATCAATGTTTTCAACATCATATCTGTTAAGAATTCTGATTTTTTCAACGCCGTCAATCATAAGAAGATTTTTAGCGTCATTGGTCATATTGTCAGCCTCAATGGTAAGGCCTTTTTTCTTTTCAACGTAAACTCTGTAAACCATTTTAAAAACCTCCTTAGTTTTTGGCTTTTAAAGCTCTCTGTCCGATGTCTTTGCGGTAAAAAGCGTTATCAAAATGAACACCCTCAACCGCTTTGTATGATTTTTCTATTGCTTCTTCAAGGCTGTCTGCAGTTGCTGTTACACCAAGTACACGACCGCCTGAGGTAACAACCTTGCCGTCTTTAAGTGCAGCGCCTGCAACATAAATACAAGCGTCAACTCCGTCGTCAACAGTGATTTCAAAGCCTTTGTCATACTTTGTGGGATAACCTTCAGAAGCCATAACAACACAGCAAGCGTGCTGGTTGCTGAATTTAACCAGATCCTCTGTAAGCTCACCGTTTTCAACAGCCTTCATAATTGTGAAAAGGTCGCTTTCAAGAAGAGGAAGAACAACCTGAGTTTCGGGGTCACCGAAACGGCAGTTATACTCAATAACCTTGGGACCGTTTTTGGTGAGCATAAGTCCGAAATAAAGGCAGCCCTTGAAGCTTCTGCCCTCAGCGTTCATAGCGTTGATTGTGGGCAGGAAGATTTTGTCCATACACTCTTTCGCAACGTCTTCGGTGTAGTAGGGGTTGGGGGCAACTGTGCCCATACCGCCGGTGTTAAGACCCATATCGTTGTCAAGAGCACGCTTGTGGTCCATAGAAGAAATCATCGGAACAACAGTCTTGCCGTCTGTGAAAGAAAGTACGCTGATTTCAGGTCCTTCAAGGAATTCTTCAATAACAACATTGCTTCCGCTTTCACCGAAGATTTTATCTTCCATCATTGAGTGAATGGCATCAACAGCCTCTTCACGGGTCATTGCAATGATAACACCCTTACCGAGCGCAAGACCGTCAGCTTTGATAACTGTGGGAATAGGGCAGGTTTCAGCGTATGTAACAGCTGACTCCATATCGCTGAAAACTTCATACTCTGCGGTGGGAATACCGTATTTTTTCATAAGATTTTTTGAAAAAACCTTGCTTCCCTCAATGATTGCTGCATCCTTTGATGGGCCGAAGCAGGGGACACCGATTTCTCTTAAAGCATCTGCCATACCGAGCACCAACGGGTCATCGGGAGTAACAACGCAGAAATCAATGTTGTTGTTCTTTGCAAAATCAACTGCTCCCTGAATATCTGTTGCGGCAACTGCTACACACTCAGCATCCTGTGCGATACCGCCGTTGCCGGGGAGAGCATAAATTCTTTCAATATCTTTGTTTTCTTTGAGCTTTTTAATGATGGCGTGTTCACGTCCGCCACCACCGATAACCATAATTTTCATTTCGTTACCTCATTAATGGTGGAAAAGACGCATACCTGTAAACGCCATAACCATACCTTTTTTGTTGCAGGTGTCAATAACAACGTCATCTCTGATTGAGCCGCCGGGCTGTGCAACATAAGAAACACCGCTTCTTGAAGCTCTTTCAATGTTGTCATCAAAGGGGAAGAACGCATCACTGCCAACGCTTACGCCTGTGATAGTTGAAAGGTAAGCTTTCTGCTCTTCTCTTGTGAAGGGTTCGGGCTTCACTGAGAAATAGTTCTGCCATACGCCTTCTGCCAATACATCTTCATCGTCGTCTGAAATGTAAATGTCAATAACATTATCTCTGTCAGGACGTTTGATTGTGGGCAAGAAGGGGAGGTTAAGAACCTTTTCACTCTGGCGAAGATGCCAGATGTCAGCCTTGTTACCTGCAAGGCGTGTGCAGTGGATTCTTGATTGCTGACCTGCACCAACACCGATAGCCTGACCGTCAACTGCATAGCAAACTGAGTTTGACTGTGTATATTTAAGAGTGATAAGAGCAATAATAAGGTCTCTCTTTGCACTGTCGGGGAACTCCTTGTTTTCAGTAACAATATTTTCAAGAAGCTCGTTGTCAATTCTGAAATTGTTTCTGCCCTGCTGGAAGGTAATTCCGTAAACATCCTTTGTTTCAATTTCTGCAGGAACATAATCGGGGTCGATTTTTACAATGTTATAGTTGCCCTTTTTCTTAGCTTTGAGAATTTCAAGAGCTTCGGGCTCGTAGCCGGGAGCGATAACGCCATCAGAAACCTCTCTCTTAATAAGAAGAGCTGTTGTAACATCGCAGACATCGGAAAGTGCAATCCAGTCGCCAAAGGAAGAAAGTCTGTCAGTGCCTCTTGCTCTTGCATAAGCGCAGGCGAGGGGAGAATCATCAAGACCTTCAACGTCATCAACAAAGCAGGCTTTCTTGAGGCTTTCAGGAAGCTTAGTGCCGATAGCGGCTGATGTGGGGCTAACGTGCTTAAATGATGCTGCTGCGGGCTGACCGAGAACATCTTTGATTTCTTTAACGAGCTGCCATGAGTTGAAAGCGTCAAGGAAGTTGATATAACCGGGTCTGCCGCTTAAAATCTCAATGGGGAGGTCGCTGTCATCTTTCATAAAAATCTTTGACGGCTTCTGGTTGGGGTTACAGCCGTACTTAAGTTCAAAATCTTTCATTTTCAAAACTCCTTACAAAAGCAATTATTTGTTTTTGTTAATCATTCTGTTTGTAACTTCACCTGTTTCAAGGTTTGTGTATCTTACATAAAGTGAAATTTTATTCTGCTCATTGAGGTTTTCCCAGATTTCATTAGTGAAAGCATCAATGTCATCGTTCATCTGAACTCTTTCAGGCTCGCCTGAGAAGGTGGGGATTGGGTTACCGTCGTGGTCGTATGTATGAATAAAGTGACCAAGACCTGCAATTGGAGCGTATTCAAAGCTGAAACGGTTGCAGGCTGTGCCCTCAGCATCGGCACTTTTGAGGATGCTCATTCTGTACGAGAAATCGCCCTCGTCAAATGCAAGAATACCGCTGATTCTCGGTGTGAAGTTGGGAGCATCAGGCTCAAAGCCTCTTGTTCTCAAAGCTCTTACAAAGCCTTTGCCGTTTTTAAGGAAATCGCAGATTGTGTTAGTTTGGTCACCGTTTGTAACAACCAATTTGTCGCCAACCTTTTTAATAGGGGAGTAGATAATCAATGAGGGGTCTTCTACTTTTGATTCGTCAAAAGGATAAATTATAACCTCTTCACCTTTTTCAACAAAAACTCTGTTTCTTGAGTTTTCGCTTCTTCCCATAATGAAATAAGCTACTGTGGCATTTTTACCGTCAGGTGTTTTGCCTATTACGATACCTCTGCCGGGATAGGTGTTTGAGCTGAGAGTATCTTTAAGATTTGCAATATCATAAGTTGCCATTTTAATTCTCCTTTATTTATCCTCAATGATTTGTTTACTGACGAGCTGAACAGCCTTAGGAAGGATAATCCATTCAGCTTGTTCCATAACTCTTTTTTGTAAAACCTCGGGTGTATCACCTTCAAGAATGTCAACAGCCTTCTGAAGAATGATTTTTCCACCGTCGGGGATTTCGTTCACAAAGTGAACCGTTGCACCGGTTACCTTAACTCCGTATTCAAGGGCGGCTTCGTGAACCTTAAGCCCGTAATAACCTTTACCGCAGAATGAGGGAATAAGTGCAGGGTGAACATTGATAATTCTTTCAGGGTAGCATTTTGTAAAATCCTCTGACAAAATGCTTAAGAAACCTGCAAGAACAATAATGTCAATGTTATATTTTGTGAGCTTCTCTTTAAGTGCTTTTTCAAAAGCCTCCTGAGAGCCTGTCATTTTCTTGGTTATTGTGAAAGAGTCAATACCAGCGTTGTTTGCTCTGGTGATAGCATAAGCGTCTGAAACATTTGAAACCACAAGAACGATTTCACCGTCACAGATTATGCCGCTTTTCTGTGCATCAATAAGAGCCTGCAGGTTTGTTCCGCCGCCTGAAACAAGAACGGCGATTTTTGCTTTCTGAGCCATAGCAGTCCTCCGTCAGCAGATAACGATTTTGCTGTCGCTTTCTGTGATTTCACCGATGATATAAGCATCCTCGCCTGAAGCCTTAAGTGAAGCGAGAGCTTTGTCAGCATCTTCTTTAGCAACAACAATGCTCATACCAACGCCCATGTTGTATGTGTTGAACATATCTCTCTCAGGAACATTACCTGTCTTAGCAATAAGGTCAAAAATAGGAAGAACCTTAACGCTTGCCTTTTCAACCTTGGCACAGAATCCGTCGGGGATGCTTCTCGGAATATTTTCATAGAAGCCGCCGCCTGTGATGTGAGAGATTGATTTAACTGTAACCTCTTCCATAAGGTTGAGAACGGGCTTAACATAAATCTTGGTGGGAGTAAGAAGTGTTTCACCAATGCTCTTGCCGCCGAGTGCGTCAACAGGGGTTTTAATGTCAGCGTTTTCAACATCAAATACTTTTCTTACAAGTGAAAATCCGTTTGAATGAACGCCTGAAGAGGGGAGAGCAATAATAACGTCACCACTCTTGATTGTTTTGTTGTTAACAACCTTGTCCTTGTCAACAACACCTACGCTGAAGCCTGCAAGGTCATATTCGTCAATGGGGTAGAAGCCGGGCATCTCAGCAGTTTCACCACCGATAAGGGCAGCACCTGACTGAACGCAGCCTTCTGCAACACCTGCAACTATCTGAGCAATTTTTTCAGGATAGTTCTTACCGCAAGCGATATAGTCAAGGAAGAAAAGAGGCTTTGCACCGCAGCAGATAATATCGTTAACGCACATTGCAACGCAGTCAATACCAACTGTGTCGTGCTTGTCCATAAGAAAAGCCATCTTAAGCTTTGTGCCAACGCCGTCAGTTCCGCTTACGAGAACGGGCTTGCTGATGCCTGTAAGGTCAAGCTCAAAAAGACCGCCGAAACCGCCGATGTCTGACATAGAGCCTTTTGTCATTGTTCTTGCAATGTGCTGTTTCATAAGCTCAACAGCTTTGTAGCCGGCAGTAATATCTACTCCTGCCTGTTTGTAACTTTCACTAAAACTACTGTTCATGATATATCTCCTTTATTTATTATACTTTTCTTCTATTTTTGCGTTCTTTTCAAGAACTGTCTGTGCTGCCTTTGCTCTGGCTGAATCGAGCTTCTCGGCAAGTTCATCATCGCTTGCAGCAAGAATTTCAACACAAAGCAATGCGGCATTGGCTGCACCGTCAATAGCAACAGTTGCTACGGGAATGCCTGCAGGCATCTGAACTGTTGATAAAAGTGCGTCAAGACCGTCAAGAGTTGATGATTTAACGGGAATACCCACAACCGGGAGAGTTGTGTTAGCGGCAATAGCACCTGCAAGGTGTGCGGCTTTACCTGCGGCGGCAATAATAGCGCCGAAGCCGTTCTTTCTTGCGTTAGCAGAAAAATCCTTTGCCTGCTCGGGAGTTCTGTGGGCTGAGAAAACGTGAACCTCGTAAGGAACTCCGTATTCATCAAGGGTTGTCATTGCTTTTTCAACAACAGGCAAATCGCTGTCGCTTCCCATAACAATTCCGATTTTTTTCATGTGAATATACCTCCAAATTAGTTTGTAAATAAAAATGGACAGTCCTGTTTTCTAAAATCAAACGGACTGCCCAGACGGTCGGCTAATATCGTTTTTGCTCCCCTGCGGTTACCCGCTGATCCGTCAGTCACAAAAACACTCCAATATCCTCAAAATTATACCATTTATTTGTATACATTGTCAATCATTTAACACTAAACTTTTCTCACTATTCCGCCGATTTTTTCAAACATTTAACACGCTTTTATATCAATTTGACCTAAAGCAGGGCAGGGGCTTGATTCTTCTACCTCTAAGGATGCTATGTAGGGTCAATTCACGAATTGACCGCCTTCTTGTCTCCTATATTGATTTATAGGTGGGAGCTGTCACAAAATGAGTTAGAGGTAAGATGAATAACTTGGTGTATTGATTTGTTGTAATGAGAATGATATAATCATTTTTAGCAAATAAGATTTCAGGAGGGATTATGTATGTTGTGCCCTACTATTCAAACAGACAGATTAATAATTCGCAGATATAAAGAATCGGACATTGATATGCAATATGAATTTCTGCAGGATGAAAGATTACATAAATATATTTCTCCGCCTAAATTAAGCAAAGAGGAAGAGCTTGAAGTTATAAAAAAGTGGATTGCAGAATCCGATACAAGCAACTATGAACGCTGGGTAATTGCGTTAAAAAACACAGATAAACCTATTGGCAATATCTCAGTTAACGGAATAGATAAGAAGAATAATTATTGCAATGTCGGATATGTAATTTTATTTGATTATCAGGGAAAAGGTTATGCAACAGAGGCTTTAAAGGCTGTGTCCGGTTATCTGTTGCAAGAAAGAAATTACCATTTGATAGAATGCTCTTGCAATGAATTAAATGTTGCTTCTTCAAGAGTTATGATTAAAGCCGGCTTCACAAAAGACGGATATATAAAAAATAGACGAAAGAATCCCGATGGCAGTTATTCGGCTGTTGAATATTACAGTAAAAGCTAACGCGATTTTGAATAGAGGTTAAAAAATGAATCAGACGAAGAATTATATACAATGGATTCGCGAAAAAGTAGGTCAGGAAAAAATTATGTTAGTTCACGCAGGTGGTTGCATATTCAACGAACAAGGTGAGGTGCTGTTGCAACGGCGTGGTGATTGCAATATGTGGGGATTTCCCGGTGGTGCTCTTGAATTGGGAGAGACACCTCAAATGGCTGCCGTCAGAGAAGTAAAAGAGGAAACAGGTTTAGATGTTGAAATTGGTAAACTGATTGGTGTGTACACTGATTGTGATGCAATATGCCCTAATGGGGACAGATATCAAAGTGTCTGTATTGCTTACGAGCTTTTTGTTGTCGGTGGAAATTTGGTTTGCGACAAAAACGAAACTTTGGAACTTAAATATTTCTCATTAGACGATATGCCTGAATTGTTTTGTAAGCAACATGAAGAACTTTTAAAAGATATAAAAGCGAGGAGTTAAAATGATAGGTAAAACAGTAAAAGTCATTATTGACAGACCATTGGGTACTTATCATCCGAAACACAAAGATATATTCTACGCTGTAAACTACGGATATATTGAGGGTATCATTGCTCCCGACGGAGAAGAACAGGATGCTTATGTGCTTGGCGTAAATGAACCTGTAAGCGAATTTACAGGTAAAATAATCGCAATTATTGAAAGACTTGATGATGTAGAAGAAAAGTGGGTTGTTGCTCCCGAGAACACGACATTTACCAAAGAAGAAATAATGAAACAAGTGGAGTTTCAGGAAAAGTATTTTAAAACACAAATCCGTATGATTTGATATTAAGGGTGAAATATGGGATATATAATGAATTTGAGGAAAATCGTAGGACGCCGACCGCTGTTGCAAGTAGGTGCCGGCGTAATCGTGGTTGATGAACAGGACAGGATTTTGTTACAACTACGCAGTGATAACAATACGTGGGGCTATTCAGGCGGTTCTGTAGAACTTGATGAAAAAGTTGAAGCAGCGGCAAAAAGAGAATTGTATGAAGAAACAGGCTTAATCGCTGAAGAATTACAGCTTTTCGGTGTGTTTTCAGGCAAAGAGCTGCACAATGTTTACCCTAACGGTGATGAGGTTTCAAACATTGATATTGTTTATATATGCAAAAAATACAGCGGCAAATTACACAGTCAGGCAGGCGAGGTGGAAAAGCTCAACTTTTTCAAAATCTCGGAGCTCCCTGAAAATATTTTTAAACCCAATTTACCGGCAATAAAGGAGTATATTTCAAAAAAATATAACAGGTAAAACCGGTAAGGGAGGGTCTCCGTGCCCTCCCGATTTTACTTTAGAAGCTTGGAAACAATATGCTCGTAACACCCCTTATGCCGTTACAAAACGCTGTCCGCAGAAATTCAGCCAAAACCGGTTGACACTTCCTCTTTAAAGTGGTAAAATACTTTGGTATATTTCATAAGGAGGAGTATGGAAAATGGAAAATGTATTTGATACCCTTGTGGAAAGGGGACTTGTTGCCCAGACCACAGATGCTGATAAAATCCGTGAGATGTTAGCAACAGAAAATGTTAAGTTTTACATCGGCTTTGACCCAACAGCCGACAGCCTTCATGTTGGCCACTTTGTGTCAGTTATGGTTATGGCTCACATGCAGAGAGCAGGTCACACTCCCATCGCCCTTTTCGGCGGCGGCACAGGTATGATTGGTGACCCCTCGGGCAAAACCGATATGAGAAAAATGCTCACAAGAGAAACTATTGAATATAATATCGGTTGCTTCCGTGACCAGATGTCAAACCTCATTGATTTCTCAGAAGGTAAGGCAATTATGGTTAATAATGCCGATTGGCTTATGGACCTTAATTATATCAACTTCCTTCGTGAGGTTGGCGTTCATTTCTCAGTTAACAGAATGTTAGCTGCAGAGTGCTACAAACAGCGTCTTGAAAGAGGTCTTTCTTTCTTCGAGCTTAACTATATGCTTATGCAGAGCTATGACTTCCTTGTTCTTAACCGCAAATACGGCTGTAAGCTTGAGCTTGGTGGTGACGACCAGTGGAGCAACATCATCGGCGGTGTTGAGCTTTGCAGAAGAAGCGACGGCAAAGATGTTTATGGCCTTACATTCAACCTTCTTCTTACTTCAGAGGGTAAGAAAATGGGTAAAACCGAAAAGGGTGCAGTTTGGCTTGACCCCAAAAAGACAACACCTTATGATTTCTACCAGTATTGGAGAAATATTGCGGATGCAGACGTTGTTACCTGTATGAAAATGCTCACTTTCATTCCTATGGATGAGGTTAATGAATATGCTAAGCTTGAAGGTAGCGAAATCAACAAGGCTAAAGAAGTTCTCGCTTATGAGGTAACAAAGCTTGTTCACGGTGAAGAAGAGGCTCAGAAGGCTCAATCAGCCGCAAAGGCACTTTTCTCAAACGGTGCAGATTCAGAGCATATGCCCACAACTGTTCTTACTGATGATGATTTTGAAGACGGTGAAATCAGCGTTATTGATGTTCTCGTTAAATCAGGCATCGCAAAGTCAAAGGGTGAAGCAAGAAGACTTATCGACCAGGGTGGTGTATCTGTTGATGATGTGAAGGTTGCTTCAATCGGCGAAAAGCTTTCAAAAGCAAAGCTTGCAGATGCTCCCGCAATCGTTAAAAAAGGCAAAAAAGTATTCCACAAAATCACACTTTAAAAAGCAAACCCGGAAGATGTCTGAATCTTCCGGGTTTTTTATGATTTAAAATCTTAATAGGCGTTACGAAAAGCCGCCATATAAGCCTCCCACGAAGCTCGGGGGAGGTGGATTTTGCGAAGCAAAAGACGGTGGGGGTTGTTAAAATGTGTCGCAGACCCTCACTTCTTCACTATTACACATTACTTATTACCTAATCTTTACCCCCTCAGTCACTTCGTGACAACTCCCGCCTATTTCAATAGGGGGAGCCGAGGAAATGGTCGTCAGCTATGTGAGGTGCGGTGATTTTTGATGCACTAATTAGCCTTCTCCTTGAGGAGAAGCTGTCACGAAGTGACTGATGAGGTGTAAACAACTAATTCTTATTTTGTTAGGGAAAAAATAAAAACCACCGTCAAAGACGATGGTTTTTATTGGAGCGGATGACGGGGCTCGAACCCGCTACCTCCACCTTGGCAAGGTGGCGCTCTACCAGATGAGCTACATCCGCATATTTTTGGTGCCTCCGGCCGGAATCGAACCAGCGACACGCGGATTTTCAGTCCGCTGCTCTACCAACTGAGCTACAGAGGCAAAGAAAAAATGGCGACCCGGAACGGGCTCGAACCGTCGACCTCTAGCGTGACAGGCTAGCGTTCTAACCAACTGAACTACCGGGCCATTGGTGGGAACAACAGGGCTCGAACCTGTGACCCTCTGCTTGTAAGGCAGATGCTCTCCCAGCTGAGCTATGCTCCCATTCTGCCGTCCGTTTGATTGTATCGCGCGGCGACGAAATATATAATACACTACAGCAGGGCATTTGTCAACGGTTTTTTCAAAAAAACTGCAAAATTTGTTAACCGATGCGCAAAACCTTGCAATATCTAAAACACCGGAGCCGCCTGCTTCTTTCTTTGCCTGCGACTCCGGCTTAATGCACTTCTACTATGTCGTTTCCCTCTTTTCTATATCGCGCACGCAATGGCATGCGTCAGGAGCCCTGCTCCTCTTGTTTTTCCCGCCGATGGGTCTTGTGTCTCGTCTGCCCCCTCCGGAACCGACGGAGCTATATATGAATTGCCTGCGGGATTTGATTGGTTTTTCGTTTTAATCCACGGCCGTTTCCGTGCCGTTTGTCTCGGTTCTTGCAGATCCTGCTTCCTCGGCAAGCGCCATCTTCGCAATCTCTTCTTCGCTCAGTCCTGCAAGCGCACCCTCATACATTTCAATTTCCTGCGCGTCGTCTTCGATCTGCGCCTCATTGGTTTTGCTTACGTCGCTGGCATCTGCCACATCTGCGGGCAATGTCTGTGCGTTGGCTTGCGTAGTTTTCGCGGTCTGCGTGTTTTCCGTGACGGGGATGTTCTTCGTGGCGACCTGAGCTTCCTTGCTGCCTGCGCCCTCGCTTATCACAATCAGTCCGAGGACCACAATCAGCGCAGCAGCGAGCACAAGCGCCACTTTCTTTATCGCCGGATCCATCGGTACCACCCTTTCTCTTTTCGCTTCCTCCCGGTTCATTGGAGAATGCGCTTATTGGTCGCTGTTATCGGACCTTTCAGGTTTGGATTCTTACAGGCTTTCAAGTTCGATCAGGCCGCAACCGCCGTCTGTACGGCGATAAACCGTCGCTGCATTGCCGGTTTCGATGTTTGAGAACATGTAGAACGAGTGTCCCAACAGGTCCATTTCAAGGATCGCATCGTCCACGCTCATGGGCTTGGCCGCATAGCGCTTGACGCGGATAACCTTCTCCTGTTCCTCAATGGCCTCTTCCTCGGCAGGCGCCGGGGCATCCTCCGCCACCACAGGCTTCTTACGAAGGTCGCGTCCCAGACGGGTGCGAAGCTTTTTCATCTGTCTTTCCAGGATATCTATGCCTTTATCCAGCGCGGGGAGAGAAATTTCCCGCTCCTGGTTTTCCGTACGAAGTGTATGTCCGAGATAGGGCATCGTCATTTCAACTTTATACGTGCTCTTCTGCTCGGTGACGCGAACCGTGATCACGGTCGCGTCGGGGGCTTCATCCTTGAAGTATGCATCCATGCGCTGGTGGCAGCGCTTGTTCATGGTCTCCTGGATCGAAGCGGGGACGTGCGCGTCTTTCATCACAAAACGTACGATCATGCGGTCGGCCTCCTTTACAAGGGGTTGCCAGATATTCAGTTGGTCCTGGGTTGCTGATGATGCTTGTTCTCCTTTCTGTGGCTTTAGTATACCCATCTTTGTACAGGAGCGCAAGCGCTTTCGCATATTATTTATAAGTTTTTACCAATCGTTCGCCCTTCCGAGCAATCTTTCATAGATCGGCATCATCGGCGGCTCGGTGACAAATGTACAAAGTTTGTCAACTTCCAGCCAGCCCACGGCGCTGTTTTCATCCTCTGCGATGCGCAGCGGCGCGTTTTCATCCGCCTCAAAGAGATACGACACGTTCAAATGCAGATGGCTGCCCACGTGCTTTCCCTTCTTCACATGCGCCCATACAGGCAGGATTTCGATCGATGCGGGCCCGCCGCCAAGCAGTTTGAGATCTGTGATGCTCGTCTCCTCCTGCGCCTCGCGCCTGGCGATCGCTTCGAAATCGCTTTCGCCGTCCGCATGGCCGCCCGTCCATGCCCAGCTGTTGTAGATTTTGTGAAACGCCATCAGCGTGCGCCGCCTGTCCTGGCTGACGATGATGGACGACGCCGTCATGTGGCAGAAATCATTCCCGCGTGTGAGAATCCCATCGCCGTACTGCGCGATCAGATCCAGAATCATCGCGCGCTCGCGCTCCTCGCGTCCGTCCTTCGGCGAAAAACGAACGATAACGTCCGCCCATCCGGGCAGAATGTTCGGTTTTTGGCTGTTCATCTGTCCGCTTCCTTTCCAAAACGCGCCGCATGGACGATCGATGCGATATCCGCCTCATCCGAAAAATCGAGCGAACCGCCCTCGGTTTCGATCATCAGGCGTTCCGTCTCGCTGCGCTGCGCCTCCGGCTTTTTCTTCATATCCGCCACCAGCGCCTTCATCAGCAGGCGCTCGGCTAAACCCAGGCTCTGCCAGCGCAGGCTGCCGCGCAGATGGAAGACGGAAATATGCCCAAGCGCATCGCCCAGCTTTTCAGCCAGCTGCCCTTCCAGCTTCGCCCGAACGTCCACCTGCGCGGGATCATACAGCCCGCAGGTAAAGAGTACCAGGCGCTTATCCGTGAGATCCTTTACGTGATCCGCAAAGAAATCCAGCCCCTTGATTTTGCCCATATACACCGGGCAGCCCAGCACGATGGCGTCATACGTCTTCGCGCGCTCCAGGCTGCCATAGGCCGCATCCTTCACCAGCGCGTCCAGCGGCTGCGCAATCCGCTCTGCGTAGCGCTGGGTCGCGCCATGCTTGGTGGTATAGAGCACCAGCGCGCCGCCTGCCTTGCGCTCGCTCTTCTTGCCAAAAAGGGACATCGCTCATCCCCTCCGTTTTCATTTGATGGGTTCAATATATCATATTGGCGCGCATCATGTAAAGCGGCGGCGGGATTTGCCCGCCGCCGTACTGACTCAGTTTGTGCTCGCCTCATAGATAACCGTCACGCCCGCGCTCACGCTCACGCTGCCGGAGCGGATGCCCGTGGCAGCAGCCTCACTGCGCAGCATCACGCCGTCCGCCTTGGCGCTGACCGCATAGCCCTCGTTGTAGCCGCCGTTTTCCGCAATGGAACGGATGCCGGTGATCATCAGGCCGCCGGTCTGCGCCATACGCAGCGCCTTTTCCTCCGCACGCTGGATAGCCAGATCCAGCGCCTGCTGATACAGCTCGCTGCGGGTGGAGATATCATAGCTCACGCTATAGATATTGGAAAAACCGCTGTCCGTCAGCGCGCCGATCACGCTGTCGAGCATCTCCACATCGCGGCAGGTGATGCTGAGCGTATGATTGGCCTCATAGCCGGTGACGGTGTTCGTGTCGTAGTTATAGCGAGGATGATAGCCATAGTCATTCGTGACGATATCCGCATCCAGCACGCCGAGCTCCAGCAGCTTCTGCGTCGCTGCAGCGACGATGGCGTTCATCGCCTCCTGCGCCGAGCCCACAGTCGCGGCCGTTACGGAGGCATTCGCCGTCACGCTCACCTCATCCGGATCGGCCATAATCTGCGCCGTGCCCTGCACGGTGATCGTCGCCGGGTTGCTCATCATCTGCATCGGCGCAGGTGTCGCAAAGCCCTCTGCCATGGTGCCGCAGGCGCCAAGCATCATTGCCGCCGCCAGCAGCAGCGCACACATCTTCTTATTCATCTTAAAACTCCTCCCATTATGATCATGTACAATCATATGACGAGGATGCGCCGCAATTTCTTCCCACTTTTTTCCGTTTTCACAAAGATGCCACAATGTACTGGGAAGATACGTTGGGGATTGCATCCCCAAACCCCTGCCTGGGGATGCAATCCCCAGACCCCTTCTTCGCTTCGCGCTGTTTAAAGATAATATCTAAAAACGTCCCCGGCAAAGCCGGAGACGTTTTATGGGACAGTTGATTCAAGCCGCCGCGAAGCGTAATAGGGAGTCTGAGGGACAATGTCCCTCAGGCAGGTTTTAGGGCGGCAGCCCTAACGTAATCCCCCGGTTTACGCCTCGATGATGCTCTTGCCCGTCATTTCCTTCGGAACCGGCAGGCCGACATACGGCAGCATGGTCGGCGCGATGTCCGCCAGGCAGCCGCCCTCGCGCATCTTCACATCGCCCACGCCGGCGGCCAGGAACGGCACGACGTTGGTGGTGTGCGCGGTGAACGGGGTGCCGTCCTCGTTCATCATCTTGTCGGCGTTGCCGTGGTCAGCCGTCAGGAACATGCAGCCTCCCATTTCCTTCGTCGCCTCCCAAACCTTGCCGACGCACGCGTCGACAGCCTCGACCGCCTTCACGGCAGCCTCGAACACGCCGGTGTGGCCGACCATGTCGCAGTTGGCATAGTTCAGGATGATGACATCATACTTATCCTCGTTGATGCAGGGCAGAACCGCCTCGGGGACCTCATAGGCGCTCATTTCGGGCTTGAGGTCGAAGGTGG